>CANJNC010000013.1 GCA_947475685.1 Comamonadaceae bacterium | reverse complement strand
GCTCTTGAAGGGGCTTTTGAAGGCGGGGTCGCTTTGGACTTTGAGGCCGCAGTTGACGTCTTTTGACTGCCTTTGACTCGCTCCGACGTCTTGGGGCTCTCAGCAGGCAATTCGGCCAAATAGGGGCGTTTATCAATCGCGCGGCGGCTGTTGTTGACGGGCACCGTGAGCCCAGTTTTGGGATCCACGGCCGTTTGAAGTCCACGAGAGGCGCCTTTGCGTGAGCGCGAATTTTTCGGAGCTGCACTTGCCCTGGAACTGCCTGGGCGAGCGGGGGGGGACGTTTTGCCAGAACCCGTTTTGCTTGGGGTCTTGCTGCCCGTTTTACTGCCCGTTTTACTGGCGGTTTTGCTCGAGGACGCTTTCTTTTGCTCTTTGGGCTCTTGTGCCTGGGCAAACACGGGTCTTGGCGCACCAAACTTCAGCCGCACAGGCTTGTCGCCCCAAATTTCCTCCAAATTGTAATACTCACGGATGTTGGGCTGCATGATGTGGACCACGGCCGCACCACAATCGACAATGATCCATTCGCCATTTTCCTCACCCTCGATGCGAGGTTTGCCGTGACCAGACTTGCGCACCTCTTCTCGAACATTGGCGGCCAGGGCCTTGGTTTGGCGGTTGGAGGTTCCACTGGCCAAAATCACTCTTTCAAACAAGGAGGACAAGTGCTCGGTGTTGTACACGGCGATGTTGACCGCTTTGACATCTTCTAGGGCATCGACGATGACGCGTTGAAGTTTTTGAACGTCTTTTTTTTCTGCTGCTTCTGTCATGAAAACTTTGAGTAAAGACCCTGTTGTTGAATATAGTTCAGAACCAACTCAGGGACAAGTTGGCTCACATCGAGACCTTGTTCAATGGATGCTCTCACCTCGGTGGCACTGATGGGCATCAAAGGGCAGTTCAAATAAATCGCATCCCTTAGAGCTGCTTGCTGTTCAAGAGACGGGTCAGTGGAGCTGTTGGTCCTGTTGGTCCTGTTGGTACTTTTGGAGCCTTGGGAGAACTCGCCCACACGGCGAGACGCGATCACGACTTGTGCTTTTTGGACAATGCGCTCATGCGCCTTCCAAGTGGTGAACGACTCAGCCTGATCTTGACCCATGATCAAAAACAATTGGGCCGAGGGATAAAGGCACTCAATTTCTTCAAGGGTATCGATGGTGTAACTGGCGCCGCTTCTGAGAATTTCCCGCTCATCAATGCATATTTTATCAGAAGAGCGCCCGTCTTGCGAGTGCCCTGTAAAGGCCAAGCGCACCATGGCCATTCGGTCCGTGACCGAGGTCAATTCACGCGTTTTATGCCAAGCTTGCCCAGTGGGCACCACATGCAAGACCTCCAACTCAAGCTCATTCAAGGCGCTTTGTGCCAAAGCCACATGGGCCAAGTGAGGTGGGTCAAAGGCCCCGCCTAAAATGCCAACGCGTTTGATCACACAATTCCAGACATTTAACTCACCCAGTTTTGGGGCACCAAGAACTCTTTTAACAAAGCGCTCTCAGGGGAACCCTCCGGGTCCTGGTGCTGATAGGACCAAGAGACCAAGGGTGGCATGGACAATAAAATAGACTCCGTTCGCCCTCCCGACTGCAAACCGAAATGTGTCCCACGGTCCCAAACCAAATTGAACTCCACGTAGCGTCCTCTGCGATAGAGTTGATGTGCTCTTTGTTGCGCCGTATAGGGGGTTTGCGAGCGGCGCTTGACAATGGGCAGGTAGGCACTCAAGAACGCATCCCCCACCGATTGCAGCATGGCAAAACTACCCTCATTGCCAAACTCATAAAAATCATCAAAAAAGATACCCCCAATGCCCCTGGCCTCTTGACGATGCTTTAAGAAAAAATACTCATCACACCATTTCTTAAAACGAGGATACAAGCCCTCGCCAAAAGGCGCCAACGCATTCTTACAAGTTTGATGAAAATGCACCGCATCTTCCCTAAACCCATAGTAGGGCGTCAAATCCATGCCGCCTCCAAACCAAGCCACACGGGTGTGGTCTTTGCTTAAAGCACTGAGCATGCGCACATTCATGTGCACCGTGGGCACAAAGGGGTTGCACGGGTGAAAGACCAAAGACATGCCCATGGCGTCAAAGGAGGCCCCGACCAATTCGGGTCTCGCTTGGGTCGCAGAGGGCGGCAAGGAGGTGCCCTGGACATGAGAAAAACCACAACCGGCCCGCTCAAAGAGCTCTCCGCCTTCCATGATTTTCGTGATGCCGTGCCCTTGCAGCGGCTCATGGCTCTCTTTTTGCCAAACATCACTCAGCACCTGCGCTTGTCCATCCAAGGCTTGGATTTCATCCATGATGCTGGCTTGAAGGTTCAACAAATAGCGCTTCACGCCTTCGTTGAAACTTTCGCTTTCAGGATTTGATTGACTCATCACTTGGTCCTCATAGATTGGAGTGTTGTAACTGATATCGCCTAAAAAAGCCATCAAGGAGATCCCCCAAAGAGCCCTCTTATGCGTGACCTTTGGGCATCGCAGCGATCGGAGAGGCCTTGCTTTCATGATAGCCCCTCACACCTTTGTAGGCTTTGGCCATTCTTAAAAAATCAGCGTCCATGTCCCCGCTCAACCGGATGCACTGATCCACGCCAATCACTTTGCGACCATGGTCAAAGCGGACCAATAAAAGAGGCACATCGCTTTGATGGGCAATGTGGTAAAAACCGGTTTTCCAACCGGTTTGGTATTTTCTGGTGCCCTCAGGCGCAACGCCCAGCCAAAACATCTCGCCACTGGCCTTGCACGCGGCAAAATGCTCAATCATTTGACCCACCACCCCTTGGGTCTGGGAGCGATCAATGGCCATGCCACCCAAGGCGCTCAGCCAAGCGCCAAAGACAGGCCATTTGAACAAGGTATCTTTGGCCATGAACCGCGCTTGGACTCCAATCGCCCATTTGGCCAACATGGCAATCGGAAAATCCCAATTGCTTGTATGTGGATACACCACCGCCACACCCCAGGGTCCAGGCATGCCATTGAACTCCAATCGCCAACCCAAGAGTCTCAAGACCCCATGGGCCCAGGTGCGCTGTGTTTTTGGAAAAAAAACACGTTCAAGCGCTGGGTAATCGTTCAGTGGCTCAAAGCCATCGTCCTCATTCACGGCCTTGGTCAATCAAGTCTCCCTTTTGGCTCGCCAACCAATGTCGCTGCGGTATTGCATGCCTCCAAACTGAATGTGCTTGATGGTCTCATAGGCCAATTGCTGCGCTTGAGTGAGGGTGTCTCCCAAAGCACTCACGCAAAGGACCCGCCCACCGGTGGTTTTCCATTGGGATGGTGCATAAGACGTTCCCGCATGAAAGACCACGCAGTCCTCGCTTTCTTTGGGCAAACTCTCAATCAAGTCTCCCGTTCTCACCTTTTGGGGGTAGCCATGGGAGGCCAAAACCACGCCCAAGGCGACCCGTCTGTCCCATTGAAGATCCATGCGGTCCAAGGGATGGATCGCACGCGAGCTTGCATCTGAGTGAACGCTAGGCTCGGTACTGGCCCACAACACATCGACCCAATCGTTTTTCAAACGCATCATGATCGGTTGCGTCTCAGGGTCCCCAAGCCTGGTGTTGAACTCCAAGGTCTTGACCTCACCGCTTGAAGAAATCATCAAGCCCGCGTATAAAAATCCAGTAAAGGGCATGCCCTCTTTCATCATGCCTTCAAGGGTGGGTCGAATGATCTCGCGCAAGACTTTGGCATGGATCTCAGGCGTCACAACGGGAGCGGGTGAGTACGCTCCCATGCCCCCCGTGTTGGGCCCCTGATCTTGGTCGAGCAACCGTTTGTGGTCTTGAGAGGTGGCCAAAGGCAAAGCAGACAAGCCATTGCACAAGACCATGAAGCTTGCCTCTTGGCCCTCCAAAAACTCTTCAATCACCACCCTCGCCCCCCCTTTGTTGTGAACAACCCCAGCCGTGTCACTTAGGAGCATCCAGTCAATGGCCTCGTGAGCATGCGCCAGGGTCATCGCAACGACCACGCCCTTGCCTGCGGCCAAGCCGTCGGCCTTGATCACAATGGGTGCGCCGTGTTGAGCCACATAGGCGTGGGCGAGACTTACATCGCTGAAGGTCTCAAACGCTGCAGTTGGAATGCCATGGCGCTGCATGAAGGCCTTGGAAAACGCTTTGGAGCTCTCGAGTTGAGCGGCGTCTTTGCTCGGCCCCACAATCCTCATGGAGCGAGACCTGAACAAGTCGACCACCCCAGAGGACAACGGCCCCTCAGGTCCGACCACCGTCAAGGCAATCCCCTCGCTTTGAGCCCAATCGCACAAGGCGATAAGGTCCGTGATTGGCACATTTTGCAGCCTCGCATCACACGCCGTGCCCCCATTGCCTGGGGCCACATACACGCATTGAACACGCTTGGACTGAGCCAACTTCCAAGCCAACGCGTGTTCTCGCCCGCCTGAACCAATGACCAAGATTTTCATGTCTTACATTTCTGCGTTGTGATAGACCTCTTGGATATCGTCAAGGTCTTCAAGTGCATCCAAAATCTTTTGCATTTTGATCTGATCGTCCGCACTCAAGGAGACCGAGTTTTCGGCACGAAGCGTGACTTCGGCAAGCTCTGGGTTCAAACCTTTGGCCAGCAACGCAGCCTTGATCGCTTCAAAGTCTTGCACAGAAGTGATCACCTCAATCACCCCGTCCTCCGCCGCAATGACATCCTCCGCCCCAGCCTCAAGGGCGCACTCCATGACCTGATCTTCCGAGGTACCGGGCGCAAACAGCAAGAGGCCGCAATGCTTGAATTGAAAGGAGACCGAGCCCTCGGTGCCCAAATTGCCACCGTGCTTGCTAAAGGCGTGACGCACCTCAGCCACCGTTCTCACCTTGTTATCGGTCATGGTGTCGACAATGATCGCCGCACCCGCAATGCCGTAGCCCTCGTAGCGGATCTCCTCGTAATTGACCCCTTCGAGTTGACCCGTGGCTTTGTCAATGTTTCGTTTGATGGTGTCTGCAGGCATGTTGGCCGCCTTGGCCTTCTCCACTGCAAGTCGAAGTCTGGGGTTGGTCGCTAGGTCTGCGCCGCCCGCACGCGCCGAGACCATGATCTCGCGAATCACCCGGGTCCAGACCTTGCCGCGCTTTTCGTCTTGGCGACCCTTGCGGTGTTGAATATTCGCCCATTTGCTATGTCCAGCCACGTTGATTCCTAGTGATTTGATTCAAAACGGCCATTTTAAACCCATGCTGGGTCAGTATCGCGCTTTCAATGAGGGGGGGTTAGCCCGCGCTAGGCCAACACGCACAGCGCTCAGGCAGGCGGATGAGTCAAGTTCAGGTGAGCTCTTGGCCAAGGGGTACGGCACTTGGCAGCAACCCAGGAGAACCCAAGCTGCATAGGCTTTTTCAAAAAAAAGGGGCGGTTCTCGCCTTCAGGCTCAATAAGACACCCCCCCTCGTTCACTCAAGCCAATGACTGTACTTTTTACCATGACCGCGAGGCTAAGGCCTAGCTTGCTTGGGCTTCCTCAGGCTCGGTAGGCTCTGACTTGGTGGCTCTGGAATCCTTCTTTGGCAAGGGGGTGATGTCGAGCAAGACCTCCGACTTGTCATCCAAGTCCACATTCAAACGCCCCCCGTCTATCAAGCGGCCAAACAGCAACTCGTCGGCCAAAGCACGCCGGATGGTGTCTTGAATCAAGCGCTGCATGGGTCTGGCACCCATCAGAGGGTCAAAGCCTTTCTTGGCCAAATGCTGTCTGAGCTTGTCGGTGAAGGTCACTTCAACACGTTTCTCCGCCAACTGGGTCTCTAACTGCAACAAGAACTTGTCCACCACTCGGATGATGATTTGCTCATCCAAAGACTTAAAGCTCACAATCGCGTCCAAGCGGTTTCTAAACTCAGGCGTGAAGATGCGCTTGATATCGACCATCTCGTCGCCAGCTTCGCGGTTGGTGGTAAAACCAATGGTGGACTTGTTCATCGTCTCAGCGCCCGCATTGGTGGTCATGATGACAATGACATTTCTAAAGTCCGCTTTGCGTCCATTGTTGTCAGTCAAAGTGCCGTGGTCCATGACCTGTAAAAGCACATTGAAAATATCCGGGTGCGCCTTCTCGATCTCGTCCAGCAAGAGCACGCAATGGGGCTTTTTGGTGACGGCCTCGGTAAGCAATCCACCTTGATCAAAGCCCACGTAGCCCGGAGGCGCTCCAATCATGCGAGAGACAGCGTGGCGTTCCATGTATTCAGACATGTCAAAACGAATCAGCTCAATACCCATGATGTAGGCGAGTTGCTTGGCCGCTTCTGTTTTGCCTACACCTGTGGGTCCACTGAATAAAAAGGCGCCAATGGGCTTGTCTGACTTGCCAAGACCGGAGCGGGCCATCTTGACAGCAGAGGCCAAGACCTCAAGCGCTTTATCTTGACCAAAGACCACGCTCTTTAAATCGCGCTCTAGCGTTTGCAACTTGCCGCGATCGTCATTGGACACATTGGCAGGCGGAATGCGCGCAATTTTGGCCACAATGTCTTCGATCTCTGTTTTGCTGATGGTTTTCTTTCTCTTGGAGACAGGCAAGATTCTTTGCGCAGCACCCGCTTCGTCAATGACGTCAATGGCTTTGTCAGGCAAATGACGATCGTTGATGTACTTGGCACTGAGCTCCGCAGCGGCTTGCAGCGCCGCCACCGCGTACTTGACGTTGTGATGCTCTTCAAATCGCGACTTCAAGCCCTTTAAGATGTCCACCGTTTGCTCAATGCTTGGCTCGACCACGTCGATCTTTTGAAAGCGTCTGGAGAGCGCTGCATCTTTTTCAAAGATGCCCCTGTACTCTGTGAAGGTGGTTGCACCGATGCATTTGAGTTGACCCGAACTCAAGGCGGGTTTTAACAAGTTGGAGGCATCCAATGTCCCCCCAGAGGCGGCACCCGCGCCAATCAAGGTGTGGATTTCATCAATGAACAACACCGCATTGGGACGATCTTTGAGCGACTTCAACACGCCTTTTAAACGTTGCTCAAAGTCTCCGCGGTACTTGGTGCCGGCCAGCAAGGCCCCCATGTCCAAGGAGTAAACCTGTGAGTCGGCCAAAATCTCCGGAACATCCTTTTGCGTGATGCGCCAAGCCAAGCCTTCAGCAATCGCTGTCTTACCCACACCCGCCTCGCCCACAAGAAGAGGGTTGTTTTTGCGTCGTCTGCAAAGAATTTGTATGACGCGCTCGACCTCAAACTCACGGCCAATCAAGGGATCAATTTTACCATCCTTGGCCAATTGGTTGAGGTTTTGAGTGAACTGCTCCAAGGCCGAAGCCTTCTCATTCTTTTCGCCCCCGTCATCAGATTCAGAAGGCGTTGCCTCTTGCGGTTTTGCCGGCTCCGGTGGATCGGTCTTTTTGATGCCATGGGCAATGAAGTTCACCACATCCAAGCGAGTGACCCCTTGCTGGTGCAAATAGTAGACCGCATGCGAGTCCTTCTCTCCAAAAATGGCCACAAGCACATTGGCGCCAGTGACTTCTTTTTTACCGTTGCCCGTGGATTGAACATGCATGATGGCGCGCTGGATGACCCGCTGAAAACCCAAAGTGGGCTGGGTATCGACTTCCTCGGTGCCCGATACCTGAGGCGTGTTGTCTTTGATAAAGTTGCTCAAAGACTTGCGAAGATCATCCAAATTGGCCGAACAAGCTCTCAACACCTCAGCAGCAGAGGGGTTGTCCAAAAGGGCCAGCAACAAGTGCTCAACCGTGATGAATTCGTGGCGCTGTTGCCGAGCCTCAACGAAGGCCATGTGCAAGCTCACTTCTAGTTCTTGGGCAATCATTTCTAGTTCCTTTACGCTTGCAAAAATTAAAAACTTCTATTCACACTGTCTCATTCAAATCCACTAAATGGGCTCACTCACACACTGCAAAGGGTGTCCTTGCTTGGTGGCTGCATCCAAGACTTGGTCCACTTTGGTGGCTGCCACATCCTTGCTGTACACGCCACAAACGCCTTTGCCATCCAAATGGATTTTTAACATAATTTGGGTGGCCGTCTCACGGTCTTTACTAAAAAATTCTTGCAAGACCATGACCACAAACTCCATGGGCGTGAAGTCATCATTGAGCATCAGCACCTGGAACATCTGCGGTGGTTGGGTCTTTTGCGTCCGCCTCTCCAAGACCACGGAATTGCCGTCATCGCCATCCGGGGGCTGGATTTTTGGATTTGGTATTTTTGTAGCCATAGCTTGCATTCTATAGGTCACAACATAAGCCTACGGGCACAGGTGCTATCTGTTGCAAAAAATTTACAAATCCCATTCTCCACACCCCCACTGTCAAGTCTCCTTGGCCTCAAGTTTAAATCCAAGTTCACACTCTAAGCGGGTCAAATCTGTAAAAAGACACTTTTTTCTTGCGCCCAATGCCTATTGACAATTGTCATTTAAACAATTACCAAGCCCGCAAAAAATGAACCGCTTGGCCACACACCTAAGCTTTAGATGGGGCGAAATGCTTAAAAAACAATGCGCTTGGAAAAATTTATCTTCCCAAGAAGGGCCATGCTCGAGCGCTAGGCCTGCGCGCGCCAGCCACTTGGGAGCGCAGAACTTGGCGGCGTGGGAGACGGCTTACTTGGCGACTTTGGGGGGCGAGTTTACTGGCAACGTCATAGGCGACTTTTTGGAGCGACTTCAAGCACCTTAAGGGCACGGACTTACATCAAATCGATCAAAACCCGCCCAAACCCAGAGCAACTCACCTGGACCGCGCCGTCCATGAGCCTGGCAAAGTCATAGGTCACGCGCTTATTTAAAATGGCTTGTTGCATGGCTTTGAGGATCAAGTCCGAGGCCTGGGCCCAGCCCATGTGCCTAAGCATCATCTCGGCAGCCAAGATGGAGGAGCCCGGATTGACATAATCTTTGCCCGCGTATTTAGGCGCAGTCCCATGGGTGGCCTCAAAGCAGGCCACAGAGTCTGAAAGGTTGGCGCCTGGCGCAATACCGGTGCCGCCCACGTGCGCTGCAAGCGCGTCTGAGATGTAGTCCCCCGTTAAATTCAAGGTCGCTATCACGCTGTACTCCACAGGTCGCAGAAGAATTTGCTGCAAAAAGGTGTCCGTGACCACATCTTTGATAATGATGTCCTTGCCGCTCTTGGGACTCTTGAATTTGTACCAAGGGCCCCCGTCTATCATTTCTGCGCCAAACTCTTTTTGCGCCAAGCCATAACCCCAGTCACGAAATGCGCCCTCCGTGTATTTCATGATGTTGCCCTTGTGCACCATGGTCACACTGGGCTTGTCGTGGTCAATGGCGTATTGAATCGCCTTTCGGAGCAAGCGCTCTGTCCCCTCTTTGGAGACTGGCTTGATCCCAATGCCAGAGGTGTTTGGAAAACGCATCTTTTTCACGCCCAAATCGTTGATCAAAAAGTCAATCAACTTCTTGGCATTTTCACTTTCTGCCTCGTACTCAATTCCCGCATAAATGTCTTCGGAATTTTCGCGAAAAATCACCATGTTGGTTTTCTCAGGCTCTCTCAAAGGAGAGGGCACGCCACTGAAGTATTGAACGGGGCGCAAACAGACAAACAAGTCCAACTCCTGCCTCAAAGCCACGTTCAAAGAGCGAATGCCCCCAGCCACAGGTGCACTCAAAGGGCCCTTGATCGAGATCACATAGTCGCGCATGATCTCCAAAGTCTCTGGGGGCAACAAGACATCAGCGCCATACAACTGCGCAGCCTTGTCCCCAGCAAAGATCTCCATCCAATGAATTTTTTTGGAGCCGCCATAGGCCTTTTGTACGGCGGCATCGACCACTTTGATCATCACGGGGGTGATATCCAAGCCTGTTCCATCACCTTGAATGAAAGGAATAATCGGTTGATCAGGCACATTCAATGAAAAGTCGGCCTTGACGGTGATTTTTGCTCCCTGGCTTGGGATCTGGACGTGTTTGTACATGGAATAACTCCAACGGTGAGCTGCAAAGAATAAAGGCTTTGGCGAGAAACAATGTGCGTGACAACTTGCCTCTTGATTCTAACAAGCATAGAAGGATAAAAAAGTCACCACATAAACACAACACCTAAGCGCCCTTGTCTTGAGCGTTCATCCCCAGAAAAGAATCCACCCACCCACTCAGTCACTCACTCAGTCACTTGCTGGGCCAGACTTTAGAAGCCTTGGTATTTTGTACTTCTCTAAAGCTCAAGGTATGATCACTCACCTCAAGATGAGAGGTCACAGACCAACTCCATCCATCGACTTCATGACCACCCCTTCAATGCCAAACACTTGCTTGCCTCTTTGTGAACATGAACCCTTTCCACCCTTGTCTGTGTGGTTGAGATTGTGCCTGCTTTCTTGGGTAAGCCTTCTTTGCCTCTCAAGCTCCTGGGCACAAGAGGGCCCCCAATTGAATCTTCAACGCATCAAGATCCAAGCCGGCTTCTTTCAAATTGATGCCCAAGTGGCCCTGAGTCCCGAGCAAAGATCGGTGGGTTTGATGTTTAGAAAAGACATGCCGCAGCATGAGGGCATGATCTTCGTTTTTGAGCAATCCGCTCAACAATGCTTTTGGATGAAAAACACGCTCTTGCCTCTGAGTGCGGCTTTCATCGCCGATGATGGCAGCATTGTCAACATTGTGGACATGAAGCCCCTAAGCCTTGAGGGCCATTGCTCGGCCAAGCCCGTGCGCTTTGTATTGGAGATGCATCAAGGCTGGTTTAACAAAAAGAGCATTCAAGCAGGCTTTAAACTAGGCAGCGCACTGTTCAAATCACCATAAAAAAAACCACAGCCACCAAAAACTGTCCAACTTTGTTGGGTCAGTTCAAATGGATGCAGCCGTGGTTCTTTTGACCGTGATCCCACGAAGTGATGAAGGGATCACGCAAAGGCGTTTTTTTAGGCGTAATTGGCTTGCACAAAGTCCCAATTGACCAAATGCTCCAAATACGTTTCAATAAATTTGGGACGCATATTGCGGTAGTCAATGTAGTAGGCATGCTCCCACACGTCAACCGTCAACAAGGCCTTGTCTGTCGTTGTGAGAGGCGTACCTGCAGCACCTGTGTTGACGATATCAAGAGAGCCATCGGCCTTTTTAACCAACCATGTCCAACCGGAGCCGAAATTGCCCACCGCAGATTTGACAAACGCTTCCTTGAACGCCGCAAACGTACCCCATTTGGCGTTGATCGCGCTCAAAAGTGCACCCTGAGGCTCGCCACCGCCATTGGGCTTCATGCAGTGCCAAAAAAACGTGTGGTTCCAAATTTGAGCGGCATTGTTGTAGACACCAGCACTTGATTTTTTAATGATCTCTTCCAGAGACATGCTCTCAAATTCGGTGCCTTTTTGAAGATTGTTCAAGTTGACCACATAAGCGTTGTGGTGCTTTCCATGGTGAAACTCTAGCGTTTCCTTGGAGTAATGTGGGGCCAAAGCATCCATGGCGTAGGGCAAAGCGGGCAGCTGATGTTCCATAAGTTCCTTCTTATCGTGTTGAAAAATTTGAGTGAATTTTAAAAAAAAGCGATTTTAAACGAAAAACAGTTCCGCTTAAAACTTGCCCGCTGCTAAACCCTTACTTGCCCAAAACCTTGAGCTGCAAAGTGCCATCACTGAGCTGTGCGCTCAGCTCTTGTCCAACACCCACCGCTGAGCGACGCGTGACGGGCACCCCTGCCTCATCACAAAGCCAAGCAAAGCCCCTTTGAAGCACCAATGAAGGATCCAACAATTGCAGCCGCAATTGCGCTCTTTGAAGGGCATCGTCGTGGCTTTTAAGCTGATGGTCCTTGAGCCCAAGGAGCCGCACTTCAAGCCGCTTGAGGCTGACCTGAGCTCTCTCTTGGGCCAAATTCAAACTGGGCACCAATCTTTGCGCCAACATGGAGAGTTTGGCTTGTGCACGATCATGCGCTCGCGTCAAACTGGGGGTGAGCTTTTGCTCGAGCAGCTCGAGTCTGGAGCGCTCTTTGGACATGTACAAAGAGGGGCGCCCAAGCCTTAACTGAAGGGCGTCCAAGCGCTGTGCGTCCTTGTCAAGTCTGGCAATCATGAGCCGAGAGATCAGGAGCGCAAAGGCACTCGTCTCTGCTCTTAGCTGTTCGTTGGGAGTTGCGCACAATTCGGCAGCGGCGGTGGGGGTTGCAGCTCTGAGATCGGCACAAAAGTCGACAATGGTAAAGTCCGTCTCGTGCCCAACACCACTGATCAGTGGCATGGGGCTTTCACAGACGAGTCTTGCGAGTCGTTCGTCGTTAAAGCACCAAAGGTCCTCCATCGATCCACCACCTCGCACGAGCAAAATGACATCGATATCGTCTCGCACATACAAGCTTCTAAGCGCTTGAGCAATGCTTCTAGGCGCCTCTTGCCCTTGGACCAAAGACGGCGCGATGATGACCGGTATGTGAGGCACCCGACGCCTCAAGGCCGTCAACACGTCTTGAAAAGCTGCAGCGCCCAGGGAAGTGACCACCCCAATGCCCTTGGGCCTTAGAGCAATCGGCCTTTTTCGATCAAGCTCGAAAAGCCCCTCGGCCATGAGCTTGGCCTTGATCTTTAAGAACTCCTCAAACAAATTGCCTTGTCCAGATCTTTGGACGGATTCAACAATGAGTTGAAGGTCACCCCTGCCCGCGTAAACCCCTAAATTGCCTTTGGCTGTGATCAAGTCCCCATCTTTGAGCGGACGCTCCAACTGCGAGGCCGCACGTTTGAACATGGCGCAGCGCAATTGACCTGTTTCATCCTTGAGATTGAAGTAACAATGCCCGCTGCTCGCGCGTGCAAAGCTTGAAACCTCGCCCTGGACCTGAATGGGATTGAATTTGGCGTGAAGAACGTCTGCAATGAGAACGCATAACTCACCAACTGGCCAAATTCTTGGCGTGTTTCTTGGGTCTTCAAACTGAGATCGAGTATCCATGCGGTTTTACAATGGTATCTTGTTAACTGTTAAGCGACTTAAAGTATGCATTCACGTTTTGAAGACAAAACCCTCAAAAATCAAGGAGATTCATTGTAAGTCTTTGATTTACAAAGGATTTTTTGTGCTCAAATTATAACCGTTGCGTGGAACGCCACGTGTTTGCTCACATTTTTCGATAAAAAGCAAAGTTATCCACAAAGTTGTCCACGGTATTTGTGAAGATCCTTGGCTGATGGATAATACCAAGAGTTGATGGCTCATTGGGGCCCGATTTCAATGCTTGCCTACACTTTTTTGGAGAAGTCTCTTTGCTGTCCATCATTCAAGCGGCCGGTTGGCCCATTTGGCCTCTTTTGTTGTGTTCCGTTTTGGCTTTGGCCATCATCATAGAGCGGGCCGTGAATCTTCAGGCCAAAAAGATTGCGCCTGCAGAGCTGCTCGATGACGTTTTAGAACAAATTCAAAATCGCCCCTTGAGCATCAATGAAATTGAAAATTTAAAGACCCAATCCTTTTTAGGTCAACTCATTGTTGAAGGTTTGGCACTGCAAAAAAACCCTCAAGATTTGAATTTTGAACGCAGCCTTGGCTTTCAACTCGAGAGCAAAGGCAAAGAGATTGCGGCCCAACTCGAGAAGCACCTCTCCAGCTTGGCCACCCTTGCCTCCGCTTCACCTTTGTTGGGTCTTCTTGGGACAGTCATTGGCATGATTGAGATTTTTGCCTCCCAGTCCACGTCCTCCGCTCTACCCGCGGATCTGGGCCTTGGGATTTCTATGGCCCTCTACAATACCGCGATGGGTTTGGTCATTGCGATTCCTTCCTTGATCGCTTGGAGAGCGTTTCGCTCAAAAGTGGACGGCTTCGTTGTTCAACTTGAGGTGGCAAGCGAGAGGCTGTTGTTGGCGCGTCTTCAAATCGAGGCCTCGCACTAAGGGCCACCTTGTCTTGATGTTTGAGCAGCACACTTTCTCCCCCTTGGACCGAACCGAGCTAGCACCCATAAGATGAAATTTCAATCCCATAAAACACCCGAACCAGAGATCAATCTGATTCCTTTCATCGATGTGCTTTTGGTGATCTTGATTTTTCTCATGCTCACCACAAGCTTAAGCAAAAATGCCCAGCTCAACATCAGCTTGCCCAAGGGTCAAACGCAAAATGCGCCTAGCAAGTCCCAAGAAATTTCCATTCAAATCACTTCAAACGGGCGCTTCTTTGTGCAAGGGCGCGACAACAACGAGGCGCTTTCATCCAACGGCAACACCGCCTCAGAGGCGGGCGCGAGAGGGCTCAATGCAAAAGAACTTGAAGACGCCCTTTTAAGTGCCGCCACTGGCATTGAGCTGCCCCTGGTGGTGATCTATGCAGATGCTCAAACGCCTCACCAATTTGTGATCCAAGCCTTGAGCGCAGCGCAAAAGAACCAGCTCAACAACATTGCTTTTGCAACCGACGCTCCGGCACAATTGGGTTCGGCCAAGCGTTAAAGCTTGGCGCCCCCTTTGTGGCCCCAAGTCAAGTCAAGTCAATTCAATTCAACCCGGTCCAACGCCTTGCTGTGAAGAAGCTCACCCAATTCTTGATCCGTGCCCTTGAGCTTTCTTGGCTCAAAGGTTCACGCTTGGCGTGGCTGTTTGCGCCACTTTTGTGGCCCATGTCAAAGCTGGTTTGGTTTGCCTTGCGAGTCAATGCGCTTTGGCGCGGGCCCCACCACATTGAAATCTTGCCCGTTGCCTTGCTTGTGGTGGGCAATGTGTATGTCGGAGGCGTTGGCAAAACACCCTTGGTCATGGCCATCATCGATCACTTTAAAAATCAAGGACTCCAGCTTGGCGTCATCTCCAAAGCTTATGCAACCCAAGGCCCAAACCCTTCTCAAACGCCCCGATTGCTTAGCCCTCAAGACCAAGCCTCAGAGGTTGGTGACGAGCCTCTTTTGATTTTTCAGCGCACGGGCGTGCCCGTTTGCGTGGGCTTGAACCGCCATCTTGCCGCCAAGCACTTGCTGCAATTGCACCCTGAGGTGCAACTGATCATCAGCGACGATGGCTTGCAAAACAACTCCTTGGCGCCTGAGATGACGCTCTGTGTCTTTGACAACCGTGGCTTAGGGAATGGATGGACCCTGCCTGCCGGACCATTGAGAGAGGTTTGGCCCAGAATCGCGGGCTTGCACCCCAGTCAATCGGCGCCTTATCAATGGGTCATGAACACGGGTGATCAACCCCAAATAAGCGGGTTCGCTTGCCAAAGAAGCCTGGCCAAAGAAGCCCACAATGCCATAGGCCTGCGGGTCAAACTTGATCAACTTCAAACCCACCCCACTGAAAAGCTCATTGCCTTGGCGGGCGTGGGGCAACCGGACTTGTTTTTCATGATGCTCAAAGACTTGGGGCTTGAATTGGATCAATGTGTTGCCCTGTCTGACCACGCCAAGCTGCAGGAGTACCAAGATGTGCTAAAAAAATTGCAAATCACCCGTCATCCCAACACCAAAATTCTGTGCACTGAAAAAGATGCCGTGAAATTATGGACGATCTGCCCACAGGCTTACGCGGTGGCTTTGCGAATAAGTTTACCCAAAGAGTTTTTAGACGAATTGGACCAAGCCTTGTCAAGGGTCATGCAAAAGAAACGGGCGTTTTCAAATGCGACGAATACGGATATGATCAACAGATGAATGCTCAAACCATCGACACCAAACTTCTCGAGCTGCTTGTGTGCCCCGTCACCAAGGGGCCCCTGGAGTTGTCTGCCAACAAACAGGAACTGATCTCAAAGTCTGCCAAACTCGCTTACCCGATCAAAGACGGCATGCCCATCATGTTGGAGGTTCAAGCTCGCGTCTTGAGCCAAGAAGAGTGCGAGCGTTGAGCTAGACGCGAACATGACAGACCATGCAACGGACTACACCGTCCTCATCCCAGCTAGGCTTGCCTCTAGCCGCTTAGCTGAAAAGCCCTTGGCCGACATCGCGGGCTTGCCCATGATTGTTCGGGTGGCACACAGGGCACTGCTGAGCAAGGCCTCGCGCGTCGTGGTGGCCACGGACGACGCGCGTATCTTCAAAGTCTGCCAATCGCATGACCTCCATGTCTTGATGACCGACAAAGACCACCCCTCAGGCAGCGATCGATTGGCCCAATGCTGCGAATTGCTTGGTTTGCCAGATGAGCACATTGTGGTCAATGTTCAAGGCGATGAGCCCTTGATTGAACCCGAGCTGATTGACCAAGTCGCACGTCTTTTGGTGCACCATGACCACTGTCCCATGGGCACAGTTGCTCACCCCATAGAGCGCATGGAGGATTTTTTAAACCCCAATGTGGTCAAAGTCGTCTTGAACAAACAAAACCTGGCCCATTACTTTTCTCGTTCAGCCCTGCCCTTTAGCCGCGATACACCCAACTGGGCGCAGATCGTTCACCCCAAAGCCTTCCTTCAGAGCATCTCGGCTTTGCGCCACATTGGCATTTATTCTTACAAAGCAGGGTTTTTAAAAAGCTTTCCAAAGCTGCAGGCAAGCCCCTTGGAGCGCATTGAGGCCTTGGAGCAACTAAGGGTCCTGTGGCACGGCTTTGACATTGCGGTGCATGTAACGCCTTTGGCTTGCCATGCGGGGGTGGATACGCCAGAAGATTTAGAGCGAGTTCGTCAGTTTTTTGTTACAAATCCATTAAAATAAATCATGTCAGTAGGCTGTGCAACCTAAGAGCTTTCTAAAATGCCTTCGCCCCTCTTTGCTGACTGAGACCGTTTTGTGGAACTTTAAAAAGTCCCGGCATTCTCCAAAAAATAAATGAAAGACATGAATGAGACTCATACTTCTTGGCCCACCTGGAGCAGGTAAAGGTACACAAGCGATTTTTATTTGTGAAAAATTTGGTATTCCCCAAATATCAACGGGCGACATGCTCAGAGCCGCGGTAAAGGCTGGCACACCGCTTGGCCTGCAGGCCAAAGCGGTAATGGATTCGGGAGCCTTGGTCAGTGATGAAATCATCATCGGATTGGTAAAAGAAAGAATCAAAGAAGCTGATTGCGCCAAGGGGTTTTTGTTTGATGGCTTTCCAAGAACATTGCCCCAAGCCGATGCCATGAAGGCCGCTCAAGTTCATTTGGACTATGTGCTTGAAATTGATGTGCCCTTTGATGCCATCATTGAGCGCATGAGTGGACGGCGCGTGCACATGGCAAGTGGGCGCACCTATCATTTGAGCTTTAATCCACCCAAGATGGCAGATTGTGACGATGTAACGGGAGAGCCCTTGATTCAAAGAGTAGATGACAGGCAAGAAACCGTCAAAAATCGTTTAGAGGTCTACTCAGCGCAAACCAAACCCTTGGTCGAGTACTACTCAAACTGGGCAAAAAACAATACCGAACAGGCCCCTCACTACAGGGCCATCAGTGGACTGGGTTCAGTGGAAGAAATCAAACAACGCGCCCTCAAAGCGCTTGCCTCTTGACAAGAGGTCTTTTCGTTTTCGTTCAAAAAGCCAGGTCCCTTTGACGCTTGGGGGTGCTGGATTGAAACTTCCTCAAGGGTCCATTAAATGCAGCATCAAAGCAATTCTCGCCTTGCTTGGATCCAATGTTGTGTAAGCAAAGTGCGCATGAGACAACAGTGCGCCGTTTGCAGGCTGATTTTGTCCCCAAGGAACTTGTGAACACAAGACCACCCAAACGCCTAAGTCCAGCAAACGCTTGAGTTTCGCCTCTAAAACCTTGGGCCAAGTTCCACTGCCCAAGCCCGATAAAACCAAGCCCCTTAAAAAAGCAGTCTGAGGGCTAGGAGGGTGATGGGATTTGAGATCAATCAAATAATCCAAAAAAAGATCGCTCCCCATATCGGCATGGCAAGTCAATAGTTCAATGTGTGGCCACGTTTGAGGCGACACCTTGGGATCAAAGGTCCAGGCGTTCCAGGCCATGGGGTCCGGCATGGGCTCAAAGGGTGCGGGCTTGAGTTGGTGACTGAGCAAACGCACTGGGGCAATTTGATCCCTCACTGCATCGCCCTCAAAGGAATGAAAGGCATTCAAAGATTGAGCACTGAGCTTTTTAACTCTCACTGGATCGTGAACCAGGCCATCAAATACAACCATGACGCCCCCCAAACCCGCCTGCGACACACGAACAGCGCAGTCAACCGCATCTTTCAAGTTCTTTGGACCATCGGTTTGCGGGTCATTTTGAGCTCTCATGGCGCCCGTGATCACCAGGGGCTTAGAGGCTTGCCCAAATAGCCTATAGAGCAAGTATGCTGTTTCTGCCAAGGTGTCTGTGCCGTGTGTGATCACCAAGGCCGAGACTTGGCGGTCATTGAGATGCATCAAACACCTTGAACACAAGGCATGCCAAATCGACCTCTCCATGTCTTTGCTGTCAATTTGAGCGACCTGCTCGGTTTGAAAAGTCCAATTTAGAGGATCCAAGAGCGCACTCAAGTGGGTATGCGCCATCAAGGTGCTCACACTGACTTGAGCGGCCACGTAGCCTTTTTCCTTGTTTTGATCTGAAATCAGGCCTGCAATGGTGCCACCTGTGCCCAAAACAACAACATTTTTAGAAAAAGACGCAGACATGGCTTGATTTTTTAAATAAACTGATTAAAAATACAGTTACTGTACATAAAAACAGATTTTTTCCATTTTTTCATCATACATCTTCTTGGAGGTATTTATGGATAACACGTACAAACTGACAGATCGTCAGCAAGAGATTTTAGATCTGATTAAGAACAAAATCGCAACCACGGGTTCTCCCCCAACCCGAGCAGAAATTGCCGATCAACTCGGATTCAAATCCGCCAATGCCGCGGAGGATCACCTCAAAGCCTTGGCCAAGAAGGGCGTGATCGAACTCGTGAGCGGAACCTCTCGCGGCATACGCTTAAAGTCCTCCACCCTGCAAAGTCTTCAATCTTCTCGGTATGAACAAGCGATGTTGCCCCTTGAGAGCTTGGCGCAGTTGTGTCTTCCATTGATTGGGCGAGTGGCTGCAGGATCTCCCATTTTGGCCCAAGAGCACATTGATCAAACCTACTATGTCGAGCAAAGTTTGTTCAATAAAAAACCCGACTATTTGCTCAAGGTGCGCGGCATGTCCATGCGAGATGTGGGCATCATGGATGGTGACCTATTGGCCGTCAAAGCGACCAAAGATGCAAAAAATGGCCAAATTGTGGTTGCTCGCATTGGCGAAGAGGTCACTGTGAAACGGTTCAAGAAAGTCGATGGTTGCATCGAACTTCATGCTGAAAACGCAGACTTTCAAACGATCATTGTTGAACCCGGCGAGCCCTTTGAAATAGAAGGCTTGGCTGTGGGCTTGATCAGAAACACGATGTTAATGTAAGGAGTTCACCATGTCCATCGCTCTTTTAAGCCTCTTTCGATTGTTCACCACCTCTGCAGTAGATACCAAAATCACGCGCGTCAAAGACCCTGAGTTTTTAAGGAGTGAGCCCACCACCGCAAGCGAGCTCATCGCTCATACGAGGGACCCGATTTTGGTGGGTCCAAAAACTGAACGTAAAAAACCTTTGCGAGTTTCAAGGATCTTGGATCACCCCAGCGCAAAAAAATCCAGTGGCCGCATGCTCATCTCCGGCACCATGAAAGACGTCTGCGCTGAGCTCGATAGGCTGGTGATGTTGGAAAATAAAACATCTTTTTAAATCTCCGTCACAAAAAACGTGCAAAATAGACCACTCAAACCTGCTTGGAGAAGCCTAGGGCCTTGAGTGAAGTCTTAAAAATCTTTTTTTTCTAAGGCCTTCACACTGGATTCGATCATTGGACTTCTCCTTGAACCCATCAAACAGCGTGATCGCCTTGCCGCACACCATGCCTTCAAGGACGCGCTTTATCCATCGTTCAGATAGACGTGTCCAAAGGCTAGAAATGAATATCGTTGTCATTGATGATTACCAAGATGTCGTTCGCAAACTCGAGTGCGCCAAAAAATTAGAAAAGTATCCGACCAAGGTTTACACCAACACGGTCAAAGGTCTGGGCCAATTGAGTGTGCGTCTCAAAGACGCTGAAATCTTGGTGCTCATTCGAGAGCGTACACAAATTACCAAAGCGCTTTTGGAAAAACTCCCCAAGCTCAAGATGATCTCCCAAACCGGCAAGATCAGCTCCCACCTTGATTTGAAAGCCTGCACGGATCGCGGCGTCGTGGTCTCAGAAGGCCACGGCTCGCCCATTGCGCCGGCAGAAATGACCTGGGCCTTGGTCTTGGCAGCGAGCAGGAGATTGCCCCAGTACATCAGCAACCTTAAACACGGTGTTTGGCAACAGTCTGGCCTTAAATCCTCAAGTCACCCCAGTCATTTTGGCTTAGGTACCGTCATGCATGGCAAAACCATGGGCATTTGGGGCTACGGAAAAATCGGTCAAATGGTCAGTCAATACGCAAAAGCATTTGGCATGCAGGTGATGGTCTGGGGCAGCGATGCCTCTAGGAAAAAAGCCGTTGAAGATGGTTTCATCGCCGCGAGCAGCAAAGCCTCTTTCTTTGAACATGTGGACGTCTTGAGCATTCACTTAAGGCTCACTGACGAGACCCGAGGCATTGTCAAGGCCAGTGATTTGGCGCTCATGAAAAAAACCTCTCTCTTTGTCAACACCTCCAGAGCCGAGTTGGTTCAAAACGATGCCTTGGCTCAAGCGCTCTCAAAAGGACGGCCTGGACTTGGCGCCGTTGACGTCTTTGAGAGTGAGCCCATCCTTCAAGGCCATACCCTCTTGAAACTTGAAAACTGTATTTGTACCCCGCACATTGGCTATGTTGAAGAAGAGACCTATGAGCTGTACTTTGGGACAGCCTTTGACAATGTCTTGAACTTCATCAAGGGTCAACCAAGCGCTGTGGCCAACCCAGAGGCTCTTCTGCGCAAGCCTTGAAGTCCCGATCCACAAAGGCCCCTTTGAACATGAAAACCCTCAAGGTATGTGTGGTTGGTCTAGGCGCCATTGGCACTTGGCTGGCCTATCGCTTGGCCAACCAACAAGGCGTAGCGCTTTCATGCTTGGTGCGTGGCTCTTCTCTCAAAGAGTTAAAGGCGAGTGGCTTGCATTTGAGAGAGTCAAGTTCACCAAGCGCACCCACGCCCAAACGCGAGCCCAAAGACATCAGTGACAAGGCTGAGCATTTGGGTGTCCAAGATTGGGTGCTCTTGTGCGTTAAAACCACCTCTTTGGCCGAAAGTGCCAAGGATCTTGTGCCACTCTTGGGCCCAGAGACCAAGATTTTGTCGCTCATGAACGGTGTGCCTTGGTGGTTTTTCACTTACGAAAATGCCCCCTTCAAGAGCCGTACCTTGAAAAGCATCGACCCGTTGGGGGACATCCAAACGCATTTGCCACTCAAACACTGGATGGGTGCTGTGGTTCACGCCAGTTGCTCCAGTCCCGGCACGGGTCAATGCCTTCATCACTTTGGCAACGCCTTGATCGTGGGCGAACCAAGTGGCGCCCCAAGCTCAAGCGCACAAGAGATCAGCGACTTGCTCAGCCGCACAGGTTTTGAGAGCTCGCTTTCGACATGTATTCAAAAAGACATTTGGTACAAGCTTTGGGGCAACATGACCATCAACCCCTTGAGTGCGTTAACGGGGGCCACCACAGACAAAATTTTGGGCGACGAATTGGTCAAAGCCTTGGTGACGAATGTCATGATAGAGGCCAAGTCCATTGGAGGGGCCATTGGCTTGCCGATCGAACAAACTCCCCAAGACCGACACCTGGTCACGGCAAAACTGGGGGCCTTCAAATCTTCCATGCTTCAAGACTTTGAAGCCAAGCGCCCCTTGGAGCTTGACGCCTTGATCGGGGCGGTGCATGAAATGGGCTCATGGCTCAATCACAAGACCCCATATATGGATGCGCTTTTTGGATTGGCCAGACTTCAAGCCCGAACCTATGGTTTGTACAAATAGATTTCTGTGCTGATTTGTCATAACATCCATGTAACGAAGGAGCAATGAGATGGGCTATCCAAACACACAACTGCTGATCCATGGGCAATGGAGAGATGCCATCAATGGCAAAACACTGGCCGTGATCAACCCAGCCACTGAGCAAGAAATCGGCCGAGTGGCATTTGCAGAAAAAGCCGATCTCGATCTTGCACTGGATGCCGCTCAAAAGGGCTTTGACATTTGGAGAAAAACCCCAGCCATTGATCGCTGTAAAATCATGCGTCAAGCAGCTGTTTTACTCAGAGAGCGCTCTCTTGCCATTGCAACGCTCATGACCCAAGAGCAAGGTAAACCTGTTGCTGAAGCGAACGCTGAAATCACGATGGCCGCTGAGGTCATTGATTGGTTTGCCGAAGAGGCCAGGCGAGTCTATGGACGGGTTGTGCCGTCCAGAAATCTAGCGGCCCAACAAATGGTTTTAAAAGAACCCGTGGGGCCCGTTGCGGCTTTCACGCCGTGGAATTTTCCGATCAATCAAGTGGTGCGCAAATTAAGCGCTGCACTGAGCGCGGGTTGCTCCATCATCATCAAAGCACCCGAAGAAACGCCCGCCTCACCAGCAGGCCTTTTGCAAGCCTTCATGGACGCGGGGGTGCCCGCCGGCGTGATCGGTCTTGTCTACGGCAACCCAGCCGATATCTCCTCATACTTGATACCGCACCCCATCATCAAAAAAATCACCTTCACCGGCTCCACACCGGTGGGCAAGCAACTGACCTCTTTGGCCGGTCTTCACATGAAGCGTGTGACCATGGAGCTTGGCGGTCATGCACCGGTGATCGTGTGCGAAGACGCGGATGTTGAGCTCGCTGCCAAAGCAGCAGGCGCTGCGAAGTTTCGCAATGCGGGACAAGTGTGCATCTCCCCAACGCGCTTTTTGGTGCACGAGAGTTTAAAGGACAGCTTCCTTCAAGCCATCAAAGCACAAGCTTCTGCCCTTCAAATTGGAAACGGCATGGATGAAGGTGTCAGCATGGGGCCACTCGCCAATCCAAGGCGCTTGGCCGCCATGGACATGTTCACAAAGGATGCCATCGAGAGCGGCGCAAAAGTTGAAATGGGCGGGGAGCGAATTGGCAACAAGGGCAACTTCTTTTCTCCTACCATTTTGTCCAATGTCCCTCTAAACGCCAAAGTTTTCAACGATGAGCCCTTTGGCCCCATTGCAGCCATGCGAACTTTCAACACGCTAGAGGATGCCATCATGGAGTCCAATCGACTGCCCTTTGGCTTGGCCAGTTATGCATTCACCTCCTCACTCAAAAACGCACATCGCTTGTCCCATGGACTTCAAGTGGGGATGCTTTGGGTGAACCAACCCGCAGTCGCCTGGCCTGAGATGCCCTTTGGTGGCGTCAAAGACTCTGGCTATGGCTCTGAAGGAGGCTCGGAGGCCTTGGAGGCGTATTTGAATACCAAGTCGGTCTCCATCCTTTGTGCCTAGCACGAGAGCAAAAAAAATAGGGTCTGCGTGAAAGCCAACACGCCATGCGTTTGATGGCGCCCTAAGACAATCTTGTGCTTGAATGGGTACGCCTCTCGTAGACCTCTAAAAGCGCAAACCAATAGGGTAAACCTGATTGAATCATGTGGTCAAAAGCAATAGGGTTGCACATCTTTCATTCACCGCTTTTGCATGAATGCCCTTTATCTCTGCATCACCATGTCTTTGTTTGCGCCCGCCAATACACACATAAACAACATCAATAAATTGTCCCTTTAAATCAAATCAATTTTGAAGTCCCCCAATATCTTATCAACGCTCAAAGAGCTCGGTGTAGAGATCAAAGGCACAACCCCCGAAGAAGCCAAGAATTTACTGCAAAGTGAGTACTTGAGAACCCAAGATGCGGATAAAGTTGCAGGCATCCAAGCGCAATAAGTTTCAAATGATGTTTGATTGAATTGATTCAACTCATACGCTGATAGAATGAGTTCTCAAAGTGAAATTCAATCGCGACGACCTCAGACAACATGAATGATTTATCCAAGGCCCCCTACTACTATCAGTCACTTGACTTTCAAAAACTTTGGCTTGATTATCCTCCCGGCAAAGATTATCTCGGTTCTGCTTTTTTGTTGTCTGCAGATGAAATCCACGACATGCAAAACAGTCGATTTTTGCACCAAATGCAAAGGGCATGGCAAATCCCCTTTTACCAAAGGTTGTGGAAAACCAAGGGCATTGAAGCCAATGACATTCGAAGCTTGGATGACTTAACGCTCTTGCCCTCGTTTTCAGTCCATGACTTAAGAGACTCGATAGAAAGGAATCCTCCTTGGGGAGATTTGATAAACATTGACCCCAACTCAGATCAACCCATGCCAATGGTGCTCCAAACAAGTGGCGGGACGACGGGTTTACCAAGGCCGATGATTTACTCGCCAATTGACCGCGAGATCATGAACATCAATACGGGTCGACGTCTTTATATGCAAGGTGTCAGGCCTTTTGACGTGATACAAGTCATGCTGTCCTTGGGCTTGTCCAACGGTGGTTTTTTGGTGCGCGAAGGCATTTGGAAATATTCTGGTGCAATCCCAGTCATGACGGGCTCAGGCGCACAAACCCCAACAAATCGTCAGATAGAAATCATGAGAGCATGGAAATCAAAACATTTAATCGGCTTTCCCGCCTACATTCGAAAAGTTGGCCAAGTCATTCAAGACCAACTTGGGATGGACCCCAAAGAGCTCAAGATCAAAAGCCTGATTCTGCATTTAGGCGTTGATGATCGAGCAAGTTTGGAAGAACTATGGGGGGCCAAAGTTTACGACACCTATGGCACCAATGAATGCGGGTCATTGAGTGCAGAATGTGAATACCAAAATGGATCGCATATATTTGAAGATTCATTTTTTTTAGAAATATTAAATTCAGACACAGAGCAACCCGTTGCCCATGGCGAGAAAGGTGTTGTCTACCAAACAACTCTTTTCAAGCACCTAGCCCCATTGATTCGATTTAACTCCAATGATATTTCAGCATTTGCGACTGGTGAGTGCCCTTGTGGGAGCAAACATAAAAGATTAAACAGAATATTTGGCAGGAGCGACAACATGATAAAACTCAGGGGAACCAATGTGTTTCCTGAGGCCATAGGATCCATCATTGGATTGAATAAACTTTGCAACGGGGAGTTTATCTGCATCGTTGAAAATCAGGGCGCCAATCATGAAGAAAAAATGACGGTTGAATTTGAAGTCCTTGATGAAAAGCTTGATAAAAAAGAAATAGAACTCAACATGGCCAATCAATTGAAAGAATCTCTTGGCGTTAAAATTCAAACCATCGCAAAAAATTTAGGCGATTTAGATCACCTCACCGGATTGTCCTCACAATCCAAAATTCGCAGATTAATTGACAAAAGAAATTGATATGGATATGAAATACTTTGATTGCCACTCTCACTGGGCCACCGATAAGGGCTACTTATTTAGAACCGATGCCGAGCGTGAACAGCAAAATAAAATATGGAAAACCAAGTTTGAGCTCTTTACCGAAGACTCCCAGGCTGAATATTTCAGAAAAAACAAAGTCAAAACAATTCTTGATATCTCATGGATCAAAGAGCTCAACATTGATCAGATGAAGCAATACCACGACTATGTATTCGATGTGCAAAGCAAACACCGAGATGTCATGTTTGGTCAATGGCTTCAATTCAACCCTAAAACTCACGGTAAAGAGGCGGTTAAAGAATTTCAACGATGCATTGAAAAAAATGTTGGTTTTGTCGGGCTTTGTGTGAACGGCCAAGTCACGGGCTTACCTGCCAACGAACCTGAATGGGAGCCCTTTTATAAAGCCAGCATCGATGCCAACTCGCCAGTCATGATCTTGACCGGATTAACAGGCATTGGGCAAGGACTGCCGGGTGGCAAGGGCATCGTACTGGACGACGGTCATCCGAAATATATCGACCGCGTTGCCGCAAAATTTCCAAAGCTAAGGATCCTTGCTGCTCGACCCGCTTGGCCTTGGCAAGACGACATGCTGGCAATTTTATTGCACAAGCCCAACGTCAGCTATGAGCTGCATGGCTGGGGACCTAAACAATTCACACCCACCCTTAAAAAAGAAATCGGCAAAAGGATGCAAGACCGCGTCATGTTTGGCTGTGATTTTCCAGTCTTGCGCTACGAAAAAGTCATTGAGGACTGGATGTCTGAGGGTTACTCTGAGGAAGTCGTCACAAAAGTTCTGTTCCAAAATGCAGAAAATTATTTCAACAATTAACACCACCCGGTCTTTAAAATGAATTCATTAAAAATATTCGCCATTTTGATCCTTCATTTTTTTTGCGTCAACGCCAGATCGCAAACTTCAAATGATTTCCCTCAGCATCCGATCAAACTCATCGTGCCTTTTCCGGCAGCTGGTGCAACCGATGCGATGTCCAGGCTTTTAGCCCAAAAGTTAACTGAAATATGGAATCAACCCGTTGTCGTTGAAAACAAGGCAGGGGCCACCGGAGCGGTTGGTTCGGTATTTGTGGCAAAAGCACCGGCAGATGGATACACACTGCTGATGGGCACAGGAACAACCCACTCCGTCGCTCCGGCAATCAATCCAAACTTGCCCTACAACAATATCAAAGATTTCAGTCCAGTGTCCTTGGTCGCTACTTTCCCTAATCTCTTGGTCGTTCACCCTTCTTTGCCGGTCAAAACCGTGGCCGAGTTGATTACTTACCTAAAAGCGAACCCAGGAAAAATCAACTTCTCAAGCACTGGCAATGGAGGCTCGGTTCATTTAGCGGCAGAGCTCTTTAAGCAAAGTACCAAAACAGAAATGACACATATTCCCTATAAAGGTAGCGGGGAAGCCATCAATGATCTCTTGAGTGGCCAAGTCCAATTGACCATTGACAATATTTCCACCGTCTTGCCTCACGTTCAAACTGGAAAATTAAGGGCCCTTGGAGTTTCAAGCTTAGAGCGGTCTCCCATGGCGCCTGAAATCCCATCCATTTCCGAATCCATTCCTGGCTTTGAGGCCAACACATGGGTTGGCCTCTTTGCGCCAAGTGGAACGCCTACACAGATTGTTCAAAAAATATCCACCGATTCTCAATTGGCATTGAAACAAACTGCCATTGTTCAAAAATTTCGCACCATGGGTGCAGTATCAACCGGCAATCAACCTGATCAATTTTCAAGTTTTATCAAAAAAGACATGGATCGCTGGAAAAATTTAGTTCAATCGGCCGGTCTAAAATTAGATTAATTCAGCTCTTTATCCAAGAAAGAACAAAGAATGTATTGGTGCAGATTTAACAAAGACAACAAGAGTTCATATGGCATTGTCAATGGATCAAAAGTCACACGAATTGATGGGTCCCCCTTCGATTTCTATGAAGCAAGCGATACTCACTACGATCTATCAGATGTTCAATTATTGGTTCCGGTCATTCCAAATACTTTTTATGCAATTGGCTCCAATTACAAGGACCACATCCTAAAGAGATCCGTCGTCAAAGGCACCTCACCCAAGTTCTATGACCAACCAAGAGTAGGCTATAGAGCCAACAGCGCATTGATTGCGACGAATGAAAACATCATTAAACCCAAGGACGCAGGTTCGGAGTTTCAGTACGAAGGAGAGTTGGTGGTTGTCATTGGAAAAAGGGGGAAAAATCTCACACCTCAACAAGCCAAAGATTGTGTATTTGGATGGACCATTGGCAATGACGTATCTGAGAGGACTTGGCAAAAACAAGATCCTACCAATTTAAGAGGCAAGAATGCCGACACCTTTAAACCCATGGGCCCTTGGATTTCAACCGATATTGACCTCGACAGCATGAGGACAACTGTTCGACTCAATGACAAAGTCGTTCACGACTTTGCAACAGGAAATATGCTTTTTAGCCCCTATGAAGTGATCGCCTCCATCTCCCAGTACAACACCTTGTCTCCTGGAGATGTGATTTGGCTTGGAACAGACGAACTGCCGCTTAACTTGAAAGAGGGGGACTCTTTAGAGATTGAGATATCTGGCATCGGATCACTGAAGAACTCGGTTGTTCTAGAGAAATAAACTCAAGATTGAACATGCACATCGTTGATTCACAAATTCACATCTGGCTGCCTGGTGGTCCAACTCGACCATGGCCAGAGGGCTCCGAGCCTCGAGAGCCATTTACATACCAAGACGCGCTAAGCCATATGAACCAAAGTGGCGTTCAAGGTGCTATTTTGGTTCCACCCTCTTTTGAAGGATTTAGAAATGACTATGCTTTAGAGGCGGCACGATTATTTCCCAATCGTTTTGCGGTCATGGGAAGACTTTCTCTGCACGACTTGCAATCCCCAAAACACTTAGAAGGATGGCTCAGTCAAAAAGGAATGCTTGGTGTGAGGCTCACCTTTCACAGAGACAAGGACCGACCATGGCTAACGGATGGCAGCGCAGACTGGTTTTGGCCCAAAGCCCAAGAGCTCAACATTCCAGTGATGGTTCATGCGCCTGAGCGACTTGAGAAAATTGCTCAATTGGCCACTCAATATCCCAATCTAAAAATTATCATCGACCACATGGGCTTTGCAAGATCCAATGTGGATGAACACGCACTGGATGGCGTCAAGCGCATTTTGCCTTTGGCAAGCCACAAGAATATATTCATCAAGATTTCCGCCCTTGCATGCTATTCAACACAGCCCTACCCTTACGCCAACTTGCATGACCCCATTTTGCAGGTTTTGAGTGCTTTTGGAGCCGATCGATGCTTTTGGGGCACGGATATAACCCGAATGCCATCCTCGGCGTCCTACCAGCAAGCGGTCCATATGATTTTGGATTTTTTTGAAAAGATACCATCAATAGAAAAGGAACTGTTGATGGGAAAGGCGTTGATGCAGTGCTTGAATTGGAAAATCACAGAGTAACCTTTGACCTTGAAAATTTATCCCATGTTGAATTTCAAAGTAGCAAATCAGCTATTTTTTCAATTCCCTATAAAGTGGGTATTGCTCTGTTTAGGATTTATTTATTCAACTGTTACCGCACAAAGTCAATACCCTTCCAAGCCCATCAAAATCGTAACTCCATTTGCTGTTGGCTCTGTATCAGACATTTCAATCCGCTACATTGGAAATCGGTTGAGTCAAAAAATGAAGACTCAAATTCTCATAGAAAACATGACAGGCGCTGGGGGTGTTTCAGCTGCCAAAGTTGTGCTGTCTGCGCCAAATGATGGCTATTCAATTGCGCTTTTGTCCAGCGCCACCGCCCTGAGCGTTTCATTGATTAAAAATTATCCAATTCATCCCAACACGGATTTCGTTGCGATTGCCAGCATCAGTGATTTCGCAAATGTCATTGCTTCAAACCCAACTTCAAAATTCACAGACTTGGCAAAATTCATCAGGGAAGCTCAAGCGCATCCTGGAAAAATGAACATCGGCACAACGGTCATTGGCAATAGCACGCACATGACGGCCAATCTTTTAAAGTCTGTCAGTGGATTGAATTTTCTAATTGTCCCCTATAAAGGACCCTCCGAGTTGTTCATTGCTTTGATGCGTGGGGATGTCGATTTGATCATTCAATCGTATGGGGCACTTAAGGACCATATTGACAATCAACAGATCAATCCAATTGGTGTGAGCTCATCCAAAAGAGTCCCAACTTTGCCAAACACCCAAACCATTGAAGAGTATGGGTTTAAAAACTTTGAGGTATCAACTTGGAATGGGTTTTTTGCTGCCCAATCAACACCTGAAAAAATCATTGCTTTTTTAAACAATGAAGTCAATGCCATCTTAAAAGAAGCAGATACGATAAAGAGATTTTCAGACTTGGGCATAGAGCCCAGGATCAGTACACCTCAAGAGTTAGGTGATCGAATGAAGTCAGAAATCGAGAAGTGGAATAAAGTAGTGCGCGCAATGGAACCCATTTGATGTCTGGATATTTATGCTCAACACTTTGAAAATGCGAGGAAAAACCAAGCTATTCATTTTGCACTTTCTACTGATTTTGATTTGCGTCCTCGCAACCCAAGAAAGCTTTAGTCAGGCAAAGTACCCTGCTCGCCCCATTAAGATCGTCTCCCCTTTCGCAGCTGGCACCATCTCTGATATCACGCTGCGAACGGTGGGTCAAAAGCTAGGTCTGCGACTCAATACTCAAATTGTCATTGAAAACCAAACTGGTGCTGGTGGAATCAATGCAGCAAAATCTGTTTTGTCGTCTGCGCATGACGGCTATACCTTGGCTTTATTATCAAACTCAACGGCTATCAGCGTGAGTTTATTTAAAAACCTAAGCTTTGATCCCATCCAAGACTTTACCCCAGTCATTGGCATCAGTGACTTTACCAACGTGTTCGCATCCAACTATTCAAAGAATCAATCCCTCAAAACTCTCATGGAGCGCGCAAAATCAAAACCAGGAGATCTGAACATAGGCACAACCGCCATTGGGTCGAGCAATCACCTTACAGCCGCTTTGTTCAAATCCATAACAGGATTGAACTTTACCGTCATCCCTTACAGAAGTCCTTCAGATTTATTGATTGCAATTCAACGCAATGATGTCGACCTGATCATCCAATCTTATGGCGCCATTAAAGAAGCCCTATTGAATAAACAAATACTGGCCTTGGGCATCACTTCTGCAAAACGAAATCCTTCAGCCCCGCAAATTCCCACCCTACAAGAACTTGGCATTGAAAGCTTTGAGGTTGTCTCTTGGAATGGCCTGTTTGCGCCTAAAAGTACACCTAGAGAAATTGTATCCCTACTTGGCATCGAAATTTTGGAAACTCTAAAAGACCAAGAGTTGGTTAAAAAACTCAACGATCTTGGCGTAGAAACACGCCCGCTGTCACAAGAGGAGTTGAGCCACAGGATGAAATCTGATATTGCCAAGTGGGCGAAAGTCATCAGTGACGCCGGCATTGAAAAACAGTAATTAGGCCCGTCAATGTTGGCCTTTTATCGCCAATCGATGGCGACTTTGATCGGCCTGCAACGGTTAACCCTAGCTTGAATAAACTGAGGGTGCGAGACAATGGCCCGAGAAATCCTCTTTAAAGTTCACTATCCCAAGTCTGAAATTTTCAAATCGAGTTGCTTTGATTTTTACATTGAGACGCTCCTCAAGATGTGTTTTAACACTTGCACTTCGAATGGGTCAAGGCCATCAAAAGCCCCAAATTCAAAAATAAACTCGATGAACTGATGCTCGATCCAGGAGGCAACACCTCCCAAGAGTTCCCGCAACACTTCAAAACCATGTGCGATAAAATAGGCAGGGCCATTGAAGACACCAAGATCAAAGCCGAGTAGGCAAAAGCGTACTTGCCGTTCTTGACCCAAAACCCTCCATCACGGATGCTTTTAAGCCGCGCTTGAGGCTTTGAATAGCGCTTTGCAGAAACGATCTCAGAAAGTCTTAGAATGATCGTCTATTTGATGACAATTGTGAAGACATGAACACCATTTTTAAGACCGTTGGACTCGTTGGCACAGGTGCCATGGGACGAGGTATTGCTCAACTCGCCGCGCAAGCGGGCGCTCAGGTCCTGCTCTTTGATGTGAAGGCTCAGGCGGCTTTGGATGCCAAACAAAGCATTGAGACTCAATGGCAAAAGTTATTGGTCAAAGATAAAATCAACGCTTTGCAATTCAAGCAGTATTGTGATGCCCTTCAAACGGTGACTGAGCTCGGTGAGCTCAAGGGCTGTGATCTGATTGTTGAGGCCGTTGTGGAGCTCTTAAGTGCCAAGCAAGAACTCTTCATGCAATTGGAGAGCATGGTCAATCAAGATTGCATTTTGACCAGCAACACCTCCTCCTTGAGCATCACGTCCATTGCCAAAGTGCTTCAATACCCTGAGCGCTTTGCAGGCTTTCATTTCTTCAATCCTGTACCACTCATGAAGGTGGTCGAAGTTGTGCGTGGTTTAAAAAGTGCCACCCCTGCATTAGAAAAACTCTGCGCCTTTACCAAAACATTTGGCCACACCCCTGTCATGACCCAAGACACACCTGGCTTTGTGGTGAACCACGCTGGACGCGCCTATGGAACGGAAGCCTTGAGAGTCATCTCCGAAGGGGTGGGCGACTTTGCAAGCATTGATCGAATTTTAAAGGACCAAGTGGGCTTTAAATTGGGCCCCTTTGAGCTCTTGGACCTGACTGCTTTGGACGTCTCTCACCCCGTCATGGAGTCCATCTACAACCAGTACTACCAAGAACCCAGGTACCGCCCAAGCTACATCACGGCACAACGCTTGGCTGCTGGCGTGATTGGCAAAAAGGTGGGTGAGGGCTTTTACAAATACAAAGATGGTGTGTGCCAAGTCCCATCAGAGGAGGCTCACCCTGACACGAGCATGATTGCGCTTGATAGCCTGCCCCCAGTTTGGGTCTCAGCCAGAGCGGCCAGGCGCGCCTCTTTGTACCAGTTGCTCAAAGACCTGGGTGTCAAAATTGAAACCTCCACACAACCCAGCCCCAACGCGCTTTGCGTGGTTGCACCCTTGGGCTTTGACATCACCACCGCCTGCGTCTTGGAGAGACTGGACCCAGCCAGAACCATCGGCATTGACATGCTCTTTGATGACCAAGAGACTCAACGCCGCGTCATTGCAACCAACCCTGCATTGCGACAAGACATCAAGCAAGCCGCACAAGTGATCTTCACCTTGGACAAAAAGCCTCTTAGCGTCATCCGTGATTCCGGTGGCTTTGTCACCCAACGTGTGGTGGCTTGCATTGTCAACATTGCCAGCGACATCTGTCAGCAACAAATTTGCTCTCCTGATGACTTGGACCTGGCTGTAAAATTGGGGTTGGGCTATCCCAAAGGGCCACTGGCTTTGGGAAACCACTTGGGTGCTGAAAACATCCTAGAGGTCCTCTTTAATCTTCAAACCGTTTACGCAGACCCCAGGTACCGGCCCAGCCCTTGGCTCAGAAGGCGAGGCGCATTGGGCTTGAGCTTGTTGCACGAAGAGGCATGAACTTATGAGCAGCGCACAACTCAAAAGCACCACCATTGGTCAAACCATGGTGCTCACCTTGTCCAACCCCTTGGCCAGAAACGCCATGACACCTGAGATTTATGCTGCTGGTGTAGAGGCGTTCAACCAAGCCGATGCCAATCACAGCATCCGAAGCATCCTCATTCAAGGAGAGGGGGAGCATTTTTGTGCTGGAGGCAACGTCAACCGCTTGCTCGAACAACGCTCCTTGCCAGCACACACCCAAGAGGCCCATTTGGATGTATTGGCCTCCTGGGTGGAGAGCATTCGAACCTGCTCCAAACCCGTCGTTGCTTGTGTCGAGGGTGCCGCAGCAGGCGCGGGGTTTTCGATTGCTTTGGCATGCGACTTTTTAGTGGCGGCCCAAAACAGCTTCTTTGTCATGGCCTATGTCAACATTGCTTTGTCGCCCGATGGAGGTGGCAGCTGGAACTTGGCCAAACAGTTGCCAAGAGCACTGTGCTCTGAAATCTTGATGCTGGGTGGACGCATCGACGCACCCAGACTTCATCAATTGGGTCTGGTCAATGAGTTGGCAACGGTGGGTCAATCCTTCACCAAAAGCTTAGCGCTTTGCGAACGCATCAACCAAAAAGCGCCCAATGCAGTGTGCAGCATCAAACAACTCTTGAACCAAGTCCCCGAAAAAAGTTTAGGTGAGCACATGCAACTGGAGAAAGCTTGCTTTGTTGAAAACCTCTACCACCCCAACGCGCAAATGGGTTTGGATGCCTTTGTTCAAAAAATACAGGCCCAATACCCAATGTGATGGGCTTTGACTTCTTTTAAAACCACCCTACCCTCAACATGAGTCAAATGGATCAAAACTTCTCAGGCACACAAGAGGTGCCTTCAAGTCATTTGTTCAATCTGGCCCAGCTGAGCCTTTGGATGACGGATCATGTGCAGGGCTTTAGGGGCCCTTTAAGCGCTCGAATGTTCAAAGGGGGTCAGTCCAACCCCACTTTTTTACTGATGACGCCTTCATGTCAATATGTGATGCGCTCCAAACCCGCACCTGTGGCTCAACTGCTGCCATCGGCACACGCCATCGAGCGCGAATTCAGGGTCATGAAAGCCCTTGAAAAAAGCCAAGTCCCTGTCGCTCGGATGCTGGCTTTGTGCACCGATGAAAGCATCACTGGACGTGCTTTCTTTATCATGGAGATGGTACAAGGTCGTGTGTTTTGGGATCAATCCTTGCCTGAGCTAGATCCCCAAAAACGCCGCCGTGTGTACCAGCAGATGAACCAAGTGATATCCAACTTGCACGCGGTTGATTTGAGCTCAACGGGCCTGAGCGATTTTGGCAAAGCGGGCAATTATTTTGAGCGGCAAATTGCACGCTGGAGCCAACAATACTTGGCCTCAGAGACAGAGCCCATTCAAGAGATGCAAAAACTCATCGAATGGCTTCCTCACAACATGCCCGGCTCCTCCAAAGACGGCAAGCTCTGCTTGGTGCACGGTGACTTTCGGCTCGATAACTTGATCTTTGACACCCAAGGAGAGGACATTTTGGCCGTCCTTGACTGGGAGTTGTCCACTCTGGGACACCCCTTGGCTGACTTTAGCTACCACTGCATGTCTTGGCATGTGACGCCTGAGCACTTTAGAGGCATTTTGGGCTATGACTTGAAAGCCCTGGGGATCCCATTGGAAGAAGAATACATCCGCTGGTATTGCGAGAACACAGGCCTCACAAGCCCTGAGCAACTGAGGGCCGATTGGTCATTTTTTCTGTCTTACAATATGTTTCGCATGGCAGCTATTTTGCAAGGCATTGCCAAACGAGCTCAGGTGGGTACCGCTTCCAGCTTACAAGCCCAAACGGCAGGCGCGCGCGCTAGACCCATGGCCCAATTGGCATGGACGTATGCTCAAATGTGTTGAATAGAGCACCAAGCTTTAACGCCCAGACCGATTGACTTGATCAAGACGCTTAAGCCCACACCTGAGTGCCAAGCCACGGTGCTCAATTCTCAACAATCACTTTCACAGAAGGACCCCCCATGATAGACGTCTACTCTTGGCCCACGCCAAATGGCCACAAGGTTCACATCATGCTTGAAGAATGCGGCATGAAACTGGGTCGCGATTGGCAAGCCATCCCCATCAATATTGGCACAGGCGATCAGTTCACTCCTGAGTTTTTAAAAATCAGTCCCAACAATAAAATTCCCGCCATGGTTGACCCCCACGGCCCTGATGGCAAACCCATCCACCTCTTTGAGTCGGGTGCCATCATGATTTACTTGGCCTCCAAGTTTGGTAAATTCATGCCCAAATCCGATCGTGCCAAATTTGAGGTCTTGCAATGGTTGATGTTTCAAATGGGAGGGGTCGGCCCCATGCTTGGACAAGCACACCACTTCAGAATATACGCGCCTGAAAAAATTGATTACGCAATCAACCGCTACACTCAAGAGGCCAAGCGCATCTATAACGTGATGGACAAGAGATTGCTGTCGAGTGCTTTCTTAGCAGGCGCCAAGTACTCCATTGCGGACATGGCTGTTTATCCATGGCTTAGAAGTTGGCAAAACCAAGGCATTGATTGGGCCGACTATCCAACCCTAAAAGCTTGGTTTGATTTGATCGAAAAACGACCCGCTGTTCAAAGAGGCGTCACGGTCTTGGCCAGTCTGAGAAAGCCCATTCACGATGACAAGTCCAAAGAAATGCTTTTTGGAAAAACACAATACCAAAAGCGTTAGGCCAGCGCATCAACGCTTTGTTAAGGCTTGATGCCCCTTGATATGCCGACCCTCACTTGACCAAAAGTGCGCAGCGACTGAAACTGTTTTTAATCACTGCTGCGCTTTGGGGGTCGCAATTGGCATCCATCACGACAATATTGCCTGCGCTGTTCTTTAAGAACTGGGCGCTCACGCCATCGCTGTTTTTAACTGCCAGCATCATGGAGGGGAACACCTCACCCCAAGTGGCCTCGGAAATTTTCGCTACCCGCATCATCGTCTGCGTGGGGTCTTGCAAGTTCAAGTAAAAAAATCCGGCTTCGTAAAACACATCATAGCTCTCCATGGAGGTGATGGGAAACAACATGGCGTAATTGCTGTTGGCATAAAAGAACGTGCCTGCTTGCGCGTTGGAGATGACGGTGTCGGGGGATCCTTTGATCCACACCGAGGGCCTTCCATTGCCTAAACTGCCCATCAAAAACAAATCGAGTCGCTTTGCTGCTGAAGGGATCAGTTGAACACTGTGAAGTTGAGTTGGAATCATGGCGTTTTGCGCGTTGTCGATGACCCGACTTGGGACCAGATCAAAGCTTCTGTCGCTGGACAGCAAGCTTTTGTTGGCCAAGAGCACAATGGGCGCTTGCGTGGGATCGACCAACACCAAGTCCATTAAACCATCTGCATTGATGTCCGCAGCCGCGGCTTGGTAAGCCTTGAATTGATAGGGCGTCATGTTCCGATCGTGAAGTGCTATTTTTTGATAGATACCCGTTTTGGCATCACTCAAATACAACAACTGAGCCTCTTTCCCATTGACCACACTGCCCTTACAAGTGACCATCACGTCATGGCGTTGATCTCCATTGAAATCAGCCGTGATGGCAAAAGTGGCCTGCTGGCAACCCACGGTGTCCGTCAAAACAAGAGGCGTTCGATCGACCCACTTTCCAGACTCCAAACGCAAAAAGCGCGCGCTGGCAAGACCTGCGCTGGAGTTGACCATGACAAAAGCAGAAAATTGCCCCACACCTTCTCTAAAAAAGTCCCCAAAGGTGATGGCATTTCGGGTGTCCAAGTCAGTGACCGGCACGCCCAAAATGCTCGCCACATTTAAGGAGGGAACCAACAATTTCCTGGCATCTTGTTTGTACTCATAGGAGGTGGAAAAAACAGAGGACGGGGGTGCGTTCACTGCGAGTGGCAAAGAGCCACTGCCACTCACCAAAGAGGGGTCTGAGACCAACACATCCGCTTCTGGCGTGCCCTTGCCCGAGCCACAGGAGATGAACAAGCAAGTGCAGCACCCCAAAAGGGCGAAAGGCAAAATGTTTAACAAAAATCGACGAGTCATGGGCTTCTTAATCATTACAATGAGGATGTGACAAGCACCAGCTAAAAACAAGAACTGTTGTACGAAAAGCAAAAAGCTTTGACCACCGCAACGCCTTACTGATAAAGTAGGGCCCAAGAGCATGCCACGCACATTTCGCATCTAGACATTGTATCGACTGCCAAGACCCTAAACATTAGACCATGAGAACGTTTATTTTCCTTTTGGCCTTTTTAGGGCTGCTTCAAAGCACTCAGGTTTGGTCTGAAGACAAACCCGAGCCCAAATTCAAGCCGTATCCCACCAAAAAGAGCTCGGAAGACGACTCAAGTGCCAAGACCTCAAGCACCAAGTCTACGGCCCTTGGCAACTCCTCGAGCACTTCCTCGATGCTCTCAAACAAGCCCTTTGGTGTAGAGCCCACCTTGTCATTGAAGCACCGCCCGCCAAGCTCTGGCAAAGAGCCCATGCTCAGACTGGACTCCAAGCTCAAACCCTTGACAGAGCCCGTGTATGAAAACGACCGATTGACCTTCTACGAGTGTCAAGGTGTGCTTGGGCCTTGGTTTCAAGAATTGCTCACGGCTGAGATGAATTATTTCAACGAATTGGTTGAGCTGCCCATGGTCAATGGCCAAGCCTGTGTGGTGGGCATTGGAACACTCAAAAGTTTGACCGCTGGTCGCATCAACGTTCAACTTTATGCAAGCACGCGGCAAATGAACGACTGTATCCGAGATGACCGCTGTCCGATCTTTCGATCTGTCAGCCTCATTGCCAAAAATGACAACGTTTATCGAAGCTACTTTCTATCCGACTTGAACCGCAAACTCATCTCCCAGCAATGCGTCACGTCCAAAGGTAAACTTCACCCCGATACCACATGCTATACGGTGAATTAAAGCCCCGCCCCGAAGGCTATGCTTTTCTCGCTTGGCCTCTTTGAATGTGCCGCGTCCTATGAAACATCTCCGTAAGCGTGCGACTCAAGACTTTTGCGTTGTGGTCGAATCATTGTGAATCGAATTGTTTTAAATGAACGCTCACACTCTTTCCTTGCTTAGACGCCCAAAGCCCGCATTGACCTCTTTTGTGTGGTGGGTGTGTCTTTGTGTGTTGTCGATGAGCCTGTGCACGCTTTCACCCAAGGCTTGGGCCAACTCCGGAGCCGAGGCGCCCAAGAAAGAAGAGCCTAAAAAAGCGGAGGGCGGACACGGCAAGGATGAGAAGAAGTCCGAGCGTCCAAAACGCACCTTTGAAGGCATAGAGCCGCTTTTTTATTTGGACGATAAACGCAGACCCTATGCCCAGCCTTTTGAGAAGAAGAATGGCGAAGAGTTCTTCCTTTGTCGAGCCAACGTGGGTGAATGGTACCGCGAGATGAATGCCAACGATTTCAATATGTTGGCTGAAAAAAATGGACTCAATAAAATTTCCGGTTCAACCTGTGCATTGCACCTGGTGCCCTCTAAAAAGGGCAAAAAACTCCCCTACCTTTTGCTTGAGTTTTATGCCAACTCTGACGTGATGCGAGAGTGCATTTTGACTGACGAGTGCAGCCAAGTGCGCACCGTCATCATGTACATCAAGGATAAAACCCTTTATCGCAGCTTCATCATCACCGACTCTCGCAAGCGTGTTCACAAACAGTATTGCCTGGACAACAAAAGCGACATCATTGCAGAAAAAGCTTGCTGGCGATATTTCCAAGACCTGGCCTTCAAGAGGCTGCTAGAGGCCGAGAATGGCAAGGAAGAAGAGCCCGAGGAGAAACCCAAAAGAAGACGCACCTCACGCAAAGAGGAGTAGTGAGGGCGGCTTGTACCCCAAGCCTTCAATATGGGCGCATGAAGCCCTTTTCAGCGACCCAGGGGAATGAAAAACTCACTGGCACGCTTAAAAGGCAAGCCAGCCAATTTGACCTCTTCATTGATCAACTCCACCATGGTTTGATCGACACCCTTGGCATGCTCGTAGACTTCCATCCAAGTCTCTTGACCCTCGGCAGAGACCTCTGGGCGTTTAAGCAAAGAGCACTTCAAACCCATTGGAGTTTTTTGAAGAAGCGACTGCTGCATGCGCTCAACGATAGGGATCCACTGAGCGTGTTGCGTTTGTGGGACCTTGTAGTAAACAAATAGCGTTTGTTGATTCATGTGACTTCCAAAAAATGCGTTGAAATCACATTCTCTCCATTTTGAGTGTGTTGACCAAATTGTTCCACTTGTCGATTTCATTGGACAACAGATCCCTTAAATCCTCAGGAGAGCCTCCTCTCGAGTCGATGCCCACGTCTAGAAACTTTTGTTTGACCTCAGGCGAGTTCAAAATCAAATTGACTTCGCGGTTTAAACGCTCAATGATGGCCTTGGGTGTTTTGGCGGGAGCGGCAATGCCGTTCCAGGCCATGACGTCATAGCCCTTGACACCGCTTTCGTTGATGGTCGGCACATCGGACAAGCCCTTGAATCGGTTGGAAGAGGACACCGCAATGGCTTTGATTTCTCCGCTCTTGATGAGCGACATGGCAGGAGAGATGATCTCAAACGCAACGGCCACATCTTTGCTCTTTAGAGCCATCATCAAAGAAGGGGTGGTTTTAAAAGGCACCAACGTAGACTGAAGCCCCGACATGCTCACAAACAAATTGGCCGACATGTGTTGTCCACTGCCAATGCTCACAGAGCCGATGTTGTACTTTTCGGGATTGGCTTTTGCTTTGTTGATAAAGTCTTGAACACTTTGGATGTCTGAGCCTTTATCGACCAACATCAACACATCAAAAAAGCCCATGGCAGAAATGGGTACAAAATCTTTTTTGATGTCATAGGGCAGTTTTTTAAAGAGCGCTTGACTCACCGCATTGCCATAGTTCATGTGCAAAAGCGTGTAGCCATCCGGATCTGCTTTGGCCACCATTTCACCGGCCACAATGCCCCCAGCACTTGGGCGGTTGTCCACCACCACTTGCTGCCCCAAAGCGTCAGAGAGTTTTTGAGCGACAAGCCTGGCCGTGATATCGGCCACCCCACCCGCCCCATACCCCAAGACCAATCGAATGGGCTTATTGGGATAAAGCGGTGTATTTTGCGCAAAGGCATTTAAACCCAAAAAGAGGCCCAAGCAAATCGTGAGCATGGACTTTAAAGCATCTGGTGTCATCAATTTATGTTTCATGGCAGTTCGTTGGTTTGTGGTGTGATCGAAGTATTTATTTCTTGCCCATGCCAGCCCACCTCGCGACCATGGACGTCTCAATCTCAAAAAGATCAAGCGCTCGGCCCACGCTGTGGTTGACCATGTCATCCAGCGTTTGGGGTCTGGCATAAAAGGCGGGCATGGGCGGCATCAATATGGCTCCGTTTTCAGTGGCTTGCATCATGGCTTTCAAATGTCCCGCATGCAAGGGTGTTTCTCGCACCATCAAGACCAAACGGCGTCTTTCTTTAAGGACCACATCGGCCGCTCTGGACAAAAGAGACGTGGTCATGCCATAGGCAATCTCTGACAAAGAGCGAATTGAACACGGGGCCACAATCATGCCCATGGTCTTGAAAGAGCCCGACGAAATCGTTGCACCAATGTTTTTGGCATTGTGAACCTGAGTGGCCAAGCTTTGAACGTCCTCGATGCTCATGTCAAGCTCGGTGGCCAAGGTCATTTTGGCCGAGTCGCTCATGACCAAATGGGTCTCAATGCCCGAGTGCTGAAGGACTTGCAAGATCCTCACGCCATAGACAATGCCAGACGCACCGCTGATGCCCACAATCAAGCGCCTTGGCTCTTGGGACGAGTGTTTAGACGCGAGGGGCGCCGTCTTGACCTGGGTCGAGAGGCTTTTCTTGCCCTTGGTGCCTGAGGAGACAACTTTGGGCTTGGGGGTCAGACTTTTCAAGAGATGCTCCAAGGGTTCTTAGACTTTATTGCTCATCGGGTCTGAACTTGCTTTCGGCTTTGACGTCGTTTCTTTGCTGCTTTAAACTGATCAAACCGTTTTCCAAATATCGACCGCTCGCCGCCCGCTTGGCCGCCTCATCCCATTGGGGCAACCAGTCACCCAAAGAGTAACCGAACCAAGGTGCTTGGGGGCGCAATTTGGGCAAACCCAGTTCTTGCCAAATCTCTTTGGACCGCTCCATGTACTCACGCGTGGGCAGCGCCAAGGGTGGCATGTCCGACTTCATGGTGGCGTCCATGAGCAAGGTCGAATCCTCTTCGCCGTCGTTTTCTCTCTTGGGCCCATGACCTTGCCCACGGTGATCCAACGTTTGCACATCCACTGTCGGGTTCATTCGATAAGCCATGGCCCATAAAATAGCGTCTGCATTGTCTGGATCGATGTCGTCATTCACAGCGATGCAGATCTTGCCACAATCTCCCTTGAAGAAGGCTGCACCATACAGGGCACGCCAGACTTCGGTTTTGGGCATTTTTCGGTCCACCGTGATCACCGTCACTCTGAGTAAACCCGTCAAAGGCTCATGCAAGGAGACTTTTTGAACGCCGCGAATGCCAAGTGTGTTTTTAAGGTAAGACAAGAATAAAGGCTCATAGGCCACGCGCTTGATGACACTGGACTCGGAAGGTGCCACTTGGCTGATGTAAGACGGGATCACGGGCTTGAAGCGATGCGTGATGGCAGTGATCTTCATGGGCAAATTGAATTCCTCTAAAGCCACGTGTCCATGGGACTCACCAAAGGGTGCCTCAGGCTCCAAGAACTCCAAGTCAATTTCACCTTCAATCACAATTTCAGCTTGGGCGGGCACTCTGAGGGGGACGCTGTGCGCTAGGATGACCTCAATGGGCACACCGGCCAAGCCCCCGGCCACATCAAACTCGTCGACACCAATGGGAAGCTTTTGTGGGCCCATGAAGGCCACCAAAGGGGGGCAACCGAGCACCACGGCACATGGCATGGTTTTGTGACCAGCTTTTTTCCACTCTTGGTAATGCAAATAACCCCCCGCACCACCCACACGGGTGGCCATTCTGACAACCATGCGATCGGAGGCTTTGAGCGCGCAGCGATAGGTGCCCATATTTTGGACACCCGTGACAGGGTGTTTGGTGATGACGTTGGTTGCGGTCAAGGTGGGCGCACTGTCAAAACCAGGTGTAGAAATCGGAATGGGCAACAAATCAAGACCCTTGCCTTCACCGATCAAATCTTGTCCTTCATGGATGACTTCTTGACAAACCGCTTGATGGACCAAAACAGGTGCAATGGGGTGCTGAATGGCTTGATCCCATTTCTTTTGGATATCTTCAACGCTGCATCCCATGCCCACGCCATAAATGGCACGGTTGGCGGCCAAAGCGCCAACCACCACGGGGATGTCATACTTTCTGCCCTGTGCATTGACGATGTTGGTGAACAAGAAGGCCTTTCTCTCCGCCTCATCCATGCCACCAACAAATTGCCATCTGACCAAGGGATGCAACTCCGAGTCCTTGTCAATGGCGCGATCTACAACTTGTAACAACCCGTGCTGCTGCAGTGACTTTAAATGATCTTGTAAATCTGGGTATCCGGTGTTTTCTTGACTCATAGACTTTATAAAATGAATGGCGTGATGGGCAGCAAATGCGTTGACTGTATTGTCGCTTAAATGCCAGGTGCTCTGTTGAGAAAAACTCACACAGATGCGCGCTCCTTTACCCTAAGGCAATCGACACCCAAGCATGGGGTATGAGAACGCCCTTGAATCAGCTTTTTTCCCAACCCATGCTGATGGAGAGTTGCTCAATTGAGTGCTCCGTGTCTTTTCCCTCTTTAAGTAACCAATCGCAAAAGTTCTCTATGCTGCTCATCGTCATCAAATTGCTTGGGAAATTGGCGTAGTACATCCGCGGCCTGCTGCCTGTCAAACCAAACGGCGCGCACAAGCGGCCTGCAAGGATGTCATCGGCCACCAAGAACAAAGGCACCAACACGACACCCAAGCCCTCAATGGCCGCTTGGAGGGCAAAATACATTTGCTCAAATTGCAACGTACTGTGTTGCGTCAAGTCGCTCCAGTTGTTGAGCACGCCTACCCCTCCTCGCCACTGCTGCCAACTCACCGGCTCCGTGTCATAACTGATCAAGGTCTGGTGATCAAGCCCCTTGGGCGTTTTGAGTGCACCTGCATCAAGCAAATCGGGGTGACAAATGGGAACAATGGTTTCGGTCATGAACGGCACACTTTGCATATTTGCAAAGGGTTGCAAGGCCGCGCGAATGGCCAAATCGCAATGCTGCGCTTCAAAATCAATGCTTTCTGTGGAGGTGGTCAACTTCACCTCCAAGCCCTCTGTTCGCCTTTGAAAGGCGGAGATGCGAGGAATCAACCACCGCATCGTGAACGTGGGAGGCGCATTGATGCGAAGCAGCATGGGCTGGGTCTGATCCATCACCTGCATTGCTGACACAGAGATGCGGTCCAAAGCAGGGGTCACCGATGACAAGAAGGTCTTGCCTTCCTCGGTCAAAAGCAAGTGCGATTGATTGCGTTTGAACAAAGACACCCCAAGCCAAGTTTCCAGCAAAGAGACCTGTTTGCTGATGGCGCCGTGGGTGACAAAAAGCTCCTTGGCCGCTTTGCTAAAACTCACATGCCTGGCTGCCGCCTCAAAGGCCCGCACCGCATTCAAAGGGGGTAATTTTCTCAAAACCGTCAACTCCGATTGGACCCATGGGTTGAGCTCTTACTGCATCAAACTCTCGCTAGACCCAGAGCTCTTTCGCCCAGACACTTGGCCTTCGCACCCAAACTTTTGCAATTATGACTCAGGCTGTGAGTTTTTCTCTTGGCCAATGAAAATATATTCCAGACTTTTCCACTCACATCGATACAAATTTCAATGCGTATCAAAAAATACCAAGCACCACAACTGTGAGTTTTCGTCTTTTACAGGCATTAAAATAGAATTTAACAAGTTTTCTTTTGGCGGTCATCCAATGCGGACTTGAACGCCTCCTCACTCACTTCTTGACAGAAAAGCCCAGGCCACGAAGCTTTGGACTGTGGCTTAAAGATACAACGGGACACCCCTTCATGAAAGCAGCACCCTTTGATTACGTCTTGGCGCAAGACATGGATGAAGCTTTGAGCTTGATCGACCAACATGGCCCTGAGGCCAAATTGATCGCAGGAGGCCAAAGTTTGGTTCCCATGATGGCCATGCGCTTGGCCCGCCCGCAATGGTTGGTGGACATCAACCGTTTGAGTGAACTCAAACAACTCGATATGCATGCAAAACACGTCTTGATCGGTGCAGGCGTCAGGCAAAGAGACCTTGAATTCAACACCCAACTGTACCAACACGTGCCCTTATTGAAGCACGCCCTATCTTGGGTCGGACACATCCAAACCCGCAACCGCGGCACCCTTGGGGGCAGCTTGGTCTATGCAGACCCCTCGGCAGAATTGCCATTGAGTGCGTTGATCTTGAACGCCAAGATCCATCTTCAAAGCAAAAACGCTGGTGCACGTGAGGTTTTGGCAGAAGACTTCTTTTTGGGACCGATGTTCACAGCCATTGCTGACAATGAATGCTTGAGTGCGATTGAATGGCCCATTTGGAGCGGTCCACACATTGGGGTGGCGTTTGAAGAAACCGCCATTCGCAAAGGGGACTTTGCAATGGCCTCGGCAGCGTGTCAAATCCAACTCGACCCCTCTGGCGTGATCAAACGCGTGAGTTTTGGATTGGGCGGCGTCGACGGAACGCCTCGCGCGTTTCCTCATTTGGCCACCCAAATGATGGGCCAAAAGATCTCCGATTTGTCGATGCAAGACATCGCCCAAGCGGCCATTCAGGAGTGCGACCCTAGCAGTGACATGCATGCCAGCAGCGCTTATCGCAAACATTTGGCTCAAACGCTTTTGTGTCGAGCCACGCACCAAGCGGCTCAAATGGCCCAGGGTCACGCAAGCACCAGCCCACATTGACCTCAGGTCCAACCCACAGCGCAACAAGACCCCAAACTTTTTTTTACTGGAAAGCCCCCGCATGAACCACACATTGCCCCTTGCCATGACCGTCAACGGTGTGCATTACGAGCGCGAGGTAGAACCCCGCACGACATTGGTTGATTTTTTAAGAGACAGCTTGGCACTCACTGGCACCCATGTGGGTTGTGAGCATGGTGTTTGTGGCGCGTGTTCAGTGCTTTTAAATGACGAACCTGTGCGCTCGTGCTGCATGTTTGCCATCCAAGCCGATGGCATGAACATCACCACCGTTGAAGGTCTGAGCACGCAAAGGGGACAGATGAGCACTTTGCAAGACGCCTTTTGTGAAAAGCACGCCCTTCAATGTGGCTACTGCACCCCCGGCATGTTGGTGTCATGCCATGCACTTTTGAAGGAAAACCCCAAACCAAGCCCTGAGGAGGTGCGCGAGGCCATCAGTGGCAACTTGTGTCGCTGCACAGGCTACCAACAAATTGTCGATGCCGTGATCTATGCAAGCACTGCACACTCGGCTGAGAGCGATGCCAAGAAAGCGAGCCACCATGTCAACTGAGAGCAGCACGTTCAAATACATTGGACGACACCGCCGCGCGGTGGAGCACAAGCGCTTTGTGCTTGGCCAAGGTCATTACGCAGCCGACATCCAACGCCCTGGCATGCTGCACGTGGCCCTGATCTCAAGTCCCTATGCTTGCGCCAAGATCCTCAAGATCGAATCCTCCCAAGCTTTGGCCATGCCTGGCGTTCATGCAGTCTTGACGGGTGAGGAACTCTTTGAAGCCATCGATCCCATTTTGCCTGGCGTGGATGCCCCTCAAGTCACCCGCTATCCTTTGGCCATCGCAACAGCACGCTACGCGGGAGAGTGGGTCGCCGCTGTCGTTGCTCAAACCCGAGCTTTGGCCGAAGATGCGGCCGAGATGGTGGACATTGAGTACGAGGTGCTCGATCACATCGTCAACCCAGAACTTGCCCTTTTGGACAATGCCCCCTTGGTCCACCCCAAGCACGGCTCCAATGTCATCTTTCACAGAAAATTCGTCTGGGGCCCGGTTGAAGAAGACTTCAGCAGATGTGAGCACCAATTGAGCTACCGCGTGCATTGGGCGAGAAACTCCACTGTACCTATTGAAACCTTCGCCGTGGCCTGCGAGTGGCATGACGCCACATCGGTCTTGGATGTTTGGGCCTCCATCCAAATGCCCAAGTTCCCAGACCAAGTGGCCAAAGCGCTCAGGCTCCCCGGAAACGCTGTGCGCGTGCACTTTGATGTCGACGTGGGAGGCAGTTATGGTGTCAAACGCGGTTTAAAACACACCATTTTGGTGGCCTATTTGGCCAAAAAATTAGGTCGTCCCGTGCGCTTGGTTGAAGACCGTTTGGAGAATATGCGAGGAGGTGACATGCAAGGGCCAGACCGCATCTTTGATGTGTGCCTTGGATTCAACAGCAATGGCGAGATCCTGAGCATGAGGATGCATGCGCTTGAAGACATCGGTGCCTATTCAGGCCGCTCGCCCCTCCAATTGGGCAAACCCGTGGGCGCCATCGTGGGGCCCTACAAGATCAAAAGTGTGGAGTACGACGCCAAAGCCGTGCTCACCAACAAAACCCCTCAAGAGGCGGTTCGAGGTTTTGGGCAATCTCCCACCAACTACGCCCTTGAAACCGGCATTGACAAAGTCGCACGCTTTCTCAAAATGGACCGCATTGCACTTAGAAAACTCAACATGATCTCCCATGAAGAGTTTCCCTATTTGATTCCCAGTGGCACCACCTATGACTCGGGCAATTATTCGGTCGTTTTAGACAAAGCGCTCAAAGAGGCGGGGTTAGAGAGTTTGCTGCAACAGCGTGACGCCCTCAGAGCCAAAGGCATTCACGCTGGCGTTGGCATCTCCACTTGCCTAGAGCCGTCAGGCGGCAACTCCTCCTTTGAGCCTCTCTTTAATCCCAAAAACGAAACCACCACCTGGATGGATTCTTGTTTGGTGCGGGTCGATTTGTCTGGCAGCATCACCGCCTTGATGGGCACCTCCTCCTCGGGCCAGGCCCACGAGACCTTGGTCTCCACGGTGGTTGCTGAAATCTTGGAGCGTGAACCCGACAGCATTCGTGTTCTTCATGCGGACTCCTTGAACGCCCTACCCTCCAACAGCCCGGTGGGCTCTCGCATGGCCATCATGCTTGGAGGCGCTGCGGCAGGAGCGGCCAAAAAAATTCGAACCAAACTGCTCCTGATAGCGGCACACAACATGCAACGCGACGTGCAAGAGTTGAGTTTTGAAGGTGGGGGTGTTTTTGAAAAAGCCGCCCCTCAACACAAACTGTCTTGGGACGCTTTGATTGAAATTGCGCACCGCAAATACCACTGCTTGCCAAGCGGCATGGAGCCAGGACTGCAAGAGAAATTTGTCTGGGAAGTGCCAACAGGGGGGCAATTGCCCACGGCCGATGGCCGCGTTCAAATGTACCCCTGCCACTCTTTTGAGGCCCATGTGATTTTGGCAAGCATTGACCCGGGCACCTTCAAGGTTCAAATACACCGCTATGTCTGCGGACACGACTGCGGCGTGATGATCTCTCCCGATGTGGTGCATGGCATGACCTATGGTGGAATTGCCCATGGCTTGGGAGCGGCTTTGATGGAGAAGTTTGCTTTTTCTGAAGAGGGTCAACTCTTGGCGGGCACCTTCATGGATTACCTCTTGCCCACTGCGCATGAGGTGCCCTCGATCAGCATTGTGGACCACTGCACACCCTCGCCCCTTACCGAGTTTGGACAAAAAGGCTCAGGCGAGGCGGGCTATTTGGGTGCCCCAGCAGCCATTGCCAGCGCAGTCAATGACGCTTTGGCGCCCATGGGTGCCAGCATTGATTACTTGCCCATGACGCCCCAAGCGATTTGGAGTGCTGTGGAAAAATCAAAACTCTCAAAGGCCCCGGCCTGAGCCCCAAACGCTTAGGCGATACTATGGCCCTCCAACCCTCTTTGATCGAATGAACATGACATTTCCCATTCTTACAAAAATGATCCCCATTCCTGGCGGCGAATTGGCTGTGCACATCCAAGGGGCTGAGCACGGCCCAGTGGTTTTGATGAGCCACTCCATTTTATCAAGCGCCATGATGTGGCAAGAGCAGTCGCACTTACTGAGCGCTTGTGGCTTTCAAGTGCTCTGCATGGACAGCCGTGGTCACGGTTTGTCCAAAGCGCCCCAAGCCCCCTATCACATGAACGATTTGGCTGAAGACAGCATTCGCATTTTGGATGCACTCGGTATTGCCAAAGCCCATTACGTTGGCCTGTCTTTGGGTGCCATGAGTGGATTTGGCCTGGCCTTGGCCCATGCGCATAGACTTTTGAGTGTGCTTTTGTGCGACGGCCGTGCGGACATGACCCCTGACTTTGCCAAGCCTTGGGATGAGCGCATCAAAATCGCCCAAGACCATGGCGTTCAAGCCCTTGCAGCCCCAACCGTGGAGAGATGGTTTGGAGCAGAGTTTGTCAAAAACAATCCCCTCGTCTCACAACGCTTCATTCAAGCGGCCAGCGCCACGACTCTAGAAGGTTTCATCGGCTGCGCCAAAGCCATCCAATCCCTTGATTACTTGGACCAAGTGCCACGCATCCAAGTGCCCATGACCTTGCTGGTTGGTGACAAAGACGGCCCCTTGCCACAGGCCATGAGCCACATCGCAAGTCTAGTGCCCAAGAGCAAGTTGGAAATCATTGCCAACGCGGGCCACTTGCCCAACATCGATCAAAGCACACTCTTTAACGCAGCCATGATGCGTCATTTCTTTCAAAAACCCTAAGGAGCCAATCATGAGTGAACACCTCATCGTCCAACAAGTCGGGCGAATTCTCAAAATCACCTTCAATCGTACTGAAGACAATGGCGTCTCGGACAGCATGGCCGCTGCTTTGTCCAAAGCGGTTTTAAGTGCGCATGAAACATCAGATATGGTGCTCTTGGACAGCGTGGGCCCAGACTTTTGTACCGGTCGCATTCGCGATGCGGCTCACCCACCTTCCCCCGAGGCCTACTCGCGTCGCGCTGAGTACGACTCTATTTTCAACAGCTACAAGGCCTTGCGCTCTTGCTTGGTCCCTGTCGTTGGCGTCTTAAGAGGACGGGTGATGGGCTTTGGAACGGCCATTGCGTCACTCTGCGATGTGAGCTTTGCCAGCGACACCAGCACCTTTAACATTCCTGAAATCGCACACAATGTGATGCCCACGATGGTGATGTCTGCCATCTATGATCGCATGAACCGCAATGCGATTTTGTGGATGGCTTACTCAGCCGACTTCATCGATGCGCACAAAGCGCTCTCTTACGGTCTTGTGAGCAACGTGGTGAGCGAAGACTCACTTGACGCAGAAGTGCAAAGGTTTTGCGACTTGCTGCTCTCAAGACCCAGGCCAGCAATTTTGGGCTTAAAGGAATATTTAAGAGTTGCGCCTCGCATGGATGAGCAAGGCGCCATTGACTACGCCAGAAGCTTGCACTCCATGGTCAATACGGCCCAAGAGATGAAGAAAAAAGCCCATTGAGCAAGCCGTCGATGTAAGATGCTTTCTGGAAAAAAAAGGATTGCCGCTACAGTGGCCCTCAAACCCCTTTGAATGAGAGACGCTTTGCTCTCATGTCCATTGAAAAAAATCCTTTGTTATTTTTATAGTTTTTAAAAAGAAATCAATTCACATGGAAATCATCGGAAAAAAAATCCTCCCCTCCAAGCGCGAAACCGTTTGGCATGCATTGAACGACCCCGTGATCTTGAAATTGTGTTTGCCTGGGTGCGAGTCGGTTGAGAAAATCGGCACCGATGAATTCAAGGTGGTCATCAAAACAGCCATCGGTCCCTTAAGAGCTCGCTTTCAAGGCTCATTGAAAATGACCGAGGTCAATGCCCCAGAATCTTGCGTGATGCTCTTTGAAGGACAAGGCGGTGCAGTGGGTTTTGGCAAAGGCTCCTCCAGCGTGATTTTGCGCGCGGTGGATGGCGGCACGGAGTTGTCCTACGAAGCCAAAGCACAAGTGGGTGGCAAATTGGCACAGGTCGGTTCTCGCTTGATTGACAGCGTGGCCAAGAAAATGACCGATGACTTTTTCAAGGCCTTTCAAGATCAACTCCATCCACCTCCAAGCACGCCCAGCACGCCCAGCACGGCCGTGGTCAACCCATCGCCAAACGCCCCCCAAAGCAGTGGCGTCTTGGCAACCCAAGACCATGCTGTGGCCCCTGCAAGCGCGGTCTCCACCCATGGCCTGGAACGCGCTCAGTCCACCGAACCCATGGTCCCCGCTTGGTGGCTTGCACCCGCTGCCATCTTGGGTGCCTCTTTAGCGATAGCTGGCGCCAAATTTATGCATTGAATGTGGGCCTTTGAATTTTTTCAAAAAAAACCGACACGCCATTGACTTGGAGACACACGCATGAAGAATTCCCCCCCCATGAACGCACTTGAAAGCGCTCGCCGATCGGCCCTTCAAACTCTATGGGCTGGCCTGGGTGCCGTTTGCTTGGACAGCAGCTTTGCGCAAACGACTGGGGGCAAAGTGGTGAAAGTGTTTGTAGGCTTTCCCCCCGGACAGGCCACCGATATGGTGACGCGTGTCATCGCTGAAAAACTCAACACCCTAACGGGTGACAACTTCATCGTGGACAACCGACCCGGTCAAGGAGGCAGCATGGCCTTGTCTCAATTGGCCAAGTCCCCAGCCAATGGCAGCGTGATGATGATGGCGCACATGTCCGCATTGGACACCAATCCGCACATCTACAAATCGGTTGGCTATGACACGTTAAAGGACTTTGAGTCTGTGGGACTCGTGGGCGACTTGCCCTTTGTGCTGGTTTGCAACCCCAACTTGCCAGCACTCAATCTCAAAGAACTCCTCTCTTATGCCAAGAGCAATCCAGACAAATTGACCAATGCCTCCTCTGGCAATGGTACCGTGTCACATTTGGCCATGGAAGAATTAAAGCGCCGTGCTGGCTTGAAAATCACCCACATTCCCTACAAGGGCAGTGTGGCGGGTTTGACCGATGTGGTGGCGGGCAACGTCTCTATGGCGCTGGAAACTGCGTCTGCAGTGCGGGCTCACGTGGAGTCGGGTCGCTTAAGAGCAATCGCCACCGGCAGCAGCAAGCGCTTAGGAGGCATCTTCTCCCAAGTACCCACCTTTAAAGAGCAGGGCATGACAGACTTTACAGCGGTCACTTGGCTCATGCTCTTGTTGCCCCAAGGCAGTCCCAAAGCGCTTGTTCAGTCGACCTACACCTCTTTGATGAGTGTGCTCTCTACTGCAGAGATGGAGCAAAAACTCAATTCATTGGGTTTGCAGCCGCGCTTTAGCAGCTCGCCTGAGGAGGCGGCTCAGTACATGAGAAGCGAATTTGCCTATTGGGGTGAGGTGGTCAAGCAAAGCAATATTGAAAAAGAATAAAGATCCTCTTGATGCTTGCAATAGGGGCGCAATAGGGGCGCATTAGGGGCGCATTAGGGGCGCAATACCGGTGCTAAGCCTTGCACTTTGAACACACGAAAGAGCGAATATGAAATCAACCCTTCAGCGATGGCACTTTCTTCTGGCTCTGAGCCTTCTCGGCCTTTGGAGTGCGCTCGCATTTGGACAAACCAATTTGGCCTTGCCGCTGACCTATGACAAAGCAGACCGGGTCGAGAAAATCACCTCTTTGGCCAAATCTGAAGGGGGCTTGACTGTTTACACGGCCTCAAGGCCACAAGACCTCGCCGCCCTTTTGGCGCCCTTTGAAGCCAAGACAGGTATCAAAGTCAAAGCTTGGCGCTCTGGCAGTGACAACGTGCTTCAACGCGTGATTCGCGAGTCCAACTCCAAGCGCGCCGAAGTGGATGTGATCATGACCCCTGCAGGAGAGATGCTTGCCATGTCCCGAGAGCATTTGCTGCAGCCTGTTTACTCGCCCCACACCAAAGACTTGATTGCAAGTGCCGTTGTCCCTCACCAATTGTGGTCCAGTCTTTTTATGAATGTGGTTGTTCAGTCCTACAACACGCAGGCGATCAAAAAAGAAAACTTGCCCAAAAGTTTCAACGACTTGCTAGACCCACGCTTCAAAAGCAATCTGGGCATTGAGTCCAAGGCGGAGGAATGGTTTGCCAAAGTCACTCAGTCCATGGGTGAAGAAAAAGGCATTGCTCTATTTAAAGAGATTGGACAAAAAAATGGCTTCTCCACCCGACTTGGGGTGTCCTTGCTGCACAACTTGGTGGTTGCAGGAGAGGTGCCCTTGGCCCTGACGGTTTACATTGATTTGCCGGAAAAAGATAAAAAAGCCGGCAAACCCGTGGATTGGTTTGCATTGGATCCCGTGGTGGCTCAAGGATTTAATGTGGGCGTGGCGGCCAAGGCGCCTCACCCCTACAGTGCATTGCTTTTTTACGACTATTTGCTCTCTGCCGATACCCAAAAGTTGCTCACCACTTTGGGCTACTACCCAACGAGCACCAAAGTGAGCAATCCTTACCCTGAGCTTAAAATCAATGTCATAGACCCCAACTACATCATTGACAACTATGCCAAATGGACCAAGCTCTTTGAGCAAAACGTGACCAAGATTCCCAAAAACTAAGGCTCGCCTTTTTTTCTTTTATCTCTCCTTTATATCTCTTTTATATCTCTGGATTTTTACAATGACCAAAGCATCGCGTGCCAAACCCGCAGCCCCCCCCACCCCAAAAACCTCCAAGGCTTTGCACGGGCCCGCGCGCGACTATCCAGACTTGCATGAACATTTGGCCTCGCTAGAGCGCGCAGGCCTGTTGATCACCATCGATCGTGAAATCAACAAAGACACGGAGATGCACCCCTTGGTGAGATGGCAATTCAGGGGAGGCATTGCTGAGCCCGATCGCAAAGCCTTCTTGTTCACCAACGTCACCGACAGCAAGGGGCACAAATATGACATCCCTGTGGTCGTGGGCGCCTTGGCAGCCAACCGTGAGATTTACAGCACCGGCATGGGTTGTAAAATTGAAGACATCGGCAAGACTTGGAACAAAGCGATTGCCAACCCCATCAAGCCGCGTGTTTTAAAAGAGGCACCCTGCCAAGAAATTGTCATCATGGGCAAAGATCTGTTGAAACCGGGTCAAGGCTTGGATGGCATTCCTGTGCCCATATCATCTCCCGGATGGGACAATGCGCCCTACACCACCTTGTCTCAATACATCACCAAAGATCCTGAGACAGGGATCCAAAACATGGGCATCTACCGCGGTCAAATCAAGTCTCCCACTCGACTTGGGATGAACCCGTCTTTAGAGAATCAACCTGGTATCTATACACACTGGGAAAAAGCCAAAGCCAGAGGTGAAAAATTGCCTGCAGCCGTGATTTTGGGCTGCCCTCCTTGTGTGGCGTTCACCTCTGCACAAAAGCTGTCTGAAGACACCGATGAGATGGATGTGGCCGGTGGCCTGGCCGGTTCACCCATCAATGTGGTCAAGTGCAAAACGGTTGATCTCTTGGTCCCCGCAGAGGCTGAGATTGTGATCGAGGGCTACATCATCACCAAGGATTTGGAGCCTGAGGCGCCCTTTGGTGAGTCCCATGGGCACGTGAACTTGCAAGAGTACAACGCTTACATGGAGGTCACTGCCATCACCAGACGCAAAAAAGCGATTCTCACCTCCATCATCTCTCAAGTCACTCCTTCCGAGTCCTCACTGATCAAACGCGTGGCCTTGGAGCCCGTTTTTACGAACCATTTGAAACGCAATTTAGGCATCAAGGGCGTGATTCGAGTGTCCATGCACGAACCCCTCACGAACCTTAGAAAAGTCATTGCAGTTGTGCTCGATAGAAAGACGCCCCCCACTGAAGTTTGGAGAGCCTTGTACGGCGCCTCCTCCCTACTCAGGTCGGGTGGCAAATTTGTGATTGCCATCAATGATGACATCGATCCAGACAATGCCGACGCACTCTTATGGGCCATGAGCTATCGCGCCAATTATTCGCTTGATTTACAAATCCTCAATCATCGAGACCCAGGCCACGGACCTCGAAGTGCGAGAAACAACGGCGAGGATGCCTCCCTTTTGGTCGATGCGACTTTGAAGGACAACTTCCCCCCCATCGCTTTGCCCAAACGCGAGTTCATGGAAAACGCCAAAAAGATTTGGGATGAATTGAAGTTGCCCCCCTTGCGTCCTGAGGCGCCTTGGTTTGGCTACTCTTTGGGTGACTGGACAGAGAGAAACGAAGTCATGGCCAAGCGTGCGGTCAAGAGCGACTATTTTCTCACGGGAGAGGAGATCGCCAAACAGCGCAGATCCGATTTGCCCATGAACACAGAGATCAAGCACCACATGGACAGCGCTTATTTTGAAAAAGCGGCCAAATCCAACAAAGCTTTGAATAAGAAGACAGCGGCGAAAAAGTCAGCAGCCCCAAGCGCTGTTAAAAAGACGTCTCCAAGCAAAAGCGGCAAGTCAAAGAAGTGAAAACTCTTGCTCTTTGCAAACGTCTTGCCTGTGCCAAACGTTCAACCGATCCCTCTTGACGTTGGGTGATAGACTCCACACAGCCTAAGCTTTGCCCATCAGTTCCTGTCTCAAGAAAGCACGGGAGCACATCCTCACCTTGAACGCTCAACCATGACCCCTTCATCGACCCCGTCCTTTGCAGCGCTTAAGAACCCAGGCTTTCAAAAGCAATTGGCCACCTTTGTGTTGGCCATGATGGCCGACAACATTGAACACGTGATCAGTTACTGGATCATGTTTGAGAAGTTTCACTCACCCGTCTTGGGTGGCTTTGCGGTGGTGTCGCACTGGCTGCCTTTTTTACTGTTCTCTGTCCCCGCAGGCGCCTTGGCCGAGCGCTTTGATCCCAGGCGCCTCATTCAGTTGGGCATGCTCATGTTCATCGCTGCCTCCCTTGGATGGGCTTACTTCTTTGTGACAGACTCCTTGACACAATGGGCCGCCATGGTTTTACTCATCCTTCATGGATGCTCGGGTGTGTTGTGGCATACATCGAGTCAAATGCTTTTGTACGACGTGGTTGAAGCCCCCCTCTTACCAAGCGCCATTCGACTCTTGGCCACGGGGCGGTATTTAAGTCTCTTGGTTGGACCGGCAGTGGGTGGCTTGATTCTCTTGCAAGTCGGCCCCATTGAGGGGATGATCCTCAATGCCTTTTTCTACATTCCAACCATCCTTTGGCTTTGGAAAGCGCCTTATGGCCATGTCTATAACCAAGTCACCGTCACCTCCAGGCGAGCCATCAAAGGCTTGGCAGATATTCAAGCCACCTTCAAAGACGTCTCCTTTAACCCCACCCTGATGAGCATGTTGCTCTTGGCAGGGGCCGCCTCCTTTTTTGTAGGCAACAGTTACCAAGCGCAAATGCCAGGCTACGTGCATGACTTGGCGCACACCGACCAAGGCTTTGTCTACAGCATGCTCTTGGCAGCGGATGCTTTGGGTGCCTTGCTTGCTGGCTTGATGCTTGAGAGATACAACTGGATCCCCAACACACCCAAAGCCGTGCTCAGCTTGGCCGCTCTTTGGTGTGTGTTCTTGGGCGCGTTTGCTCTCAGCACCAATTACGTTTTGGCGTTGGTCCTGTTGGTCGGTGCAGGCTTCTTGGAGCTCGCCTTCAGCACCATGACACAAGCGATTGTGCAGATGAACGCTCCACCGGACATGCGCGGACGGGTCATTGGGCTCTACAACATGTCTTCTCTTGGAATGCGTGCGGGATCAGGTTTGGTGGTGGGACTCACCGGAGGTCTTGTGGGGATTCACGCCTCTTTGGCCTTGGCGTGTCTCATCTTGTTGGTTGTGGTGGCCTTCATTTACATGAAAACCCGTAGAAACAACAGTTTCACTTAAGACATAAACCGTTTAAAGTCTTGCTTCTTGGTCCAGGCCTTTTTTTCAATTGATGTACCCCCCATCAACACACTGCAACACACTGCAACACACTGCATCACATGACTACACGAAGACATTGGAAGACACTCTTTCTTGGACTGGTTTTGGTCCTGAGCTTGCTCGCTTGCACATCCAAAGAGCAAAGCACCCCTGCGCCCGTTCAAACGAGCGCGTCCTTTGACACACAGCAAAGCATTGCCGAGTTGATGAAGTGGGTGATTGATCCAGCAGCAGACGCCATATGGGACTCGGTGTCTTGGGTCAGCAATGAAAAAGGCACCAAAGCCAATGCGCCCAAAACTCAAGAGGACTGGAACGCGTTGAGAATTCAAGCTGGTATTCTTGTGGAATCGGCCAATTTGTTGATGCTTGAAGGACGCGCAAAAGACCAAGGGGTTTGGATGCAACAAACGCGCAACTTTGGTCTTCAAGCCAGGAAAAACTTAAAGGCCATCGAAGAAAAAAATGTCGACAAACTGTTTGAAATCGGCGGTGATTTGGACCACGCCTGCGAATCTTGTCATTTGAAATACGCCAAGGACCTGGCAGCGCCAAGATAACTTCACGGGGCGTGTGAAACGAAGCTTTGGTGTGCCAACACACGCTGCTCCAAGGGATCGAGTCACACCAGAACAGTCCCCATCTTCTGCCAAGGACCGCTCACCCCAAACGCTCACCTCTTCAAAGCGAGGAGAATGTCAATTGATCGGTTTTGTCAATCCAGCGGCCTTCACCGCCTCTATGTAAACGGGAAGCTCCCCTTTGATCATCGCTGCCATTTGTTCGGGCGTGGTTGTCAAAGCGTCCACCCCGTACCCCCCAAGCGTCTCTATGACTTTGGGATCTTTGGAGAGTTCTTGAATGGCGTTAGAGACGATGTCGATGATGGCCCTGGGGGTCTTCACCGGCGCCAAAGTGCCTTGCCAAGCCGTCATCTCAAAGTTGGGTAAAAATTCAGACACCGTGGGAATATCTGGCAACTGCTTCATGCGCTCCTTGCTGGACACGGCCAAGATTCTCAGTTTGGGGTTCTTGGAGCTGCCCATGACCTCTGCAGAATTGCCAAAGAGCATGGGGATTTGTCCCCCAAGCAAATCCGACATCACCGGGCCACCGCCTTTATATGGGATGTGCACAATCTCTAGCCCAGCCCGCGCACCAAACAAAGCCCCCACCAAGTGACCGACTGAGCCCGTTCCCGAGGAGCCATAACTGATTTTTCCTTGATTGGCTTTGCCGTAGGCGATGAACTCGATCAAGTTTTTGGCAGGCACTTGAGAGTTGATTGCCAAAATCATGGTGCCTCGGCCCGATGCGCTCACTGGGGCCAAATCCTCTAGCTTGTAGTTGACTTTTTCGGTCAAAGGCACGCTGGTCGTTTGCGCGGAAGACGCAAAAAGCAAGGTGTATCCATCTGGCACGGCATGCGCCACAAAATCCGTTGCAATTGCGCCTGTTGCACCTGGCATATTGCGAACAATCACCGCTTGACCCAACTTTTGCGTCAACCCTGAGGCCAGCAAACGCGCTTGAATATCCACCGTTCCACCCGGTGCATAGGGCAAGACCATGGTCACGGGACGATTGGGATAGGGGCCCGTTTGCGCGTGCAAAAACCCACAAAAACAAAATGCAAAGAGGAGCAAAACTTGGAAGTTTTTAGCGCTCAATAGTGTTTTGAATACATGTCTCATTTGGAAGCCTTTCTATGTTTTATAGATCACCCTGCTGGAAGCTCTTTTGTAAAATTTACAATCCTCAAACCCTTTAAATTGAAGCATTTCACATGCTCTGATCGATGCCTGCATTGGCCCAAGAAGAATAAATGTTAACCGCCATGAAGTCCACCCCGCTCATCTTTAACGCATCAACCAATGCTTAAATTAAAACCGCCCTTTGAGATCTGAACCATGTTGCCCTTGGCCACGCTTGAGAGATCCTTGATCAAGTCAGATAAATTCAGATCCTGTGTTTGATAGAGTTCAACTTGCGTACCTTTGGAGCGCATCTTTTGAATGTCTTCTTTTCTCATCAAGTAACTGAGTAAAAAATCCTCATCTGACAACGATTGTGCATCCAAATTTTTTCTCAATTCATTCAAGGACAACTCAGTAAAGTTCATCTTGGACAGCTCTTTTGCTCTGGGACTGTTTAAAATTTTCTCTCTCACCTGTGGGTTCATGTCAACGGCTACATTTCCCCCAAAATGCCCCAAAGCAAATCGAATCGACTGATCCGTGACTTGCTCATAGCGTTTACCAGTCATCACATTCACCGCCGCTTGACTGCCCACAAATTGAGACAAAGGCGTCACCATAATGGGGTAACCAAAGTCCGCCCTGACTTGGACCGCCTCTTCAAGCGCCATGGGCAATTTGTCCTCCGCTCCCACTTCCTTGAGTTGATTTCTAAGGTTAGAGATCATGCCCCCAGGAACTTGGTGAATGTATTGAGCACAATCAAATTCCACGGGTCGACCCACAGGGAAATTTTCCCTTTGCGCGATGCATTCAAAATGCGCACGAATGGGGTACAAGAGCGTCTCATCCACATCCACTTGGTAACCCAAACCCCTTAAATTGGAGATCACGTTAAAGACTGAGGGCAGTGAAGCATCGTCGGCCAAAGGTGGGATGGAGGTGTTGATGATGGTCACACCCAACTTCACCGCTTCAATCACACACATGGGAGCCAGACCTGTGGAGCAATGGGTATGCAACTCAAGAGGCGTGTCTTGGGCAATCTTAAGCATCAAGGGCACCAATTCACGCGTGCGCTCTGGCGTCAAAAGGCCACCCGGATCTTTCAAACAAATTCGATAAGGCTTTAATTCAAGCGCCTCTTTGGTTTTTTGCACATAGTATTGGGTCGTGTGCTTGGGAGAGATGGAGTAGGTGATGTTGATGATCGGTTTGACACCCGCTTTGCTCGCAGAGCCCGCTCTTAACTTCCAAACTTTCGGGTCGTTCCAAGAATCCGACACCCTCACCTCTTGAATGCCGGTCTCGGCCATGATGCGCCAAAACAAATCCAGCATCGCTGGTTGATCGGTGCCAAACACATTCAATCCACCCGCATTGACACGCAAAGGGGTCTTGCCACCCTTTTGGCGCAACAAGCGCATTCTTTGAAATGGATCTTCAGTCAAATCTCTCACGCATTTGCCAATGAAGGAGGGCGACAACACCTCTACTGCGTTAAAACCTGCTCGATCCAAGCCCTCGATGATCGGCATCATCATGCCCGTGGTCATCCTCTCGGCCCAAAGACTTTGATGACCATCTCTGAGGGTCACATCAACGAGTTCGATTTTATTCATTCAATAAACCTCCATGCATGTTCAAGTCACTTCCTTGCGATCCTTCAACGCCATCTCAGCAATCATCTTGTCAACCAAAACCGTGTTGACCTCCCCACTGATGAAACTTGGATGCGCGATGGCATATTTGATGAATGGCAAGGTCGTACCAATCCCCTCGATTTCAAAATAATCCAGTGCGTGCCTGAGTCGTCTGATGGCATCCATTCGATCAACACCATACACAATCAATTTGGCCAACATGGAGTCGTAATCGATGGGCACTCGGTATCCTTCAAAACAATGGGTGTCCAAGCGAATATTGGGCCCTGTTGGGGGGATCCATTTGGTGATCAAGCCAGGACTGGGTCGAAAACCCTCTGAGGGCACTTCCGCATTGATGCGGCACTCAATGGCATGACCTCTGAAGACCACGTCCTCTTGAGAAAACCTCAAGGCTTGACCACTGGCGATGCGAATTTGCTCCTCCACCAAATCGATGCCGGAGACGGTTTCAGACACGGGGTGCTCGACTTGAATGCGCGTATTCATCTCAAGGAAATAAAACTCCGATGTATTGCCATCCAAAATGAATTCAACAGTGCCCGCATTTCTGTATTCAATCGCCTTGGCCAACTTCAAGGCTGCGTCTCGAATGTGAGTCCGTACAGATTGCGCCAAGACTGGAGCGGGTGACTCTTCAACCACCTTTTGGTGGCGCCTTTGCAGTGAGCAGTCTCGCTCCCCTAAATGAATCAAGTGGCCATGGTGATCCCCCAAAACTTGAACCTCCACGTGTCTTGCGTTAGAGATGTATTTTTCCAAGTATAGGGTGTCATCCCCAAATGCAGACCTGGACTCGGCACTCGCTGAGCCAAATAGGCTTTGCATCTGATTGCCAGAGCGCACTATTTTCATGCCCTTGCCGCCCCCACCTGCAGCCGCTTTGAGCATGACGGGGTACCCAATTTTTTCAGCCAAATCCAAGGCATGATCCGCGTCCCTCACTTTTTCCGAGCCACTGAGCATGGGCACTTGGGCCAGTTTGGCCAATGCTCTGGCTTGCAATTTATTGCCCATGCTTAAAATTTGGCTTGATGTGGGACCAATGAATACGATGCCCGCCTTCTCACAGGCCAGGGCCAAGTCTTCAGACTCGGCCAAGAAGCCATACCCTGGATGCAAGGCCTGGCATTGCGTAGCACTTGCAACCGCCATCAGCGCTGATATCTTCAAATAACTCTCACTCGAACTTGCAGGACCAATGCACACCACCTTGTCTGCCATTTGAGCCCCCAATGTGTGTTTGTCCACCTCAGAGACCGCCAATACAGATTCGACCCCAAGGGCGCGACAAGCGTGAATAATGCGCACTGCAATTTCACCTCGATTGGCAATCAAAATTCGTTTGAACGTGACAGAATCAATAGCTTGAGCCATGGCAAGACATTAAAGTTCGCAGGTTAAAAAGCGAGGAATTCATTTGGGGGAAAATCTACATCACTTTGACATGGAATAAAATTTGGCCGTACTCCACCAACTCCCCATCTTGCACCAATATTTTAGAGATCTGGCCCTTCACCCCTGAGGGGACTGCATTGAACATTTTCATGGCCTCAATCAATGCCACCGTGGTATCGGCTTGCACAGGACTGCCTAGATCCACATATTTTTTTGCGCCTGGTTCAGCCTGGGAGTAATACCTGCCAACCAAGGGCGATTTGATTTGGACCTCATCAGGACCCAAAATTAGCGTATCCGACGCTGCCGATTTTGGTGGGGCCATCGATTCGTTTGCAGCATGCAGGGCAGGGTGCGACAACGAAGATTGAGGGGCACTGGCATGGGGTGCAAGCGCCGGATATTGAGCGGGCAAGCTGCCTTTGCCAATTTTAATTTTCAAGTCACCCAATTCAAGGTCCAAATAATTCAGGCTCGAATCGTTGAAAGTCGAGATGATTTTTTTGATGTTTTGAACTTCAGCATCGCTCAAGGGAATGTCAGATTTACTCACTTTTTAACCTCGAAAGTTAAGATTGATACAACTTCACCCCGTTGGAGGCGATTGGAGGAACGAGCATTTCATGGCAATGCTCTGAGACCAACAACTTTACCTCCGTCATAGATTGAACTTTGATGGGATCAAAACCAGGCATGTACTCCTTGAGAATCAAGCCTTGTGGCGTCAAGTCCATCACGGCGATGTCGCTGTAAATTCTCTTGACACAGCTTCTAGCCGTTAAAGGGGCCGAACAGCGGTGAACGATTTTGGGTTTGCCCTTGTTGCTCACATGGGTCATGGCCACATAGATATTGGGAGACCCGATGGCCAAATCCATCGCACCCCCTACACCAGGTACCGCCTCGCCAGGGACTTTCCAATTGGCAAAGTCTCCATTCTCGGCCACCTCAAGGGCTCCCAAAATGGCATGCGTCAAGTGCCCTCCTCGCATCATGGTGAAGGATATTTGTTGATCAAACAAACTGGCCCCCAATGCGAGGGTACAAAAACCCTTGCCCGCGCTGATCAAGTCCAAATCAAGTTGATCTTTCTCAGGTTTGGGGCCCACGCCTAAAATGCCGTTTTCACTGTGCAAAAAGATTTCTTGATCGGGGTCTAAGTAATTCGATACCAAAACCGGGATGCCGACCCCCAAATTGACATAATTGCCCTCGTGCAAGTCTCTTGCAATTCGCCAAGCAATTCCATCTCTGGACAAATTTGTCATCACGATCCCTCCTTAGGAAGCTCTAACAATTTCGGTAACCGAGCGATCTCAATGACTTGATCCACAAAAATACCAGGGGTGTGAACATCGTCTGGCTTGATCCCTCCTGCGGGGACCAATTGGTCAACCTCAGCGATGACCACATCCCCTGCACTGGCCATGACCATATTGAAGTTGCGCATCGTTCCTCTGTAGGAGAGGTTACCAAAGCGGTCTCCCAAGTGCGCCTTTAAGAAAACAAAATCCGCTCTTAATGCAAGCTCAAGCACATATTCACGGCCATTCATGCTCCTCGTCTCTTTCCCATGGGCCAGCTCCGTTCCCGCCCCAGTTGGCGTATAAAAACCACCCAAACCATTGCCCCCACAGCGAATGCGCTCAACCAAACTGCCTTGGGGCACCAACTCCAACTCCACTTCGCCTTTCAAATAGCGGTCTCTAAATCCAACCGCCGTTGGTGCGGGGTAGGAGGCGATGAGTTTGCTTGCCAGACCTTCAGCAAACAGTGCACCCAACGCAAAAGGCCCCGTGCCTGCGCCATTGCTGATGATGGTCAAATTCTTCACCCCTTTTCGACGAAGAGCATCGATCAATTGACCTGGCATGCCTGCATTGCCAAATCCGCCCAGCATGATGCTGGCACCCTCAAAGACGCCCTCTACCGCACGATCACAACTGTCTACTTCTTTATCAATCAAACCCAACCTCCAGTCAAAACGGATCCATACATTCAGCGCAAAGCCTCAAAGCGCAGACCAAGGCCTCTTTAGGGTTCAATCAGTCGCTGATACTGATCGTATCGAGGACTTAAGAGCAAATCACAGCCCAGAGGAGCGACGGTTTTGTCATTGGTGGCCCATAAGTCTAGGCTTGCAGACAACTGCGTCTGAGCGGGCTCAATCGTTTGCACATCGGGAAAACGCACTCGCCAATGAGGCTCACTCGGGTATGCGCTTGCTTGCACAATGACCGAACCCCTTGCACAAGGTGCATCACTTCGACTTGCAAAGACGATGTGGATTCTGTTTTCTGCCACACGCTCTCTTAGCCCCAAGTCCACTTCCTTGTCTTCTTCCAGGGCACCACTCACACACACCACTTGCACACCCAAATAGGTCAATACTCTGTACGACTCCAAGACCTGCGCGTCTGTCCCTCCCAAGAGCCCGATGCGACCAATGGGTGTTTGAAAGACTTTAAATTCAGACCCCCCACTCACCCAAGTGCGCAAATGTGCAGGCACATGAATTTGGATTTGTGAGCCAAAAACAGCACCCGTGGGGTCGATCAAATCCGTGCACAGATGGTACGCTGCAGGCATGTGCGCATTGACTTTGATCAAAGAGAACACCAACCAACTGGAGGTTTTTCTTGCCGCCTCTTTGACCGCTTCAAGGGCTTGGACATCCAAAACGGCCGCTTGCGCTGGATCGAAGTCTTGGGCCTTTAAGTCATGCATCAGCAGGTGCGGCAACACCAAGAGTCGAGCACCACCAGACTGTACCACTTGACTGCATGCTTTAAGGGCCGCATGGAGAGCCTCAATGCCATGCCCGATGGGTTGCAGCACGGCTACACCGAGAGAGGCGGGCCCTTTGAACTCGTGGTTCTCAAAAGGATAGGCTGGTTTTTTGATCAATTGGCCATAGCACTCAGGTCGTCTGAGCTCATGGAGTTTGCCCTTTGTTGCTGGCAGCATTTCCAGGTCATTGAAATCCACATCCGCCCATATAAAAGCGTCATTCAAAGCGTCGGCTCTGGCCACCACATCTCCTTTGGGAGAGACAATTTGACTGCCTCCACTGAAACGATCTAAAGCGCCCAGATCCCGTTGGCCGACTTTGTTGGCACTCGCAACCCAAACCTGGTTCTCATAAGCTCGAACGGGGACATGCAAATAGGTTTCATCTGCTCCACCTGAATGCAAGGTGTTGATCAACAATTGAGCGCCTTTCAATGCTAGCACTCGAGTCGTCTCTGGAATCAATCCATCTGCACAAATATACAGACCCACCCGGGCAAAAGGCAATTGAACCACGGGGTTACCGGTGCGCCCCGGACTGGCCCAGGCAATCTGTGGGCCAAAGGGGATTTGTTTTTGGTACTTGAGAACAATCTTTTCATCTGGCGAGAGGATCACACTGGTGATGAAGGTCTCTTCATCCCATTGCTCAATCACCCCAATGGCAATGAAACAGCCGTACTGATGGGCTTTTTTTGCGATGGCCGATAAGAAAGGTCCTTGCACAGTGACACTGTGTGCGAGTGCATCTGACTTTGACTTGACCAGACCGGCAGACCAATTGGACATCTCAGGCAAAATCACCAAATCGGGTTTCACACTGCTTGCTTGATCAATCAAGTTCAAACACTTGGCCAAATTCAAAGCTTCATCAGGGACCAGTGAAATTTGGCAACAAGCAATCCGAGTCTTGTGGTGTGGTTTTGCAAAGGTCATGGTTGAAGTCTTTGTTTGCAGTGCTTTGAATCAATCAACTTTTGAACCACTCATTTTGATCACCGCGCTCCAGCGCTTACTCTCCTCTTGCATGTATTGGGCAAGCTCCATGGGAGAACTTGCTACCGGCTCCATGCTCATCTCAGCGAGCTGTTTGGCAACATCTGGCATTTTCAAAGTCTCCGCCACAGCATGCGCCCACAGCTCAGCGACTGCAAGCGGTAGTTTGGGAGGGCCGACAATGCCAAACCAAACGGCCGCACTAAAGCCCGGCAATGTTTCAGCAAGGCTTGGCGTTTCTGGCAACAATGAACTTCTTTTCTCACTGGCCACGGCAATGGCTCTCAGTTTCCCGGAGCGAATGTGCGGCAAAGCGGTGCTCAACTCGACAAACAACATGTCAACTTGGGCGCCCAAAAGGGCCATCAAAGCCGGCGCACTCCCCTGAAAAGGAATCCCAACAATCTTGACACCAGTCATGTACTTGAACAAATCTGGCGTCAGTGAAGAGGGAGAACCAATGGCACCTGATGCATAGTTCAATTTATCGGGCGCGGCTTTCGCCGAACTGATGAGTTGCTGTAAATTTTGGATCGATCCACCCATTCTTGTCACCAAAACATTGGGCACAGAGGCAACCACCGTGATGGGCGTGAATTGATCGGGCTCGTAGGTGATTTTGGAGTAGAGGGTCTTGTTGATGACCAAAGGCGCTGGGTGAGCCAACATCAAGGTGTAGCCATCTGCGGGGGATTTAAAGACAAACTCTGCGGCTATGTTGCCCCCAGCCCCTGCTCGGCTTTCAACCACCACAGGCTGGGACCATTTTTCGCTGAGCTTGGTGGCCAGCAAACGGGCGAGCACATCCGTGCCACCTCCTGGTGGGCTTGGGATGATCAATTTGATGGCTTTGTTTGGATAAGACGAGCCAAGGGTCTGTGCATGCGCACTGCACATCCATGCGCCAGACAGCATCAGAAGCGCGCACCAAGAACCTATTGTGACTGGCATTGAACGTTTGAGCATGGGATTATTTTTAAAGGTGTGAAGGTGTGAAGACGGGGAACGGAGATGGGATCTTATTCTTGCTTGATATTGGCAATTTTGGACATTTTTTTATAAAACTCAATGTCGCTAGACAACAAGGACAGGGTCTGCTCGGGCGTCTTGTAAAAAGTATCCAAGCCGGCACCCGCCAGTTTGCTTTGAATCGCAGCATCGAGTGTGACCGCTTTGATATCTGCCTCGAGTTTTTTTAAAACAAATTTGGGCGTGCTTGCTTGCGCTACAAATCCATAGTAATTTTCAACCGCGTAATCCTTAAGCTCGGCAATACCCGACTCACTGACGGTGGGAATATTCAAGGCATTGGGGGATCTCTTGGCGCTGGTGACCGCCAAAGCGCGCATTTTTCCTTGCTGTATAAAAGGCAATGCAGGGGGCAGGGTCACCGCAATGACATCGAGTTGATTGCCCAGTAAATCATTGACCGCGGAGGCGCACTTATAGGGAATGTGCTGCGCTTTGGTCGCGGTTTGATATTTAAGCAACTCCATGGCAAAGTGATGCGTCGTTGCGATCCCGCAACTGGCGTAATCCATCTTGCCTGCCTCGGCTTTTAAGAGAGCTACGAACTCTTTAAAGGTCGTGGCTTTGACGCGATTGTTCACGGCGATCACGATTGGTGATGAACTGACCAAACCAATCGGTGCAAAGTCACTCACCAGATCAAAAGTGGTCTTCTCCAAAAGAGCGGCGTTGCCCACCTGCGAGGCAGAGACCAAGAGCAAGGTGTACCCATCGGCTTGAGCGTGATAGACAAAGTCCGCGCCTACATTGCCACCCCCTCCAGGCTTGTTTTCAATGAGCACGGGCTGCTTCCATAGCTCTGAAAGTCTTTGACCCACGATACGTGCAGTCACATCTGCACCCCCACCTGGGGGATAGGTCACGATCACTTTGACAGGACGCATGGGATAGTCCTGAGCACAGGCTGAAAATACCAGGGCCATGCAGAATAAGCAAAGCGTAGAAATACTTTTCATGAAGGGGCGTGCTTTCTTTAAAGGTTCGTCTGTGCTCATTGAGCTAAAGAGGGATTGATCAAATCCAAGGCCGCATCGACCATGCCTTGATACCCCGTGCATCGGCACAAGTTTCCAGACAATGCGGTTCTGACTTGCGCCTCACTCAACGCAAGCCCCTTGTTCTCGGCCATCAACTCCTTGATGGTCATCACAACCCCAGGCGTGCAAAACCCACACTGCAAACCATGGTGTTCTTTCATCTTGAGCTGAATCTCTGACAAAGATCCATCTGCGTTGGCAATGGACTCTATGGTTTGGACATGCATGCCTTGGGCTTGAACGGCCAGCATCAAACAAGCCCGCACCGTCTTTTGATCCACCAACACCGTGCATGCACCGCACACACCATGCTCGCAACCAATGTGCGTGCCTTTTAAGCCGAGTTCATTTCTCAAAAAATCCACCAAATTCAAGGCGCTATCGACTGTTCTTGAATAGGTATTTTCGTTGACCCTTAGTTCGATTTGATGTTTAGCCATGAAGGGGATTCTTGTTCATTTGAAAAGCCTTTGTCAATGCGCGTTTGACCAACACTTGCGCCAAGGTGTTGCGGTACTCGGGCGTGTTGTCCAAGTCGCCCTCACCGGGCAATGTTTTGATGTGCGACTGCAGCTCGCTTAGCATGGTCTCAGACCAGAATTGACCTTTGAATTTTTGTTCAAACTCATACAAACGAACTGCACTTGGACCCAAGCCACCGATACCGATTTTCAAGTGTTGTATTTTTTCTTGTTCATCAAGTCGCAGCACAACCGCAACTGAAGCTATCGCAAAATCTGCAGGTCTTCTTGAAAACTCTAAAAATACACAACAGTCACTCTCATGAGAGACAGGCATGTAAATGCGGGTCAAAATTTCATCAGGGCTTAACACTGAACTTAACAAACTGGAGAAGAAATCCTTGAATTCAATTTGACGCATGCCCCTGGTGCTTGCCACCTCTAGCCTGGCATCCATCGTCAACGCCACCAAAGGCAGCTCGGCAGAGGGGTCCAAATGACAAATGCTTCCACCAATGGTGCCTCGGTTTCTCGTTTGTTGGTGCCCCACATACCGAATGGCTTGGTACAAAAGAGGCACGTTCTTTTCAAAACCCTCAAATTTTTCAATTTCTCTTTGCCTGACCATGGCACCAATTTTGTAGGCCCCAGACACTTTTTCGATGACACTCAATTCAGCAACGTGGCCTAAATCAATCAAGTGATCAAAGCCACCCAACCTTAAATTCAGCATGGGCATCAAGGATTGACCGCCAGCGAGCACTCTGGCATTCTCAAGCGTGGACAACAAGTCCAAAGCCTCGACGAGCGTGCGAGGCGCATGGTAGTCAAAATGAGCAGCTTTCAATGTGTTCTCTTTGATTCGTTGGTTGGCTCAACCACCATGACTGTGATCTCGCTCTTGGGCACGGGAGATCATGGCTTGTAATTTGGCTGGGGTGATGGGCAAGTCACACAACTCAAGCTTAAAGGGGGACAAGGCATCGTCAATGGCCGATACGATCGCTGAGGGTGCTCCAATCGTGCCACTCTCTGCCGCACCTTTGACACCCATGGGGTTCAGGGGCGTTGGGGACTCCATGTGCATGATTTCAATTCTGGGCACCACATCTGCGGTGGGCAACAAGTAATCGGCATATGTGGCCGTCAAAGGCTGGCCCTCTTCGTCATAGCGCATCCACTCAAAAAGCGTCGCACCAATCCCATGAACCACGCCACCGTACACCTGTCCATCCACCATCATTTGGTTGATGATGCGGCCACAGTCGTGCATCACCAAATACCGATTGATCACGACGCCACCCGTTTGCACATCCACTTCAACCTCGGCCAAATGCGTGCCGTTGGTGTAGGTAAGTCCCGCAGGCTCAAAGTCCACAAACTCGGCCAAACCGGGCTTTAAGCCCTTTGGCAACGCAAAACCTGGCACACCGGCAAGCTTCCTGGCGATTTGAGCAAAGGACATGTTGATCTCTGCAGCCCCCTTGATCTTGACAAAGCCCTGCTCAAGCACCAAGTCATCTTTGGATACTTCTAAAAACTCGCTGGCGGCCCATTTGATTTTTTCTGCCACCAAGCCAGCCGCCAGAAATACCGCATTGCCCGCTGTCACCGCTTGCCTAGAAGCGAAAGCTCCAAAACCCAAAGCGCTCGCATCGGTGTCCCCATCTTGAACTTCAATCTCATGGGCTTGCACACCCAGTTGCTCAGCCACAATTTGAGAGAGCATGGTCTTCACACCTTGCCCTTGAGCAGTCGCTCCAGTGGTCACCACGATTTGCCCAGAAGGGCCAATGCGAACGCTGCCGCTCTCAAAAGGCCCTCGTCCTGTGGCCTCCACATAATTGGCCAAACCCAGACCGATGTACTTGCCCAAATCGCGCGCGCAGCGTTGTTTCTCTTTGAATCCCACCCAATCAAAGGCCTCAAGGGCCCTTTTTTGCGACTCCAGATAATCCCCCGTGTCGTAGCACATGGGCGAGCCATCTCTTTGCAAAATGGGAACGGTGTAAGGCATGGCCGATGCTTGGATCAAGTTTCTTCTTCTCACCTCCGCACGGTCCAAATTCAAGGCACAGGCAATTTTGTCTAAAAATCTCTCCATCACAAATGTGCCTTGAGGCCTGCCCGCACCCCGAGTGGGCGTTGCAGGGACCATATTGGTCAAGCACAAAGAAATTTCAATATCCAAGGCCGGCAAGACATAGGGCCCCACCAAGTTGGTCACCGCGTTGTAAGGCAGTGCCACGCCATAGGGTGTACACGCACCGTGGTCATGGTACAAATGACCTTTGATCCCTAAGAGGCGTCCCTCATGGTCAAAGGCCACGTGCATGTCCCAGTACTGCAAACGCTCCAAGACGGTTGCACTAAAGGACTCCAATCGGTCCTCGATCCATTTCACTGGATGACCACACAACATGGCTAGAGCGGGAATCACGATTTCTTCTGGATGGATCACCGCCTTGGGACCAAAACCCCCACCCACATCGGGCGCAATCACCCTCACCTGATGCTCGCCCAAGGCCAAGGACTGCACCAACAAGTCTCGAGCACGGTGCGGCATTTGGGTGCTGTCCCAGACTTTCAATTTTTTTTCAAATCGATCAAAAACCGCCACAACACCTCTTGGCTCAATGGAGTGTCCACCGCCTTTGTTGAGGGTGAAGAGCTGCGAAATTTGATGCGGCGCGTGATCAAACGCGTGTTCAACTTCACCGTAATTGACACGCGTTTGCGCAACCAAATTGCTCTCACAGTCCAAACGTGCTTGGGGAGAATTCGCTTGAAGTCCTCGTCTGGGGTCCACCACCACTGGCAAACTGTCGTACTCAATGTAGACCAACTCCGCCGCATCTTCTGCCGCTCGACGCGAATCGGCCAAGACCACCACCACAGGCTCGCCCACATAACAGACCTCCTCCTTTGCCAACCAAAAGGGATCCACATCGAATTTGATCATGGCCGATTGAATCGCTTGGGGGATGCGCTCTTTCTTGATCACCGAACACAAGTCTTTGTGCTGGTAAATCGCATGCACACCAGGCAAAGACAAGGCGTCGTCCTTTTGAATGGAGACGATTTTTGCATGTGCCACAGCACTTCTGACAAAGCACGCATGCAGCATGCCAGGCAGCTCAATATCGTCCACAAAACGCCCTTGCCCTTTTAAGAGCAATTCGTCCTCTACGCGTGCAACAGAACTCGCATTTTTCATAAGCTCAAGACTCGATTGGCATCAAACACCGAGTTGCTCAGCCATCCAATCGGCAGATTGTGGCCTGTAGCGGTACCCTCTGTTGTGCGCCACGTGGTTGCCATCTTCAATGACCACGAGCTCCACGGGGCCGCTCACCTCGGAGGCGAGTTTCTTGGCGTCTTCTGGAGGGCACAAGCGATCCAAGCCACCCGCGACAATGTAGATCGGGCAAGTGATTTGGTGCGTGATGCCCTCTAAGCTCAATAAATTGGCCTTCTCTTTGGCCTCTTGATCTGTTTTGGAGTGGCTTCGGGCCGTGAACGCTTTTTTGGTAAGCTCTGGCAACTTGTCCCACAGTTTGCCCCAGTGGTAGGGTCCACAGTTGGAGATGCAAGCTTTTACTCTTTTCTCAAAAGCCACGGTCCTGGGTCCGTAATAGCCCCCCAAGCTGATGCCCCAAAGACCAATTCTCTTGGCATCCAAGTCTTTGTTTTGCTCTATCCAGTCGATCACTGGACCCACAACGTTTTCATAATCATATCGAATGGGCAAATCGTACTCCGCCTCTCCTTGTCCAGGACCGTCCACCGCCAAAGTCGCCATGCCTCGGTCCAAGAAATACTGTTCAAATAAAATCAACTCCTCCTTTGTAGAGTCCAGCCCCATGGTCATGATGACCACCGGACTGGGTCCAGATGCATTTTGGGGTCTTCTTAAGATCCCCACCAAATGGGTGTTTTCATAAGGAATAGACACTCTATTTCCCGGTGGATTCATATGGGGCAAGGCCAAGGTGTGGCATTCAACCGCCTTTTGATGGGCCACTTTGTGTTGAGCCATGTCGTTCACAAACAAGTATTTACCAAAATGATAGGTCACGGCTGCCCGCGTGAGATGCTCAGCGGCTGAGATGAATTGACCCTTTGCCAAGGCTTCTTTGCCCATCAACTCGTGCACCAGCGCACGCTTGGACCATGCCTCACACCAATGCGCCCAATCATCAATGGAATGGGTCACGTCTTTGAAGTCACTCGCATTGACGCCATTGATGGTGTAGCGAGCCAACATGTGCTCTCTGGCGTGTGTTACATAATCATCGGTCATGTGATTCTCTATTGATCAAAGGTTAAAAAAAGGGGGCTACTCACCGCGAATATTGTTTTCACGAATCAACTTGCTCCACTTGTCAAAGTCTTTTTTGACAACATCAGCAAATGCTTCATTTGAAAGACCAGAGGGCAAAAACTCCATGTCTTTAAATTTGCTCGACAACTCGGCAGACAACACGGCGCTCCTCACGTCTGTGGCAATCTTGTCAATCACGGCCTTGGGTGTTCCAGCCGGCGCAAAGATACCATGCCATCCAGGCTCCTCGGCCATGCCTGGGATGAAACTGCTCAAAGTCGGCACCGTACTTAAAACCTCCAATCTCTTCTCTCCTGTCACCACCAAGGGCTTGACTTTGCCCGCTTTGATCAAGGGCAGCATGGCGGAGGTCGTGTCAAACACAATATCGACCTCACCGGCCAATAAAGCTTGGGTGGCAGGAGCGCTCCCCTTGTAAGGAATATGTGCAATGTCGATTTTCAAATTGCTCTTGAGTCTTTCCATATAAAGGTGCAAGCTCGAGCCCAGTCCGCCACTGCCGTAATTCAATTTTCCCGGTTGTTTTTTTGCAAGTTCCACCAACTCTGCAAAGCTGTTTACAGGCAACTTGGCGCTTACACTCAACACGTGCCAATACACCACGGGCTGCACCACAGGCAGCAAATCCTTGGCTATGTCAAAGGTCGTTTTTTGCAACTGTTGGGTCACCACGATCAATGAGCCGTTGTACAAAAGTGTGTGCCCATCTGCAGGACTTCTCACCACATTGTCTGCACCAATGGCGCCATTGCCACCCACACGGTTATCAACCACCACCGATTGTCCCCATAGGTCATGGAGTTTGGCAGCAATGACACGGGCCGTCACATCCAAGGTCCCGCCCGCCGTAAAGGGCACCACAATGCGAACTGGCCGACTGGGAAAATCCGCCGAAAAGGCCACAGCGCTCAGCACCCAAAAGAGCAGTCCGAGCAACAGACGATTGCATCGATGGATCATTTCACAGCCCCTTCATCTTTGTTGAGTTCAGGCGCAAATAAATGCGCCCATTTCTTCTCGATCGCTTTCAAATACTCGGGATCGGCTTGCGCGACCTTGGGAAACTCAGCGATCCACTCAAACGGCCGACACGCATCGATCACCGCCCTTGAGTTGAAGGTGGGGTCTCCCTTTCTGAGCATGGGTTCGGCTTTGCTGGCCCAAGCACGTCGAATGAAATCGATGCTGGTATCTGGATCGGTGCGGGTGCACACCGCCCAAATCACCTCCTCCAAGTTGGTCACATCAATGTCTTCGTCGACCACGATGGTGTACTTGCCCATGTAAGCTGCGGCAGGAAGTTGAGAAGCAATGAAGCCCGCTTGTCTTGCATGACCTGGGTAACGCTGTTTGATTGACACCACCACCAGCATGCGTCCGCCTCCACATTCAGGCGCATACACGCCCTTGATCTCCGGAATGCCTGCGGCCACCAGTGCATCAAAAATCATCGCCGACTTTAAAATCGTGCGCATATAGGAGTAGTCATGAGGAGGTTTCGCAGGCGGGCACCCCAGCATGATGGGGTTGTTCCTATAGAGCACGCGCTCAACTTTTAAAAGCGGCTCCCTAGAGACTCCGCTCACGTAGTACCCTGGCCACTCCCCAAATGGACCCTCGTCGGTTTTTTCGCCTTCAATCAACCACCCCTCCAAGACGATTTCAGCGCTCGCGATGATGGGCAACCCGGTGACCGTGCTTTTGATCACCTTGACGGGCTCACCGCGAATGGCGCCAATGTAGTTCAACTCGCTCACGCCATTGGGCACCTCTACCCCACTGATGACCATGAACAAGGGGTCCATCCCAATGTGGATCACCACGGGAGCACGCCCCTCTTTGGCCATCCATTTTTGAATGTGCATGTAACCGTGCTTGCCCGACACTGCAGCCACAGCGACATGGTTCTTATCAATCAACATGGACCGGTAAGCGCCAAGGTTGACCCAATTCTCCTCAGGGTCTACAGTGGCCACAGACACGCCAGTTCCAATGTAGCGCCCACCATCCATTTCATGCCAAAAGGGAGTTGGAAACTTCAGCAAGTCAACCTCTTCGCCCTCCATCACGTTTTCAAAAACAGCCGAGGTCTCTACATAGATTGGATCAAAATTCTTAGCCTCTTGGGTCCATCGATTGGGCAAACCCCTCAAATCCGACACCAAACTTGCATCGGTGTGCTCGATGCCCATTCTGAGGGTGAGGCCCAAGCGCTTGGCGCTGTTGGTCGAAGAGGTCAACACCCTAAAGCCTTTGGGGTACCCTTTGATTTCATCGAACAAAAGTGCAGGACCGCGCTTTTTGTAATCGACCTCTGAGACAGCACCTATTTCTAAATTCCAATCAGCGCCTATGGGGTGAGCCAACTCACCCATTTCTTGGACGATGTCAATCCACTGCCTGAGATCATCGTATTTATAGTCCATGGTCATTCAATATCTTTAATAAAAAAATCAATCCTCAATCCATTCTTGCGCCAGAAGATTTCACAATCTGGCCAAACTTCTCGTACTCCGCTCTCATCACTACACCAAACTGTGCGGATGTGATTTTCGGAGCCAAACTGATGCCGTATGATGTGACAAGCTCTTTTATATCCGGCTCATTGATGGCCACTGAAATAGCTTCACTCAATTTAAAGACCACATCCGAAGGCGTACCCGCAGGGGCCAAAAAACCAAGGGTGGTGTAGATGTCAAATCCAGGCAAACCACTTTCCGCAATGGACGGGATGTCAGGAAACGAGGACGCTCGCTGGGCAGTCCCGATGCCTAAAATTTTGGTTTTACCTGACTGCACACCTGCCACGGCCAAGGGATAGCTCAAAAATCCCATCTCCACCTCACCGGCTGACAAGGCCACTGACGCTGGAGCACCTCCTTTATAAGGAACGTGAACAATTTGGATGTTGGCCAATGAGCGAAATTGTTCAGCTGTGAGGTGATGCGATGAACCAATCCCTGCCGATGCATAGGAGACCTTGCCTGGATTTTTACGCGCATACTCGATCAATTGCGCCACCGTATTGATTTGCAAACCCGTTGGTACCACCAAAAACAAAGGCGCCAAATGGGTTTGAGCCACAGGCATCAAATCCTTGAATGGATCGTAGGGAAGCTTTTGATACAAATGTGGATTGATGGCCCAAATGGGACTGTCGTAGTAAAGCAATGTGTAGCCATCAGGAGGGGCATTGGCAACCATGACGGCAGAGATGTTGCCAGTCGCCCCAGGCTTATTCTCCACCACGACGCTTTGGTGCAAAATGTTCTTGAGTTTGTCTGCGATGCGTCTTGCAATCACATCTGGCGCACCCCCTGCGGCGGTGCTCACGATGATTTTGATGGTCTTAGAAGGATATGTTTGAGCCTCAGATGGCTTACAAAACAAAACACCCATGTTCCATAAGAAAAGGATGCTATAAAATAGAACTCTCGTATTGATTTTCATTGAAATTCACAACCCGGTAACTTCAATTCTTGAAATTACCCAAAAAATCCATAAGCCTGAAGCTTTCTTGGATTTCGAAAAACTGCACAAACACACATGGAATCCATCCGTGTTTGAAATGCATTCATTTGAATGAATGTGCAACAAATGTAACGACTAGTCGCTCAAGCGTAAATGGCGTAAACCCTAGAGACAAACCCGAATATCAAATCAATTGTCACGGCAAGCGTGAGAAAAAGTGTTGCGAAAAAAAGTGTTTGATAAAGAGACATCCACACAGGGACAAGAAACCAAGCCGCTCATCAGCACAGGTGAGTGGGATATGTTGAATGTAAATCGATGAAACTTGCGCTCAGGCTTTGAGATAAGTGCTTTGAATGATCGATCGAATCACAGGGTAAATTTGACCAGCCCATTTTCGACCACTGAATACCCCGTAATGACCCACACCGGCTTGCAAGTGATGTGTTTTCATGTACATGGGAATACAGGAACACAAGTCGTGCGCAGCCAGGG
>CANJNC010000012.1 GCA_947475685.1 Comamonadaceae bacterium | reverse complement strand
ACGGGACAAAACGCACTCACGCAAGTCAAGGCCTTTGACGAAGCTTTGGACCTCACTGGGCTCATTGTGACCAAATTGGACGGCACCGCCAAAGGAGGTGCCATTGCGTCCATCGCCCTTTGGGGCTTGGAGCGTGCAGTGTCCAAGGGACGCGCCTTGCCCGTTTACTTCATCGGCGTTGGCGAAAAGCTTGAAGACCTCCAAGCCTTCAATGCCCAAGAGTTTTGTGATGCACTGCTGAACTGATGGGACTCTTTCAAGCTTTACTCGCCCATTGCACAGGCCCTCAAACCCTTCATGCGCCAGAGAAAGGGTTAAAATAGCAGTCTTGGACCATGGAGGGCTTGTCAAGCACGGCCATGGCCCCTTAAGGATCAAACACCATGAATTCACGTCGCGAATTGCTTAAAAACATGGGCCTGGCCGGCCTTGGCCTGTCCTTGGGTGGGCCCATGAGCGCACAAGTGGCTTATCCCAATAAACCCATCAAGTACATTGTGCCTGTGTCCGCAGGCGGGGGCAGCGACATGGTGGGGCGCACGGTTTGCGAGAGGTGGGGCAAGGCCCTGGGACAAACGATCGTGGTGGACAACCAAGGCGGTGGGGGCGGCGTCATTGCGTGTCAAAACACAGCTCGCGCGCCAGCGGATGGTTACACCTTGATGCAAGGCTATGTGGCCACCTTAGGCACCTCACCAGCCACGCGCAAGAACTTGCCCTACGACCCCATCAAAGACTTTACCCCCATTGGCATGATTGGGGGCACGCCCAACGTGCTCGTGATGAACACCCAACTGCCCGCGCAAAATTTTGCCGAGTTTTTGGCCTATATCAAAAAGAACCCTGGTCGCGTGAGTTACGGCTCTGCGGGGCAAGGGTCCTTGACGCACTTGACCATGGAGCTCTTTAAGCTTCAAGTGCAAAGCTTTTTGGTGCACATCCCTTATCGGGGTGTGGCACCTGCATTCACCGATTTGATTGCCGGCCAAACACAGGCCATGTTCCCCGGCCTCGCTGCCGCTTTGCCTCACATCAGGTCTGGACGGGTCAAGCCCCTGGCCATCACAGGATCGGGTCGTCACGCGCAGCTCAAGGACATTCCAACGATGGAAGAGTTGGGCTTTAAGGGCTTTGATGCCCTTCAGTGGTATGGCGTTTGCGGCCCAGCAGGCATGCCTGCTGGGATTGTAAAAACCCTCAACGAGAGCTTGAACGCAGTGCTGAAGGTCCCAGACTTCAAAGAAAAACTCTCCATTGAAGCGGTTGACCCCATGCCCATGAGCAGCGAACAATTTGGCGCCTACATCAAAAAAGACCTAGAGCGTTGGACCCATTTGGCCAAAGAGCGTCACATTGAGTTGGACAGCTGAACCTAGACTCTTTAAAAGTCCCCCTTTGAAGGTGGGCTTGAGTTCTTGAGGCTTGAAGCTTCACTCCAAAAAATTCATTTACTTTTTTTATTTTTTATCAACATGGCACGCAATACACAAGTTTTAGCAGATCTCAGTCCCCCAGAAGTGACTCGCACCTTGGCCGAGTTCGTCGTCCATCACCCCTCCAAAGGCTGGAGCGATGCCGTTGAGCATGAAGCGCATCGCACATTTTTGAATTGGTTGGGGTGTGCCGTGGGCGCGGCTCACCACGAGTCCACTCAAGCGGCTTTGGCCGCGGTGAAGATGCTCGAGCCCGCACCTCAGGCCACTTTGGCAGGTTTGAGCACGCGCGTTGACATGGCCAGTGCCGCCTTGATCAACGGGATCTCCTCGCATACGTTTGATTTTGACGACACCCACCTCAAGACCATCATTCACCCAGCCGGACCGGTGGCCTCAGCCATCATGGCTTTGGCCGAGCATTTGAACGCCACAGGACGAGAAGTCATCGATGCGTTGGTCCTGGGCATTGACGTGTCTTGTCGCGTGGGCAACTGTTTGTACCCAGACCACTACGACCGTGGGTGGCACATCACTGGCTCCACAGGGATGCTTGGTGCTGCAGCCGCTTGCGCCAGGCTCCTAAAGCTCAATGTCCACCAAACTCAAATGGCCTTGGGCATTGCCGCCTCACAACCCATTGGCCTTAGAGAACAATTTGGCACCATGACCAAGCCCTTTCACCCTGGTGGCGCAGCCAGGGCGGGTTTGATGTCGGCTTTGATGGCCTCCAAAGGCTTTACAGCCAGCCCCAAAGCCATTGAAGCCCCAAGAGGCTTTGCCCAAGTCGCATCCACGAAATACGACTGGCGTGAAATCGATTCTGAATTGGGCCAACGTTTTGAAATCAGCTTTAACACCTACAAGCCCTTTGCATGTGGGATTGTGATTCACCCAAGCATCGATGCTTGTGTGCAACTCAAAAACATGGGTGTGGCTGCAGACCAAGTTGAAAAAATTGAACTCAAGGTCCATTCCTTGGTGCTTGAACTCACCGGCAAAAAAGAGCCCAAAGATGGGCTCCAAAGTAAATTCAGCGTCTACCATGGGTGTGCAGCGGGCTTGCTGTTTGGACGCGCCGGAGAGGAGGAGTTTGCCGACGCTGTGGTCACAAGCCCAGCCGCGACGCAACTTAGACGCAAAGTGGTCGCCATCGTGGACGACTCCATCGATGAAGCGAGCGCGGATGTGACCGCTTACCTTCAATCGGGCTCGCCCATTCATATCCGCGTCGATCATGCCATTGGGTCCTTGGAAAACCCGATGACGGACAGCTTGCTTGAGAAAAAATTCCACGACCTCAGTGACCCCGTCATCGGTCAAAAAATGAGCACCGATCTCATCGCATCTTGCTGGAATTTGGGCCAAAGTCCCAATCTACACACCTTGCTCAAGCGGTGTTTACCCAGCTGAGCACCTTGGGGCTGCTTTTTTGGGGGGGGGTGCTCCACTGCTTCTGAGGCATCATCCAAGCAGGGCTCAGGGAATACCCTAAAAACAACATGGGCTTATTAGCACTCTTCTTTGGAGAGTGCTAAAATACGTTCCTGTAAGAAAGGATCTGTACCATGACTGCTTTAACCACCTTGTCTACACCCAATACTCTGCCAGCCACGTCTTGGGGACTTATTCCGCCCCTTGGCCACTTGGACGCCTACATCTCCGCGGTCAACCGCATGCCCATGCTTACCTTGGAGCAAGAGCAAACCTTTGCACGCCTACTCAAAGACAACAATGACCTGGAAGCGGCGGGAAAATTGATCATGTCCCATCTGCGCTTGGTGGTCTCCGTGTCCAGGCAATATTTAGGCTATGGTTTGCCCCATGCCGACTTGATTCAAGAAGGCAATGTGGGCCTCATGAAAGCGGTCAAGCGTTTTGACCCCGAGCAAGGGGTGCGTTTGGTGAGTTATGCCATGCATTGGATCAAGGCCGAGATTCACGAATACATTTTGAAAAACTGGCGCATGGTCAAAGTGGCCACCACCAAGTCACAACGCAAACTTTTTTTCAATCTTCGCTCCATGAAACAAGGCTTTAAAGCAGGTACCGAAGACAGCAACGCACATCGCTTGAACCTCTCTGAGTCTCAAATCGAACAAGTCGCCAAAGAGTTGAACGTCAAGCGTGAAGAGGTCATGGAGATGGAGACTCGCCTGAGTGGCGCAGACATCATGTTGGACCCCGCCCCCAATGAGGACGGAGACGAGACCTATGGACCCATCTCCTATTTGACCGACCTCAACCATGAGCCCACCGCCATGATCGAGTCGCAGCAACGCGACATGCTCGCAAGCGATGGTTTGACCCTCGCACTTGAGGCCCTGGACCCGAGATCCCGCAAAATCGTGCAAGAGCGCTGGCTCAACGTCAAAGACGATGGCAGCGGGGGCATGACCTTGCACGACTTGGCTGCAGAGTTTGGTGTGAGCGCTGAGCGGATCCGTCAAATTGAAACCGCCGCCATGAAAAAGATGAAAGAGTCGCTTTCAGAGTTCGCTTAGAAATTCTATAAGCCAGCGTTCATTGCTGGCTTTGAGCTTCAATGCTTTGGGCTTAGGCCTTTAGGATAAAGACTTGGGCCTTAGGACTTGTTCACAAGTTCTAATGCCCTTAAGTTTGCTCCAACAAAGTTTTAAGATCTTGCGTCAAACTGTCTACGGGTGTGCCATAGCGCACAAACAAACGCAATTTGCCCTTGGTGTCGTAGACATAAAACCCAGCCGTGTGCTCGACCCCATAACTCGTTGGCGTGGGCCCAGGGGTCTTTTGATAAAACACCTTGTAGGCTTTAGCCGCTTGTTTGAGTTCCTCATCTCCCAAACTCACGCCCGTGTAATCCTCTCCAAAATTGGCCATGTACGCTGCAAGCACCTCGGGCGTATCGCGCTCAGGGTCCACACTCACAAAAAACGCCTTGACTTTATTGCCTTGCTCGCCCAACGAAGTCTTGATGGTTTTGAGTTCAGACAAAGCGCTTGGACACACATCTGGGCATTGTGTATAACCAAAAAAAACCAAGGCCAATTGCCCCTTGTAGTCTTGCAAATGATGCGTCAACCCGGCCTTGTCTTGCCAAGTCAAGTCCCGCGCGTAATCCGCTCCTGTGATATCGACCGAGTTGAAACTCACCTTACTCGGTGTGCAGGCCAACACACCCAGCACCGAGATGAGCATCACAGCACTTTTAAACATGGCGCGTAAGAACGCCCTTTGATTTGGAATCTTCAAAACATTCTCGCTTACATGTAGTGGTCAATTAAAAAAGCAGCAAAAAGCAAACTCAAATGGGTCAACGAGAATTTGAAAGTGGCCCGCGCCAACTCATCCGAATAATGACGCCATAATTTGTAGGCATACGCACAAAATACCAAACTTAAAATCACCGCGCTCACCAAGTAAAGCCACCCACTCATTTGATAAATGAAGGGCAACAAACACGCTGCAAACAACACAAAGGTATAGAGCATGATTTGAAGCCTGGTGAACTCGTTGCCGTGCGTGACCGGTAGCATGGGTAGACCAGATTTTCTATAGTCCTCGACACGGTACAGCGCCAAAGCCCAAAAATGTGGCGGCGTCCATAAAAAGATGATCAAAAACAAAATCAGCGCCTCTGGCCCCACTTCACCCGTCATGGCCGCCCAACCCAGCACGGGTGGCATCGCACCAGACGCACCCCCAATCACAATGTTTTGAGGCGTCAAGGGCTTTAGGATCACGGTGTAGATCACCGCATAGCCCACAAAGGTCGCAAAGGTCAACCACATGGTCAAGGGGTTCACCAGCACAAATAACACCACGGACCCCATTGCACACAACACGGTAGAAAACAAAAAAGCTTCCGTGTCCGTCAACTCTCCTTTGGCTGTGGGCCGCCAAGAAGTGCGTTTCATCAAAGCGTCAATTCTTTTTTCAACCAAACAATTGAACACCGCCGCCGCCGCCGCAACCAACCATATACCCGCACATGCATAGGCTGCCAACTTCAGATCCGTCAAAGAGGGCAGGCCTGGAACGGCCAGAACCATCCCAATCAAAGCACAAAAAACAATCAATTGAATGACGCGCGGCTTGGTCAATGCGTTGAATTGTCGCCATCTCGGCAAAATATCGTATCCCAAAATGCTCATGCAATCTCTTTGTTTGGTTTGTTTGGTTTGTTTTTAAAAGTTTGAGATGAAGACTTAAACCGTGAAGTCTTTCAGGAGCCTTGAACGAGCTGCGCTTTGATCTTGGAAAAATTGAAGTGCGCCCCAAGTCAACGCGATCACCAAACCGCTGGCACCAGCCACATGAAGGATAGCACCAACCATTGGCCAACCCATGACCACATTGGACAAGCCACTGAAGAATTGCAGCAACAAAATGGCACTCAAAGCAAGACCCAGCCATTTGTAGCCTGACTTGATCATTCTGATGCTCACAACCCCAAGCACCCCAAAAACCGCATAGGCCATCAAGCGATGAACATAGTGAATGGCTGTCAAGGCCTGAAAAACCAAGGGCTCTTGTTGCGCAGTCTGCCCCAAAGGTCGCCAAAGCTCAAAGCCTTGGGCAAAGTTCATCTCTGGCCACCAAGCCTCTTGACACATGGGAAACGTTTGACAAGCCAACACGGCGTAATTGGTACTCACCCAAGCGCCCAAAGCGAGTTGAATCAAAAGCACACAAGCACCCGCCATCAACCATGTGCCCAAATACCACTGGCCTGAATGAGCAATTGCTTTGTCCATCGCACTTTTTTCAAGCATTGCATGAGGCCGTCCACCATACGCAAACCACTGCGTCACCAAGAGCGCCAAAAGCACCATGCCTCCAAGCAAATGCAAGCTCACGATCGCTGGAAACAATTTACTCGTGACCGTCAATGCACCAAATACACCTTGCAAGATCACCCAAAACATCGACAAGCTTGAACACCAAAGGGCGGCACGCCAAGTCCCATGCGTCACGGGTGACCTTAACTGCTTGATGCCATGGCGCCAAGTCTCAACGAACAAAATCAAAATCAAAAAGCCCACCGTCATCGCCGCATAGCGATGGATCATCTCAATCCACGCTTTGCTCACACTCACTGGACCTTGGGGCATCAATTGCTCAGCCGCAGCAATGTCTACTCCCGCACCCATGGGCGAAGCAAACCCATAGCAACCTGGCCAATCGGGGCAGCCCAGCCCCGAATCGCTCAAACGCGTGAATGAACCAAACAAGACCAAATCAAAACACAAAAATAAAGTCAATGCACACAAGCGCCTTAAACGAACCTGGCGATTTTGATCATAAGCACCTCTAAGCCACACCCAGCAGACAATCCCCACACCGATGACCAAACCCAAACAAAGCAAGGGCACACTCGGTCTCAAATCAATGCCATTGGTCCACTTCATGTGCTCATCTCCCCGCCTTGTCCCAAGCCGATGACGCTCTTAGCAGCCTGTCCATGTCTTTTTTGACACGCAGGGCCGATTCGCGGCCCTGGCCCGCTTTGAAGCGCTCCATCAACTGACCCATGGGATCGACCAAATAAAAATAATCCTCAAGTCGATCGGCCTCTTTTTTTTCGTGCCCCTCGGACTCATTCAAGAGCCAACCTCTCAATGCAGCTTGAGGAACTCTAAGAATGCGCGCTTGAACAAGTGCGGGCTTGATCTCTTGGGCGATGGGTGCATGATCCTTCACCATCCACACCCAATCCACCCGTTCTCGCTCCTTGCCCAAGGAGACGATCAGTTGCCTTTGAATGTAGAGGCGATCTTGACAGGCTTGGTCACAAGATCCCGAGTCCACGCTGATCAAAAGCCACTGTCCCTTTAAGCTCAACAAATTAAGTTGCGAGGCGTCTTCTTGAATGGCATTGATATCAGGCAAGCTTCGCGCAGGCTCAATAAGTTCACCTTGCACAGACCGCGCTTGCGGCCTGATCACGTAGTAGGTCAAGTAAGACATGAGCACAGGGGCAGCACACACCATTAAAACCATCCACATCACCCAACGCGAACCCCTTTTCTCAATGAATTCGCCTTGATGGATCACGTCGGGCAACTCATGCACACTCATGGACAAGGGCTGATCAGGAGTTGCTGAAAGGGTGTCTTTTTGCATTGCGCTTAGGAAGAATAATTTGATACCACATGAACAGGGCCGCCATCATGAGCGACATGGCGAACCATTGAACTGAGTATCCTACGTTTTTATAGGCTGTGCTCGCAGGCACCGGCCAATCCCGGCGCAGGCCTTGTGAATTAGAACCGATTTGTATCACATTGCCTATCAGTGTTAAGCCCCTCTCTTTGGCAAAGGCATGCAACTCCACATTTTGTCGAATATTCAAAGACCTGGCCTCTTCAATTGATTTAGGGTCTTCACGCCCAGACTCGCCCAAATCAAACATTTTGCTGGGACCCTCACTGACGCGCACATCAATCTCCTCTTCGCCCTCAGGCGTCTCAAATGGCGGCATCTGAGTACGGTCCTTGGTATTTCTTGGGATCCATCCACGCTGCACCAAAACACGCTCATGGGCACTGACTTTCAAGGGCGTGACCACCCAAAAACCAGCCTGCGCGTTCAAGGGTCGATTGTCTAAAAAAAGGGTCTCCTCAGGCATCCAAGTGCCCTTGAGCTTGACGTGGCGATGAAGTGCTTCAAGCGGATCAGCAAGCGCCAAAAAGGCTTGCTGCGAAAGTGCGGGCAAGGCCTGCATGGCCTGAACACTTTCTTCAAGCGCCCACTTTTGCTTGGCCCTAGACCACTGCCAATGTCCCAGGCTTGCGGTCAACGCCATGCACATGATCGTCACCACCCATACAATGACCTTTTTGAACCTGAACTGAATTGACAAAAATTTCAAATTCATCTTTTTAAAGGGATAATCGGTCCATGGTCTTTATCTTTACATTGGCTTTCATCGCCATTATCGCAAGCCTTGGTTTGGCCATGTATTACATGCTCAAAGGGGGCAACACTGAGAACTCCAAATCCAACAACATGTCCAAAGCGCTTGCTCTTCGAGTGGGATTGTCGGTTGCACTTTTTCTTTGTATTTTGATCAGTTGGAAAATCGGCTGGATCGAGCCCACGGGCATCAAGGCGGGTCAATGACACATGCAACACACATCCTGTAGGCTCACACCCCAAGCGCTTGCGGCTCCAGTAAAAAAGGTCTTGGTGAATATCACTAAGACCTTTTTGATTGTGTACAGAGCACTCTTTTTTTCAAGCAAAGAGCCGCTCTGCCAGAACATTCAGGTCCAGTAGACCAAGATATACAGGCCCAACCACACCACGTCCACAAAGTGCCAATACCAAGCCGCTCCTTCAAAGCCGAAATGCTTGTCTGACGTGAAGTGACCCTTGTGCAAACGCAAGGTGATGACCGCAAGCATCAACATGCCCAAAAACACGTGAAAGCCGTGAAAACCGGTGAGCATGAAGAAGGTCGAGCCATAAATTCCAGATGAGAGCTTTAAGTTCATCTCGGTATACGCGTGGTGGTATTCATAGGCTTGCACAAGTAAGAATACGACTCCTAACAGCACGGTACACCACATGAACAAAATGGTTTTGGCACGATCCGATGCAAGCAATGCATGGTGAGCGATCGTCAAAGTGACACCAGACGACAAAAGCAAGGCCGTATTGATCGTTGGCAACCAAAAGGGCGTCATGGTCTGAAAGGGCTCAATCGTGCCAGTTGGCGAGGCAGTGGCTCCTGCGACAACTGAGGGCCATACTGCTTTGAAGTCTGGCCAAAGCACTGCATTCTCCAAGTTTCCAAGCATGGGCACCGAGTGCGAACGAGCCCACCACAGGGCTGAGAAAAATGCCCCAAAGAACATCACCTCAGAGAAGATAAACCAACTCATGCTCCAACGAAATGACAAGTCTACTTTGTAACCATACTGTCCACTCTCGCTCTCGTGAACGGAGTCACTGAACCACTGGTACAACACAAAGAGCCAAAAGAACAAGCCAAAATACAAAGCATATTGACCCCAGTCATGGCCATTGACCCACTGAGATGCACCCAAGATCACAAAAAACAAACCCAAAGCCGCCATGGCAGGATGGCGCGATGGCTCGGGCACGTAGTAGTAAGGCGCTTGCCCGTTGCTTGAAGAACTCATCTCAACTCCTTTTCATCATTTCGTAACCACCACATTGACAATCACAATCAATAGGGCGACAAATAAAAAACAAGCAACCACACCCACCACCAAAATGTGAAGGGGCGTGATGCGAACCATATCTTCCTTGAAGTCACTGCCTTTTCTGATCCCCACGAAGGACCACGAAACCGCCACAATGGTTCTCCAAAGGGTGCTTTGGCCAATGGCCTTGAACAAATTCATGAACGTCCCTCCCCGTCTACAGACACCCTCAGAGATGTCTGGGGTGCAGGAGGTGTTTTAGAACCCACTTCAAAAAATGTGTAAGACAAGGTAATCGTTGACACATCTTTAGATAACTTTTTATCAATCACAAAAACCACCGGCCAAGATTTCTTCTCTCCAGGCGCCAATGTGTACTGCTGAAAGCAAAAGCACTCCAACTTATTGAAGTGGGAGGCCGCCTGATTGGGCGCATAACTGGGAATGGCCTGTGCGGACATGACCCGGTTTTGGACGTTTTGAAACTCATACATGATGGTCGTCATCTCACCGGGATGCACTTGAACTGAACTTTTCTCAGGCTTGAAGTGCCAAGGACCGCGTGCATTTGCATCAAACTCAACGGTGATGGTCCTGCTCAAATCAATTTGAGTGTTGTCAGCCAAGCGTCTTTTTGCATCTTCGCCTTTGGTCGTGTCACTCTCACCCAATGCCAAAATATTGATTCCCGTCATCTCGCAAATGGCCTTGTACATTGGCACCAAAGCATAGCCAAAGGCGAACATGCCCAAAGCGACCACAGCCAGCTTTTTAAGCATCAATAGGTTGTCTTGATTGGGCATGTGCCTAGTGCTTTATGTAAATTGAATCATTGGCCCGTGAGCAACACCATTTTGACCATGAAGCCCAAGAAAAAAACCAATGCCACCGATGCCAAAATGAGACCCAGTCTCAAATTTTCTTTTTTTTGTTCAGTTTTCATGTGTAGGGCTTCAATCAATGAGATTAGGCAAGGATTTTGGTTGCAGTCGCATCCAACTTCGGAGGCGTCTCAAACGTATGAAAGGGCGCTGGAGAGGGCACTTCCCACTCCAACCCTTCAGCGTGATCCCAAGGACGCTGAGGGGCGTGCTCGCCTTTGCCCATCATCACGGGCAAAACCACAAAGAAGAAGAAATACACCTGCGCCAATCCAAAGGTGAACGCACCCACAGAGGCCAGCATGTTGAAATCTGTGAACTGCATGGGGTAATCGGCGTAGCGCCTTGGCATACCAGCCAGGCCTAGGAAATGCATTGGAAAGAAAGTGACGTTGAAAGAAATGAGTGTCCACCAAAAGTGAATTTTTCCACGTGTTTCGCTGTACATGAAACCGGTCCACTTGGGTGACCAATAGTAAAAACCTGCAAACATGGCAAACAAAGAACCAGCCACCAACACATAGTGAAAGTGGGCCACCACGTAATAGGTATCTTGAAGTTGCGTGTCAATGGGCGCCATTGAAAGGATCAAGCCGGTAAAGCCTCCCATCGTGAACACGAAAATAAAACCAATGGAGAAGAGCATTGGTGACTCAAAGGTCATCGAGCCTTTCCACATTGTGGCCACCCAATTGAAAACCTTCACCCCTGTTGGTACAGAGATCAGCATCGTTGCATACATGAAGAACAACTGACCCGTCACAGGCATGCCGGTTGCATACATGTGGTGCGCCCAGACAATGAAGGACAAAATAGCGATCGATGCCGTGGCATAGACCATGGATGCATACCCAAAGAGTCTTTTGCGCGCAAAGGCCGGAACGATCTGGCTGATGATGCCAAAAGCGGGCAAGATCATGATGTAGACCTCGGGGTGTCCAAAGAACCAAAAGATGTGCTGGTACATGACGGGGTCGCCGCCACCTGCTGGATTGAAAAAGGTCGTCCCAAAGTGCCGATCCGTCAACGTCATGGTGATCGCACCAGCGAGCACAGGCATCACAGCAATCAAAAGATAGGCCGTGATCAACCAAGTCCAGACAAACATGGGCATTTTCATGAGCGACATGTCAGGAGCACGCATGTTCAAAATGGTCACGATGATGTTGATCGAGCCCATGATGGAAGAGGCACCCAAAATGTGAAGGGCAAAAATACCCGAGTCCATAGAGGGGCCCATTTGCAGGGTCAAAGGCGCATACAAAGTCCAACCCGCAGCAGGCGCGCCACCAGGCAAGAAAAAGGAACTCGCAAGCATGACCGCAGCAGGAATCATCAACCAAAAACTAAAATTGTTCATCCTGGCAAAGGCCATATCGGCGGCGCCAATTTGCAAAGGAATCATCCAGTTTGCAAAACCCACAAAGGCCGGCATGATGGCACCAAACACCATGATCAAGCCGTGCATGGTGGTCAATTGGTTAAAGAGCTCAGGGTTGACAAATTGCAAACCAGGCTGAAAGAGTTCAGCGCGAATGACAAGGGCCAACACGCCACCCAAAATCAACATCGTGAACGCAAAGAGCAAGTAAAGTGTGCCGATGTCTTTGTGATTGGTTGCAAAAACCCATCTGCGCCAACCATGAGGAGCCCCGTGGTGATCATCGTGATGATCTCCAACCATGGATTCATGTGGGTGTAATACTGCGCTCATGCTAAGTTCCTTTGATCTAAGGTTTTATTGAATCGATTACTTGCGAAGGGCCAACACATCGGAGGGCTGAACCAATTGACCGGTTTGATTGGACCAATTGTTTTTGGTAAAACTAATGACCGCCGCAAGATCGGTATCACTGAGTTGTTTCCATGAAGGCATGGCCCCGTTATTTTGACCAGCCAACAAGACCGAAATCTGCTTGGATTTGTCCGCATTCAACACCACGGCTGCACCATCCAAAGGCTTGATGGCTCCAGCGCCCTTGCCGCTGGCTTGGTGACACGCCAAGCAGTTGGCCGCATAGACTTTCTCACCTCTTTTTAGGAGGTCATCCAAAGCCCATACTTTGGAGGGATCGTCTTGCAAAGACGCTATTTTCTTTTGTTCATCTTTGGCCCATGCCGAGTAGTCTTCTGCACTGAGGACCTTCACATGAATGGGCATGTAAGCATGCTCTTTGCCACACAACTCTTGGCACTGCCCATAAAAGTCACCCGTTCTCTCGGCCCTGAACCATGTATCTCTGACAAAGCCAGGAATCGCATCTTGTTTGATCCCAAATGAGGGCACTGAAAAAGCGTGAATCACATCAGAAGCTGTTGTGATGATTCTGATTTTTTTGTCCACGGGCACAACCAAAGGGTTGTCGACCTTTAACAAGTAGTTGTCAATCGATACGCCAACCGCACCGCTGTTGGAGAGCTCGCGATGCTCGTTGCTTAAGGTGGACAAGAAAGACACGCCCTCCCCCTCGCCTTTTAAGTAGTCATATCCCCACTTCCATTGGTAGCCAGTAGCCTTGATGGTCAAATCCGCATTGGAAGTGTCCTTGGCCGCAACCACGGCTTTGGTCGCCGGCAAAGCCATCAAAATCACAATGATGAAAGGAATCACGGTCCATGCAATCTCCACTTTAACGGATTCATGAAAGGACGCGGCAGGATGTCCCAAGGACTTTCTGTGCTTCAAAATGGAATAAAACATCACGCCAAAAACCGCCAAAAAGATGACTGTACAGATGATCAACATGAACCAATGAAGCCAAGCCTGCTCGGCAGCAATTTTGGTCGCCGCAGGTTGTAAATTCAACTGCAACACAGCGGGCCCACCCGCCAAGTCATTCACGGCCCAAGCCGCTTGGCTGAGCCATGCACCAGAAACGAGCCCAGCCATGCTGAGTTTTTGAATCAAATTTTTCATCTTCATCTTTAAATTGCTTAAAAAAAACGACCGTACGGCAAACCATTCATCTGAGGAGCGCCACTTTCCACCCGTGTGCTCCAAAACCCTAACCTTCATTGTAACAAACCAATGCTGAAATGATGCTGACACATTCGCCCTAAAACCCCACTTTGAACTCTTTTGTGTAAATATTGGCCTAACTCTGCTTAAAAAATAAGCAATTTACCTACTCCTCTCAATTCCGCAGAGGCTTATTTTTAAGCTGCAACTTCATGTCGTTTAGAGACACTTGCACCTCCTTGGCCACCAAGGCTTTGGGCTTTGCTTTGAATGCATGTCCGTAGATGATCTCAAAGCTTAATTTCAAACGCCCACCTGCCTTCACGCGCTCTTGCTCTAGCGCATGATGCAAGTCGTTTGCCCATGTTTTGGAACGCAAAGACCCCATGCGAACAGGGCTTAAATTTCTTCCTAAAAGCCTCAAATCGGACAACAACACCTCCACCTTGTCATAGGTCAAACTCACATACTCCATGTCCATGACGGGGTCAGACAAGCCGTTTTGCACCAGCAAATCCCCCCAATCGTGCATGTCAACCAAGGGGTGCATGGGGACAGGCCAACCCAAGTTGGCATACATAGACCTCAACTCTTTTAATGTGTCTGGTCCCCAACAAGAAAACACGGCCACACCTTGAGGTCTTAATAGACTGGCCCAAATTTTGATGACCTCAATGGGATCGTGCTCATTGTGCATCCCTAAATTGGACCAAATCAAATCCATTGAATTGGGAGTGAACGCTTGCATTGGCATGGCGCCTGGTCCACGATGGAGTGCCAAAAATTGCTGGACCCACTGCAAGAGACTTTGGGGCTTTTGGTCTTCAAGCACCGTTTTCCTAGCGAGAGGACTTTCCTGCCAGAAATGACTTTTTGACTTTGGAAACTTGAGGCTCAATTCGCGCATCGACATGCAGCCCCCTGACAAAGGACGCCAAACTAGCCAGTCCTTGGGATCTAAAATCATGGCGTGAAGATGCTCCAAAAGACGAGAGGTCACCTCATCTCGCAAAGGGTGCGCTTTGTTGAATTGCGCCCGGCTTTTAACTTCCAGCCAAAGTCTTGAGGCAACAGGGTCAATGCGTTCGTTGGGGTTCAATACATTTCTCACTCAAAGTTAAACCCATCCCAAGCTGTGTTCCGCGCAAATGGTGGATAAGCGAAGGTTATCATTGGGTTCTATGTTTCAAATTATCCTCTACCAACCCGAGATCCCGCCCAACACGGGCAATATCATTCGTCTTGCTGCCAATACCGGCTCAAAACTTCACCTCATTGAACCCCTCGGGTTCACCATGCAAGATAAATTGATGAGACGGGCAGGTCTTGATTATCACGAATATGCAGATGTGCAAAAGTACCCCAACTGGGAAACTTTCCTTCAAACACAAGCACCCAATGCATCTCGCCTGTTCGCTCTCAGCACCAAAGGCGTGTCTTATGCGCATGAAACGAATTTTCTACCCGGGGATTGGTTTCTTTTTGGACAAGAGACACGTGGTTTGCCCCTGGAGCTCAGAGAGCAATTCGATGCGTCCCATTTACTGAGACTCAAAATGATAGAAGGGCAAAGAAGCCTGAACCTCTCCAACACCGTGGCCATTGTTTTGTATGAGGCATGGAGGCAGCATCACTTTGCTGGGGCAAATTAAAATAAGTTTAGCGCTTAAACATAGTGCCGCAACACGCTTTCTGCAACGCACACTGGCTTGTCGACACCTTCTCTTGTCAATTCAACGTGCCACGTTGTTTGTAAGCCTCTTGGCTCTTCAACGATGATGGCACTGAGAAGTGTAAACGTGGCCCTGATTCGACTGTCCACGGGCACGGTCCCGGTGAACCTCACCTTGTTCAATCCATAATTGATCCCCATCGAACGCCACTGAAACTCAATGGATTGATCAAAGAGTGTAGGAATCATCGACAAGGTGAGAAAACCATGTGCAATGGTGGTTTTAAAGGGCCCATGGAATGCTCTAACGGGATCTGTGTGGATCCACTGATGGTCTTCGGTCGCGTTTGCAAACCCGTCGATGCGCTCTTGCGAGATCTGAACCCAATCGCTTTGGGCAACCTCTTGCCCCACATGGGTCAACACCGATTCCAAAGTTTCAAAAACACGCACTTTTAATCCCCCCATGAATCACACGCTCAATGAACCCATCATGAACCAAAGGCATCCCAAATGAGCTTACAGCCCGTGACAAACATCCCCACGTGGACCAACTTAAAAAACAAATCAGGTTTCATTTTCTTTGCCCACCGAATGCCAAGCCACACCCCAATGGGTGCAAAAGGCAGCAAGGTCAAGGACGTCATCATGTTTTGCGTATCGAGCAGCCCCAGCAAGGAATAAGGCACCCATTTTGACAAATTCACGCACGTAAAAAGTACAGCCAATGTGGCTGCAAATCTCATGGGTGCCAAGTTCAAGGGCAGCATGAAGGCGTTGATGGGAGGGCCTCCAGCGTGCGCTAAAAAACTCGTGAACCCGGAGGTGATGGTGAGCATAATACCAGTGCGCTTACTGGGAGAGGAGAACAATCTAGACTTGGGGAAAAAAATACGTTGCACCAAAAACAACAACGTACAAACACCCACAATGCCAGACACCCACCTGGAGTCCAATGTTTTAAAGGATAAATAGCCAATGAACACACCAAAGATTGACCAAGGGATCAACCACTTCAAGAGGTCTTTGTCATAGTCTTTTCTAAAGGCATGGATGCTCAAAAGATCCAGAACCAGTAAAACAGGCATCAAAATGGCTGCGGCCGCTGGCACGCTCACCACCATCGCCATCAAAGGCACAGCAATCGAACCCAAGCCTGAGCCAAAGCCACTCTTGCTGATGCCCAAAACAATGACCGCAGGAATGGCCACCCCGTAAAACCAGGGGTCGACCATGGGCCAAGCTATCAAAATATCAGCTTAGAGAACTTGACAAGCTTCGTCAAAACTCAACCTTGGATTGCGTGGGAACAATTTAGACGAATCGATGTAGCCCAAGTTGACAATGAAGTTCGCTGAAAAACGACCGTCAGGGAAGAACTCTTGGTTCACTTTGGCCGCATCAAAACCACTCATGGGACCACAGTCCAAGCCACAGGCTTTGGCTGCGATCATGAAATAAGCGCCCCCCAATGTACCGTTTCTGCTGGCCGTGCCCGCAGCCAAACCCGCATTGCCAGCAAACATCTCTTTGGCATCGGGCTTATTGGGAAACACCTTGGGCATGTTTTCATAAAAGCGGTTGTCAGTGGCAATGATCACGGTGACGGGCGCACTTTTGGTTTTATCCAAGTTTCCTGGACTCATGGCAGGCAACAAACGCTCTCTGGCAGCAGTTGAGGTCAAAAAGATATACCTTGCAGGCTGGCAATTCATTGAGGTCGAACCCATCTTCGCCAGGTCATAGACTTTATGCAACAAATCGGCGGGTACCGCTTTGTCAATAAATCCGTTGGCTGTTCTCGCATCATTAAAGAGTGCATTCATTGCATTTTGATCGATCGTCATACTGATTTTCCTTTTGATTAATTAAACAACATTCTTCACTTGATGCCCAACCAACCTCAACACATTCAAAGCATCTCTCAACTTTAAATGCTCAAGGTGCGTGGCATCCGCATCCAAATCCGCTTGGGGCCTGATCTGTCGTGAACAAAAGTACATCGCACGCGTCAATGATTGTGCGCTGACCCCTGTCCACTTGCACCAAGCCTGGTATTTTACCCTGAGGGATTCCAAGGCACTTTTAAGCTTTTGGGGCTTGATCGTTTATCATGGATTTACTCAGGCAGGATGCCAAGGGAGTGAATCAACGGCACCCAACGGGCCAAATCTCTTTTTAAAATCGCCTTGCTCTCGTCTGAACCCAAGCCTAAAAATCGTCCACCTTGCTTTTCAAAGCGATCCTTGATCTCGGGTGCCGCCATGGCCTCCAAGACGCTTGCTTTTAGAACGCTCAACTCTTTAGCGGGCGTTTTGGCTGACACGAACAAGCCAAACCATGACTCCAACTCCAGATTTTGAATACCACTTTCTTTTAATGTGGGCACTTGCGCATGCATGCCCAAGCGCTGCGGGCCAGAAACAGCAACTGCTTTGAGTTGGCCCGAGTCCACATGAACGCGCGCCGTTGATGACAAATCAAAGAACAAATCCACTCGGGAGCCCATCAAATCTGTATACGCTGCCTGAGCACCCTTGTAAGGCACGTGTGTGAGTTGCACACCGGCCAAGTGCCACAAGGCGGCCGCCAGGACGTGTTGCCCAGAACCATTGCCTGCAGAAGCATAGGTCACTTGACCAGGCTTGGCACGAGCCAACTCGATCCAATCCAGCAAGGTTTTTTGAGCCGCCTCTTTTCTCGCCACCAAGGTGTAGCTGTAACCCACGGCCAAGCCCAAAGGCTCAAAGTCCCGAACGGGGTCGTAGGACAGATTCTTATAAAGCCCCGCATTGAGGACCATGTTGGAGACAGAGCCCAAAAGCAAGGTGTAGCCGTCGGCTGGCGCTTTGGCCGCCATATCTGTGCCCACCAAGGTCCCTGAACCGGTTCTGTTCTCGACCACCACACCATGGGTGAAACGCTGCGCCAACTTGTCGGCCATCACGCGGGCGACGAAATCAAACCCACCACCCGCAGGTTGAGGCACCACCACTCGAATCGCCTTAGAGGGAAATGCATCTGCACTTTGGGCACTGACGTCTAGGCTTGAGAGGCCAAGCAAGGCGCTTGCATTGCTCAGGGCCATCGTTTTAATGAGTTGTCTTCTATCCATGCTGCGTCCTAATTGTGACTTGGAAGTTGGCGAGGTCATTCACACTCAACGCACCAATGGTTTTCCAGACAACCAATCTGCGCCTCGTTGGTAAAGAGTTTGAACCACTTCCCCTTTGAGCATGGGCATGTCCATCTTCACGGTGTATCCTATGTTCGTTTGGATATAAGCCAAGTGACGATAACCTTCGGGATATGCCAACAAGGCTTGTGAATCCAAAACCAGTTTGGCACTGGGGTCAACGGGATCGATTCGATCTTTTTCATAAATGGGCTGGCGATGCACCAAGCCCCACTGCCCATTTCTTTCTTCAAAAAAATCGTAAAAGCGTCCTGTGCAAACCACGTCGCATAAAACATCTTGAACCAAACCGCGTTGAGAGATGGTCATTTTCGTTTGTGCAATTGCGCGCGTACCCAAAACCTCAATGGAGGAACCTCCTAAAAAGTGCAAAATACTCACGCCCTTGTTCCAGCCCTCAATCGTGACGTTGATGAATTCCTCAAAGTGCCCCTGAAACCAGGTCGCCATCATGACGCCATCCGAATGCCAAACAGTTCTGAAACGGTCCCAGTCTCCTGCATCTCTCCACACTGCCCAGTTTTCAACCAACTGCCGAATCTTTAACTGTTGAACCATAGTCGAATCCATAATGCACACTGCCTTTTGCGTTGAATAAAAAAAATATAAAAGCACCCTCTCAAGGAACCTGCGCCTAACGACCGCGTCACAGGCCTTGAACAAACCCTAGATATTACAACCGATTTTCCAATAAGTTCAACTGAGTTACCCTTAAAAGACCCAAGACATGAGAGAATTGACGGCTTTGATTTACCCATCCACCTTACATTCGAATCATGACAGAATTTGACGTCATCATTGCTGGAGGCGGGCCCAGTGGCCTGATTTTGGCCTGCGAACTTGGCCGCAAAGGCGTGTCTTGCCTTCTTTTGGACATGAAACCCTCAACGGCCTTCAATCCTCAAGCCAATGCCACGCAAGCCAGAACGATGGAGCATTACAGGCGTCTAGGTTTTGCGCAAGAAATTCGCGCTTTGGGCTTGCCAAGTGATCACCCCACTGACATTGCTTATTTCACCAGGCTGTCTCGACATGAATTGGCAAGACTCTCTTTGCCCACGGCAGCACAGGCGGTGAAAAAAATCAAAGACCTCAAAGGCTCTTGGAGTGCTGCAGAGTTGCCGCACCGTGTCTCACAAAAATTTGTTGAAACTGTCCTAAAAAAACACGCGGCCAGTCATGCTTTCAATGACATCAGGTTCAGCTGGAAGGTCCTTGACTTTGAAATGCATGCGGATCACGTCACCGTTCATGCCGCACCTTGCTCAAAAGACCAGATCGGTCCCACAGAGACATTCAAATGCAAATACTTGGTGGGCGCAGACGGACCGAGAAGCACCATTCGTCACCAACTGGGGATATCGTTCACTGGAGAAACAGGCGTTAAAAGAAATTACATGGGAGGCGAGATGTTTGCCGTGTACTTGAGCTCAAGTGACCTGTACAAACACATCCCACATCCAAGGGCGTGGATGTATGTCACGGTCAACAAACAGCGGCGCTGCTTTTTAGCCGCCGTTGATGGCCACGAACAATTTGCCTTTCACTGCGCACTTCACGAAGGCGAAAGCGCAGAACACTGGGGCTTAGATGAAGTCAAAACAAGACTTGGAGAACTCATGGGCTGTGATGTGGCCTTTGAGGTTTTGTCCATGCAGACTTGGATTGCCGGGCACTCCTTGGTTGCAGAATATTTCTCCAAAGAACGTGTTTTTTTGATGGGTGACGCTGCCCACTTGTTCACGCCAACCGGAGGCTTGGGCTACAACACGGCCGTGGAAGATGCGGTCAATTTAGGATGGAAATTGGCACATGTGGTCAAAGGCCTCGCACCCGCTGAACTTTTAAATAGTTATGCGCTCGAGCGTCGCCCCCTTGCACTTAGAAACACCACCTATGCAAGACAATTTGCCGACTCTGTTGGACTGTACCCAGTGAGCGACGAGTTTGAACTGGATACCAAAGAGGCTCAAGTTGAGCGGGCTCAAGCAAGCGTTCACTTTAACGCCCACGTCAGGCTTGAGTTCAATATTCCAGGCGTGACTTTTGGGGGACGCTATGACCACTCCCCCATCGTCGTCAAGGACGGCACTTCTGCGCCCAAAGATGAGGCCAACCATTACCAACCAAGCGCATGCCCAGGAGGGCGTCCACCGCACATTTGGCTTGAAGATGGTCGCTCTTTGTACGACGTGTTTGGAGCAGAGTGGACGCTGCTGTGCAATCAGTCAGGTGAAGTCGATTTTTCCAATTGGGTTGCCGCTGCAAAGAAAAAAGGCCTTGAACTCAAGTGTCTGCACCTGCCCCTCAAAGAGTTGCAAGAGCTCTACATTCAACCCATGGCACTTATTCGCCCGGATCAAATGGTAGGCTGGAGAGGAGAGAGTCCAACACTTGAAAATATGGAAGACCTCTTTGATCAACTTTTGGGCAAAAAGCCTCTTTTTATTTGACCCCTCCTTCACAACGACCTTCAATGAAAAAACAAGAGAGGCGGCCAACCGGGAGGTTTAAGCTTATGCGTTTTTTTCTTAGTCATTGCCGTCTTGCCTGCTAAAATAAGTACATCGGCCCTCTCTTATGGTCACAAAAGTGAGGGCCTGTCTAATCTCCCCTCTCATCTAGCCCCAACATCATCATGAGCGCCATGCATCAAGAAAAGGTTTTGTCTGTCCACCATTGGACAGATCGTCTCTTTAGCTTTACCACCACAAGAGACATGGCACTTCGTTTCTCCAATGGACACTTCACCATGATTGGTCTCATGGTCAACAACAAACCTTTGTTGCGTGCTTATAGCGTCGTCAGTGCCAATTACGAGGAGCACCTTGAATTTTTGAGCATCAAAGTGCCCGATGGTCCTTTGACATCCAAATTGCAACACATCCAAGTGGGAGACATGATCATTGTGGGCAGAAAGCCCACCGGCACCTTGCTCATCGATTATCTCTTGCCGGCTAAAAATTTATACCTGATTGGATCTGGAACAGGAGTTGCACCCTATTTAAGCATCATCAGAGACCCTGAAACGTACGAGAAGTTTGAAAAGGTCATTTTGATCCACGGAGTGCGAGAAGTCAAAGAACTCGCTTACCACGACTACCTCACTCAAGAGCTGCCCCGACACGAGTTGCTGGGTGAGATGGTCACCGAGCAGTTGATGTATTACCCGACCGTCACACGAGAGCCCTTTAGAAACCAAGGCCGAAGCACTGACTTGATCACAACAGGTAAATTGGCAACAGATTTAAATCTTCCCGATCTAAACCCACTGACCGATCGCGTGATGCTCTGTGGCAGTCCTCAAATGCTTAAAGACTTAAAGAACATTTTAGAAAGTCGCCAATTCATTGAAGGCAATACCAGCAAACCTGGACAATTCGTGGTTGAACGCGCTTTTGTTGAACAATGATCTTTGATCCATCTCGATCAGTCCTTTAGGCCACTCATTCGTTCGATGACCTTGATCACTGCAGCGTAATCGAGCTGTGCATCCCCTTGAGCCACCGCAGACTTCATCCACTCAAAGGTCGTGGCTGTTTGAACCAGGGGCACATTCAATTGATCGGCAGCCTCTAGCATCAAGGACAAATCCTTTTGCATTTGCGGCACTGTAAAGGTCGGTGTAAAGTCTCTTTGGCCCAAAGGCAAGCCCAATTGAGCTGATTTGGCTTTGATGATGGGAGAGCCCACAGCGCTCTCGGAAATGACTTGCCACATCTGAGACCAATCCAAGCCGCCAGCACGCCCCAAGGTCAAACCTTCTGCCAGCATCGCAGAGGTTTGCACGATCATTAAATTGACCACCAGTTTCATCAAACGACTTTGCTCGGCGTCTCCCAGATAAAATATCTTTGTACCCCAAGAAGACAGCAAGGCCCCACATTCGTCAAAAGAAGACCTCGGGCCCGAGGCCATCAGGGTCAATTGTGCAGCTTTTGCCATATGGTTGTTGCCAGAGACCGTCACACGTAAATAGTCAATGCCTTTTGCTTGAAGGATGGTGTTGACCTGGGCTGATGCACGCACGGACACCGTGCTGGTGTCGATGAAAACAGTGCCTGGTAAAGCGTTCAAGAGCACCTCATTGGCAACACTCAACAGCGCTGCATCATTTGGAAGGGAAGAGAAAATCAACTGGGCTTGAGACAACTCTTTGGGCAAATCAACAACTGCGCTCAACCCCTCTTGCTCGGCCAAGCGAAGTCTAGATGCATCCACATCAAAAACCATTACATGCGAGACGCCAGCATTTTTTTTAAGATGCATGGCCATGGGCAAACCCATTTTTCCCATGCCTAAAAATACGATTTGCTTCATCTGCCGTGGCCTTTTGAATGCACTGGGAAAATCAACTGCCCTTTAGACCCGCTGCTTTGGCAATTTTTGCAGCAGCGTCCATCTCGACTTTGATAAACGCGTTGAAAGCCTCAGGGCTCATGGGCATGGGCTCTGCACCTAAACGATTTAATTTATCCTTGACCTCTGCCAAGGCCAAGGCTTTGATCACTTCGTCATGCAGTCGCTTGACAATGGGAGACGGTGTTGCACTGGGCACAAGCATTCCCACCCAAAAGACATAATCCGATCCACTTACACCCGCTTCAATGGTCGTGGGCACTTGAGGCAAGGCTTGTGAGCGTTGTGCCGTGCTGACCGCCAAGGCTTGGAGCTTGCCGTCTTTGATCAAGGGCAAGGCAGAAGACAAGGGCGCAAAGAACCAGTCGTTTCTTCCACCAATGACATCCGACAAAGCCTCTGGTGTGCCCTTAAAAGGCACATGCACCGCGTCAATGCCAGCTTGCAATTTGAACTTCTCAGCATTCAAATGGGTGGCACTGCCCATGCCCGCAGAGGCATAGTTCAATTGCCCAGGGGCCGCTTTTGCAGCGGCCAACATATCACTCACACTCTTCCACCCCCTTGCAGGCGAGACCACCAACACATTGGGCAAAGCCGCAATCGGTGTCACACCCCAAAGGTCTTTGACGGTGTCGTAGGGTAGATTGGGATAAATGGATGGATTGAGCGCATGGCCCGATGAATGGACCAAAATGGTGTACCCATCGGGATCGGATTTGGCCACTTGAGACGCAGCAATGGTGCCGCCAGCACCAGGGCGGTTTTCAATCAAAACGGGTTGCCCCAAGCTCTTACTGATGACATCGGCAACCGTTCTTGCCACAATATCGGTGCCACTCCCAGCCGTAAAAGGCACGAAAAAACGCACCGGTTTATTGGGATACGTTGCTTGCGCAAGGGCATGCAATGCAGCAGTGAACATCCCTATGCCTAGGCAAATCAATGCCAAGCGTTGAACGAAGTTGCAAGACGGTTTTATAAGCATCTGATGGCCTCCTTGATGATTGATATTTTTAAATAGATGGGCCCAGGGGACTTGGTTCAAGACTCTAAGCCATCGGTCACTTGAACGTTCTCAGACACCAAGTCCAGTCCCGCGTCCATGGCCACTTCTTTTAATAAAATTGCAAAATCCACATTGTCATATCCACGTCCCACCATTCTAGAGATTGACTCTCTTGTGGCAGCGGCAGCAGGCATGGCAACACCATAGGTCTTTGCAGCAGACATCCCCAAGTCCATGTCTTTCAAAAGCAACTTGGGCGTAAAGGTGACTTGATCAAAGGTCAAATTGCTCAATACGGGTGTTTTATAACGTGTGTACATTGAACCTAAAACAGAGTCATTGATACTTTGTAAAAACACATGCCGGGCAATGCCGGCTTTTTCCGCCATGACCGTGATCTCACATAAGTTTTGAATGATCACGCCAAACATCGTGTTGTGCGCAATTTTCCAAACCCGTGCCAACTCACCTTCACCCACCCACATGGTCTTTTTGGCCATGGCCAGCAAATAAGGCTCCACCATGTCGTACAACGCTTTGGGGCCGGAGGCCACCAAGAGCAACTTGCCAGCCTTGGCCACTTTGGCGTTTCCGGAGACAGGTGCACACAAATAGGCCACGCCCATGGCCTCCAATCGATGCCGGATCTCTTGCGAGCCTTCTTGCGAAATGGAGGAACTGTCCACCACCACTTTGGGCAATTGTTGGGTGCTGACCAATCCACCGCTGCCAAACAAGACCTCCTTCAAATCCTCCGTGGTGGACACCATGGTGAACACCACATCACAGCGCGCCAAATCTGTTTTATGGTCCACCAAGGTTGCACCATACTCTACAAGCGGCTCAGCTTTGCTTCTTGTGCGGTTCCAGACCTGAACGCCGTGGCCTGCTTTTGTCAAGCGCTTGACCATGGCCTCACCCATGCGACCCAGACCAATCCATCCTATTGTGTGCGACATTTTTCTCAATTCCTTTAAACTTTTTTTCAAACTCTTTCTATGATCACAGCAATGCCTTGGCCTACACCTATGCACATGGTGCAAAGAGCAAATCGCTTTGCACTGCGATGCAATTGATTGACAGCGGTGGTGACCAAGCGAGCCCCACTGGCACCCAAAGGATGCCCTAAAGCAATGGCACCCCCATAGGGGTTGACTCTTGGGTCATCGTCTTGCAAACCCAATTGACGCAAAACAGCCAATCCTTGCGCAGCAAACGCCTCATTGAGTTCAATCACATCGATCTGGGACAAACTCATGCCCGTGAGCTCAAGCACCTTCAAGGTGGCAGGCGCTGGGCCAATGCCCATGATGCGAGGTGGCACACCCGCTGTGGCCATGCCGACCACGCGCGCTTTGGGCGTGAGGCCGTGATCTTTGACGCCTTGCTCACTGGCCAAGAGCAAAGCACACGAGCCGTCGTTCACGCCACTTGCATTGCCAGCGGTGACTGTGCCATCGGCACGCACCACGCCTTTAAGTTTCGCTAGAGTCTCTAGACTCGTCTCTCTTGGGTACTCATCCTTTGCAAACACAATGGGGTCGCCTTTTTTCTGTGGCAAGGCGACTGGCACAATCTCGCTGTCAAAGTAACCGGCCTTTTGGGCCGCTGCCGCTTTGACTTGACTGGCGTAAGCCATTTTGTCTTGGGCTTCACGTTCAATCTTGAAATCATCGGCCACATTCTCAGCCGTCTCTGGCATGGAGTCGACACCATACATTTTCTTCATCAAGTCATTGACAAAACGCCATCCAATGGTGGTGTCATACACAGCATTGCTTCGACTGAATGCAGAATGCGCTTTGGGCATGACAAAGGGTGCACGGCTCATGCTCTCAACGCCACCTGCAATCATCAGATGTGCTTCACCTGATTTGATCGCTCTGGCCGAGGTGCCCACAGCGTCCAAGCCCGAGCCACATAAGCGGTTCAAGGTCGCACCCGGCACCTCTATGGGCAAGCCCGCCAACAAGCTGGCCATGTGGGCCACATTTCGGTTGTCCTCGCCCGCTTGATTGGCGCATCCATAAATCACATCGGCGACACGCGTCCAGTCAACATTGGGATTTCTTGCCATCAACGCTTTCAGGGGAAGGGAGGCCAAGTCATCCGTTCGAATGGAACTCAACGATCCACCATATCGACCGATGGGCGTTCTGATCGCATCACAAATGTAGGCCTGTGTCATGTCGTTTGTCCTTTGTCGTAAAAATTAAAAAACTATTTTTTTTAGAAGATGCGCTTGGAGCTCAGTCACACCTCATTTGAAGTGCGTGCGCCGGCAACTTGTAACGCTCAAGCATCCAAAGCGTTAAATGAACTTCAATCCCAAAATCTCACTGAAAGCTTGTGCACTCAAGCCTTGAACCGTGTCAATCAATCGAAGCCCTTGAGGGGTGCACTCCAAAGTGCCCAAGTCTGTATAAATGCGCTTGACGCAAGCAATCCCCGTTAAGGGATAGGAACACGTTTTCACAATTTTGCTCACCCCTTGCTTGGTCAATGCGTCCATCATGACCCAAGTTTGTTTGGCCCCAATGGCCAAATCCATCGCTCCACCCACAGCAGGAATGGCAGTGGGCTCTCCTGTATGCCAATTGGCCAAGTCCCCCGTCTCACTGACTTGAAAGGCACCCAAGACACAAATATCCAAGTGACCCCCTCTCATCATGGCAAAGCTGTCGGCATGGTGAAAAAAAGCACCGCCTTTTTTCAGTGTCACAGGCTGCTTGCCCGCATTGATCAAATCAAAGTCTTCTTGACCAGCGGTGGGTGCTGGGCCCATGCCCAAAATACCGTTCTCACTGTGCAGCAACACCTCTCGATCTGCAGCAATAAAGTTGGCCACCAGCGTTGGCATACCGATGCCTAAATTGACGGTGACGCCTTCATGAATATCTTGAGCGACTCGTTGGGCCAACTCATTTTTGTTTCGCTTTAAGTGATCCGCCATTTTTAAAATCCCCCGCCTTTTGTGACCACTCTATCAATCAACACCACTTGGTTGACAAAAATACCAGGCGTCACAATGCTCTCTGGATCCAAGTCACCCAACTCCACCACCTCGTGAACACTGGCAACCGTTTTTTTCGCCCCCATGGCCATGACAGGCCCAAAATTTCTAGCGGCTTTTCGGTAGGTCAAATTGCCCCATCGGTCTCCTTTTTCAGCCTTGATCAAGGCCAAATCGGCATAAATGGGCTCCTCATAAACGTAATACTTGCCGTTGATAAGGCGAGTTTCTTTGGGTTCGCCATTGGGCTTTTTGGCCAACTCGGTACCGTATCCGGTTTGACAAAAGAAGCCTCCAATGCCCGCACCAGCGGCTCGAATGCGTTCGGCCAAGTTGCCTTGAGGGACCAATTCAAGCTCAATTTTTTTATTTCTGTACAACTCGTCAAACACATAGGAGTCGGCCTGCCTTGGAAAACTGCAGATCATTTTTTTAACACGTGCAGCTTTGAGGAGTGCGGCCATTCCATGATCGCCATTGCCCGCATTGTTGTTGACCACCGTCAGGTCCTTGGCCCCTTGAGCAATCAAACCATCCAACAATTCAGCAGGAATACCTGCTGTCCCAAAGCCACCCACCAAAACGGTCGACCCATCGCGTACGCCCTCCAAAGCGTGCGCGATAGAATTTGCAATTTTATTAATCATGAATTAAAGAACTTTGTTATCCATTTATTCAAAAGAAAGCTCATTTTTGGCGCCACCTTAACCAGTCAATGCTCAAAAATGAAACACGTGCTCATAAAAAAGAGTAAATCTTAACCCCACTTAACAAGCCAGGACGCCATTTTGCCCCCGAAATGAAGCACAAACAGAGAAAATACATTCATGTTTACCCCCTCCCAAAACGATGTTCGGCGGTTTTTTTGTCAAGTTCACGCCAAATTGAAACTCCACCAACCCCTTGACAGCATGGAAGCCATGGCTTCACACTGGGTTGAGGACCATCCTGAATACGATCAGGACTTATTGGACGTGGAGCAAGCCATCCATAAAACCTATCCCATGGATGGCGGCAAAGAGAACCCCTTTCTTCATTTGTCCATGCATTTAAGCATTCAAGAACAATGCTCCATTGATCAACCCAAAGGGGTTCGAGGAGCCATTGAACAGCTGGCCAAAGAACTTGACTCCTTGCATTTGGCCCACCACGCTGCCATGGAATGCTTGGGTGTGATGCTATGGGAAAGCCAGCGAAGTGGTTTACCCCCAGATGGTCACCAGTATCTTGAATCCCTCAAAAAAAGAGCCACTCAAAGGCACTGAATCCACAAAACCACCAACTCCTACAAACCAGACGCCCAAGCTCAAAGCCTTGGGCGTTTGATTTCAGTGTAGATCTCTTATCTGAATTTTGACTGCGGCACAGTGAGAAGTTCGCCTTGTTGCTCACTCACATACTTGGACAACAACTTCAACTCATCCGTTGTGAACTGCTTGGCAACGCCGGCCATGATCGCATTGTTTCTTCCCCAAACATTGCGGGCATCGGCTTGGTACGAGCGCAAGGCCACCAAGACATAATCTTGGTGTTGACCGGCAATTTTTGGATAGGTCGCAACAATGGGCGAGTTCAAATTGGGGCCGTGGCAAGATGTACAAGCGCCTTTTTGAACCAAGGCAGCAACTTGATCTGGGGCTTGAGTGGCTTGAGCAGGCACGGTGACATTGTCCTTGTGGCCGTGTTGCTGATAATAGGCTGCGAGATCGGCCATGTCTTGGTCCGTCAAAGTTGTTGCAACGGCTCTCATAGAGGGATGGCGACGCTCACCTTTTTTGTATGCATTTAAAGCACTCACAATGTAGCTGGCCGTTTGACCCGAAATTTTAGGCACCTTGTAGACCACTGGAAAACTGGCTTGGTAGCCATGGATGCCGTGACAACCAATGCACATGGCGATTTTCTTCTCGCCAGCTTGGACATCCCCTTTAAGTTCCTCAGAATAGGCCAATTGCTGCAAGGACAGGGCAGAGAGTAGAAAAATTGTGAAAAACTTAATCATTTTAGGTAGACAATTAAAAGCGCATTGAAAAAAGATAAGAGGTATTATATCGATCTAAAATGCTTTCTTCTGTAAGATTCATTTAGATAAACCCATTTTCCAATATGAAATTTCAAGGCTCCAGCAACTATATTGCCACACCAGACCTGATGTTGGCCGTCAACGCAGCAAGCACGCTTAAGAGACCCCTTTTAATCAAAGGAGAGCCCGGAACGGGTAAAACCATGCTCGCAGAAGAGGTGGCCCGCACATTGGGTATCCCCCTCATGGAGTGGCACATCAAATCCACCACCAAGGCGCAACAAGGGCTTTATGAATACGATGCGGTGAGCCGACTTAGAGACTCTCAACTTGGAGACTCCAGAGTCAAGGACATCCAAAACTACATCATCAAGGGCGTTTTGTGGAGGGCTTTCACCGCTCAAGAGCCCGTGGCTTTGCTCATTGATGAGATTGACAAAGCGGATATAGAGTTTCCCAATGACTTGCTCAGAGAACTCGATCGCATGGAGTTTTACTGCTATGAAACCAAGGAACTCGTCAAAGCCACTGTGCGCCCCTTGGTCTTCATCACCTCTAACAACGAAAAAGAATTGCCCGATGCCTTTTTAAGAAGGTGCTTTTTTCACTACATCAAATTCCCTGAGAGTGAAACGATGCAAGACATCATCAAGGTGCACTTTCCAAATTTAAAGGGAGAGCTGCTGAGTGCTGCGCTCAAAGCTTTTTACGACGTCAGAAATCTTCCTGGATTGAAGAAAAAACCAAGCACCAGTGAGTTGCTGGATTGGATCAAATTGTTGGTCTCTGAAGACATTCCTTTATCCGCCTTGCAAAGCGTAGATGAAAAAGTGTCTGTGCCCCCATTGGTTGGTGCCTTGCTCAAAAATGAGCAAGACATCACCCTATTTGAAAAATTGGTTTACATGCAAAGCAAAAACCGTTGACCTCTGCGGCCAATGTCAAAAAGGAGTTCAGATGTTTGCTCAACTGTTAAAACAAGGGCTGTTTGATGCCATTGGATTTTTAATAGGCACCGCCTTGGGTTATGGCGCAGGTCAACTTTTGTCAATTGACCTTTTTGCACCCGGCTACAGCATGATGAGCATGCTTGGCATTGCCTTCATTGGCATTGGCGGCGGAATGGGGCTACAAGCCAGCAGATTTTTGCTGCAAAAAGAAAATAAGTCTGAAACTTAAAGAGCTTTAAGCCATGCTCAATGACTTTTTCTACACGCTCAGACACGCCCAGCTCCCTGTTTCTATCAAGGAGTACCTGACGCTTTTAGAAGCCTTGCAAGCGCAAGTGGTGGGGCCTCACTCGGCGTACTATCGCATCGAAGATTTTTACTATCTCTCGCGCTTGATTTTGGTCAAAGATGAAAAATTATTCGATAAATTTGACCGCGCCTTTGCCGCTTATTTTAAAGGCATTGAGCTGCTTGGCGAGCTCACCAAAGACATTCCACTCGATTGGTTGACGCAGCTCTTAGATAAAGAGTTGACGCCAGAACAAAAAGCGGCCATTCAAAAAATGGATTGGCAAGAGCTCATGGACACCTTAAAACAGCGCCTTGATGAGCAAAAGGAAAGGCACGAAGGCGGCTCCAAATGGATTGGAACCGGTGGCACCTCCCCCTTTGGGCACTCAGGATACAACCCTCAAGGCATTCGCATTGGCGGTAAGGGTCAGCAAAAAAGCGCCCTTAAAGTTTGGGAGCAAAGGGCCTACCAAGATTACGACGACACACAAGAGCTTGGTACCAGAAACATCAAAGTCGCTTTGCGAAGGCTTAGAAAATTCGCTCGTGAAGGCTCCCCCGATGAACTGGACTTGGAAGACACCATCAAAAGCACTGCAGCCAATGCTGGCTATTTGGACATCAAAATGGTGCCCGAGCGTCACAACAACGTCAAAGTGCTGCTTTTGATGGATGTGGGAGGCACCATGGATGATCATGTGCAGCGTGTCACCGAGCTATTTTCTGCCGTCAAGTCAGAATTCAAACACTTGGAATTTTTTTATTTCCACAATTGCGTCTACGATTTTCTATGGAAAAACAACCGCCGGCGTTACGCTGAGAAGTTTCCGACCTGGGACATCATCAGGAAATACAACAAGGACTATAAATTGATCTTTGTAGGAGATGCCACCATGAGCCCCTATGAAATTCTTCAGCCAGGCGGGAGCGTTGAATACAACAACGAGGAAGCGGGTGCCATTTGGCTACAAAGACTGACCCACGCCTATCCAAAATTTGCTTGGATCAACCCAGAACCAGGGGGTGTTTGGAAATACAGACAAAGTATTTCCATCATGCAGCAACTAATGTCGGACCGCATGTTCCCCTTGAATCTAAAGGGCCTGGAAGAGACCATGAGAATGCTCAGCAAATAATCTCGCAGCAATCGATTTCAATCCCCATCGCCAGCTAGTTGGAGTGGCATTAGAATAAGCGCTCAAGCGGGCTTACTCACCTTGCATGACAAGCCCACTCTTTGAGGTGATTACAAAATGCTCTCCGTAGTTCAATGGATAGAACGCGGCCCTCCTAAGGCTGAGATGCAGGTTCGATTCCTGCCGGGGAGACCAGATTGAATCCATCTTAAAGAAGGCGCTCAATCAAGGACCGACTTTCTTGAAGCTTCACCGACACAAAAAACTCAGTCTGCTGTCCATTGCATGTCTCAAGACAATCGACTGGACGTATTGCAAGCTCAAGCTCAAGCTCAGGTACAGACTCAAAACACAGCTCACGTGATCAACCCATGGTTCGATTGAACGCCCCGCAAAAGAGGCAATTGAGGAACCGGAGTCGCCAGTTGACCTTGCCGCGACAGGTGACCGGTGAGATAGTTCTCAACCAAGCGCCAAACAGGTCTCTCGCCTTGCGTGCTTTGGGGTTCATTGACCGAGGCCCAGCCGGCTACTTTGTAGACCTTGGAGGGATCAATGCCTTTGCCCTTCAAACTCAGATTGTGAATTCGGTGTCCGCTCCTCGCGTGGGGTTCACACGTGTAACGCAAACCACCTACTCGAACCATGTCTCCCCCCTGCTGGTAGTAAGGGTCGGGGTGAAACAAGTTATCACCCACATCCTCTAAAATGGCCTTGATCTCTGAGCCTTTCAAATAGCTCAAGTTGTGGTTGGAGTAGGTCGTGGCCATCTGCCCCATCAACCACTCACGGGTAAGCGACTCCCCAGCCAACAAGGTGGACCCCCATCGAAAGCCTGGGGAGAAGGCAATGGGGGCATCAAGTTCTTGCATCAGCGCATTCAAAATCAACTGATCGGCCGAACCGTTGAAATTGCCTCTTCTGTACAAAAGCCCCTCAGACACGCCAAAGGAGACTTGCAACTGCTCTAAAAAAGGCGCTCTGATCTCTTTGATCAATTGATCCATTTCTGGGTCTGGCTTGATCAAGTTAGAAAAAACTGGCAACAAATGGTATGACAGTTTGTGCACCCCTGATGCATTCACCGCAACGTCCAAGAGCCCTATGAACTTGCCATTGCACCCCGCATTGGTCACCAAGGTCTGCCCACTGCTGTTGTTGACCCACACGGGTTTTGGCAAGGCATCGTGCGTGTGTCCACCTAAAATTGCATGCAAGCCCTGCACTCGAGATGCAAGCTTCAAATCCACATCTAGGCCATTGTGGCTGAGCAAAATCACCACCTTGGCCCCCTTTTCTTTCACCTCCTCGATGATGTCTTGCAGGGCTTTTTCTTGAATACCAAATGTCCAACCAGGCACCATATACTTCGGGTGCGCGATGGGTGTGTATGGAAAGGCTTGACCGATGACCGCACACAACACTCCATTTTGCTCTCTCAATACATAGGGCTTGAACACCGGATCCTCAAAATCAGTGGTCTTGACATTTTGCGCGATGAATTCAATTTGGGGCTTCAAGTGGGTTTGAATCAACGCTTGGACCCTTTGGGCCCCAAGCGTGAACTCCCAATGCCCGGTCATGACATCCACGCCCAACAGTTGACATGCGCGCGCCATGTCCTCGCCTTGGGTCCATAGTGCGGTGGCCGAACCCTGCCAAGAGTCGCCCCCATCAAGCAGCATTGCGCCAGGACGGGATGCCTTTAAGTGCTTGACCAAGGTCATCAGATGCGAGAAACCACCGGTGGCCCCATATCGCTTTGCTGCACTTGAGAAATCCAAATGCGTGAATGCATAAGCGTCTCTCGTTCCACGGTCCACACCCAATGCCTTTAAAAGGTGGGGCCCCACCACATGGGGCAACTGATTGGTCCTTTCGCCCACGCCAATGTTGATACTGGGCTCTCTAAAGTGATTGGGTAAGAGCTGCGCATGACAATCGGTCATGTGAAGGAAGGAGACTTGCCCAAGCCTTGGGATGTCGTAAAACTTTGAAAACGCTTTGGGCTCATTCCACTCCAAGGCTTGGGCCAAAGGCATATGGGCCAGCCACCCCGCACCCAAGACAGAAAGCCACTCGCGCCTAGAGCAGTCCATGCTCATTGATTGACAGGCGAGCGAGGATCCAACAGCAATGACATCAGATGTTTGATTTGCACTTGACTCAAAATTCCATGGTCTCCATAGCGTGGCATTGCAGAACAGGCATTGAAGGATTTGGAGTTCCACAACTTGGCCCACGTGTATTCAATCACGGGCTTTGACACTTCACTCTTGAGGTCCGTCACACCTCTCTTTTTTCCATATTGATACAAGCTTGGACCCAAGGTTCCGTATGACAACTCCTTGGCACTCAATTGATGACAGTTGTAACACTGTCCCCCATTGGGTTGTCCAATCGCATCGCTCCAAGTCAGGCCTCGCCCGTCTTGGGCCAAGACCTCGCCCAACTTAAAGTCGCCAAAGTATTGACCATCTTCGGGAGAGACCACCGTCTTGAAGTTTTCATCTTCGATCTCTTTTCTTTTTTGCTCTGACAATTCGATACCTCTAGACTGGGCAGTGGAGCATTCTTTATTGGAGGCGTCTTGCTGAAGGATACTCACTTTGACCGCTTTTTCATCCCTAAAGGAGCGCCTCAAGACCTCCTGTGTCCAGCGATCAAGGTCTTGGGCAGCAAACTCGGGCTTCATGTCTGCACAAGCACTCAAAAGAGCCACCAGCAGCAAACCCAAGATTGAACATAAAAATTTTGAAATCATGTGACGCATCGGATACAAAGTGATAGAAAAAAAACCATGGTTTAATTCAAAAATGAACCGCTTAAAACCTGTCAACGCTTCAAAGCAGGTGCAATCGATTGCCCACCTTTGGAGTTGACACCCATATAAACACCCAATGCGATCGTGAAATCGCTACCAAAAAGAGGATAAGGAAACCGTTGCTGACGCAAGCAGTCATTGAGTCTTTGCTGCATAGACCACATTTGTCCATTAGAGACTCGGTAAGCGGGCCAAGCGCCAAAGCCGGCCGCTGCCCCCTCTTTGCCCGTGATGTTGGGCAGATCTTGCAGTCGAATTCGTTTGGCGTCTTGCGCATGACAAGTCGAACAAGAAAAATCATAAGGGCCGGCTCGGGTAAAGAAAAGCCGTTTGCCTAGCTCATAAAAACGCCTCTCCTCAGGATGCGATTGAGGCAATTGAAACGCTTGACCCATGGATTGACTCGATACAAAAGCCGCCAAGGCACTCACATTGATTTGCTCGCCTACACCAAATGGCGTTTGGGCAATCGCACTGGCATCAAAGCCTTGAAGAGTTTGCATGCATGTGAGCAAACGGGATTCCAAATCTTGCACGCGTTGGGTGTCTTGAAAATACCGAGGCAACTGAACCCAAGCACCTGCCAATATACCCGGCCCTAGACCCAAATCACACGCTTGCAGAGAGATATTTTTAGGGCCCCGTGCCGCTTTCCAAAGCAATTCTCCCTTGTCAACAAAGAGGTCTGCAGGATTGCCGTCTTGAAGCATCGCTCTGTACTGAGCAATGGCATCGGCCGTTGATTGGGCATAGACAAATGAGCACATTGTCCACATGTATGCGCAAATCGACAGAAATCTAAGACACCTGCCAAGCTCGAATGCAATTGCAAAAGACTTCAAAACTCAACTCCATTGATTTAATTCACGGTGGCTTCATCGGTTCGCTGTTCACCCTTGGTATCTCGCCAAGTCACACTGACTTTGTCTCCCGCCTTGCCCCCCTTGATGATGAATTGCAGATAGGGGTTCTTGGAGACAGCCGTTCCCCATTCTGCGCTAAAGACTTGCTTGCCATTGAGTGAGGCCACCACCTCTTGAATATGCCAAGCAGGTATGGTTTTACCGGCCGCATCTTTTCTCAAACCCGTCTCCATCTCATGGCTCATCAACACCCTCACTGTCGTTTGACCAGCGCTGCTTTGGGCTCTAATTCTCATAGGATCAGACACTGCAATCTCCTTTGGTTTTCATATGATTTCTTCTAAGCATCTATCTCAGCCGCCACAACCACCCAGCGTCACTTTGATCTCTTTTTTGGACACCAACGCACGACCGTCTTGCATCACCGCCACAGCCATCACATCCGAAGTTTGACTCATTTTGGTACGTGTGGAGAAGTTGACCAATATGTCCTCACTGACGTTGAAGATCGCAACCAAGGGGGAGGGGTTTTTATCCACCAAAAATATGATTTTCTTCACACCCGGGCTTACACAAGAAGCGGCAATTGGAACCACTGCACCATTTTCAGCAATGTCAGGACAATTCAACACCAAGTCCTTGCTCTCTGTTGGCGAACTCACCCCCAATGCCTTTAAGGCATCGGTCCACGTTTTTGCTTCAAACGCGGTTTTCTCAAATGCTTGAGCCTCTTGTGTAAACAATGCACCAATGCCGATTGTGGTGGGCAGCAATGCACCCCATTTCAGCGTGTCTCTTCTTTGAGTCATTCATATCTCCTCAATAAGTATCAGCAGCGTGGCCAATCCCGCCTACAAAAGCCTATCATAAGCTGAAAAGTCGCCTCGGAAGATCCCTTGATAGAGAAAACCACTATTTTCCTCTGGCCATTGCAGGCGGTCGTCAAGTATGATCAAGTAGTGATTGCCGCCCTGGCTGAGACGCCGCTTTCTTTGATCATCTTCTCACTTCGATCTCCCCCGTATGAATTGGATCTGTTTTCAATTATTGAAGCCCAAAAATTGGTCTTGGGTGTGCCTGGTTTTTTCTTTATCAAGCTTGCATTGTGCCGCTGAAGAAACACCCAACGCACAAGCGCTTTATCAACGCTCCCATGCAAGCATTTGCCTATCTTGTCACACCCTTACGTCCTTAAGCAAAGTGCGCAACAAAGAGGTGTTTATCAACCAATTGATCGCCTTTCAAAACAACCCCAGAAAAGACCGCGTGATGTCTCAAATTGCCAGAGGCTTGAGCAATGCTCAACTGACTGAATTGGCCAATTTCTTTACCCAACAAGAAGGCCCAGATTTATGAACCGACGGCAATTTCAAAACCGCATGTCTTGGGGCCTGGGACTGAGCGCTTGGGCTTCGTGCGCCGGGGTCCAAAAAGCGTGGGGTGTAAGGGCCGCAAAAGTGGTGATCATAGGAGGGGGCTTTGGGGGAGCGACTGCTGCTAAATATTTGAAAATTTTCTCCAAACAACACCTTCAAGTCACCTTGATTGAGAGCGAGAAATCTTTCATCTCTAGCCCCATGTCCAATTTAATTCTGGGTGGAAATGCGCAAATGAAGGACATTGAGTTCTCCTATGCAAGCCTCAAGGATCGGTACGGCATTGAGTTGATTCAAGATCGCGCCATAGAGATTGATTTTACGAAGAAAAAAATCCACTGCCGTTCACAAAAGAACATCTCTTACGACAAACTCATTTTGGCGCCCGGTATGCAAATGATCTTGAGTGAGGTCGATGGCCTTCAAGAAGCTCGCCAAAATCAGCAGATTTTTCAAGCCTGGGACGGCTCTCATGACATCTTGAAATTGCAGGCTCAAATTGCCTCCATGCAAAATGGCCAAACATTTGTGTTGTCGGTTCCAGAGTCACCATTCAAATGCCCACCAGGACCTTATGAGCGCGCGTCACAGGTCGCTAGTTTTTTTAAAAAACACAAGCCCCAATGCAAAGTACTCCTCTTGGATGCGAATCAAGATATCTTGTCCAATAGCGCATCTTTCAAACGGTTTTGGTCAGAAAATTTTGCATCCATCATTGACTACCGGCCTCAGCACATGGTGACCTCAGTGGATGCACAAAAGAGAGTCATTGGGTTTGAAATCCAAGAAGACTTGTCCTATGATGTGGCCAATATCTTGCCCCCCATGCGAGCAGGCGATATCGCACATCAAAGTGGCCTGACCAACATCAACAACAAGTGGTGTGGCGTTGATTTTTCAAACTTTGAGAGTCAAAAAGCCAAAGATGTACACCTCCTTGGAGATGCGATTCAAGGCGCCCCTTTGATGCCAAAATCAGGCCATATGGCCAATGCGCAAGCCAAAGTGCTTGCTGCCGCCCTCACCGCAGAATTCTTGGGGCTCCCCCAAGACACAGCTCCCTTTTTAACGAACACTTGTTACAGTTTTTTAGATGACCAAAACGCGCTTCACATCGCCTCAGTTCACCAATATGATCCTCTTGAAAAAACGTATAAGGTCGTCCCTCAGTCCAGTGGCATCTCTTTAAAGCCAAGTCCAGAAGAGGGCAACGAGGCCAAAGCTTGGGCCAGACATATTTGGGCCGATATGCTCAATTAGAGATTTTAGAGTGACGCCTTAGGATCAATCTTCGCTTGATGCAGACACAGCTTGAGATTTGAGTTGCGCGTGCAAGCGCTGTACCTCTGACCAAGACTGTTTGGCCAAGGTCCTTCTGTCTTGACCTAGGATTGGCTCTTGTACATCTCCCCAATTGACCCAGACCTCAAATTCCTTAAGCCCCAATATGCGCCAAATGGATCCCACCAGTGTATCTGAACCGGTAAAACTTGGAGTCGCGATGGGCTCATGTTTTGAGCTTGAAACATACAAAATACTTGCCGCTTGTATCGACGCATTGGACGCCCTAGCGGACTCAAACAAATTGGCATGAAAAGGCAAGACTTCAACACCCGTGGTGGTCGTTCCTTCAGGAAAGATCGCAACCATGTCCCCCATGCTCAGAGCTTCACTCATGATCTGCACCAACTTTAGCGCATCTCTTTTGATCGTTCTTTTGATGAAAAGTGTGCGACAGGCATGTGCATAATGACCCACAATGGGCCATGATTCAACCTCCGCTTTTGAGACAAATCGAACAGGCCTTAAAGACAAAAACAGCAAAATATCCAGCCAAGAAATATGATTGGAGACCAGCAACAACGGACCCGCTTGGGCCATATCGCCATACACTTTGACCTCAACACCAAGCACATTCAATGTGGTTTTGGACCAAGTCAACACCTCCATTTGTGCTTGCTCAGGGCTCAGGCCGTGCCAACCCCAACGTACCTTGATATAGCCGCTAAACAAGTGCCCCAACAAGCGCATGAGCTTGAAAGCTCTCCAAAACAGCATTTTCATTTTTAAAACCAATTTTCCATGGGGTCAACCTCTCTTGTCTCAATCACTGTAGACCAAGCGACCTTTGACGAAGGTTTTCTTGACACGCCCAGTCATGGCCGATCCACTCATCTCAAAATCAAACGGTGTGTGCTTGCCTTGGCTTTTGAGCTCTGAGGGTGACACCGACCACGTTTCATGAGGATCAAAAATACAAATGTCAGCCAAGGCTCCCACTTTTAATTCGCCTGGCGCAAAATTTGGCGTGTGCTCTTGATGGAGTGTCAACGCTTGATTCAAAATCGAACCCGGTTTTGAGGTCACCACCTGCAAGCCTTGAACCTCATCAAAACCCATCTCTTTGCACCACTTGTAAGTCAAACTCAACAGCAACTCCACGCCGCTTGCGCCAGGCGTTGACTGGGCAAATGGCAAGGTTTTTAAGTCACCTGGCACGGGGTTGTGATCAGATACCAAAGCGTCAATGACCCCATTGAGCAAGCCCAGTCTTAAAGCGTCTCGGTCCTTGCTTTGCCTCAAGGCAGGCGTTACTCGCGCTCGGGAATCAAAGTAACCCATGTCCATCTCGGTCAAGTGAAGGGAGTTGATGCTCACATCGCACGTCAAGGGCAAGCCTTCTGCCTTAGCAGCCTGCACCAATTCCACGCCATGCGCGCTTGATAACCTTGACAAATGAACTCTGGCACCACTGCCCCTCATCAAAGCCATGATCGTGTTCAAAGAAATGGTCTCAGATGCAGCGGGCACGGTTGACAACCCCATTCTGAGGGCCAAGGCACCGCTGGCTGCCACCCCCCGGCCCAAGTAGTAATCACTGGGATGAAGCCATACCGTGTAGCCAAAGGTACTGGCATACGTAAAAGCTCTTTGCAAAACATGCGTATCCTTGACCACTTGATCAGCTTGTGAAAAACCCACACAACCGGCTTGTGTCAAAGCCAGCATCTCTGAGAGCGTCTCACCAGCCAAGGACTTGGTCAAGGCGCCCAGAGGAAAAAGCCTTGAGAGTTGCAATTGATCCGCTCTGAACTTGAGCATTTCCACCAAACCTGGTTCGTCCAAGGTTGGGTCCGTATCTGGCGGACAAACCAAGCTTGTCACTCCACCCGCCACACAAGCCAACATCTCAGAAGCGAGCATCCCTTCATGCTCTAAGCCAGGCTCCATGACTCGAACACTCAAATCCACCAATCCAGGCAGCACCCAATGTGTTTGGGCATCCACCGTCAAGTCGGCCGCAAAAGCCCCGTTGCTTTGTCCTATGGACTCTATAAGTGCGCCATTGATACAAATATCACCCACCCCATCCATGCCAGACTGTGGGTCGATGATGCGGCCATTTTTTATGCATATTTTCATGATCTGCGAGCCCTCAGGCCCCTCCCTCATTGCCAGCCACGATTGACATCACAGCCATTCGAATGGCAATCCCAAAGGTGACTTGAGGCAAAATCACACTTTGAGAGCCATCGACCACTTGAGAATCAATTTCTACGCCACGATTAATTGGACCGGGATGCATCACGATTGCATCCTTTTTGGCATAACTCAGTGTCTCTTGGGTCAAGCCAAATGCATTGAAATACTCATGGCTTGAGGGCAACAATGCACCGCTCATTCTTTCATTTTGAAGTCGCAAAGCAATGACCACATCACAATCTTTGATGCCTTCTTGCAGGTCATGAAAAACTCTCACACCCATGTGCGAAAGATCGGCTGGCACCAAAGTTTTAGGTCCTACCACCCGCACTTCAGGACAACCCAAGGTGGTCAAGGCATGAATATCGCTTCTTGCCACCCTGGAATGAAGGACATCGCCCACAATGGCAACCTTTAATTGTGTAAAGTCTCCCTTGTAATGGCGAATCGTGTACATGTCCAACAGACCTTGCGTTGGGTGTGCATGGCGCCCATCTCCAGCATTGATCACATGAATGTGCGGTTGCACATGTTGTGCAATCAAGTAAGGGGCGCCAGACTCACTGTGGCGAACCACAAAAATATCAGCGGCCATGGCACTTAGATTTGCAATCGTGTCCAACAAAGATTCGCCTTTGGCGGTGGATGAACGTGCGATGTCTAAATTGATCACATCGGCACTCAAGCGGGTACCCGCAATTTCAAATGTGGTCCTGGTTCTGGTGCTGTTTTCAAAAAAAAGATTGAAGACACTTTTTCCTCTTAGAAGAGGTACTTTTTTAACTTCACGATCATTGACAGAGACAAAGTTTTTGGCCGTGTCCAAAACATGCGTCAAAATACTTTTGGGCAAGCCCTCAGTTGACAACAAATGGATCAACTCACCGTGTTGATTGAGTTGCGGGTTTCTTTTAAGAAGCAATTCAGTTCTCCAAAGAAAAGTGAAAGTTGCCCTTGTCATTCAAGGCCAAGGCCAAGGACTGCTCTTTTCCAAGCGCCAAGCTTGCGGCAGAGAAATTGGCCTGTATGGGTAACTCTCGCTCACCACGGTCCACCAAGACCGCCAACCTCACTCGAGCAGGTCGACCGTAATCAAAGAGCTCATTGATCACTGCACGTATGGTGCGACCGGTAAAAAGTACATCATCAATGAGCACAATGTCCGCCCCCTCGATCTCAAAGGGTAAAACAGTTTGCCCTCCATCAGACAAGCCACGTTTGTCAAAATCGTCTCGATGCATGGCAGAAGAGATGACGCCCACCATGGGCTTTTGTGGCAAGTCCTGCGCCAGTCTTTTGGCCAACCAAGCCCCACCGGAGGTGATGCCTACCAAGCGGGTATTTTCTACCATCAAACCATCGACTCCTTTTAACAAGTTCAAATAAAGAGCTTCTGCATCGAGCGAGACTTGTCCAAGTTTCATTTTTTCATCCTAAAGGACCCAAGGGCTGGGCAACAATTTCGATCATATGGACTCCAGAGAACCCGCACTCCATTGCGAGAAAAATTGATTCAAAATGATGCAAGCCGACAAAGCGTCCACGTCCTGAGGGGCTTTGTTGGACTTAAGTCGATTGCTCTGATTGAGACTGATCGCCTCAGTGGTGCTGTACCTCTCGTCAATTTCAAAAACACTCAACTTGAATTTTGCTTTCAACAGTTTTGCTATTTTTTTTGCGAATTGGGTATTTTCGTGGGCGACACCATCAGGATGATAAGGGATTCCCACCACCAAGGCATCGGGCTGCCAAGTTTGAATGTAAGAGGAAAACGCCTCAAAGCGCTTCTCGCCCTCAGCCTGAACAACACCCACAGGACTGGCTTGAGACAAAATCATTGTGCCATAGGCTAGGCCGGTCCTTTTGTGCCCCAAATCAAAGGCTAAAAATGAGTTGGGGGGGTTATTCAATTGAACCGACCCCATGGTTCATGCATGACCTGCGTCAGGAGAAATCATCCAAGACTCCAAGCCCAATAAAGACAGTGCTTTGTCATACCTTTGGGCTACAGGGGTGTCAAAGATGACCTGCAAATCCGCATCGACTGTAAGCCAAGCGTTCTCCGCAATTTCTGACTCCAATTGACCCTGAGCCCAGGCCGCATAACCCAAAGAAATCAACACCTTTTTAGGTCCCGCGCCCGTAGAGAGCGCTTCCAATACATCTCTAGAGGTGGTCATCTCCAAGCCCCCTGGAATACTCAACGTCGAGGCGTAAATAGGGTCGTTGGGCTTGAGTGGCTCCTCCAAGACAATGGACTCATGAAGCACAAAACCACGCTCGGTGTGCACGGGACCGCCTTGAAAAACCGGGCACAAAGTCAAATCCAAACGCCCAAGGGGCAAGTCAACCTTTTCAAATAAACCCTTCATGGTCATCTCACTGGGCTTATTGATCACCAACCCCAGGGCGCCACGCTCACTGTGCTCGCACATGTAAACTACACTCTTGTTGAACGTTCCATCTTGCATACCAGGCATCGCAATCAAAAAATGATGCGTCAAGTTGATAGATGGTGTTTCAGTGTTCATTGAGCAATTTTAGCAAAGGTGCCATATGACAATTCCAAGTGACCCTCAATTTGCGAGTGGAATGATGTGGTTTAGAAGAGATTTAAGGCTTCAAGACAACAAAGCCTTGTATTTTGCTCTTCAAAAGTGCAAAAAACTTCACGCCGTCTTCATCTTAGACACCAATATCTTAAGTGCATTGCCCACTTATGACCGCAGGGTGGAGTTCATTTTAAAGTCTCTAGAAGCCTTGGACGAGGCGATCAAAGGCGCTTCAAATGAAAAGCAAAGTGGGCTCATTGTGCAGTTTGCTAGCGCCATTGAGGCCATTCCCCGCTTGGCCATTGAATTGGGCGTGGATGCCGTGTTTGCGAACCATGACGATGAACCACAAAGCCTCCAACGCGACGCCAAGATCAGGGGTGAATTGGCACAAAAAGGCATTCATTTTGAAACCCACAAAGACCACGTCCTCTTTGAGCGCTCTGAGGTGATGACGTTGATGGGCACGCCCTACGGTGTTTTTACACCTTATAAAAATGCGTGGCTCAAAAAAATTCAATCCAAAGACTTCCAAAACCATGATGCCAGTGCACACCACTCGCGCTTTTCAGCTCGCCCGCCTTCATTGTGCACCCCCATTCCATCCCTAGACAGCATGGGGTTTCAAAAGACCAATTTGAGCGAACTTCTTTTTCCCACGGGAGAAAAAGGCGCCCAAAAACTGATCAAGGACTTTAAACCTCGATTGAGTCTGTACAAAGATACACGGGATTTTCCAGCCATCAAAGGGCCTAGTTATCTGAGCACACACTTGAGGTTTGGCACTGTTTCGATACGCCAACTGGTATCTCTTTCATGGCAGGCCAGTCAAGAGGACAATTTGGGAGCCAGCACCTGGTTGTCTGAGCTGATCTGGCGAGATTTTTACCACCAAATTCTTCATCACCACCCCAGAGTCGTCCACGGCGCATTCAAACCAGAATACGATCGAATTCTTTGGGAGAGTGGCCCAAAAGCTAAAAAACTCTTTCAAGCATGGTGTTTAGGAGAAACGGGGTACCCGTTGGTTGATGCGGCCATGAAACAAATCAATCAAACTGGCTATATGCACAACCGCTTAAGAATGGTCGTCGCCAGTTTTTTGGTCAAAGATTTGGGAATTGACTGGAAATGGGGCGAGGCTTACTTTGCCACCCACCTCAATGACTTCGATTTGGCTGCGAACAATGGGGGTTGGCAGTGGGCAAGTTCGAGCGGTTGCGATGCTCAGCCTTACTTTCGGATCTTCAATCCCATCACGCAAAGTGAAAAATTTGATCCAGATGCAAAATTCATTAAAAAGTATCTGCCCGCGTTCAAAGATTGGCCAAGCAAAGCGTTGCACGCCCCTTGGCAAGCAGTCCCCAAGGGGGAAACCCTAGCAGGCGTGCAATTGGGAAAGGACTATCCCATGCCCATCATTGATCACGCTCAGGCAAGAGAGAGCACACTTAAACGGTATTCCGTGATCAAAAATCCAAGTTGAAGGGCACCGCCTGATGGCGGACTCTAAAGGGGCACCATTTCAAAGTCATCCTTTCTCGCGCCGCACTCGGGACAAGTCCAATTCATCGGTACCTCAGACCAAGGCGTGCCTGGTTCAATACCGTGATCAGGAGCACCCAAGGTCTCGTCATAAATCCAACCACAAATCAAACACATCCAAGTGATACTGGCCATAAACTCTTTATCCCCAATTCAATCAATTTTTTTAGTGCTTGCATCCATCTGGATTGATAAAAAAAGCTCAATCCTGTTTTAGCTCGCTTAGAATAGAGTCTATTGTACAGATTGCCATGACAGAAGAAATTGATCCGATTGATTTAGAGGCTTTAGAAGAGTCCCCCGCTTGTGTTTTGGTGTTTAATGCAAGCGACCCCTCTGGCTCGGGGGGGTTGAGCGCGGATACACTAAGCATTGCATCCATAGGCGCTCATGCCCTGCCAGTGGTTACAGGCGCTTATATGCGCGACACTGCAGAAATTTTTGATCACATCGCTTTTGATGAAGAGGCCGTGAGTGAACAAGCTCGTGCGGTCTTGGAAGACATTGCTGTTTGCGTGATTAAAGTGGGCTTTTGCGGCAGCCCAGAAAACCTAAGTGCCATTGCACAAATCAGTACAGACTATGCCAATGTCCCTGTGATTGCCTACATGCCCAATCTTTCTTGGTGGAGCGAAGATCAAATCGACTCCTACCTAGATGCCTTTAAAGAACTCATCTTGCCTCAAAGTACTGTTTTGGTTGGAAACCACAACACGCTTTGGAGATGGCTGCTGCCCGATTGGTCGAGTGAGCGCGCGCCCGGCCCAAGAGACCTCGCGCGTGCAGCCTACGAAATGGGCACGCCCTATGTGTTGGTGACGGGCATTCAAATGCCCGATCAATTCATAGAAAACACTTTGGCCTCTCCCAACAGCGTGCTTGTGAGCGAGAAATTTGAGAAATTTGATGCCGTCTTTTCCGGAGCGGGCGACACCCTAAGCGCTGCTTTGGCAGCGCTTGTTGCAACAGGGACAGATTTGGAAGCGGCCACCAAGGAGAGCTTGAGCTTTTTAGATCGCGCACTTGACTCTGGCTTTAGACCAGGCATGGGTCACGTGATTGCAGATCGGTTGTTTTGGGCGCAATCTGAAGAAAATGAAACTTCCCTAGACAACGCCCCAGAGCATGGCAAGGGACTGGGTGATTTTCCTCTGCCTGGGCATGAAACACGTCATTGAGTTTTTTTGAGGAATTTAACCATGATTGACAAGAATCAGTCCTTATTTGACCGAGCCAGACAGGTCATTCCAGGTGGCGTGAATTCGCCGGTCAGGGCTTTCAAAGCGGTAGGCGGCACGCCTAAATTCGTCACCCGCGCCAAGGGGGCTTATTTTTGGGATGCCAACCATCAAAAGTTCATTGATTACATTGGCTCTTGGGGACCCATGATTTTGGGACATGGTGACCCACGTGTTTTAGAGGCTGTTCAAAAAGCGGCTCTAGAAGGTTTTTCATTTGGAGCGCCAACCGAAAGAGAAATTGAACTGGCAGAAATGCTGATTGCTTTGACGCCCTCAATGGAAATGGTGCGTCTGGTCAGTTCGGGCACAGAAGCGGCCATGTCTGCCATTCGTTTGGCCAGAGGCGCCACCGGTCGACAAAAACTCATTAAATTCGAGGGTTGCTACCACGGTCATGCCGATGCTTTGCTGGTCAAGGCGGGCTCTGGCTTGGCCACATTTGGAAACCCCACGAGCGCAGGTGTGCCCCCCGAAGTGGTCAAAGATACCTTGGTCTTGGAATACAACAATCTTGAACAATTGAAAGAAGCCTTCGAGCTTCATGGCAAAGAGATTGCCTGCATCATGATTGAACCCATTGCCGGAAATATGAATTTTGTTCGCGCAAGCGTGCCCTTCATGTCGCTTTGCAGAGAACTGTGCACCAAACATCAGACACTCTTGGTCTTTGATGAAGTCATGAGTGGATGCCGAGTCGCTTTAGGCAGCGCACAAAGTGTTTACCAAAAATCCATCCCTGGGTTTGAACCCGATATGACCGTCATGGGCAAAGTCATTGGTGGGGGCATGCCTTTGGCTGCCTTTGGTGGGAAAAAAACCATCATGGAACAACTCGCCCCCATGGGGCCCGTCTATCAAGCTGGCACCTTGAGCGGCAACCCCGTGGCCACCGCGTGTGGCATTGCCACGCTGAAAGCCATTTCTGAGCCTGGATTCTTTGAGTCATTGCATGCATCAACAAAGTCGCTTACAGAAGGCTTGATGAAAGTTGCCAAAAGCAATGGCGTAGCCCTTAGTGCGGATTGTGAAGGTGGTATGTTTGGTTTCTTCTTGCTGCCCCAATTGCCAAAGAACTACACAGAAGTGATGAAAAGCAATGGAGAACAGTTCAATCGGTACTTCCATGGCATGCTCAGCCGCGGGGTGTATTTTGCGCCTGCACTTTATGAAGCGGGGTTTGTGAGTGCAGCGCATTCGAGCACCGACATCCAAGAGACGCTAGACACGGCAGACAAGGTGTTTAAGTCGCTCTAAGAGCCATCGACATGGTTCTCAATGGCAAGGGAGTCACCCCAAAGACAAAGCATTGCTCAATGCCTAAAGTGCCTGACACCCGTAAAGACCATGGCAATGCCATGTTCATTGGCTGCGTCAATCACTTCTTGATCTCTCATTGAGCCACCTGGGTGAATCACTGCGCTAGCCCCAGCGCAGACCACGACATCCAAACCATCCCTAAACGGGAAAAATGCATCGCTTGCGACCACCGACCCAAGCAAGCTTAAACCCGCTTCCTTGGCCTTGATACTGGCTATTCTTGCCGAGTCCAATCGACTCATTTGGCCGGCCCCCACACCCATCGTCATGCCGTTGCTGCAAAAAACGATTGCATTGCTTTTGACATAGTGTGCAACTCTCCAAGCAAATAGCATGTCCTTGATTTGCTCTTTTGTCGGTGGTTTGTGGGTCACAATTTTTAAGTCATTTTCTGTCAGTACATGGTGATCTGAAGATTGAACCAACAGGCCCGAGCCTACTCGCTTAAAGTCAAACTCATTTCGTCCCATTTGATCCATATGCAGCGGATTGCTTGAGTCAGAAAGATGCATTTGCAAGACTCTGACATTGGGCTTGCTGGCCAAAATTTCAAGTGCTTGCGCCGTAAACTTAGGAGCCATGAGTACCTCCATGAATTGCTTCATCAAAGCATTGGCCAACTGCGCATCCACTTCCCGGTTCAAGGCAATGATCCCGCCAAATGCAGAAGTCGGATCGGTTTTGAACGCCTTTTCATAGGCCCCCAATGCTGACTCTGCAATGGCCACGCCACACGGATTGGCATGCTTGACAATGACACAAGCAGGCTCATCAAAACATTTCACACACTCCCAAGCAGCATCAGAATCGGCAATGTTATTGAAAGACAACTCTTTGCCCTGAAGTTGCTCACTGCTGACCAAAGAACCCAATTGAGGTTCAATGTCCTTGTAAAAAGCCGCTCTCTGATGAGGATTTTCTCCATAACGCATTTCTTGCACTTTTAAAAATTGTGCATTGAATTGTTTAGGAAATGTCTCTCGCTGAAAGCCTTCGTCAAATGAGGACAAATAATTACTGATGGCACCATCGTATTGACTGATTTGATTGAATGCGCTGACAGCCAAAGCAAAATGCGTCTTCTTTGAAACCTGCTTACTGACTTGGAACTCTTTTAAAAAACTCTGATATTGCCCCGGGTCGGTGAGTACCGCTACATCCTTCCAGTTCTTAGATGCAGAACGAACCATTGCCGGTCCTCCAATGTCAATTTGCTCAACAGCCACTTCAAGTGAGCAATCAGGCTTGGCAACCGTTTTTTCAAAGGGGTAGAGATTGACCACCAAAATATCAATGGTCTCAATGCCATGATCCTTGAGCGTTTGCATGTGAACGGGGAGGTCTCTCCTAGCCAACAGACCTGCATGGACTTTGGGATGAAGCGTTTTGACGCGGCCATCCAGCATTTCTGGAAACCCAGTTAAATCAAATATTTCCCTCACAGGCAGGCCGTGGTCAACAAGCAGTTTAGCTGTTCCGCCAGTAGAGATCAATCCAACACCACATTCAATCAAGCCTTTGGCAAATTCTAAAAGACCCGTCTTATCTGATACGGACAACAATGCGTTCATTTGAAAATTCCATTTGAATTAATTTTTGTATTTGCAATCCCAAAAAATGGACGCTCTGAATAAGCTGATTTAAATCAGCTTGTGCGCCAATAATTTTTTCCTAAGGGTATTTCGATTCAATCCCAACCACATCGCTGCCTTTGATTGATTTCCTTGAGCTTGGCGCATCACTATTTCGAGCAGTGGCTTTTCAACCACCTCGACCAGCATTTCATGCAAGTTGTCTGGCTCCGTCCCTTTTAAATCCTTGAAATAAACCTCCATGCTTTGACGCACGATGTCTTGTATGTTTTTCTTGCTCATTGGACCAATTCCATTTTTTTCATATTCACTGTTTCTTGACTTGGCCAACGATCAGATTTTTGCCCCAAAGCATCTAGATATAGGCTCACTTGATTCATTTGATCATTTGTATTTTCAATTTTATTGAGCTCATGCATGAACTCCATCGATCCTTGAAGTCCTTTGGTGTACCAAGCAATGTGTTTTCGCGCTGAGCGAACACCGATGAATGAGCCATACAATTGGTAGTGCTCATGCAAGTGTTCTATCAGTAAGCCCCTCACCTCCTCAATGCGGGGAGGAGCCAATTCCTTGCACGTTGCAAGGTAGTGAGAGATTTCACGGAAAATCCAAGGCCGTCCCTGCGCTGCTCGTCCAATCATGAGTGCATCTGCATTTGTAAAATCTAAAACCTCTTTGGCTTTTTGAGGCGAATCAATATCTCCGTTGGCCACAACGGGGATGGCAATCGCACTCTTAATTTCTTTGATCGTTTGATACTCTGCAAAACCACCAAACCCTTGCTCACGCGTTCTACCATGCACCGTGATCATTTGAATGCCAGCTGATTCTGCAGCTTTGGCAATGGACACTGCATTTTTGGTCGACTCGCTCCAGCCTGTCCTCATTTTAAGAGTCACTGGTACTTCAAAGGGCTTACAAACTCTAACCACTGCATCGATGATGGAGAGGGCCAAAGCCTCATCCTTCATCAATCCCGATCCAGCCCATTTTTGACAAACTTTTTTAGCGGGGCAACCCATGTTGATGTCTATAATTTGTGCCCCTCTTTGAAGATTATAGAGAGCTGCATCGGACATCATTTCGGGGTCGGTTCCTGCAATTTGAACGGCAATAGGCCCCTTTTCACCCTGGTGATTGAGTCTTCTGGAGGTCTTGAGTGTTTGCATTAAATCAAGCCTAGACGTCACCATCTCACTGACAGCATAACCAGCACCCAATCGTTTAGAAAGCGTCCTAAATGGACGATCCGTTACGCCCGCCATTGGGGCAACAAAGAGCTGGTTGGGCAAGTCAAAAGAGCCAATCTTTATCATGAAATTAAAGCGCAATAATTTCCAAAAGAACAAACTTTTACAAACATTCAATTGCTTAAAAATAAAGCACCATTGTAGCGATCAATTTCCTATCTAAAGTTACGCTTTTGAAGAAATAATTTAAAGCCTAGCCTGTCAAGGCATCATTTTTACTCACTTAAGTTCTAATCTCCAAGGACTTAAGTTCTTACTTATACTGCGAAGATGATTGAAAGCTTTGGTGATCTACACACACTCATGTCCGCACCTCAATGGGGAATGGGTGGTTTGCTGCTCGTATGTTTTTTATCTGCAACGCTTTTACCCTTAAGCTCAGAGCCAGTCTTGGTTGCATATTTGGCTCTATACCCTGAAAATTTTTGGCTTGCTATTGTTTTGGCTGGCATTGGAAATACCATAGGAGGAGCATTCAATTATTGGCTTGGTCTTAAATCTCTCAAAGTTTTGGAAAAATCTAAACGTAGCCCGTTCATGATGGAGAGACAAAGAAAGATTGCCTTAAAACTACAACAATCAGGCCCAAAACTTTTACTCTTGAGTTGGATACCCATGGTGGGAGATCCCATGTGTTTTGTTGCAGGCTTGCTAGAACTCCCGCTCAAAAAATGCTTGACTTATATGGCCTTAGGAAAGTTTTCTCGCTACCTTGTCCTCTCCACGGGATTTATAAGCATCGCGCCCTATTTAAATGACTTGCTTAAAATTTAGTCTCGGGCGCTGCATTCAACAAAAAGACATCGCCTTCGTTAAGCTGTTTGATATTTTAAACATTGAACAAAAAGTTCATCACATCACCATCTTTTACAACATATTCTTTACCTTCGGAGCGCATCTTGCCATTTTCTTTCGATCCAGCTTCACCTTTAAAGGCGATAAAGTCATCAAAAGCGATGGTCTGGGCTCTGATAAAACCGCGCTCAAAATCACCATGAATGACGCCAGCCGCTTGCGGCGCTGTATCGCCAATTTGAATGGTCCAAGCTCGGACCTCTTTGACACCAGCCGTAAAATACGTTTGAAGTCCCAGCAACTTGAACGCAGCTCGGATCAATCTATTCAAACCAGGCTCAGCTTGCCCCATTTCGTTTAAAAACATCAAGCGATCCTCATCTGTCATATCAGCCATTTCGGCCTCCATTTTTGCGCAAATGGCAACAACTGGCGAACCTTGTGCTGAAGCGAATGCCTGCAACCGTTCTAACAACGGGTTGCCCTCAAAACCCTCTTCACTGACATTGCCAACAAACATGGCTTGCTTGGCTGTAATCAGACAAAAAGGCTTGATAAGGAGCCACTCCTCAGGCGTTAAATGCATGGTTCGAATGGGCTTGGCTTGATTGAGAACCAACTGGCACTTGCTGAGGACATCCAGAATTTTAGACGCCTCCTTATCTGCACCAGATCGAGAAGATTTGGTGTAGCGTTGAATGCCCTTTTCTACAGTTGAGAGGTCCGCTAGGCACAACTCCGTTTGAATGACTTCTATATCTGCTACTGGATCTACTTTCCCAGCCACATGGATGACGTTGTCATCTTCAAAACACCTAACAACATTCACAATGGCATCGGTTTCTCTGATGTGAGCCAAAAACTGATTACCTAAGCCCTCGCCTTGACTTGCACCCGCCACTAAACCCGCAATATCTACAAATTCAACAATGGCAGAAACCACCCGTTCAGGCGATATCAGCGCTGAGAGCTGCGCAAGCCTGGGATCAGGCACTTCAACGATTCCTATATTGGGCTCAATCGTACAAAAAGGATAGTTTTCTGCAGCAATACCCGCTTTTGTCAATGCGTTGAAAAGGGTAGATTTACCCACATTTGGCAAACCAACAATTCCACACTTCAAACTCATAACGATTCCTTTTATTGAGCGGATTTTTAAGGGTAAATCTATATTACTACTTAAGTATCCAAATATAAGCTTCTGTCTCACACCTAAAAGCATGCAGTGGTTGCAACACTTTTTACCACAAGAGTTGATTGTAAATTGAGCAGACCCCAAACCCATGGCTTGAACCTACAATTGTGCACATGGAAAAGAAAATAGATGTTTTGATTAAGGGCCATGGCGTGGTTGGGATGACTTTGGCACTTTATTTGTCGCAAAGGAGACTGAATGTCGGTTTGACTTTAGAACATAAAAACACCGAACTGACATCTAAGCAAGACGCAAGATATTTCGCTTTGAATAAAAAATCAAAAGAACTATTAGAAAGAATTGAAGCTTGGCCAAACAACGATGACGTCACAGATTTGCAAGATATACAAATCTATGGCGACCATGAAAGTGAGTTAAGTTTTACCCCCCATGAAAAAACCACACCACTCGCTTGGATTGTGAAAGCCTCAGCGCTAGATGCTAGACTTCGACAAAATATAAAGAAGCAGCAAAATATTGTTTTAGTCAACAACGACCAAGACGATATGCAAGCACCTTTGACTTTAATTTGCGAAGGCAAGCACAGTGAAATGCGACAAAAGTTAGGTGTGAATTTCGACGTCCAACCCTATCACCAGCACGCATTTGCAACTTTAATCGAAACCGGGATTGACCACCACGGAAAAGCTTTACAGTGGTTTATAGAAAAAGAAAGTGGCCCAGAAATCTTAGGCCTGCTTCCATGTGAGGGGAATGCTTCGACCAAAATGTCCGTCGTTTGGTCAATGCCAAGTCAAATGGCCATGGGAATGCAAGAAAAAAGCAATGATGAAATTGGTGAATCCCTGTCACTTCTAACAAAACACAGATACCCTGAAATCAAAATCATCGGGCCATCAGCTACATGGGCTTTGAGTGCCAGCAAAGCAAGGCAATGGGTCGGCAAACTTGGACCGGATCGATATTGGGCGCTTGTTGGAGATTCTGCACACACCATTCATCCACTTGCAGGAATGGGTCTAAACTTAGGCCTTGGTGATGTGGCTGAAATGATCAACATCATGGACTTGCGCGACGAGGTGGAATACTGGAGAAAGTTAGGAGATCCTTACTTACTTCGAAAATATGAACGGACACGCAAAACAGATATTTTAAGTTCATGGTTTTTTTGTAATGCGATGCAAAGATTATTTTCTCATCCAAACAGATTGATCAAAACAGCCAGAAATCACGGTTTAAACGGTATTCAAAACTTAAACTTTTTAAAATCTTTTTTCATGAAACATGCAGGCTCATAAAGAAAAAAATGCTCAATTCACTTTTAAAAAATAAATCTATCTCTTTCCATTTCATTGGCTTATGCCTTATCGCATGCTTGACTGCAACGTATCAATTCAATGCGGTCGCACAAGGTCAAGAAGCGAATATTAAAAAGATATTGGCAGAAAGAATTCCACAGTTTCCAAAAATTGAAGAAATTACCCGCTCTCCTATGAATGGACTTTATGAAATAAGAGTCGATGGTGATGAAATTTATTACAGCGACGCAGATGCAAATTTCTTAATCCAGGGCAATCTAATCGATACAAGAACAAGAAAAAATATAACTGAAGAAAGAATCGAAAAATTAACAGCAATTGATTTTCAAGCTCTGCCTTTTAAAGACTCCATCAAAATTATTCAAGGCAATGGTAAAAGACATATTGCAGTTTTTGAAGATCCCAACTGTGGCTACTGCAAGAGATTTGAAAAAGATTTACAAAAAGTAGAAAACTTGACCATACACTTATTTCTGTACCCTGTACTTGGACAAGATTCGATTGAAAAATCCAAAAAAATTTGGTGCTCAAAAGATCAAGTAAAAGCATGGAAAGATTGGATGCAAAAAGAAATTTTACCCGCACAAGCTTTCGGCAATTGTGACACTCAAGCCTTGACCAGAACTGTTGAATATGGAAGAAAACGTAAAATCAATGGAACACCAACCATCATCACATCGGATGGAACACGGGTTCCGGGAGCCATCAATACAGCTCAGATTGAAAAACTATTGACCGAGGGTAAATTTTAATTTTAAATTGATTTTCTAAGACGACTAACCTAAAAAAAGAAAACCCTTCAATTCAATGAATCAACCAATGACAAGCACAACCGAGCATCACAACGAAGAACTGATAGAAAGACTTGCCTATGCTGGCGGGTTGCCTTTTGTTCTATTGGCAATTCTTTTGTGGTTGGTAGACGAAGAATTGCACCCCTTTGTATCAATCGCTTTAGCAGCTTATGGCGCTGTGATTGTCTCTTTCCTTGGGGGAATTCATTGGGGCATCGCTTTTATAAAGAATACAGAATACCAAAGGCTGCATTTAATTTGGGGCATCACTTTATCAATGCTCGCTTGTCTAGCAGTTCTGATGCCTGCATTTTCTGGTCTGCCTTTTCTGGGCTTCTTGCTTATTACAGCTTACTTGGTCGACAGAAAATTTTATCCTAACGCGGGAATTAAGCATTGGTTGACTCTTCGCTTTAGATTAACCATCATCTCTAGCATTGCGTGTTTCATTGCAGCTGGTGCAACTTAATAAATAACAAATTAACTTGTTTCCTAAATATGGGCTTAATTCACTACGACATAAATATTGAGAATGCAAAAGATCACATCATCGAAGTGACCGCTTTGCTCCTTAAGCCCAAAGAATTACAAGTATTCAGGCTGCCGTCTTGGATTCCTGGGAGCTATCTTATAAGAGAATTTTCAAAAGAAATTATTAAAATTTCAGCACTGCAAAACGGTAAATCAAGAAAAATTACGCAGTTGAATAAAAATTCTTGGTTGGTAGACTGCAAAGAAGAATTTGAATTAAAAATAACTTACTCTATATTTGCAAGGGACGCATCAGTCAGAACGGCTTGGCTTGACTTAGATAGATGCTTCTTTAATGGAAGCAGTATTTTTCTGAGTGCAGATGGTTTTGAAAACGAAATGCACACTGTTGCAATCAATAAACCTTCATTCAATGAAAACTGGAAGCTTGCAACCTCGCTCATTGCCTTGAAGGTTGACATCAAGGGATTTGGTCTATTTCAAGCTGAAAATTATCAAGAACTTATCGATTGCCCAGTTGAAATTGGGGATTTCTGGACAGGTCAATTTATTGCCATTGGTGTCAAACACCGCATTGTAGTGTCGGGAGCACCCGTCACGTTCGATGGCTCAAGGCTTTTGGATGATGTTAAAAGAATTTGCGAATATCAAATACAGTTTTGGCATGGTAAGCAAAAACCCATCATTAAAAATTATCTTTTTATACTTTGGGCTGTCAGCGAAGGTTATGGAGGGTTAGAGCATAAAAATAGCACTGCTCTCATTGCCAATCGATCAGATTTACCAAGATTGAATCAAGGAAAACCAAATGATGGATACATTCAACTACTAGGTTTATTTTCTCATGAATACTTCCATACCTGGAACGTCAAAAGACTCAGACCTGTAGAGTTCAATTCTTTAGATCTTTCTCAAGAAAACTATACCGAACTTTTGTGGTTTTTTGAAGGTTTCACCAGTTATTTTGATGACTTAGTTCTTGTAAGGTGTGGCCTCATAGAGGTTTCAGATTATTTGAAGTTATTGTCCAAAACGATTAACCAGGTTTTACAAACACCAGGTAGAAAAATACACTCTGCAGCCCAATCCTCTTTCGAAGCCTGGACAAAGTATTACAGACCGCAACCCAACACAGCGAATGTGACCGTTAGTTATTACACCAAAGGTGCATTAATTGCACTTTGTTTAGATTTAACGCTAAGACAAATTACTAAAAAACAAAATGGGACCATCAAAACCAGTAAAAATAAATCCCCTGATAAAGTAAATATGGGCTATACGTTAGACGATGTAATGCGAAAATTATGGACGTCTTGCAAAGATGGATTGATGTCTGAATTGATTTTATTGAATGCAATTAAAGAATTAACCCAAGAAAACTTAAACTATGAAATTGATGCTTGGGTTCATAGTACAACTGAACTACCAACGCTGGAGCTTTTGAGTAAATTTGGAGTTGAAGCTAAATTAGAACCAGCACAATGGGCTCAAAAATTGGGATTGAGAATCTCTGAGTCGATCAACGCTACTCTTGTAATCAAACAAGTGCTTGATGGCGGAATTGCACATAAAGCTGGCCTATGCGAAGGCGATGAATGGCTTGGCATAGAGATTATTTCAAGAAAAAAAGGTGGGAAAAATCAATCTTGGAGAATCAATAAATTAGAAGACATTCAACTTTATGCAGGAGATCAGCGTTTTATTAATGCTTTAATTAGCCGCGATAAAAAAATTAATCTCGTTAGAGTTGATTTAAAAGATTTATACAATATTAAAACACTGCGACTGATACAAACAGATCCAGTACACTTGTCCACGTGGTTAACAGAATCAACTTAACTTTCATGATTTTGGAGCAATTAAATTGACCTTTGAATTTATTAAAACAAGAATCGAAAATGATAAAGTTGCGATCATTACCCTTGACCGCCCCAAACAATTAAATGCACTTAATACTGACTTGATGATTGAATTAGGTCAGGCCTTGAAAGACTACGACGCAGACATTCATATTGGCTGCATCATCATTACTGGAAATGAAAAAGCATTTGCTGCAGGCGCTGATATTGCCGCAATGAAAAATTATGATTTTGCTGATGTTTATGCTACTGATTTCATCACCAAAGACTGGGAAATTATCCGACAAATAAGAAAACCTGTTATAGCTGCAGTTAGCGGTTTTGCCCTCGGTGGTGGCTGTGAACTGGCCATGATGTGTGATTTCATTATTGCCGCAGACAATGCCAAATTTGGTCAACCAGAAATCAAATTGGGCATAATTCCTGGCGCTGGTGGTACACAAAGATTGCCAAGGTCAGTGGGCAAATCTAAAGCAATGGACATGATCCTTACTGCAAGGATGATGAGTGCCCAAGAGGCTGAGCAATGCGGCTTGGTTTCTAGAGTCGTCCCTTTAGACAAATTAATGATTGAAACAATTGAAGCTGCTTTAACAATATGTGCATACCCAAGGCTTGCAGTTTTAGCAGCAAAGGAATCTGTGCAGAGATCTTTTGAAAGCAACTTATCGGATGGGGTCATGTACGAAAGACGACTTTTTCATTCTCTTTTTTCCACTTATGATCAAAAAGAAGGGATGGATGCCTTTATCAATAAACGCTCACCCTTATTTAAAAATAAATAAAGTCATGATTTCTAAATTTAAGCTATTGACTTGCGCTTCATTCTTTTTAGCACTTTCTAATTGTGCCAATTTAGAAAATTCTTCTCAATCAATTTCAAGCTCAAATGTTCAAACTCTTAGCGCCACTGCTGATCCAGTTGTAGTTAATGTTATCAGCGTTACCCCGCTTAAGAAATCATCTGGCCTTACCAATGGTGATCAAGCAGTTGCCAATTTAGAACTTAATACACGTAATGAAAGCTCCAGCAGTGGTCAAGAATTTCAAGTGATATTTAAGTACAAAGAGCAAACCTACTCAACTCAACTCCCTTTTGATCCCGGTGCGACTTTACTCATACAAGCATCCCCACCTCAAATTCAAAATGAGCAAATCAATCGAGCCAATACACCAAACAATCTCACTTACTCTAATAATGATGTTTATATTTTAGCTCCCACAGGCATGATTCCTTATCCAACTTCCAGCTTTGGTTTCTTTACTGGATTTCCTGTTTATTTGAGCGGTGGATATTATCAAAGACTACCAGGTCGATTTTATTTGAATCACGGACAACGTACTCACTCTTCAGGCGGTAGAGGTAAAGGCCGAAAATAAATAATGAATCGGTATGAAATTTTGTCAGTTGATGCAATGACGATGGGCTTTTTAATGAGATGTCAGTTTTATCTTTATAAAGTAGCAGTCTATGCAACAATTAATTTAATCGATGATGCAGCAATGTTAGCGCTTTTATTTAGCTAATGATCTGATTCGGTTTTGACATAGATCCAAATTAACTTCACATCTTCAGCAGAGAGCTTTAATTTCCAAGCCGGCATACCACTCCCTTTGCCGTTAAGTACGGCGCTTTGAAAACGTTGAAAATCATCTTTTGGAAATTTTTTTAGATCAAAAGCAAGGCCTGGCTTGAGCATTTCTTTTCCATGACATGAGCTACAGTTTTCATGATATATTTCACGCCCAATTTCAGCGTCATCAGCAAGCACCACGTCTGAAATACTAACAAAAAATAATAAAAATAAAAATTGAATCACGTTTAGGTTTTTTTCGCTTTTTGTTTACTTCCCTTAATATTAGGTACCCAAGGTTGTTCAGTCCATCCAACTCCACGGCGAACAACTTGAACATCAATCAAATATGGTTTCCCATCCATGGTAGAAAGCTTAGCTCGGGAAAGAGCTTGCTTTAATTCCAATGAATTACTTACTACTTCTGCCTTGACACCAAAACCTTGTGCGATTTGCGCCATATTCATATCAGGATTACCCAAATAACTTGCAACAAACTGGCCTGTCTCAACCATTCGTCCCGAAGGTACATTTGCTATGGCACGCGTATGAGGACCCCCGTAGGCGTGATTGTTGTAGACAATTGTAATGACTGGAAGCTCTAGTCTGGCCATGTTCCACAAAGCATGAGGACCAAATAAAAACGAACCATCTCCGACCAAACAAATGACTTGTTGATGAGGACGAGCCAATTTAACACCGGCAGAAGTTCCTACTCCAGAACCCAAATGCCCTCCATAGTAGAAAAATAGCTCTCTTCCTCCAACAGGATTGAAATTGAATGAATGCATAGCTACAGAGCCAGCCTCATGAACAATAATTGCATCTTTATCAGCGAATTGTGCAACCTCCCAAGTAACTCTATCGGCGATCAAAGGAGCGTTATTCCACTCAGGATTATTAACAATACCTGTAAATATTTGTCTTGCTCGATCGGTGAACTTTTTGACTTCGATAGTGCGTTGAGTAGCTATTTCCTTACTTCTTGCATTCATCAGTTGATCCAATGCGGCAATGAGATCATCCAATCCCAATGCCACATCACCAACCAAAGGTACGTCGGTAGACATTACCTTACCCATGTTTTGGTAATCAATTCTCATGTCGATGAATTTTACATTTCGCGCAACAATTGGTTGAACTCCGTTGTGCTGCATCTTATTACCGATATTGATAGCCAAGTCATAATTTTTAGGCCACGTAATACTAGACAATGTCCCAGCTGGAGCATTGCCAACCCATAGTGGGTGTGCCTCGGGAAAATTAACCCACATCTGACGCATTTGAGTCACTGGCATCCCTAACATTTCAGCCAATTTAACAACTTTCGCAACAGCTTTTGCCTTATATATTTCATCTCCTACTATCAAAACAGGCATCTTGGCATCCAACAACATTCTTGCTGCTCGCTCAATTTCTACAGGATTTGGTCTTACTCGCATTCGAGTATCGAAATGACTTTGTTGAATAATTTCCGTCCTGGTTTTCTCATCTGTATGGTCTGAATGCCAGGTCAAATATGCAGGACCATGGGGTGGGGTCCATGCAGATTTAAATGCATGTCTAGTGGTTTCAGCAATCATGGATGGGCCTCGAGCCATCCATGAATATTTGGTCAATGGTTGTAATACCTGTTCTTGGTTTGCAATTTCTTCAAAACCATCTCTACCTGCTCGTCTAGATTGATCAGTTCGATAGGAGTAAATCACCAATGGAGTTTGTTCTTTATACGCATTAAAAACCTGCCCCATTGCATTCATAAGACCAACTGCACCAGCCTGCATCACTATGGCTGGCTCCTGGGAAGCCTTGATATATCCAGCGGCCATAGCCGCACCCGGTCCCTCATGAGGCGTTAAAATATAATTGAGTTGAGGTCTGTCAACCAACGCATCATAAAACTGAGCGTCTTCGCTCGCAGAATTACCAAAAACATACTTAACACCGCAAGCCATAAGTTGCTCAGCAAAGCAAGCCCCCCCCGAGCCTTGAAATGTTTTAACTGGTGGGACCTCAGTTGAGTTGTTATTACTTAAAGAAGGCGTGTTTTGAGCCGCGGAGTTCAAAGAAGACAATACACCTTCAGCTGCTGTGACTGTCATTCCAGCTAGTTTTAAATTATCTAAAAAACCACGCCTTGAAATAGTTTTGGTCAAATAACCAGTTACGGCATCACGCATTTGGACAACTCCTGAAATATACCTATTTATTACTTAACTTTTAACTTTGTCGATTGATTACCAAAATCGACTCCGAGAAAAGCTGACATGGATTTGATTTCATCCCGAGTCCATATAGCCCCTCTTCCCATCATTCGATACATCGTAGCTTCCCATGCCCTCTCATCTTGACGCTGATCCCTCCATATGGAATCTGTATGACATTGCGAACACTTATTTAATACAAGCTCACGCCCAGTTTCAGAACTTTGAATGGACTCTGTTAGATTCTGAGCATTTATAGTGATTGAAACAACCCCAATCAAAAACAAAAATATCCATCGTTTCGCTTGATTAAATATACACATACAAATACCCTTAAAATAGCAGAAGTTACATAAATTGAGATTTTAGTAGCCAAAGACGAAATCAACCGAGGTTAAAACCTATGGATAACCCTTTGTGCCAAGTTACCAAGTAACTAACAAATACATTTTTTAGTTGGTTTCTTCTACTAATATTGGATATGCATATTTCATTTATAGATAAACTTTATATCGAATCACATTTAAAACCGTTATTTGTAATTTTTCATGAACATAAACACTCCCACAAATCTTGGTCCCTCTGAACACCATAAGCAAGCCATTGAAAAGGGCCAATTTTTAATTCAAAAGTGTAGCGACTGCTTAGCCAACCAATTCTTTCCCAGATCCTTTTGCATCACATGCAGTGGATTAAACCTTGAATGGCTAGAGATATGTGGACGAGGTGTGATTTATTCAACCACAACTGTGCGTAGAAAAATCGATTCAGGTGGAGACTATAACGTTTGCCTTGTTGATTTAGAGGAAGGTGTTCGAGTAATGGGAAATGTAATTGAATTGAATTCAAACGATGTCTACATTGGACAAAAGGTTGATTTATGCATTGAACATATTGATGGCATAAAAAAAGTTGTTTTTAGATCAAGTAAGCTCAAAAAATGAATCATATTGATACTCGCGGTAAAACCGCTATTGTTGGCATTGGAACCGCTGGTTGCGGGGAAGCTCCTGGAATGAGCGAGCTTGAGCTTTTGGGACTTGCCACACATGCAGCACTCGAGGATGCCGGATTAAAAATAAAGGATATTGACGGTTTATGTACAGCCAATTTAAACATAGCCATGTGGCCATTAAATGTCAGTGAATATTTAGGTATACATCCAACTTTTGTTGAAGGCACAAATATAGGGGGCTCCTCTTTTATCGCTCACCAAAAGCCAGCAACCCTAGCTCTTTTAAGCGGTCAGTGCAATGCTGTTCTTGTTTGCTATGGAAGCAATCAAAGAACATCGAAATTTGGTAGAAAAGAGCGCTCTATCGCAAGAAGTTCGCTTGATCCAAGTATTTTTGAGGACCCCTATCATCCCTTTGATCCCCCTTCATCGTATGCACTTATTGCAGCACGTCATATGTATGAATACGGCACGACCAGAAAACACTTAGCTGAAGTGGCACTTGCAGCAAGAAAATGGGCTCAGTTAAACCCAGAGGCATTTTCTCGAGATCCCCTTGATCTAGATACTATTCTTAATGCTCGAATGATTAGTGATCCATTTACAATTTATGACTGCTGTCAAGTTACCGATGGCGCTGGCGCTTACATCATAACCCTTTCAGATAATGCAAAAGATTTAAAGAAAAAACCAGTTTTTATCTTATCCAATGAAACAGCTGTATGGCATCGCTCTGTCACCAATATGAAAGACCTGACCATTACTCCTTCAAAAGAATCTGGAGAACGGGCATTTAATGCGGCAAAAATAAGTCACAGAGACATTGATGTGGTGCAAGTTTATGATGCTTTTACGATCAATACAATTTTGGCACTCGAGGACCTGGGTTTTTGTAAAAAGGGAGAGGGCGGAGAGTTTGTCAATAACGGTGCTATTGCCCCCGGTGGAAAACTACCCGTAAATACAAACGGGGGAGGCCTGTCATGCGTACACCCCAATATGTATGGTGCTTTTGCTACGATTGAAGCTGTAAGACAGCTTAGGGGAGAATGTTCTCTACGACAAGTAGCAAATGCAAAAACTGCTCTGATAAACGGAAATGGTGGAACTTCTGCCTCAAGTCAATCCACTTCCATTTTATGCACTCAAGAAATACTTTAGTTTAGTCATAGCGCATTATTCAATTTTAAAATTGGTTGACTTCATTACTCTAGACCACTTTGCAATATCTGCTTCTAGAAATAAAGCCATTTCTTCAGGTGAATTGCCTGACGGATCCTGCCCTTGCAAACCTATGACTTCAAGCACATCTTTATCTGATAAAGCTTTTCTTGTCTCTTCATTCAATTTTTTTATAATTTGCGGAGATGTTCCTGCTGGAGCCATGAGGCTAAACCAGGAACTGAATTCAAATCCAGGCAATCCAGCCTCTGCTGAAGTTGGTACGCTAGGGAGTGAACTTATCCTTTCCTTAGAAGCCACAGCAAGAGCCTTAAGCTTCCCACTTTGATAGTTTTGTAATTGGAAAGAAGATAAAACTTCAAATCCAACCTGAACTTGATTACCTAAAATAGCAATAAGCTCAGGTCCAGCACCTTGATAGGGCACATGGAGCATTTGCGTTCCCGTCATGGATTGAAAATATTCACCTGTAAAGTGCTGAATTGAACCATTTCCCAGTGAAGAGTAGTTTATTTGACCTGGTTTATTTTTAAGTAATTCGATGAATTCTTTTAAATTTTTGACTTGAAGAGATTCATTGACTGTTACTATTCCAGGTGCCTTTGTCAATAAGCTAATTGGTGCAAATGATTTAATCGGATCATAAGGCAACTTTGGAAACATATTGATTGCCATGCTCATTGAAGTTACAGTTGCCACAACCAATGTATAGCCATCAGGATTTGACTTCGCTGCCAAGTCCACTCCTAGCCTAGCTCCTGCACCCCCCTTATTGTCAATGACAACAGGTTGGCCTAATAATTCAGTCATTTTTCTTGCAAGGGTTCTACCTACCAAATCAACTGAGCCACCAGGAGGATAAGGGACGATAAGCCGAATTGGTTTAGAAGGATAAGTTTGAGCTAAGGCATGCTGAAAGAAAATATAAATTAATAAAACCAATAAGCGAAAATTCAACATATAAATATTTTCATCAATTTAAATTTTTATGCGTTATCTGGTCTCTTATGCCTAAAGCCAGATGTAAAGTGTCCCTTTCCCTCAAGATCTCCTTGCTCAAATATCCAATCGTAACCACCTTTCGGGTTTGAAAGAATTTCCCAAGCATTGTCATCACGGTCCCAGAATAAAAAACTATACGTTCCATGCCTTTCGCTCGGTTTAGAAATATCATATAAACCCCACCTATCTGCATTATCAATGCACAATTGATAAGAGTTATCTACATCCGAATCTGTTAGAACATCTAATCCATTGTGATAGCATCTTGGCATTTTTTCTTTATTGGGTGTTTTCACTACTGCATATACATGGTTACCCCCCAATTGAATCATCATAGAAATTGGGCTTGTTCTGACGACATTGAGCCCTAAAAATTCCTCATAAAATTTTCTTGTTTCATCAATATCTTTTGAACCGAGAGTTCCATGTGATAAAAACCTTGACTTGATACCAGCATAAGTCGTTTTTTCTTTTAGCAGATTTTTGTTCATTTCTTTTATTTCCATGATTCCCTCACTTTTTTATTCAATTAAAAGTTATCCCTGAGTCTTTAATGACTTGCCCATAAATTTTATAGTCAGATTTAATACGATCTGCAAATGTTGCTATTGACCCGCCAAGGGGCTCTGCGCCAATTTCATTCATTTTTGATCGAATTTTGGGATCATCAAATACGATTTGTAATCTCTCATTCAAAATTTTAAGTATTTCATTGCTAGTTCCTTTGGGTGCAAAAATTCCAAACCAAGCACTCATCTCCCAACTAGCAATACCTAATTCTGTAGCAGTGGGTACTTCTGGAAGAGCAGATAGCCTTCTTTTTGATCCCACGGCCAATGGCTTAAGGTCACCGGATTTGACATACGGACGAACTGTTCCGTACGCAGCAGACATAAACTGAAGTCTTCCAGCCAATATATCTGTCATCGCAGATCCCATGCCCTTATAGGGAATGTGCTCAGACTTAATATCTGTGACACGGCTAAACAAACTCCCGGAAATGTGTGGCTGGCTTCCAATACCAGCTGATCCATAAAAAATCTTACCAGAATTTGCTTTTGCATAAGATATAAAGCCATTTATATCCTTTATGGATAAAGAAGATGGAACAACTAACAGATGCGGCAATTCGGCAGTATTAAATACTGGCAAAATATCCGCCATTGGATTAAAGTTAGCGCCGCCTTCTAAAAATGGCTTAATTAATAAATTTCCATTGGCACAAATCAATAATGTATAACCATCGGGATTTGACTTCATTACGAAGTCCATGGCTAAATTCCCTGTTGCACCTGCCTTGTTATCTACAACAATGGACCCTCCAAATTGCTGAGCCATTCCATCAGCGGCAATCCTACCTAGCAAATCGGTTGTTCCACCAGGCACACTGTCGACTACCAATCTGATGGGTTTATTGGGATAAAGATTCTGCGCATTTGAAGATTGAAATAATATCATACACGCTAGTAAAGCTGTAAAGTGTTGGAGTCGATTTAGTAATTTCACTTTTTTTCCAAATAGTAATTTTTGCGCACTAAGAAAAATTATTTTTCTATCATCTACAATGTTCTAGAATTACATATTTCCTGTGAGCTTGGTATTGGGCAATTCCCTACCTTTAAAGTCAATACAGGCTCTATGATTCATGTTTATTGCAATTAAATAAAAATAATTCATTTTTTCCATTACTTTAGTCACAATATCCATTAATTTTCTGTTGATTTAAGTTGAAACAAGGTGAATAAATTGAGTACAAAAAACAAGTTTACTTTTTTAAGTTATTTTCTTTTTTTCTTTTTTACTCACACTCATCTATTTGCACAAAGCTATCCTGATAAACCGATCAAAATCATAGTTGGCTTTGCGCCTGGCGGTCTTGCAGACACAATAATTCGTGCACTACAACCTAAATTAACAGACAGCTTAGGACAACCTGTATTAATTGAAAATAAAGGTGGCGCAGGTGGAACGCTCGCAGAAGCCCAGATAGCTAAATCATTACCCGATGGATACACATTGATGATAGGTGTTGATAGTGTTCCAGTAAATCCGTATATTTATAAAAATTCGACCTATGATATTTTTAAAGATATTCAGGCTATTTCTCTTTTAGCCAGAGTACCCCTAGCATTGGTTGTCAATAACAACGTACAAGCAACCAATTTAAGCGAACTAATTAAATACGTCCAATCAAAGCAAGGAAAGTTTGCATATGCTAGTCCTGGAACGGGAACTAGCAATCATTTATATATGGAATACTTTAAAAGTATTTCCAATGTTGAGATGATTCACGTGCCCTATAAAGGTGGCAATCCAGCTTTAACAGACCTTATTGGAGGGCAAGTAGAAGCCATGCTTATTTCCGTAACGCTTGCGAATGCTCAGATTCGTGCTAACACAATAAAAGCTTTAGCTGTCTCGAGTGATAAACGAATTTTACTTTTACCGAATATTAAAACTTTTGTAGAATTGGGTTATTCCGACTTTAATGCCTATACTTGGGCTGGCTTATTCTCTCCCGCCAATACGCCCTCTCAAATAACACAAAGAATACATGACGAATTTTCCAAAGCAATTCACTCCCCTGATGTGATGAATCGCTTTAAAGACTTAGGTGCTGAAATTGTGATGAATTCCCCAGCTGAATTTTCTTCAATCCTTCGAACTACTAATGAAAAAATGGGCGAGTTAATTAACAAAAGAAATATTTCCTTAAATTAAATAGAGTAAAAATGAGTCCTGAAATATTTAATAATTTGATTGTCAACAAAGATTCAAAATTTTTAGTTGACCGGTCTGTCTATTCTGACCAGAAAATATTTGATTTAGAAATTAAAAATATTTTTGAATCAACATGGAATTATATTGCTCACGAATCTCAGATTAAAAATCCTGGGGATTACTTTAGCACTCACATAGGACGCCAGCCTATATTTCTTTTAAGAAAAAGTGACGGGTCAATCAATGCTTTTCTTAATGCCTGTTCCCATAGAGGGTCAACTTTGGTGCCACTTGAATCTGGTAATTCAAAAGCTTTCAGATGCCGCTTCCATGGATGGACTTTTAATTCGGATGGGAAATGCCTTGTTATTAAAAATGAAGAATCAGGCGCTTACTTAGACGCAGAAATCAAAAATAAGTCATCTCTTACGCCAGTATCTAGACTTGAAAATTACAGAGGCTTTATTTTTGCAAGTCTAAATAGCGATGTATCCGAACTTGATGACTGGCTTTGTGGGACTAAGTCTTGGATAGATTGCTTAGTTGATCAATCTCCCAAGGGCCTTGAAATTATCAACGGTCAATCCACATATAGGCTTTATGGAAACTGGAAATTACAAGCTGAAAATGGTGTAGATGGATATCACGTATCAACAGTTCACAAAGTCTTCGCTAACACTATTTCTAACAGAGAGGCTAAATTAAATTTAAATGGCTTAAAGGAAACAGAAGCTGGGCGCATAACTGGCCAAGTTTTATCTGGCTCTTATGGTTTTGGAAATGGACATATGGGTATTTGGACAGAGCGATCTAAACCAACCGCTCATCCTATTTGGGATGAAAAGGAAAGAATTGAAAATTCCTACTCCAAGGCTCAAGCACATTGGATGCTTCATCGAACTCGAAATTTATACTTATTTCCAAATGTTTTCATCATGGATAACCCATCAACACAGATACGCACCATGCGACCGATCTCACCTGATATGTGTGACGTAACGGTTCGGTGTATTGCACCTGTTGGGGAAGCTAAAGAAGCACGATCTGCTCGAATTCGTAAATTCGAAGACTTCTATTTGACATCTGGTATGGCTACATCTGATGACTTGGCAGCTCTAGAGGCTGTTCATACAGGCAGTCAAGCTAAAAATGCAAAATGGAATCATTTTGCACGCGGAGCTAGTGAAACACTAAACGGTTTTGAAGGTGAGGATTATCCTTTAGGTGATATACCTCCACAGATAACTACTAAGAACTGGGATCATGAATCTATATATAAAGGTTTTTATAAAACATGGCAAAAATTGATTTCTAAAGATTAAATGATGAATAATTTTACCCTTGATCAAATCTCCGAATTTATTTATAAAGAGGCAGAGTGTTTAGATGATAAAAATTGGACTCAATGGCTAGATTTTTATATTGATGATTGTGTCTTTTGGGCGCCTGCATGGATCAATGAAAGTACTTACACATCGAATCCCGATGAGGAATTGAATTTACTTTATCTTAAAGGTAAACAGCATTTAGTAGATCGTATATATAGAATTGAAACTGGAGACTCATTTGCATCCGTACCTATGGATCGAACTACACACCTGATTACCAATATTCGTGTCAATGCTAGATCTACCCATCAAATTAGCGTCAAATCAAATTGGTTGGTTCACTCTTACGGAATGCGTGAGTCTCAAAACCGAGGTGGATTTTATGAATTTCAACTCGTTAGCGCAAATGATCAAATCAAAATACTTCAAAAGAAAATAATTTTAATTGACGATAAGTTAGTTGGACCGATTGATATTTTTCATATTTAAAGTCAAAAAGATATTTATAAATTTTTAATAGTGGTTTTTTACTCAGTTCTTTATTACATAATCAACTTATTATCCACTTAACTTTAATTTATTATATATTTTTATGTCTGCCTCATCTCAAAGTGAAATCTTATGTGATTTTGCAACTTCTCTTAGATTTGAAGATATCCCAATCAATGTTATAAATGCGGCAAAATTTTGTATTATTGACACAATCGGTGTTAGCGTCTTTGGTTCGCAGCTCCCATGGAGTAAAAAAATTTATGCTTATGCCGAATCATACGGCCGTGGTGGTCAATCGCAAGTTATCGGATACGCCAACTCGCGTTTGCACGCACCTCACGCTGCTTTGGCTAATGGGGCATTTGCTCATGCTTTTGAACAAGACAGCTTAAGAAAACCTGGTGCTGGCGTTCATCCAGGAGCTACACTATTCCCATCTGCTTTTGCTTTAAGCCAAGAATTGAATGCCAGTGGTGAGACTCTACTAAAATCTTTTATTGCTGGATGCGAAGTTCTTTTTCGAATTGGTGCTGCAAGTAAACATAGCTCAGAACAATTAGGTTTTCATGCTCCTGGTCTAACCGGTGTATTTGGTGCTGCTGTTACAAGTGGTTTAGTACAAGATTTAAATTCTTGTAAGCTAGCTAATGCCCTTGGAATAGCTGGATCTATGTCGAGCGGTTTATTGGCATTTACCAAATCGAAACGCGGCTCAGAAGTTAAAAGATTACACCTAGGCAAAGCATGTGAAAGTGGAATTTTAGCCTCACGTTTGGCGCTTGAAGGTTTTGAGGGCCCCGAGACCATTTTTGAGGGTAAATTTGGTTTTTTTGAAGCATTTTGTATATCGAGTGATCCAGAGGTTTTAACTAAAAATTTAGGCGTGGACTGGGAAACTTTAAAAATATGCCTTAAAACATACCCTTGTCACATCACAGCTCATCCTCTAATTCACTCTTTATATCAAATGATGAATACCTATTCATTTAATTCAAAAGATATACAGAGTTGTGACTTACTTGTACCAGAAAAAGTACTAAGCCATCATGATAATCGAGAACCCAAAGACGTTAAACAAGCCCAATACAGTGTTCCGTTTTGCTTAGCAATAGCTATGGATTACGATGTGCTCGATCCGTACATCTTTAATGATGCAATTGTTAATAATATCAATGTACTGAATAATTGTAAAAAAATTAATATGTCCGCTTATAGCGACAAAATTAAAAGAACTTCCTGGACTTCGACTCTTAAAATATTGCTTAAAAATGGAAAAGTATTTACAACTGAATCCGATCATTTTATTGGCTCGCCCGAAAATCCGTTAGATACACAACAGTTGAAGCAACGATTTTTAAAGCATACACAGCATTGCGAGAATGGAAAGGCAGAAAGTTGGTTTAACGCTTTTCTTGATCTTGAGCATCTAACTAGTCTAAATTATTTACCTGATTTAAATTGACCCAAAATTTAACGCGATGAATTCTCGTAAAAACGTTCTACGTAAATCAATTCACTTTCTGTGATTGCCAACTTTAATTATCCGATTGGCAAAGGCTTACTTTCTGGTGCGGTTGTTGGGAAAATTACTGGACTCGCTGCTGGTAAAGATGCTTTAAATTTGCATTAATTGTTCCTTGACCTAAGGCACTGCACTAATATTCGATTTCTTCACCAAATCTTTCCAATTGGAAATTTCTCGTTTGATTAAAGCATCAAACTGCTGTGGTGACCCAACTAAAGGATAAACGCCGTCCTTTTCTAATAGCTCAACTGCTTCTTTGCTGTTAAATGCTTTGATTAGCTCTTGGTTAATTTTTTGGACTATGCTCAAAGGAGTCCCCTTGGGTGCAATTAAACCATGCCAAACATTTACTTCATATCCATTAAGCCCGGACTCTTGTAGCGTTGGCACTTCTGGCAAAACTGGCGTTCTTTTTAATGTTGTAACTCCTAATGGTTTTAATTTTCCAGCCTTTATAAATGGCAAAGCAATCGAAGGTGTACTAAAAAATAACTGTGTTTGCCCAGATAACGTATCGCTTAAAGCAGGTCCACCCCCTTTATAAGGTACATGTAAAAGCTTTATGCCTGCCTTACTCATCAATAACTCTGCCGATAGGTGCAACACGCTTCCATGCCCAGAAGAAGCAATGCTAATTATCGAAGAAGACGATTTTGACAAGTTGATTAGCTCGCTTAAACTATTTACTGGCAAATTGGGATTTGCAACCAAGACAAAAGCTCCTTGGGAAACTTGACCAATGGCAGAAATATCTACCTCAGGATCATATTTCAAAGGGTAAAGCGCAGAATTTACTGTGTATGACGCAGAAATCAATAGGATGGTGTATCCGTCAGGGGGTGATTTGATTGCAAATTCAGCACCCAATAAACCCCCAGCTCCTGCTTTATTTTCCACAATTACAGATTGCTTCAAACCAGTAGATAGACGCTGAGCAATAAATCTCGCAATAAAGTCATTTCCACCTCCGGGCGGGAACGGGACAATTAAATGAATTGGTTTCGTAGGATAATTAATGCTTGCTGGTGAGTCAAGCGTTTGGGCTGTGAGAGCATTATTTGCAATTACTACTGCTATAGAAAAAATGATCTTTGCGATGAACTGATTCAATTTGGTACCTACTTTCAAATTCAAATCATTGTCACAACAATTGATTGATCTATAACGCGTAATTCACAGTTTTTTTCTGCACTCTGGGCAATAAGATAAGCAACTGTTTCTGCCTCTTGGTCTAAATCACAGCAATATGTTTCATTTAAATTATTGTGTCTGATCAATTTAAATGAAATCTCCTCTATTTTGCTTTTACTTATTTTAATTTGGGGCATTTCACCCACCCAGTCACCATGTTGCCGTCCATTGTGACCAGTATGGAAAGAAAAACTTCCCAATCCATAAAAAATGGGCTTACCACCATACATCTCAACTGGAAGCGATAAATGAGGGCCATGCCCGAAAACGACATCAGCACCTGCATCGATTACAGCGTGTGCAATCTCAGTCATATATTCTAATACTTCACTCCAAAGCCCCCAGTGACAAGAAATCACAACAAAATCACATGATTTTTTGATCTCCTTAATTTGATCAACTAATTCTTTCAAATACACCCTGTCAGCCCAGGTAACAACAACTGGAGGTATCCCAGGACGATTGAACGGCGGGATTTCAGTCTTCACTTTATACGCGGGTACTTGATATGCCGTATGACCTCGAATGACCGCAACACCGGATGAGTCTTTTTGTGCCTCGTGATGTGTATTCCAATAAACAGAAGTTCTTGCTAAAAATCCAATTTGTATGCCTTGACGATCAATAATGACAGGTTTGATAGCTTGAGCTTTAGTTTCGCCAGCACCAGTATGCATCAATCCGGCAGAATCAAGTTCTTTGATGGAGTTTAATATCGCGTCATGACCATAATTTACATTATTGGCCAAGCTTACAACTGAAATATTTCCATTTTTCAAAGCATCAACTGCAACCTTAGGATTAGCGTAAAAACCTTCGTTATTTACTGAGTGACTGTATTCAGGTTGATAAAGGCAGCACTCTAGATTTGAAAATACAAGATCTGACTGATCTAACTCCTCCTTAATCAACCGAAAAGGAATAGATCCATCTTTCACATTCATCAAATTAATGTCACCAGTTAAAGTAATCTTAATTGTCATTTATTATTCCAATTTCTTAATTTATCGAGTTTTAAGGATTTGTAATATCTCTACGATTTCACTTTTACTTATTCTTATTTTACAATCTGCTTTAGATATTCTATAAATATTTTGATTAGTGAAGCTTTCTTTTGAAGCAATCCGATCATCTATACTTGATCTGTATTTGTTAATTTTTTCAATATAAAAACAATTTATCTAGAAAATATCACCATGAGTTTAGAAATTATTGATTCACAAGTTCATATTTGGGCTAAAAGTACACCTGAAAGACCTTGGCCAGACCGCCACACACCTCATAAGCCCAACCCTATTACGGCTGAAGTCTTACTAAAAGATATGAATAACGCTGGGGTGGACAAGGCAATACTAGTACCCCCTTCTTGGGAAGGGGAAAGAAACGATATTTGCGTTGCTGCTGCAAAAAAGTACCCTAATAAATTTGCCGTTATGGGCCGACTTGATCCCTTATCTATACCGTCCGTTGAAATGGTTAAAAAATGGCACCCCTCAAACGGACTGTTAGGACTTAGATTTACCTTTCATCGTCCTTCCCTTCAGCCTTTACTGACTGAAGGAAAAGTGAATTGGCTATGGCCGTTGGCTGAGTCGCTTAATATACCAATAATGATGACCTGTCCTTTTGAAATAATGCACATCACAGATGAGATTGCACAAAAATACCCAAACTTAAAACTTATCATTGATCATTTTGGGCTTCTACCAGGGAAAAAGGATAAAGAAGCCTTTGAAAATTTTCAATCGATCTTAAATTTATCCCTCAGACCAAATGTTGCGGTTAAAGCAAGCTGTTTACCAACCTATACAACAGAATCTTGGCCCTACCCACTTATGGATCCTTACATTAAAATGGTTTTTGATTCTTTTGGGCCTAAACGAATGTTCTGGGGATCTGATTTATCGCGACTTACCTCATCTTATTCAGAGTGTGTAGATCACTTTACAGATGGGCTAAGTTGGCTCAAAGGTGAAGATTTAACTTGGGTGATGGGAAAAGGACTCAAAAATTGGTTGCGATGGGATTAAGGATCAATCTTGAGATTCTTGGTTTTGAAAGTTTTTGACCAATAAGTTATCTCTGAATTTATTTGTTCCGTAAATTCATTTGGCGAGCTTGCGAGCGGCTCAACACCTTGTGAGAGTAACTTTTCCCTGATATCAGGCGATTGATAAATTTTGAATATTTCTTGATGTAACTGTTGAATTACTAACGGTGATGTTTCTAATGGCGCAAGCATACCAAACCAAGAAGATAACTCATACCCTTCCAGACCTGCTTCCGTCATTGTTGGTAGCTCAGGAGCGATTTTGCTTCTCAATTTGCTTGTGACGGCCAACGCTTTAAGTTTCCCCGATTTAACAAAAGGAAGCGCAGTAGCTATATTAGGAAACATTAAAGTAATTTGACCTCCGATTAAATCATTGTAGGCTGGGCCATTCCCTTTATAAGGAATATGCACCAAATCTATGCCAGCCATTGCCTTAAACAACTCTCCGCCCAAATGTGGTGGCGAACCATTACCTGATGATGCAAAAGATAGCTCACCGGGTTTTAATTTAGCTAAGGCAATCAAATCCTTTAGATTATTAACCTTTAGATTTGAATTAACAACCAAAATAGCCGGTCCAATCACAAGATTGCTTACTGCTAAAAAATCATGCCTTGTGTCGTAGGGGAGCGTTTTATAAAGGTTTGGATTAATCGTGTGGCTACCACTTACAATAACCAAGTTATACCCATCGGGTTTAGATTTGGCCACTAAATCTGTTCCAGTTATTCCACCCGCCCCAGGTTTATTTTCAATAATGAAATTCTGCCCAAACCGCTCAGTAAGCTTTTGAGCGGTAAGCCTAGCCACATAATCAGTTCCACCGCCTGGCGCAAAAGGAACCACAATCTTGACAGTTTTACTTGGCCAATCAGAAAGGCTAGGTATCTTTGTTTGTGTTTCCCCAAGGCATGGATATAAACTTAAATATAAAAAAAACAGACAAAAATAGTAAATACTATTTGATGTATTCCCTGATTTCATGATTGAATTTACCCAGTAAGATCGTATACCGGATTGTAGATAGTTTTTAAGATTAACAAGCGCTTATGAATTTAACAGTTGACGTCGTAATTATAGGTGGAGGACCCGTAGGTTTAGCCTTATCAGCTGATTTGGCTTGGAGAGGTCACCAAGTTTTATTACTTGAAAAAGGGGATGGCTCTATATATCAACCCAAAATGGACCTTGTTGGCATTAGAACAATGGAATTTTGTAGAAAGTGGGGAATCGTTAGAGATGTTGAAGAAAGTGATTACGACAGAAATTACCCTCAAGACAATGTTTATTTAACATCGCTGAATGGGTATGAACTTGGGAGGCAAGAAATGCCTTCTATGAATAATGAGCTACCCCCGAATGAAAGTCCTCAAAAACGGGAGCGTTGTCCTCAAAATTATTTTGACCCCATACTAAGGAAATTTGCAACAGCACAATCTACAAATCAAATCTATTATGAGACTGAATGCATTGCATTTTCTCAATCCCAGAATCAAGTCAAGATTCAAGCCAAGGACATCAAAACTAATCGTGTTTTAAATATCAAAGCTATCTTCCTAGTTGGTTGTGATGGTGCGAAAAGTTTAATTAGAGATTCTTTAAACATCAAAATGAGTGGTAAAGGACTGCTCACCTATACTACAAATGTAATCTTTGAATGCATTGAATTTAATTCTCTTCATAACAAGGCACCTGGATACAGGTACATGTTCATAGGCCCAAATGGTACGTGGTGCACTATAGTGGCTATCAATGGAAAAGATCAGTGGCGGATGTCACTGATTGGTAGCGCTGAAGAAAAAAAGACCTACACTGAAGATGAAATCAAAGCTTTTGCTTTTAAAGCGCTTGGCAAACCTTTCGAAATGAAAATTATAAGCATCCTACCGTGGCAACGAGCGGAATTGGTTGCTGATAGATATAGAGATAAAAATGTATTTATTTGCGGTGATGCTTGTCACCTAACTTCACCTACTGGAGGTTTAGGAATGAATACTGGTATCGGTGATGCTGTTGATTTATCGTGGAAATTATCTGGATTTCTTCAAGGATGGGGAGGCGAGCAATTACTAGATTCCTACACAATTGAAAGAAAACCAATCGCAGAAAGAATTACTCAATTCTCTACTGGTAATTTAGAAATCATGAAAAAATTACCAAGCAATGATTCAATATATGAAGATTCAAATGAAGGTCAGATGGTTAGGGAAAAAGTTGGCTTTGCAATGACTGAAGGTTTAAAGAGAGAGTGGTTTTCGCTAAATATGCATCTTGGGAATAGGTACACCAACTCACCGATCAACATATATGAAGAATTTGAAGATCCCGTAAAACAAAAGTCTGAATTTGAAGATTCAATAAACTATATTCCCAGTACTAGGCCTGGTTGTAGGGCTCCTCACGTTTGGTTAGACAAAGAATTATCTACACTGGATTTAATTAATAAGAAGTTTTCCCTTTTTTGCTTTGTTGATATTAGTGAAGAAGTAAATTTACTATGCCAGTACGCTGATCAATTCAAAATTCCTATAACTGTATTTTTTATTGATTCAGTTAAAACAAAATTATTGTTTGAGTTTAATTACTTAATGATTAGACCAGATGGACATATTGCATGGAGAGGCAATAATTGTAAAATTGAACCCTCTTACTTTTGGTCAAAGATAACTGGAAATGTATAACTTGGATAAGCACTAATTCCCATGATTTATAAATTATTATTTTTTACACTACTTTTTTTGAATATTAGTTTTGTTCAAGCACAAATACAAGATTATCCGAACAGGATTGGGAAAATCATAGCTCCTTATGCTCCTGGTGGAACTGTTGATACACTGGCAAGAGAAATTGCACAAGCCTTTTCAATCAGTCTTGGCAAATCATTTATTGTCGAGAATAAACCTGGTGCTGGAGGAAATGTTGGACTTGCGGCGATTGCTAAAGCCCCGAAGGACGGATATACACTTGGAATTGGAGCTGCTAATATGCTCATTACCAATCGTTTCGTATACCAATCTCTGCCTTTTGATACTTTAAAGGATTTCATTCCTATCGCTTTTATTGGAAGGGTTCCCTTCGTATTAGTTATAAATCGAAACGTGAAAGCTGAAAATATTAAAGAATTAATAACACTGATTAAACTTAAGCAAGATCTATTTAACTATGGATCTTCTGGAATAGGAAATACCGGTCATTTATATGGTGAATTGCTAAAAAGTAAAGCCGGAATAGATATGCAGCATATACCTTTCAAATCTAGTGGAGAGGCTATTCAGGAAGTTGTTTCAGGGAGAATTCAAATTCAATTTGGTACTCCCATAGAATTGATGCCTCATATCACCAAAGGCACTATCAAAGCACTTGCGGTGGCTGGACCTCAGAAGCTAAACTACCTGCCAGCTGTTCCTACTATGAGTGAATCTGGTTATACCGGGTTTGATTCACCTACGTGGTTTGGCGTCATTGCTCCAACTGGTACGCCTAAAGAAATTATTTCACTGCTCAATTTAGAAACTAAAAAGGCTTTGAGCACACCCTCTATTAAGACTCGTCTAGATCAAGCGGGCGTGGAAACACAATATATGACAACGGATCAATTCGCTTCATTTATGCAAGATGAAATTTCTAGATGGGAAAATATAGTTAGATCCAGCGATCTAAAAATTAACTAAGGAACGCAAATGAATAGCAAATTTAATAGTATCCACAATGAAATTATCAAACTTGTTGCGGCCAATAGAGTTTTGGCCAATGAAGGAATTGTTGATGCATACGGACATGTAAGCATTAGAAATCCTCTGAATAAAAATGAATTTTTAATATCAAGATCTTTAAGTCCCGAATTGGTAACTGAAGATGATATTTATGCATTTACGTTAGATGGCAATGCCGTCGAAAGTAATATACCGACCCCTTATTTAGAGAGATTTATACACGGAAGTATTTATAATCTACGAACTGATATAAATGCTGTTATTCATAGCCATGCTGATGAAGTACTCCCATTCACCATCTCTGAAACACCCTTACAACCTGTCATACATACTGCAAGTGACATGGGGCATAGGGTTCCGGTCTGGGATATAAGAGATAACTTTGGAGATACAAATCTACTTGTTACAAACGAAGCGCAGGGACATGATCTAGCTATTGGATTGGCTGATAACAAAGTTATCTTAATGCGAGGGCATGGGTTTACTGCAGCTGGGCGTTCGCTAATTGAAGTAGTTAAAGTTGCAATCTATTTACCTAAAAATGCTCAAATCCAACTACATGCTTCTAAGCTAGGGAAGTTTACAGCACTTTCAAAAGGTGAAATTGATATTAGATCTCTTGTTGAACCTCATGCTCCACAAATGGTTAGGGCATGGGAATACTGGTGTTCTAAGGCAGGCGTAAATCCTGGCAAATAATATATTTATGAGTAACTCAAATATTAAACTCACGTTTGCCTCGGGACTTTATGATCGCATGCAACCTCTTTTTACTGGTGAAGTTAAACCCAGTGGGATAGACCTGCACTTTGAAAGGATTGAAGCTCCACGAGTTATTTTTGACAGAATGGCTTCAGAAAATGCATTTGACTTGTGTGAGATGTCTTGCTCAGAATATATATCTAGAGTAGTCGCTGGTGATACTACATTCGTAGCTCTTCCTGTTTTCCCATCAAGATCATTTAGGCATAGTTTCATTGCTATAAACAAGGAAAGTGGAATAGAAAAACCAACAGATTTATCTGGCAAAAGAATTGGAGTCCCTCTTTATACCATGACTGCTGCAGTATGGATTAGAGGCCATCTCATTCATGATTTTAATGTCGACTTATCAAAGGTTACTTGGATACAGGGATCCATAAATTCACCTTCACCACATGGAGAACCCGTTGTGATGCCCATGTATAAACCCATTTCAATTAATCTAAATAACACAGGCTTTTCACTAAGTGATTTATTAAGTAGCGGTAAACTTGATGCAGTTATTGGAACAACTCTTCCTAATTCCATCAAAACGAATAACCGTATTGTTAGACTTTTCCCAAATTTTAGAGAAATCGAAAAGGAGTATTTCAAGAGAACAAAAGTCTTTCCTGTAATGCACTTAGTTGTGATTAAAAAAACGATCTATGATAAATATCCATTTATTGGCAAATCATTATTCGATGCTTTTTGTGATTCCAAGAATATTGCTCTAAGGCGTATGAAAAATTTAGCTGCATTAAGGTATATGCTCCCTTGGTTACCTGACGATCTTGATGAAATTGAGGATATTTTTGGTGGAGATCCCTGGCCTTATGGCGTGCATGAAAATCAACATTGTCTTGATACACTTATAAACTACATGT
>CANJNC010000011.1 GCA_947475685.1 Comamonadaceae bacterium | reverse complement strand
TTTGTTGTCTTCATACTGGCTTGGCAGAACACACCTCTTCGCAAACCAACTGAGCTTTTGATATTTCTAAATGCAAAGACCGTCAGTTGCTGCGTGATTTTTTTTTGGCCTTCACAACCCTTTTGGATGGACGGTTTCATAAAATTTAAGGTACCGTCAGGTAAGGACCCTCGATCAGCAAGCTTCAATCCACTCCAGCAACGCGCTTGCCACGGCCATAGGTGCCTCCATCGTGCACATGTGTCCTGCGCCTTTGATCACTTGAACGGCGGGATTGCCGCGAAGCAGTGCAGCCATCTCCTCGTGTTGAGACACGGGTGACCAAGCGTCCAACTCTCCACACATCAAAGCCACGCGACACCTCGCGGCTTGAAGTGTTTCGCTGCCATCGGGCCGGTTGAGCAAAGCTTGTATTTGACGCTCAAAAACAGCAGGGGTCTTTCTCTCAAACATCAGCAAAATATCTTCAATCAATTGAGCATCCGCCAAACGACTTGGTGCCACCATGCCTTTGACCCACTCTGAGGCCATGGCACGCAAACCTCGAGTTTGAACGATATCCAACAAGGCTTGTCTTTTTTGACGCTCCTGCACTCCCTTTTCACCCAAAGCCAAGGGCATGTGACCCGTGTCCATCAACGCGACCCCCGTGACACGCTCAGGCGCCAAGCGCATGACCTCCATGGCCACGCGACCGCCCATTGAGTGACCCGCCATCAAAAAAGCCCCTTGGACCTCATCCAAGACTTGCTCGGCCATCACCGTCAAAGAGTTGGCCTCACCGTGATCCATCAAATGCGTTTGGGCAACCCCATTTAACCAAGGCAGCAAAGGGGTCCATACAGCGTCATCGCACATGAGACCGGGAATCAAGACCAAGTTGGGTTGCGTGTGTATCATGAAAATGAAGGAGATTGAAGGGTCAAAAAGCGCGTAAGCTCAAAGAAAACACTAAAAGACACATTTTAGCCTTTGTCGCAATGAGCAGTTCAAAGCGGTTAACATCGGGCATGAGAAAAACTTACGCCCTGATGGTCAAAGACCAAAATGCCGATCGCTTGAGCGACCGCATCAAACACGATATCCGCAAATACTTCAATCGACAAAGAAATAAAACTCTGCCCAAAGGAGAGGATCACTGGCTTTTTGACTGCAAAATCGGTCCCGATGAGGCCCTGGCACAAAGCATCCATCCCAAAGAGATCAATGCCAAAATCAATGAGTTCAAAGCCCAGGAACTTCCCTCCTTCTTTATCGAGATTTTGACCCGAGCGGCCAAACGCCCGCCTAAACCCGAGCACAGCAAAGATCACGTGCTCGAGCAAACGCTCACCGAGCACCAAAGCGACTAAAGAACTTTTGCTGGTTGTGACTGGGGGGCACCCTCAAACCCCGGTGCATGAGCCTGGCCAAAAAGCGCTTTTTTCATAGCGCTTTTTTCTAAAGCCTGCCCATTGACCAGAGCCTTCAACCAAAACTTCACCCAAAAACGCTCAGGGCTTTAAGCTTTTGTGCTGTTCGTGGATTTGTCGCTCGCCTTCAAAGCTTGCAACACGTGCTTGGGCGACAAGGGTGCTTGCCTCATGCGCACACCCGTTGCATCAAAGAAGGCATTTGCAACTGCAGCCGGTACCACTCGGCACGTTGCCTCTCCCGCACCAGTGGGTGGCAACTCGGGACGGTTCATGAGCACCACATTGATCGATTCGGGCGCATCTTTGATGTTCAAAATTGGGTACGTCAACCAGTCCACGCTTGTGACGCGCTCTTGGTCGAATTGAACCTCCTCAAAGACCGTCCTTGACAAGGCATGCACCAGCCCATTTTCAATGGTGTAGCGCAAGCCCTTGGGGTTGATGACCAAGCCACAATCGTGGGCGACGGTGAACTTTCGCCCCCAAATGCGCCCGCTTCTTGTGTCCACCTCAATTTGCGCCACAATCGCCAGCATGGTGCCACCGCGGTGGGCATAAGCGACGCCTTGGCCTTTGACAATGGGGCCCTTTTGCGGCAAAACGTGCGCGCGTCTGTTCTCCCACCCGGACTTCTCTTGCAGCGCCTTCAAGAGCTCTTGGTCTCTGTAGGAGGTCGCGTACTTCAACCTAAAGTCAATCGGATCGGTGTTCGTCTCAAACGCCAACTCGTCAATGAACTGCTCACTGGCGAAGTGAATTTGTAAACCCACTGGGTCTCGCAAGTGCGAGGTCCTCAGGGGTGAGGCCTGCTTGATCAAGTCAGGAATCACCTCCCACGCGTAGCGCTTATTTTGAAAGGCATAGGCCTCAAGCGGCACCCCAAAGCCCACACCATTTCGGGCAGGCAAACCCATTTCCATGCCGACCAAAGAGTCATGGGGATCGGCCTCATTGCTCTCAATGCTGGCCCGTGAAAAAGCCTTGGAGGTAAACTCATAAGCCAAGACTTGACCGCTTTCATCCAAAGCGGCACGGGCCATGTGAATGGACGCTGGCGCCTTGGGGTCCCAAGCCGTCGCGTCATGACGCATACCCTGCACACGCACGACTCGCCCGGTGAGTTTGGACAACATCGCTGCATCCATGACCGCGTCACCCGCATCGTTGCGGCCGTAGGAGCCCGGACCAATCACCCAATGCCCCGTGACGATGTTCGGATCCACTGCGAGCAGCTTGGCCACACCGTCTCTTGAAAAATGCGGCTTTTGTGATCCCGTCCAAATTTCAATCTTATCGGCCTTCACATCCGCAATCGCACAAGCCGGCCCCATGCTCGAATGGGACTGAAAGGGCCAATGGTATTGGGCTTGAATGATCTTTTTGGCGACCTTGAACGCCTCATCGACGTTGCCTTTCTTGAGCTCCTCTTCACGCTTGACCACGGGCGCCTTGGCAATGTGCTCAAAGACTTTCAAGTGGGTGGGCAATTTCTCCACCGGATGCTTCCATTTGACCTTGAGTTGTTTGGAGGCCTTGACCGCATTCCATTCTTTCTCAGCCACCACGGCCAAGAAATTTCTCTCACGCACCACGCGCGCGCCAGGAATGTCTTTGATGGAGGACGCGTCCACTGACTCGATGGTAGCGCCCGCAATGGGTGTTCTCACCACCCGAGCATGTAGCATCCCGGGGATGCGAATGTCGCTGACAAATTCACCCGTCGCATAGATACGCCACTCCAAATCGGTTCTAGGAATCGATTGACCCACCACGCGGTACTCTGAAGGTTTTTTGGGTTGCGCCTTGACTTTGATCTCCAAGGGGTTGCCGAATTTTTTGTTCCATTCAACTTTGGAATTAAAGAACTTGCCCCCAATGAGGTCTTGGTAACTCACACTCTTTGAAGGATCGGCTTTGACGCTGATCACACCCTTGTTGACCACCAAGGTGGCCGAGTCAACGCCCAACTTCAAAGACGCCATCTCTAGGAGCAGTCTTCTGGCCTCAGCTGCAGCAAAACGCAAAGGCTTCGCTCCTGCTTGAATCCCAACTGCACTCGATGCCCCGCCCTGATTCAGAGTTGTGTTGGTCTGCCCTTGAATGATTTGAACCATACTGTAGTCCACATCCAACTCATCGGCCACAATTTGTGCCAAGGCCACCACCAAACCCTGTCCCAAATCGACCTTACCAAAGAACGCCGTCACTCGACCGTCTGCACCCACTGCAATCCACGAGTCCAGCTCCTCTGCATTCAAGGCCGGCTTGGTGGAGCTCACCTGCTGAGCCAGCGCGTCGCTTGCAAACCCAGCACCCATGCCCGCAATGCCTACATAGCCCAGGGAAGACGCCGTGACCACCAAGGCCCCAGAGGACTTAAGCCAGTCACGCCTAGACAAGGCTTGGGGCGACACATGCTCCCCCGATGTCAAAGGGCCTGCTTCAAGGGAGGGAGAGGCTTCAAAAAGGGATGGATTGGATGTTTTCATGCGAGAGCTCCCGTCAAAATCTTGGCTTGTGCACGTTTGATTGCGCGAAGAATAGAGACATGGGTGCCACAGCGGCACTTCAAATCTTTCAGCCCCTCTTTGAGCTCGTCTTCGGTCGCCTTTGGATTTTTACGCAACAGCGCCTCAGCCGTCATGAGCCAGCCGTTGATGCAGTAACCACACTGGGTGACTTGCTCTTCAACAAAAGCACTTTGAAGAGGATGGGGTTTTTCTGGGGTGCCAAGGCTTTTGAGGGTTTTGACCGACTGATTGCTCACCGCCGAGACAGGCACGGCACATGAACGAATCGGAACGCCATTCAATTGAACCGTACAAGCGCCGCACTGCGCCACACCACACCCAAATTTGGGGTTGTTCATCTGCAAGTCATCTCTCAATGCATACAGCAAAGGCATCTGCGGATCCCCATCGACTTGGACATTGAGTCCATCGACCTTGAACGAAGTAATAGACATATTGGCTCCTTAACCCTTATGATTCAATAAACGCTAAACTCTAACAACGATTGAGTAGAAAAAGTACTGTGACAAACACCAATACTGAACCCTTTTTTATTCAAAAAAATCTTTCATGAGTTCTTTTCTCCCTCTAAACGCCCATTGCCCTCATGCCTTTGCTTTATAAACGCATCCTTGCCCTCATGAGCACCTTGCTATTGACCCCCTTCATGGCCCTTTTGGGCTTGTATTCTTGGATCCACTTTGGTGGCAATTTTCACGAAGTTGTGAAAGGTGAACTCTATCGCTCAGGACAACTGAGCACTGAGGTGTTTCGCCAAAAGACTCAAGAGTTAGGACTCAAGAGTGTGTTGAATTTAAGAGGGGTCAATCTTGACTCGCCTTGGTACCAAGAGGAAATAAAGAGCTCTCAAAATTTAGGCCTCTTGCACATGGATGTCAGCCTCTCAGCAGGCACGGTGCTTGACACCGAACAAATCCTTGGCCTATTGAAATTGATTCGTGAGGCCCCGAAACCTTTGTTGATTCACTGCACCGATGGCGCCGATCGAAGCGGTCTCGTCTCTGCCGTGTCGCTTGTAGACCTGGGGCAATCTGCAACAAAGGCCAAGGAGCAGCTGTCTTTGCGCTATGGGCATTTCCCGTATTTGTGGTGGACCTACACCAAAGCGATGGATCAAAGCTTAGAGCAGTACCTTCAACAAAAGCCGTGAAAGCCAATGGATTCAAGAAACAAGTCATGCGCACCCTTGGTGCGCATTGAGCCAAGCTCCTCTTTGAGCGAATCTTTATTTCAGAAACGTGCAAGCCAACTTTTCCAAACGGTTGAGGGATTTCTTGAAAACCACGGCCTCCCCTTTGGCAATATTGAGCTCAAAGACATTGTCATAGGGTAGGGTTGGAAAGTTGAAATTGATGAACTGATTCTTCACCACCTGATAGTTGCCAATCAAATCATAGGGGGACTTGCCCAAATCGCTGCCGTCCTCCTTGGCACCCGCCAAGACGTAGCCGCGGTAAAAAATAAACAAATTTTTATCGCATTTCCAAAACTGCCCATTGGCCTTGGCCTCGGTGTAGAAATCCTCGGTTTTGGTCTTTTTATCCTTTTCTTCTTGGTCCAAACGTTTTTTGGAGTCGACACTCAGGTCATACAACTTTTGCAAGTTTTGCGCTTGAACTTGCACTGTCAAGAGTGAGGACAAAAAAAATAAAATGTGCCAAAAACTGCGCATAGCCAAATGAGGGGTTAAATCGGTGTGGGAAGATCAAGCTTATCAAGCCCTAGGTCTAAGTGTAACTCTGTAAATCCATTGAGTGACCACTTGCAACCCAAGTGCGTTTGAAACGGATGAGGAGTGAGTGCGCGAAGGCTTGGGGTCTGGGAGAACGTGATGCACTCAATCGCTAAGAATCGCTAGGAACCGCGAACCCGCTCAATTAAGGGCTAACCCCAATGGCTCAAACCCTTCTGATTTGATCTGATAGTGAAAGATTTAACTCAGGAGTGAACATGCCCGTTTATAAGCTCAACATTGATGGCGCCATTAAAAGCGTCGAGGCCGATGTGGATGAACCTTTGCTGTATGCATTGACCGACAAACTCAAACTAAAAGGTCCCAAGTTTGGTTGTGGTTTGGCTCAATGCGGCACTTGCACCGTCTTGGTGAACGGTCAACCCATTCGCTCGTGCTCCGTGCCTACCGCCTCCCTTGAGAACAAAGCCATTCGAACTTTGGATGGCTTGGCAAAAAATGGTCAGCTTCACCCGGTGCAAGTCGCCTTCGTTGACGAACAGGCCGCTCAGTGTGGCTACTGTGCAAACGGCTGGATCATGCATGCAGTGGCTTTGCTGGAAAAGAATCCCAAAGCCACCGATCAACAAATCAAGGACGGCTTTGCCAACGTCCAATGTCGTTGCGGTACGCAAATCGCCATCATGCAAGCGGTCAAACTCGCGCGCGACAAAATGTCCACAGCCAAAGCATAACCCAGGGCAACATCCATGAATCCTACAAACATCAACCGCCGTGATTTCATTCAAACCAATGTGGCCCTGATCGTTGGCACATCGGGAAGCGCCTTCTTGGGGGAGACCCATGCACAGGCCATTCCAAGCGTGGTCGGGCCTCCACCCGCTGCGCTCGATACTTGGATCAAAATCAATGCCGATGGCACTGTCTTGGCCAATTTTGGCAAAATGGATTGCGGCCAAGGCATTGACGTGGCGATCGCTCAAATTGTGGCCGAGGAGCTCGATGTGAGCCACGACAAAGTGCAGGTTTCCTTGGGCGACACCCGCTTGTCCCCCAACCAAGGAGGGGGCAGTGGCAGCACGGGGCTTCGCTTGGGCTCACTGCCGCTTCGAAACGCCGCGGCAGAAGCCAGGCGGCTCTTGGTTGAGAATGCCGCCAACCATCTTGGCGTCTTGGCCACTCAACTGAGTGTGGACAATGGCAAAGTTTTTATCACCAGCAACCCCAGCAAAAGCGTGACCTATGCGGAGCTCATTGGGGGGAAAAACTTCTCAACCAACTTGACTTGGAACAATCAAATTGGCAACGCCATGAATGTGCAAGGTCAAGCCAAGCCCAAGGATCCATCTGAATACAAAATTGTGGGCAAAAGCTTTAAGAGAAAAGACATTGAGGCCAAAGTCAGTGGCGTGGAGCACTACACCGCTCACATCCGCCCTGATAACCTCTTGCATGCACGCGCTGTGAGGCCCCAAATCGCGGGTGCTGAGCCGCTTGAAGTGGATGCGTCCTCTATTGCGCACATCAAAGGCGCAAAGTCCTTTGTCAAAGGCAGCTTTGTGGCCGTCGTTGCAGAAAGCGAGTGGGCAGCCATCAAGGCCTCGCGAGCTCTCAAAGTCAAGTGGTCCAATGTCAATGGCCCACTGGGCGGTGGGGAACACAACACCTTTAACTACATCCGGCAAGCCACCCCCACTGCTGCCAATGCCATCCCCGCATTTGGGGGCAAGAAAGACTGGGACATCAAACCGACCATGGCCGCCTTGTCAAGCTCGGCCAAAGTCTTGGAGGCTGAGTATGAGTGCTCCTTTCAGTCCCACGCTCGCATGGCGCCCTCTTGCGGCGTGGTCGATGTGCGAGGCGACCAAGTGCAAATATGGGCCGACACACAAAAACCCCACTTCTTGAGAGTTGGCATCGCGAAGTTTTTAGGTGTGCCTGCTGAAAACGTGCAGGTCAAATGGATGCATGGAGCGGGATCCTATGGCCGAAGCGACGGCGATGAAGCCCCCTATGAAGCGGCCCTCTTGTCCAAAGAATTTGGGCGACCTGTCCGAATGCAGTGGAGCCGAGAAGAAGGCATTGCCTGGGATCCCAAGGCGCCTGCGGCGATCATCTCCATGAAAGCGGGCTTGAATGCCAACAACGAAGTCACAGGCTGGTATTTCAAGGCCAAGGGCTTCAATGGCTGGGATGTGCGCTTCACGGGAGAGAGCCCAGAGCACGTCTTGGTGGGCATGCAAACGGGTCATAAAAAGTGGAACGCCTACAACTTCAATGTACCTGAGGAGAGCTACCGCTTTGCCAACCATGTGCATTGGTGGGAGACCGTGCCGCCTTATTTGCAGGAAGTCTCTCCCATGAGAACCGCTCACATGCGGGCTCCTCAAGAGATGCAGACACGCTTTGGACAAGAGTGCTTCATTGACGAAGTGGCCCATGCAGCAGGCATGCACCCGGTGGACTTCAGACTCAAACACATGCAAGACCCCAGAGAAATTGAGGTCGTCAAAACCGCCGCCCAAAGAATGGGTTGGCCCAACAAGGCCACCAAAAAGTCCTCCGGTAAAATTGCCACCGGCTGGGGCTTGGCCTTGCACGCGGGATACGGCTCGTATGCAGCAGTCGCCTGTGAGGTGGAGGTCAACAAAGAGAGCGGTCGCATCTGGGTCAAAAAGGTGAGCATCGCCCATGATTGTGGCTTGATGGTCAACCCCATTGGTGTGCGAGCTGCACTTGAAGGACAAATCATGCAAGGGCTTAGCCGCGCGCTGCACGAGGAAGTTCACTTCAATGAAAAAAGGGTCACCAGTGTGGACTGGAACACCTACAAAATTGCCAATTTGAGTGACCTTCCAAAAGAGATCGACTTGGTCTTTATCAATCGGCCCGACAAGCCCATGGGAGGCGCTGGAGAGCCTGCTATCGTCTGCTTTCCAGCCGCCATTGCCAATGCGGTCTTTGATGCCACGGGGGTCAGGATCAGGCGCTATCCCTTGGTTGCAGAGCGGGTTAAAAAAGCACTCAACACCTAAGAAAGAGAACACTCAAGCGCAAAGGACCCCTGTGCGCTTGGGTCCAAGAATAAACACAACGCCAGTGGGCCGCATAAGCCCTTGGCGTTGTTTTCTTTTCTGAGTCGGCCCTTAAAGACTATTACACGAGTCTATTGCGATTCTATTTTCGCCAATTGCCAAAGTCAGGCGTGACCACGCCAGCGACTGCCGACTGTGCCAGCTTGAAGAACACATCCGTGTTGTCAATCACCCCCGTGAAAGCCCAAGCACCTGGGCCAAATGCAGAGATGGGAATGTCGGTGGCTGTGTGCACGCCACTGTTGCCTGGCACTTGTCCGGTGATCTCAAAGCGGCCCTCGACATCTCTAAATCTGGGATCTGCAGGATGGGCACTCAATGGGGCTTTGGACACAAAGGGCTGCTGCCCATCTTGCAAGGGCAGCTCATTGGTTCTCCAGTCCTCAAAGCGGTCGCTGTTGGCGCCATATCCAACCAACAAACGCTTGTCAATGTCAGTGCTTTGGGGGTAACCATCTGCAGAGATCACGTACTTTGGAAAACCCGCTTTTTCGTAAAGGCCCACCACTTGATTTCGCAAATTCTCAACACCTCCAGCGCGAGTGAGCTCTTGCAACCGAGCATCGCTCACCATCGAGCCCCCAATCAACGCTACGCCCGAGCACTCGTGGTCCGCGGTCACAATCACCAAGGTGTCTCGTCTACTTTGTGCATAAGCCTTGGCCACTTGAACGGCTTTGTCAAACTCCAAGGTGTCTAAGATCCACCTCTCGGTGTCCATGTTGTGCGCTTGCTTGTCAATGGACGCGCCCTCCACCATCAAGACAAAGCCATTTTTCTTTCTGTTCAAAACACCAATGGCCTTTTTTGTCATCTCATCGAGCATGGGTTGATCGGGCAGCCCAAAGTCATCCACCACACGGCCCTTTTGGCCTTTGAGCGCAGCTCTTCTGCCATCGACCTTGTCTAAAGCCACGTTCATGTTTGAATAAGCAAAGAGCCCCAAGACTTGATCGGTCTTATTGACATCAATTTGGTCCAAGGAAGACTTGTTCGATGCATAAGCAAAACCAGCCGCTTGAAAGTCCGCAATCAAATTTCTATCCTTGTCCAAGCCGCCTGGCTTGGCACCCCATTGAGACACGATCAAGGAGGTATGGGCTTGGGTGCTGGAAAATGCATAGTCGTTCTTGTCACTTCTGGCTGAGCCCGCTTCAGTGGAGGGCAAAAACCACTTGCGCCCGCCACCCATCAGCACCGACAGACCCGACAAGTGACGATCATCCAAGAATTGATCAACGATCCCTGTGCCTGCACCCCGATTGCTGGTGTGCACTGCATTGCCCGCTGGGGTTGCATCAAAGACATCAGAAGTGGTCACCACGCCAAGTGCTTTGCCTTGTGTGCGATGCAAATACTCGCTCAAATACTCAATGCGAGGATTGTCAAACGGATCCACGGTGTCATCGGGAAACACGCCTTCTTCATTGTTGTTGTTCTTGTTGCCAGACACATAAGCCGACATGCCCGGTGCAGAATCCGTCACAATGGAGTTCAAAGATGCGGTCTTGACCATCCCCGTCACCGGAAAGGTATCCATGGCCAAAGGCTCGATCACTTTGCCTTGAGCGTAACCCCCACCCACAATGCGAGCAGCCGTTCTTTGTGCCGCGCCCATGCCGTCGCCTAGCATGATGATGATGTTTTTGATCTTTTGTCCACCCTTTGTCAAACCCACCACTTCAAAATTGCCCTTGGCTTGTACAGTCTGGCCATCGCTTTGGGTCGCGCTCACGGTAAAGACATGTACACCGGGCTTTTTCACACCCAAGGCCCGAACACTGGCAATGGCCGTGTTCTTGGCCACATTGGGCAAACAACCCTGCGCACAATCTCTCAAACTCTGGGGCTCAAGGAGCACCTTGCCGTTGATGGCGAATTCCACTTTGGTGATGGTTTTGCTGTCGTCATCGGGTCGGATGCTCGCTTGCAAGTCAAAGCGTTGATCTGGCAAGAAACGCGCGATGATCGGTGCATCTCGCCCACTTGAAAACATTTCACTCGGAGGCGTTAAACGCGTCACACTGGGTGCTGCCAAAACCATCTGGCTCATCCATAAACCCATGACTGAACAACTGATTTGATTAAGAGGTTTCATACAAGTTTGGATCCTGTTAACGTAAAAAAATAAAAAGATAAACATCGACTTCGATGGAGTGACCCATCAATGCTTCAAATCAATCGGTGTCGTGTGGCCCATTGGATTCAAGGGCGCCAGCGGTGTTGGATGCGCTTGCAAGACAATGCCCTTGGGATCCAATTTGATGCGTATCCAAGACACTTGCGCTTGAGAGGTTTCTTGTCGGCCCAATTCCAATTGGCCTTGAAGTTCAATGAGTCCTGAGCGATGAGTCACCCAAGCCTCGGACTGAGTGGGGTCCAACAAAACCAAAACGGCATTGGCAGGCAAGTCGTTGGCATCCCCATCGGCATGGTCATTGATCTCCACTGGGCGAGGCGACAAGATGAACTGCCCTGTAAGGGGCTGCTCCATTTTGACCATGTACCCTTTGATGCTCACCCACTGTCCGGCCAAAGCTTTGGCTTTGGGCGTGAAGGTGAGGCCCTTGGGACCAAAAGGCATTTGAAAGAATTCGCCAAAAGCCACCTTGACCGCAGCCACCGGGGGCTTGAAGGGCCCTGGGTCTTGAGCTTGTGCAAAGGCAACGCACACCCAAGACACTCCAAGCGCCACCATGGCAAGAACTCTTTGATAAACAATTGGAGTGAACATGAAAAAATGTGTAGAGTCGCTAAAGTCCAATGAAAAAGTCAATCGAACCCTTGAAAGTTTGATCGCTTGATCGCTTGAGGGTGATCCTCAAGTAGATACCACTCAGGGTTCAAAGTGAGGCTATGATAATCAATGATTGTGATGAATTCGTGACAGAAAAAACACCGCCCAACCAAGCCGGACGTTCAAACCATCCCTTTTCTCACGCGCCTCTCACCAACAGACATAAGGACGTCATGGCCAGATCTGTTTCACCAGCAAACCCATTGGGGTTTGGAATGCTAATTGCTAAGTAGGAAAGAAGGACTTTCAAATGCTCACCACCCATCAGCCCATCTTTCATCGTTATTGGCATGCCGTCATGCCCCTGAGTCTGATCAAGGACGGCCCCAAACCCTTTAAGTTGCTTGGACAAGATTTGGTGCTGTTTTTGGACGAGACAGGAGCGCCCGCGGCCTTGAAAGACAGGTGCTGTCACCGAACAGCCAAATTGTCCAAAGGTTGGAGCAAGGAGGGGCGTATCCAATGCGGCTACCATGGTTGGACCTATGACAGGCAAGGCAAAGTGGTTGATATTCCCCAATGGGAGCAAGGTAAACCCATACCCGAACAATTGAGTACCAAGGCCTACCACGCACAAGCCAAATATGGGTATGCCTGGGTCTGCTTGGCCGAGCCCTTGGCGCCCATCCCCGAGATCCCCGAGTTTGAAGATCCCAAGTTCAGAACCATTTTCCAGTTCTACGAGACTTGGGCCACCTCTCCGATGAGGGCGCTAGAGAACTCGTTTGACAACGCTCACTTTAGCTTTGTGCACCGCGCAACCTTTGGCATCGCCTCTCAGCCCACACCCAGCAGCTATGAGTTGATCGATACAGAAAACGGGTTTTATGCCGAAACCGTCGTTCCAGCCACCAATCCTCAAAAGTTTCAACGCATCAGCGGAGACGCCAACCCGCTGACCACTCGTCACATGAGAAATGCGTACTTTGAACCCTTTTGCAGACGCCTTGACATCGAGTACCCATCAGGCGTTCGCCATATTATTTTCAACGCGTTCACGCCCATCGACGACGGCCACATTCAACTGTGCCAATGGCTCTTTAGAAATGACAAAGAAGAAGACTGCCCGGCTCAAATGCTCATCGACTTTGATGAAGTGATCACCCGTGAGGACAAAGACATCTTAGAGTCGACCAACCCTGATGCAGTGATCGACTCAAAACGCTTGGGCATTGAATTCTCTATGCCCAGTGACCGCCCGGGGCTATTGATTCGCAAAAGACTCATGGGGCTATTGACCGCGGCAGGAGAGCTCGAAGTCTTCAAGCCCTGAGCTCAAACGCTTGCAGGCTGTCCAAGCACCCTTGTCTTGGATTTTTGCGGCATTTTCTTTAACCATTCATTCAATCCAAAAAAACACCATGAGCAACGCCCCCCTTGATGAAGTCCAACTCAACGACACCGACGCCAAATACTTGCGCCAAGCCATCGAATTGTCCAAGCGTGCGCGATCGGGTCACAACCGCCCTTTTGGCGCGGTCATCATATCCAAAGAAGGCCAACTGTTGAGCGAAGGCTATAACAACACGGCAGAAACCGGTGACATCACTGGTCATGCAGAAACCACTGCGGTCAGAAACTTAGGTGCCAAATATGACCGCAACACCCTTGAACATGCGACGATTTATTCATCCGGCGAGCCTTGCGTCATGTGCTCAGGATCGATCTTTTTGTCGGGTGTGAGCCGTGTTGTCTTTGGAATTGATGCCGTGAGACTGCGCGTCTTCAGGGGCCAAGTTGCAACGTCCAAAGATGTTGAACTCTCATGCCGCGATATCTTTAAAGCCTCCCCCCATGACATTGAATGCATTGGCCCAGCTTTGGTTGAAGAGTCCACAGCGCCTCATATTGGGTTCTGGTCAGCACCAAAATAGATTACGCACCAAAAAAGGGACTCCCCAGTGGCATTGGTGAATGGCGCTGTGCATGGGGATCCGCCCAGAAAAATGATCCCCGATGACCTCAACCTCTTAAGTGAGGGACAAGCGAAATTTACCTATTTGGCGCGCTATCACATGAACATTGCGACGCCTGAGTCCTTGAAAAAATTCAAAGACAAAGTGGCACTCAAAATGCGCAACCTCAGTGCTTAAACGCCAGCACAAGATTGTTTAAAAACCATGCACACACTCCAAAAAGTCACCCATTCCCGTCTCCCCCTTTGGGCCTTGCCCAAAGACTGGCCTCGCCAAGGCTCTCACATTGCTTTGGCAGACATTGAATTCAAGGGCGCTAAGATCGATCGCATCACGCCTAGCGCCTTGTTTGAAAATTCATCCCCAAGGTCTGCAAGCGCACCCGCTTTAGCGCCCTCTTTGATGCAAACCCATGACACGGTCTTGGACTTGAAAGGCGCCTTGGTTTTACCTGGCCTCATGGATGCGCACACCCACATTGACAAAACCCTCACCTTGCAGCGCATCGGAGAGGTCAAGCCTGGCCTCTTGAATGCCATTCAAGCGATGATGCTTGACCGAGCTCAGTGGAGTCCCTCAGACATTCGCTCACGCGCAACCCAGGCACTTCAATGGGCGCATGCTGCAGGCGTGTGCCACCTCAGAACCCATTGTGACTGGTGGGAACCCACGACCACGCCCTTGGCTTGGGAGGTCCTCAAAGACTTGGCCACAGAGTGGCACAGCCGTATCCAAGTGTCCAGGTCTGCGCTCATTCCGCTCACCCTTTTTAAAGATTTGAACACCGCACTTGAATTGGCCAAAGTGGTCTCTCAGTCCAATGCGCCCTCACACCGTGCCTGTCTAGGCGGTTTTATTCACACCTCAAACTGGGATCCACAGGCTTTGAAGCATCTCTTTGAAGCGGCTCAACGCTTTGAGCTGGATGTGGATTTGCACGTCGATGAAGAACTCCAACCAAGTGCGCAGGGCCTACAAAGCATTGCAACTTTGGTGACAGAGATGAGATTCCTTGGCCGCGTGGTCTGCGGACACACCTGCGCGTTGGCGCAAAAGTCCGACAAAGAGGCGCTGGGTATTTTGGACCAAGTCGCTCAATCTGGGCTCACGTTGGTGACGCTGCCTGTGACGAACCTGTGGCTGCAAGATGCCACGCCCCACCGAACGCCTCGTCTTCGGGGCATGACCTTGATCAAAGAGGCCAGAGCTCGCGGCATTCCTGTGCTCATGGGCAGTGACAATGTGCAAGATCCTTTTTGCGCGATGGGCAGTTATGACCCCTTGGAGGCCATGATCATTGGCACGCCCATGGGGCAACTCGGACAGGCCTTTGATCATTGGTCTCAAAGCATTTGCCAAACCGCTTGGCTGCAGTCCAAGTACGAAAGCGACTCTGCCCATGCGCTGCAACCCGGTGCCCAGGCGAATTTGGTCATCTTCACCCAAGCCAATGCCACCGGGTTTCCCTCCCAAACGCTGCCCAGAGTGATTGTTCGTGATGCGCTTGTGCTTTAAGACACGACTTTATTTTGAGCCGATGACTTTGTCTTTTTATCAGGCGGGATCGCTGTCGAGCCTGAGAGCGGCTTGATTGTGAGAGGCTTTGCTGATATTTCCAAAGACGCTGCTCTGCGCATTGGGCAAACGGGTGAGTTTTCATCCGACATCAAAGTAGGCCCTGTCTTGGCACAGAGCTGGTTTGTTTTGAACATAATCCAAACCACCTTGGAGTCCTTGGGCGGGGAGATGAAAGACATCATCAAATGGGTGCAGTACTTTAAAAATTAAATCCTTTGCCTTTGCCAATGGGTTTTCAATTTCAGTGCCTTTCACGTCAAGCAATGATCCTGTCTCTTTGTTCATTGTCTGGTGTCACTCCTCTTGTGAAACCCGTATTTCCACCAGTGCCCCTTGAGGAGGGAGTGTGTACACTTGTGTCTTTGAGAGTTTGCGTTTCTTTGTTGCCGTTAAAATTCCCCTGCTTGATCCTCAAGCGGCCTGCACCATGCGGCCCTACAATCCAACATTCAGCCTCAGCCTCTCGTCTTCACTTGCCTTGAGCCCTTCATGATCAATATCCTCATCTTGTTGACCTTGCCCGAACAGGTCAGACAACAGTACCTAGAAGGCGTCAAAGCCCTGAGTGTGAAAACACAGGTCAACTTGGTAGACCACCATAGCAAAGTAGACCCCTACATTGAAAGCGCCGATGTCTTGATCACCTTTGGTCCGATGATGGCTGAACATGTGCTTGAAAAAGCCAAGCAGCTCAAGTGGATCCAAGCCCTGGGAACCGGCGTGGATGGCATCACCAACCGCGCATCTTTGGGCAAAGGTGTGACGGTCACCAACTTGCATGGCATCCATGGGCCCCCTGTTTCTGAGGCCGCTTTGTCCATGATGTTTGCCCTCTCCAGGGGTCTTTGGACGGTTTATGAAAATCAAGGTTTGGGCAAGTGGGAGAAAAAAATCCCCCCCACTCTCTTGCATGGCAAGACAGTCGTGATCTATGGAACAGGGGTCATTGCTGCAGAATTGGCCCCCAAATGCAAGGCGCTTGGCATGCGCGTCATTGGCATCAGCTCAAGCGCACGCGAGATCCATGGATTTGATGAAGTTCACACGCGCGAAAACGCCTTGGTCTCGATTGCTCAGGCAGATTTTTTGGTCTTGCTCACCCCCTACACCCCACAGACTCATGGCATCATCAATGAAAGCACTTTCGCCGTCATGAAAAGCTCCAGCTTCTTGATCAACCTGGCAAGGGGTGGCGTCGTCAATGAAGCCGATTTGATCAAAGCCTTGAACAGCAACACCATCCGAGCAGCAGCCTTGGACGTCTTTGAGCAAGAGCCCTTGCCAGCCGAGCATGTGTTTTGGGGCATGCGCAATGTGATCGTGACCCCTCACCAAGGAGGTTTTTACGATGGCTATGTGTATGAAGCCCTTCCGGTCATTCAAACCAATCTTCAATGCTTTGAGCGAGGGGACTTCGATCACATGATCAATGTGGTGAAAGTGGCCCAACCCCGTGCGAGTTAAAACCCAACTCACCCCTTCATACTCTTAGGACAGGTTCAGATGAACGATCTATTGGAAAAAATCAACTCCCCCATTTCAAGCGCCGAACTTCAAAGAAGGTGGGATGCGGTGAGGGCCGCCATGCGAGAGCGACGCATCGATGTGCTGCTGATGCAAGCCAACAACGACTTCATGGGCGGCTACGTCAAATACTTCACCGACGTGCCTGCCACCAACGGCTACTGTGTGACGGTGATTTTTCCAGTTGATGATCGCATGACCGTGATTGGCCAAGGCCCGTTCAACATGGTGCGCGAATTTGCCCATGAAGATGACCTCTTGCGCCGTGGTGTATCTACATTCATGGGCACACCCAGCTATGCATCGGCCCACTTCACAGCGTCCTATGATGCCAAGCTTGCAGAAAAAGCACTCGCAAAATACGCACACGCAAGAATTGGCATGCTCGGTGTTTCAGCCATCTCTTACGCTTTGATCGATACCCTGCAAAAAGGCTCTTTGGCCAACGCCATTTTCAGTGACGAGTCTGACCTGGTGGATCAGATCAAATGCATCAAAAGCGAGGAAGAAATCTCCTTTTTACGCCGTGCAGCCCATATGCAAGACACCGCCATGCAAGCCGTCTTTGACCAAATACGCCCTGGCATGACAGACCTTCAAGTGGCTGCCATTGCAGAACACGTGGGTCACGAGCACGGCAGCGAACAGGGGCTTTTCCTGTGCGCCTCAAGCCCCATGGGCGTGCCTCCCGTTTTTGCCAACCGACATCAGCAAAACCGCATGATCCAAGAGGGCGATCAATTCACCCTCTTGATTGAGAACTCTGGGGCGGGTGGTTATTACACCGAGCTTGGCAGAACTTGTGTGTTAGGCCAAGCATCAAGCGAGATGAAAGAGGAGTATGAGTTTGTCCTCAAAGCACAACAGTTCACCGCCTCACTCCTCAAACCCGGCGCCGACTGTGCAGACATCTGGCATGCATACAATCAATACATGCGAGAAAATGGGCGCCCTGAGGAGAAAAGACTCCACAGCCATGGACAAGGCTATGACATGGTAGAGAGACCTTTGGTCAGAATGGATGAGACCATGAAAATTGCCAAAAACATGGTCATGTCCGCTCACCCTACTTACACCACAGACAGAACCTACAGTTGGTCTTGTGATGATTTCTTGGTGGGTGAGCGAGATGCGTCAGAGAGACTGCACGCGTTTCCACAAAAAATATTTGAACTCTAAACCCCCATAAGCTCAATTGAGCGGCGGCTCAATGCAATGAAACTAGTCGATTGAAATTTTGGCTTGTTCGATGATTTTTTTCCACCGCTCCATCTCAGACTTGATAAAACCTTCAAACTGCTCTGCGCTTCCAGGCATGGGGTCTGCGCCTTGGGATTGCAGTTTGGTTTTGAACTGAGGGTTGCTTAAAATCAACTGCAACTCGCTGTTGAGCCGTGTTCGAATGAAAGACGGCAATTTGGCAGGCGCCAAGAGTCCGTACCAAGTCGACATTTCGTACCCAGCAACACCCGACTCAGCGAGTGTGGGAATTTGAGGCGCCGCACTTGAACGCAAAGCCGATGTCACGCCCAAGGCTCGAAGATTCCCGGCCTTGACCTGCACCAAGGCACTAGGAATATTTGGAAAACTCATATCCACCTGACCTGAAATCAAGTCCGGCATCGCGCTTCCCGTGCCCTTGTAGGGGATGTGCAAAAGAGAGATGTTTGCCATTCTTGCAAACAACTCCGCCGATAAATGCACCGAGGTGCCATTTCCACTTGAAGCAAATGTCAATTTAGAGGGATTGACTTTGGCGTACGCGATGAGTTCACTCAAATTTTTAAATGCCGAGCTGCTGGGAACCACCAGCATATTGGGCGCTGATAAAACGCCTCCAATGGGGGTGAAGTCTAAGAGAGGGTCAAAGTTCAAACCTTTGTACAAAGCCGGATTGACTGCATGACCGATGGAGGGGAAATAAAGCGTATAACCATCGCCCAAGGATTTGGCAACCGCTTCTGCAGCAATGTTGCCATTGGCACCCGCTCGGTTCTCCACCACAACGGGTTGCCCCAAGCGTTGCGTCAAGCTCTCAGCCAAAGCTCGTCCAACGCCATCGGCAGCGCCCCCTGGAGAGAAACCCACAATCAACTTGATGGATTTAGAAGGGTAATGGTCCTGTGCGAGAAGTTCAATGGCCAAGAACGCGTAGATGAAAGCGAGGGCCAGTCGAACTGTTTTCATTTCACTGGCAGGAGTTGCTTGAGTTCACCCTCGTTGCCCAAGTCGTCCAACCAATTGACCACAATGAGGCCACTGACACTGGCCTTTAGATAGAACTCAAAAAATGGATTGGCCGCAATACCTGAAGAGGTTTGGACATGAAACACTTCCCTTTGATCGTAGGTGGCCTTGACCCACTGAATGACGTTTCTAGGAATGTAGTGGCCCGTGAAGTCTTGTAAATAACCCGTCTCCATGGGATGCTGAATCAAAAGGCGCAACTTGATCACATCTCCACTGTTGATGTTCTGCGGCCAGGTCAATCGGGCATTCATTTGCAAACTCATCCTTAGCTCTCAGAAGCGTCTACACAGGCCGACTCGGTCGCAATCACCTCCGCCATGTGGTAGTGCCAATTGCCGTTGGACATTTTCGCCAAGGCCATGACCTTTTGACTGCCAGCAAGCCTCAGACGCGTATTGACCTCAGCCCGGCCGCACCAAGGCCCCATGTGAAAATGCGCCATGATCAAAACCGGATTTCTTTGAGACAAGAGATACAAAGACTCGACGTGATCAGATTGAGTCATGGCAGAGTCAACCAAAACGTTGGCAGGTACCGAGTTGCCATTGTCTGCAAGCAAGGGGATGTACAACTTCACCTTGGTCTCTAGGGGCGTTTTAAGCGCTCTGGGGTAGCTCTCAACGCCACGCAACATTTCCTCCATGGACCTCAAACGCCCTGAGGTCATGTTTTGTGCATGCGTGATTTGAGACCAGACCCATCCACCCAGAGACAAACCCAGCAAGAGCTTTCTTTTAGAAGTTGACAATACACTCATCACAAAACCATGAAAAACATTTTGACATCACCTGATTAAACATCTTAAGTTTAAAGTATTCGGGGAACCAGGGCGCCTGAACGCCTGCAATAAACCAAGGTCTCAAAGGGATTTCCTCCCGCGACTCAAGCCCCAAAGACATGAACCCCAGGCTGCTCCACACAATCTGGGGTCCATGAGTTGAAAATGCTCAACACAGAAGAATGTCACTTCCATGCAAAGAGGGATTCAACGCTCAGGTTCTTACTCGGGCTAGTGAGAAGCCGTGATTTTTAAATGGCAAAGAACGCACGCGCTTGCCCGTGGCATTAAAGAGGGCGTTGGCCACTGCACCCGCCAATGGCGCTTGTGCGGGCTCACCCACACCACCCCAAAATCCCCCAGTGGGCGCAACGACCGTCTCCACATTGGGCATCTCATTCAAACGCATGAGACGGTAATCGTGGAAATTGGAATTGTCAATGCGGCCTTCTTTGACGATCATCTCGCCCCAGAAAATCGCACTCAAACCGTGCACCACACTGCCTTGCAACTGAGCTGCAATGTTATCGGGATTGACCGCATAACCGGGATCAATCCCAATCACGATGCGGTGAATCTTCACCTCTTGACGGTCATTGACAGAGAGCTCACACACGCAGGCCGTCCAGCTGCCGTATCCCTCGGTCTCGGCAATCCCTCTGAAGACACCTTTGGGCAAAGGGGCTGAGTAGTTGGCCGCCTTGGTGACCGCTTTCAAAATGGCAATGTCCCTGAAATTTTTCTCAGGCAAATTGGCCAGGCGATATGCCAATGGATCTTTCCCTGCCGCATGGGCCAACTCATCGATGAACGACTCACGCACAAAGGGGTTTTGTGAGTGCCCAACCGTTCTCCAAAAACCCACTGGGATGTTGGAGTTGCGTTGGGCGTAATCGACCAATGAATTGGAGATGGCATAAGGGTGGTCTTCAAAAGCAGCCACCGCTTGAGGATCCACTCCTTTAGGCAGGGGCAGCTTCAAAAGGGACGCAATGATTGAAGGCGCACTCACTCGAATGTGCAAGGCATCGATGTTGCCATCGGCTTTTTGAGTGGCCGACAACTTGACCAAAGATGCGGGACGATAAAAATCGTGCTGCATGTCTTCCTCTCGAGTCCACAGGAGTTTGACGGGTTTGCCCGCCATTTCCTTTGCAATGCGAACGGCTTGGACGGTAAAGTCTTGAGGACTCTTGCGACCCAAACCGCCACCAAGCTGCGTGGGATAGACCCTCACGTTCTCTTGCTTGACACCCGAGGCAGTTGAAGCAGCGGCCAAAGAATTCTCGGCATTTTGCGTGGACGGCCAAATCTCTAGGATCTCGCCTTGAAGCCATGCGGTACACACCATGGGCTCCATGGTCGAGTGGGCCAAGAAAGGCGTGAAGTACTCGGCTTCGATGACCTTGCCTGCAGCCAATGCTTTGGGGGTATCGCCATCGTTTCTGGCCACAGCCAATTCAGTCTGGCTCAAGCCCTCTTTGAAGAAGGCATGCAAAGAGGCATTGTTCAGCTTGGTGTGCTCAGGGGCCACATCCCACTCAATGTTGACCTCTTTGAGCGCCTCTTTTGCACGCCAAAAGTTGTCTGCCACCACAGCGACAAAGTTACCCATGTTCAAGACCTTGACAATGCCTCTTCGGTTTTGCACCTTGGAGCCGTCCATGGACTTGACTTTGCCATTGAAGACGGGGCTTTGAGCAATCGCTGCGTGAAGCATTCCAGGCAGTTGTGTGTCCACGCCATAACGAATTCTTCCAGTGACGATGTCAGGAATGTCTACCCGCTTGATGGATTTACCCGCCAAAGTCCAATCTTTGGGGTCCTTCAAGACGACAGTGGCTGGGGGCGTCAATTCGGCCGCTTTCAAGGCCACCTTGCCGTAGCTGATGCTTTTCTTGCTGCCTGGGTGAATCACCATGCCCAACTTGGCAATGCATTCAGAGGACGGCACATTCATGGCCTGAGAACCCGCCACGATCAGCATCTCACGTGCAGTCGCGCCGGCTTTTCTCAAGTACTCTTGCGAGAGTCGAATCGTGCGACTGCCAACCGATGCCATGTCTCCGTAGACGCGCTTTTGTTTCAAATTGTCATGCGCCAAGGCATATTCAACTTTGACCCTCTTCCAATCCACTTCCAACTCTTCAGCGATCAGCATGGGTGCAGAGGTGCGTGAGCCTTGCCCCATCTCTGAGCGGGCGTAGCGAATGATCACCGTCTCATCAGGACGGATTTCAATCCAGGCGTTGATCTTTTGTGGGTCGTTGTTCGCAGGGGTCATGCCCTTGGGGTCTGCAGCGCTTGCGCGCTCGGGCACAAAAAACGCCATGCTAAAGGCACCAGCGCTTGCGCTCACAGAGGCACCAATTTTTAGAAAATCTCGACGCGAAGCACCGTCTTGGGCAGTCGAGACTTCAGAGGAAGAATTGATTTGATGCTCACTCATGCTTTAACTCCCTTGGCTGCTACAGCGTGAATGGCTGAACGGATTCTGGCGTAGGTACCACAACGGCAAATATTGGTCATCGCAGCATCGATGTCCTCGTCGCTTGGTTTGGGTTTTTTCTTCAACAACGCCACCGCCGCCAAAATTTGCCCCCCCTGGCAGTAGCCACACTGGGGCACTTCATGATCAATCCATGCTTGCTGAACGGGATGCAACTTGCCCTTCTTCTCCAAGCCCTCCAAGGTCACCACTTGTTGGCCCACCGCAGAAGAGACCGGATAGGCGCATGAGCGAACGGGCTCTCCATTGAGTAAAACAGTACAGGCCCCGCACTGCGCAATGCCACAGCCGTATTTGGGCCCCTTGATATCTAGCTCATCTCTTAACGCCCACAATAGGGGCATGTCTGGCTCAACATCGAGTTCTCGGGCTTTTTCATTGACGGTTATTTTCATGGTTTTCCACTGTAAAAAAAATCTTTTTGAAGCTTATCACTCTTATGATTTGGCCTCCCTAGGGTTAACCCATGCCTCTATCTAGGTCTACTCGATTCGCGCGCACAATTTGTAAGAAATCAGCCCCTCTCCTTCGAGAGCAGAGGATGTTTCGTTGAAAACAGCAATCCCCTGTCACAGCAATTTGGAACCCCCCTTGGTGCGGCAAAAACCATAAAAAAAAAGGGTTTTTCAATCGATCAAGACGCTTTAAATTTCCAAGTCTTCTTGAATCACCAAGGGGCCTTTGCCAGCCCACTTGTCAAGGTACAAATAAATCACAGGCGTGATGTACAAGGTAATGACCTGAGAGAACAACAAGCCTCCCACCACGGCAATGCCCAGTGGGGCACGCAACTCAGCCCCGGCACCCAGTCCCAATGAGATGGGCAAAGCGCCCATGAGTGCGGCAAAGGTGGTCATCAAAATCGGTCTGAAACGCAGCTTACAAGCTTGGCGAATGGCAAGCTCAGGCTCCAAGCCCCTGTTTCTTTGCGCATCCAATGCAAAGTCAATCATCATGATGGCGTTTTTCTTGACGATCCCTATGAGCATCAAAATACCAATCGTCGCAATCAAGGTCAGGTCAATTTTAAAATACCAAAGAAAGAGCAAGGCCCCCACAGCCGCAGAGGGCAAGCCCGCCAAAATCGTCAAGGGATGGATATAACTTTCATACAAAACCCCCAAGAGCACATAGATCACCAAAACCGCCGCCACGAGCAAGACCACCTGACTGGACTGGGTGTCTTGGAACACGGCCGCATCGCCACCGTACTTGGTCATGATGGAAGCCGGCATCTGAATGTCTTGTGTGAACTCGGAGATCTTTTTCGTGGCATCCCCAAGTGGGACATCGGGCGCCAAATTAAAGGAAATCGTGACCGCTTGTAATTGACCTTGGTGATTGACCGCGGTGGGGCCAACACCTCTGCTGACCGTGACCAAGCTGGACAATGGAATGACTTGCTGAGTCAACTTCGATCTCACAAAAATATTACCAATTTGATCTTCAAACTTCCTAAAGTCCTCTGGCGCCTCCATGATCACCAAGTAACTGCTGACTGGGGTGAAGATGGTCGATATCTGACGGTCTCCAAAGGCACTGTACAAGGCAGAGCGGATGTCTTGGGTTTGCACACCGAGTTGTCCGGCCTTGTCCCGGTCAAAGATCACATTGGCTTGAAGACCTCTGAGTTGCGAGTCACTCGTGACATCTCTAAAAGTGGGGTCCCCACGCATCTTTTGTTGAAGCTTGTTGGACCACTCGTTCAAAGAATCCGCACTCACACTTTGAAGGACGTATTGGTATCTGGACTTACTGACCTTGCCACCGAGCTGCAAGTTTTGAACCGGTCGCATGTAAACGGCAAATCCAGGATAACGCGCTCTTTTTCTAAGCCCTTCAATCACTTCTTGGATTTTAGGTCTCTGACTCAAAGGCTTGAGCGAGATGAACATGCGTCCCGAATTAAGGGGGGAGGAAGAAAATGAGCCTGAACCCACAAAGGTGGACACGTAAGCCACATTGGGGTCTTCTTGCAAGCGCAAAGCGATCAAATTTTGAATACGGACCATCTCCGTGAATGAAATATCTTCAGATGCTTCAGTGGTCACTTGAATTTGACCAATGTCCTCTTCGGGAAAGAAACCCTTGGGACTGATGGCAAAGAGCCATGCAGTCAACACAAAGGTGATGAAAGCCACAAACAGCACCCATCTGCGGTGATGCAAAGCCACGTCCAGGCTGCTGGTGTAGGCATTGAGCAAGGACTTAAAAGCATTTTCAAACCAACGCCCAAACGCGTTCTCTTGTTCGTGAGCGCCGTGAGCCGAGTGATGCGCAGGCAAGAAACGACTGCACAACATGGGCACCAAAGTCAAAGACACGACAGCCGAAACCAAAACCGACAAGCCCACGACCACGGCGAACTCGTGAAAGAGCAGTCCAATCACACCGGGCATGAAGAAAATGGGAATGAACACAGCCACCAAGGAGACCGAGATAGAGATGATGGTAAAGGCCATCTCCTTGCCGCCTCTGAGTGAGGCCTCCATGGGCGACATGCCGTCCTCAATGTGGCGCACAATGTTCTCAAGCATCACAATCGCATCGTCCACCACCAAACCCACGGCCAAGGTAATGCCCAAGAGTGAAATATTGTCCAAGCTATAGCCAAGTGCATACAGTAAACCAATGGCTCCGATCAAGGAGACTGGCAAACTGAGCGTTGGGATGATGGTGGCCACAGCGCGCCTGATGAACATCAAAATCACCAAAATCACCAAAACCACCGTCAAGGCCAAAGACAACTTCACGTCGTGAATGGCCTCTCGAATTGAAATAGATCTGTCGTTCAAGGGCAAGATATCCACCGAGGACGGCATTTGTGCTTTTAAGCCTGGTAAAAGCTTTTGAACGTTGTCAATCACTTCAACCGTATTGGCTTTGGGCTGCCGCTGAATGGCCAAAATGATGGAGGTTTTGCCCATGTAACTGGCCTGCGTTCGAACCGACTCATAACTGTCTTGAACACTTGCCACATCCCTGAGTCTGACCACGCCGTTGGCGCGTGTACTGATGACCAAATTGGCAAACTCACTGGACTTGGTCAATTGCTTGTTGGAGGTGATGGTCAAGAGTTGCTTGGGGCCGTCCAAAATACCGACCGGGGTATTGGAGTTGGCCGAATTGACAGCGGTCAACACATCATCCATGGTGAGTCCATAACTGGCAAGAGACTGGGGATTGGCCTTGACTCGAACGGCAAATCGCTTTTGCCCATAGACATTGACCAACGCCACGCCATTGATGGTGGAGATGGTGGGCGCAATCAAGTTTTCCGCATAATCGTTGAGCTCGGAAAAGCTCAATGAAGGAGAGGTCAAGGCGACAAAGAGGACCGGCGCATCCGCTGGATTGACCTTCCTGTAGCTTGGAGGCGTGGTCATCTCAATGGGCAAACTTCTTTGGGCGCGCAACAAAGCGGCTTGCACGTCTACGGCGACCAGGTCAATATTCTTGTCTGAATTGAACTCAAGGGTGATGGTGGTCGAACCTAAAATGCTGGTCGAACTGATCACGTTGATGCCATCAATCGTGGAGAATTGTTTCTCAAGAGGCAAGGCCACCGAGGCCGCCATGGTCTCGGGGCTGGCGCCCGGGAAACTGGCGCCCACACTGATCACGGGTGTGTTGTAACTTGGCAAGGCGGAGATGGGGATCTTCGAGTAAGCAAGCATGCCCGCCAGAACGGTAGACACGCTCAAAAGCACCGTCATCACCGGGCGCTGAATACAAAGCTGTGGAATGTTCATACTGGACTTGGCTTATTTCGCCGTGGAGGGCACTTCGCTGGGCTTTGCACCGGGGGGCGTTTTCTCCTTTTCAGCACTCTGCACTGAGCCAGGGGCTGTCTTTTCTTTGGACTGCGCTTCAGTGGGACTGGCGGGAGCGCCTTTGGCATCGGAAGCACCCTTGGCATCGGCCCCACCAGGCTTAGGCGCGCCTGGCGTGATGACTCTGACCTTGGCATCTGGCCTGACGTTTTGTTTGCCCTCTACAACCACTGCATCGTTTTCACTGAGCCCTTCAACCGCCATGGACTCACCATATACATAAAGCTCTTTGATCGGCTTTTGTTTTGCAATGCGGTCTTCACCCACAACATAGACAAACTTGCCATTTGGGCTGTTGACAATGGACTTGGAGGGAATGGACAAGGCATCCTTGATCACGCCCAAACTGATCCTGGTTTGCACAAATTGTCCAGGCCACAAATCGCTGTTTTTATTTTCAAACCTGGCTTTGGCTTTGATGGTGCCAGAGCTTGGGTCGACCAAATTGTCTACAAAATACAGATGTCCGGAAACGCTTTTGTTGGTATTGGGTACTTTGACCTCTACGTTGCTGGCGCCTTGAGACAAGGAGGACGATTTCAATGCAGCTTGTAACTTGACCAACTGGGTCTCGGGCACAGAGAACTGGACACTGATGGGGTCAAGCTGTGTGATCGTAAGCAGGCTGACTGTTTGGGGAAGCACCAAAGTGCCAGGGAAAATATTGATCACCCCAGTACGCCCAGAAATAGGGGCTCGGATGGTGTTGAAATCCAGCGCCACTTTGGCCGCTTCAAGCGCTGCTTCATCGGACGCGACCAAGGCCACTTGCGCATCGCGCTGACTCATGTTGGTGTCGACCGAGCCTTGAGAGACAAAGTTCTTGAGCCTTAACTCTTGTGCTCTGGCATATTGACGATCTTGGTCTGCGGCCAACGCTTTGTCACGCAACAATTGAGCGGTCAACTTTTCAACATTGGCTTTATCGCTCCTGGTATCTAAAACAAAAAGAACGTCGCCTTGATTGACAAATTGACCCTCCCGAACCCTCACCTCTTTGACGGTGTTGGTGATTTGCGATCTGACATCCACCGTTCTGATCGAGGTGACCGTTCCATTGAGATTTAAGTTAACGGCCACGTCTTTGGGCACAACGGTTTGAAGCGTGACAGCGGGTTCATTGGGGCCTTTGGCAGTCTCGTCCTCCTTGGGGTTCAAACGATAATAAACCAAGCCACCAAGGACCCCTAAGGTCACCAAGCCTATGAGAACTGTTTTGATCTTCATTGAAAAGCGCACCCCAACTCGAATTAACTTGAACATGACTGACTTGATGAATCGTCTAAGACTCTCAAACCGATGAATTGAGAACAAATGACCACACGTCTTCACCCCTTGCGCAGTATAAACGCTACTTATGACTTAAGTCTCTATATATGTGAGCAGTCTTATAAGGAATTACCCAAGTTTTGTCAGTCGTCTAAAGCTGCTAGCACCTAGTGGCATTGACAAAGAGGGTTTTCATTCCTACAAAAATGAAATCCAAAAGCCCAGGGCTTGCATCAAATGGCTTTGTACAGCTCCGTTGCGTTTTGAGAGCGCAATCGAAGAAACAGGTTGACCAATGGCGTCCATTGAAGCGTTGAGATGTAGGATTCAATTTTGAGATGCAAAAACAGCCCCCAAGCCACGCATGTGACCCAATAAAAAAGGACCATGGCAATTGCGCTCTTGAGACCTTCCATTTCAAAGTAATCCCAGACTGAACTCCACACCAAAATCAAGACAAAGTGGTTTAAAAAGACGGCGTAGGCCGAGTCGCCCAACATGGACAAGACGGATTTGAAACGTTGGGATAAAAACTCACCCCTGTCTTGCGCCCAGAGAAACAGTCCCATGGACAGACACAAGGCAAAAACAATGCGAATGCGTGGCTCATAAAACACGGAGAGCCAACCCAAGATCCAAACCAAGAAGAAAAGTTTTTTATTGATGACGGCTTCATGCGCCCAATTTGCAAGCATGCCCAAAACGTAGGAACCCATAAAGTAAATCGCCCAATTGTCCAAGGACTCAAAGCGATTAAAGACCCACAAGGAGAGCAACGCCAAAAGGGCCAAACTCAGTTTGAGCTTGGCATTGTCAACGCGGATTTTTTCTCTTGAAGAAAAGAAATAGGCCATGAAAATGGTCAATGCAAACAACTGAAAATCAATGGCCACATACCACACACCTGATGAGATAGAGGGCACACCCAGCAAGCCTTGCAAAAACAGCGCGTGCGCGATAAAGCCGCCCCAAGTGGGCACCTCCGGCACCCATGAACCCCATAAATACTCGTGCAATAAAACGCCAGCAATCACACACATGCACAAGCTCAGGAAGTAAAACGGTGCCAAACGTGAAAACCGTTTGAGCAACAAAACGCCAAAGTGAACCTCTCTCATTGTGCTGATGGACTTGGCCACCAAGTAGCCCGAGGTCACCAAAAATATCTGAACAGCCAAGCGAGTCAGATCAGAGAACTCATCCAAGAAAATGGGGTAATCAATGCCGATCTCTTGCGCAATCGGGCCATAAATTGACACATGATGGAGCAAGATGCATTGGGCACCCAATAACTTCAATACATCGATGATCCAAAATCTAGACACGACTGCTTTTTTCCCTTTGCATTTGCTTTTGAGACAACTTGCTCTTGAACAGGCTGGTTGAATTTGTGGCTTTTGAGTGGCTTTGCCCTAAGCTTTACTGAAGCGCTCAATCACTGGCGTTGATTGACGTCCAAAAACCCTCTATCATGCCATGAAAACCAATAAAAATCCAGTCCAAGCCCCTCTCCAATGTCATGCTGAGTCAATCTCCACGCCCTTCAATCGTCGTCTTAGAGGACAACACGCCTTTTCCATCGCTCGATCAAGCATGGGGAAAGGATTCAAGTGCTCCAGGCTTGTTGGCGGCCGGTGGGGGCTTGAGCGTGAAACGACTTCAAGAGGCCTACACAAAAGGCATATTCCCATGGTACAGCTCGGGGCAGCCCGTCCTTTGGTGGAGCACCGACCCCAGAATGGTGTTGGAACCTGTCAAATTCAAGTTGAGCGCGTCGCTCAAAAAAAGCCTCAAACGCTTCATTCAAAAGCCCGGTTGTGAAATCAAGGTGGACAGCGCTTTTTTAAGGGTCATTGAACACTGCGCTGGCATGGAGCGAGAGGGACAGGGGGGAACTTGGATCACGCCCGAAATGTTAGATGCTTACCATCAACTGCATTTGGCGGGTCTCGCCCATAGCATAGAGACTTGGCAAGACGGTGTTTTGGTGGGCGGGCTTTACTTGGTCAACATAGGGCGCGCCATTTTTGGAGAATCCATGTTCACTTTGCAAACCGATGCCTCAAAAATTGCACTCAGTGCTTTGGTGGCATTTGCCAAGCACCACCGAATTGAGCTCATTGACTGTCAACAAAAAACAGCCCATTTGAGTTCACTAGGAGGGCAGACGATCGATAGAGCGGATTTTTTAAATAGAATTTCACCACAATTGAATCAAAAAGCGCCTCTTTGGATTTTTAAGCCGATATACTGGCAAGAGATATTGATACACCCTCGCCTTTCATCACCCTCTTGAACCTGATCGTGACGCACTTAAAGGACCTCCCCCTTCAAAGCTTACAGTACTACTCCACGGCCCCTTATCCGTGCAGTTACTTGAGCGATCGCGACGCAAGGTCACAAGTCGCCTCTCCCGGACACTTGATCAACAGCGATGTGTATTCAGACCTGGTCACCCAGGGCTTTAGACGTTCGGGCTTGTTCACCTATCGACCCCATTGCGATGATTGCCAAGCCTGCCTTCCCCTTCGGATCAAAGCCGACTTGTACCAACCCAATCGCAGCCAAAAAAGAGCCTACAAAGCCCACCTTGCCCTTGAGGTTCGCACCATGCGATTGAATTTTGTTCAAGCGCATTACGACTTGTACCTGCGCTATCAAATCAGTCGCCACGAAGGCGGCGGCATGGATCAAGACAGCGTGGAGCAGTACGCGCAGTTTCTCCTGCAATCAAGGGTCAACTCCAGACTGGTTGAGTTCAGACAAACCGATCCCCAAACGGGCCTCTCAGAGGTGAAAATGGTCTCGATTTTGGATGTTTTGAATGACGGCTTGTCAGCGGTGTACACGTTTTTTGAACCCGAGAGTCAAAGCAGTTTTGGCGTCTTTAGTGTCATGTGGCAAATCGAACAAGCGCGTCAAATGAACTTGCCCTATGTCTATTTAGGCTACTTGATCAACGAAAGTGCAAAGATGAGATACAAGTCTTTGTTTAAACCTTTCCAAGTCCTGGAACATGGGCAATGGGTTGATGTGGCCTAAGTTTGCAGGCCCAGGGTCATTAAACAGTTAAGATTGCGTCATGGCAAACACGCACCCCTCAGACCCAAGCTCTCAGACACCCGCCATTCAAGTCATTGAGAGAATCTTCAAACTCATGGACTTGCTGGCCTCTAGACAAGAGGCCATGAGCCTTAAAGAAATCAGCGAAAAAACGCAACTCCACCCCTCGACTGCCCACCGTATTTTGAACGACTTGGCCCTTGGTCACTACATTGATCGACCCGAATCGGGCACCTACAGATTGGGCATGCGGTTTTTGGAGTTGGGCAATTTGGTCAAAGCGCGTTTGAATGTCCGCGATGCGGCACTTGAGCCCATGAGAAACCTGCACCACCTGATTGAGCAGTCTGTCAATTTAAGTCTCAGGCAAGGAGACGAGATCGTCTACATCGAGCGCGCTTACAGTGAACGCTCTGGCATGCAAGTCGTTAGAGCGATTGGCGGACGGGCCCCCTTGCATTTGACCTCGGTGGGAAAGCTTTTTTTAGCCGCTGAAGATCCCGTGAAAATGAGAGCGTATGCTCAAAGAACCAAGCTGTTTGGCAACACCACCAACAGCATCACCCACCTTGATGCTTTAGAGCTTGAGTTGTCAAAGGTCAAACAAAGTGGAGTCGCCAGGGACAACGAAGAATTGGAACTGGGTGTGAGGTGCATGGCTTGTGGAATTTATGACGATGAACATCAATTGGTCGCTGGTTTGTCCATCTCAGCGCCAGCAGATAGACTGGATGCGCAGTGGCTTGCTCATCTTCAAAGTACCGCACTAGAGATCTCAAAGGCTCTTGGCGACGCCCAATGAACAAAAACTCTGTAAGTGTGCTTTAAAGCACAGACGTACCGAACAAAGTCCGAGACCTCTTAGCTTTGGGGTACGATGAATTTTTGTTGCGCCTCAACCCAATGCCTTACACGCTCGGCGTCAGCAATTCGACTGAGTTTGCCTGCAGAGTCCAAGAACACCATGATCAGCTGACGACCCGCAATTTTGGCTTGCATCACCAGGCATTGTCCCGCCTCAGAAATATAGCCCGTCTTTTGAAGACCAATTTCCCAATTGGGGTTTTTGACCAAACGATTGGTCGTGTGAAAATTCATCAACCTGGAGCCCACTTCAACGGAGTGACTTGCAGAGGTTGAGTACTCTCTGAGCAAAGCGTCTTGATAGGCATGGCCCACCAAAGTTGCCAAATCTTTCGCACTGGACTGATTTTTACTGGACAAGCCTGTGGGCTCGTAGTAGCTCGTGTCCTTCATGCCCAATTGAAGGGCTTTTTCGTTCATCTTTTGCACAAACCCACCAAGGCCCCCTTCGGGATAGGTGCGACCCAAGGCGTGTGCCGCTCGGTTCTCACTGGCCATCAAGGCCAAATGAAGCATTTCACCACGGGTCAATGTGGTGCCGACCCTCAGTCTTGAAGAGCTGCCTTTCTCAGTGTCCACATCTTCATCTGTGATGGTGATGGGTTGAGACAAATCCAACTTGTTCTCGCTCACAATCAATCCCGTCATGAGCTTTGTGATGGATGCAATAGGCAAAACAACTTGATCGTTTTTACTCAATAAAACTTCATGCGTTTCTTGATCGATGACGTAGGCAACGCTTGATTTGAGCGACAAGTCATCCGACAATTGATGCAAGCCCGCCAATTGACCAAAAGAGGGTTTGGACGGTATAGATACGCGCTTGACGGCCCTTTTCATTTTGATGGACCTGTGCCTCACGGTGCCATCTTTGTATTTGACCACTGTCACCTTTTGATCATCCGCAGAGGACACTTTCGCCTGAGCCAATCCGCCAAGCAAGCAAAGCACACAAGAGATCCAAATTAGTTTGATCAACACATTTCTCCTAGAGAGGTCAGCCAACTCCGCCAAACACCTTTCAATGATCGACAGGTCGCTTGTAAACTGTACACGCAGATCTTGGGCCAAAGCTTGGAGCTTTTGCACGCTATCGGTGCAAAAGGTCGATACACAACCCATGCGTTGCCTTCAAGATGAGTGCGAGTGTATCAAGAAATAAAAAATCATGCAAGATCAAAGACTTGCATGATTTTTGTAAAGTTGCTTAAATAACCACGATCCAAGTTTAGGATTTTATTTAAAAAAACTGAAATTTAACCAAACTCTCCAGGCTTACTGGGTGTCAAAGTCCAGCCTAAGCAATCCACTCAGTATTTACCCTTGGGCGGCAACGCGATCGGATTTACTTTGCAGTTTGTTTAAAGCACTCAAATAGGCCTTGCTCGAAGCCACCACAATATCGGGGTCAGATCCAACGCCATTGACCACACGCCCACTGTTTTGCAAACGAACAGTCACCTCCCCTTGGGACTCGGTTGAACCACTGATGGCGTTGACAGAATACAGAACCATCTCGGCCCCGCTTTTGACAAAGCTTTCAATGGCTTTAAGTGAAGCGTCCACAGGGCCGTTGCCCTCAGACTCGCTTTTGACCTCTTGACCTTGCACTTTAAAGACAATGCTAGCAAACGGCTTTTCCCCGGTCTCACTTCGTTGAGACAAAGACACAAAGGAGAACTGCTCTTGGCCCTGAGTCACGCTGTCATCACTGACCAAGGCCAAAATGTCTTCATCAAAGATGTCGCTTTTGCGATCAGCCAATTCTTTGAATTTTGAAAACGCGGTATTGATATCCGTCTCACTCTCGAGTTGAACGCCCAAGTCTTGCAGCCTTTGCTTGAACGCATTGCGACCGCTTAACTTGCCCAAGACAATCTTATTGGCACTCCAACCCACGTCCTCTGCTCGCATGATCTCATAGGTGTCGCGAGCTTTTAGAACACCGTCTTGGTGAATACCTGAGGCATGCGCAAACGCGTTCGCGCCCACCACCGCTTTGTTGGGTTGCACCACAAAGCCCGTGGTTTGACTCACCATTTTACTGGTCGCCACAATGTGCTTGGCATCGATGCCGATCTCCAAACCGTAGTAGTCCTTGCGGGTTTTGACCGCCATCACAATCTCCTCAAGTGAGCAGTTACCTGCACGCTCGCCCAAGCCATTGATGGTGCACTCCACTTGCCTTGCGCCTCCAATCATCACGCCGGCCAAGGAATTGGCCACAGCCATGCCTAAGTCATTGTGACAATGAACGGACCAAATGGCCTTGTCGCTGTTGGGCACGCGTTGTCGTAAATTTTTAATGAACTGGCCGTACAACTCAGGCACCGCATAACCTACCGTGTCAGGCACATTGATGGTCGTTGCCCCTTCGGCAATCACAGCTTCAATGACTCTGCACAAAAAATCCTCGTCGCTTCTGTAGCCATCTTCTGGACTGAACTCAACATCGGCGACCAAATTTTTGGCAAATCGAACCGAGAGTTTTGCTTGCTCGAGCACTTGTTCAGGCGTCATGCGAAGCTTCTTCTCCATGTGAAGCGCCGAGGTTGCAATGAAGGTGTGAATTCGTCCTTGCTGAGCACTCTTAAGAGCCAAAGCAGCTTGACTGATATCTCGATCATTTGCCCTTGAGAGCGAGCAAACAATGGAGTCCTTGATGGTTTTTGCAATGGATTGCACGGCTTCAAAGTCACCATTGGAGCTCGCCGCAAAGCCTGCCTCAATCACATCCACCTTCAAGCGCTCCAGTTGACGAGCAATGCGCAACTTCTCGTCTTTGGTCATAGAGGCCCCGGGGGACTGCTCACCATCTCTTAATGTGGTATCAAAAATGATCAATTTGTCGGCCATGAAATACTCCTTAGCAATTAATTTCTTTTGACTTTTCCCAATTCACCCGAGCCGCACAACAAAAAAGCCCGTTGCGACTGCATACGGGCTTCTTTGGGGTTTGAACGCTCGCGTCTAACTCCGCCCGTTAAAGCGCAGCAATAGCAGAGACAGCAATTTGTTCATGATATGAAGTTTAACACAATTATCTTGAGGGCAAATTGGAAGGATTTTGCAGCGTTGTTTTTTAGCGTTGCGGCTGTTTGGGTTGATCGTCTTTTTCCGGCTCCAAGTCGTGAAGCCCAGACTCTTCGGGTTCATGCGTTGAAGTGCTGATCACGCTTGTTTGTAAGCCGCTGGCCTTTCGCCAAGCGTAAATGAGGTAACCAGATAAAGCGTACCCGACAAACAAAGCAAACAAGACGGTGGGCGGATGGATATTGATGACGGCAATGATCAAGGCCAATAAAACAATGGTTGCAAAGGGGACGCTTTGCTTCATTTGAATATCTTTGAAACTGTAATAAGGCGCATTGGTCACCATGCTCAAACCTGCGAATAAACTAAGCGCAAACATCCCCCAAGCAACCGTTGGGCCCTCTATACCCGCGTCGTTGATCAGCCAAATAAAACCCGCGATGACCGCCGCGGCAGCTGGGGAAGGCAAGCCCTGAAAAAATCGCTTGTCTACCACGCTCGTGTTCACATTGAACCTGGCCAAACGCAGCGCAGCGCAGGCACAGTACAAAAATGCAGCTATCCAGCCCCAGCGACCCAAGCCCTTTAGGGCCCATTCATAAGAGATCAAGGCAGGAGCTGCTCCAAAGGACACCATATCGGCCAAAGAATCCATTTGCTCACCAAACGCACTTTGCGTATTGGTCATGCGAGCAACACGGCCATCTAAGCTGTCCAAAATCATGGCGCAAAAAACACCCATGGTGGCCGCGTCAAAGCGATCGTTCATCGCCATCACGATGGAGTAAAAACCACCAAACAAAGCAGCCAATGTCACCAAATTGGGCAACATGTAAATCCCTTTGCGGGGCTTTCTAGCGCTGTGCTTCACCTCAGAGGGCTCAAGGGAATTCATCTGTTTCAATCCTTAAAATACAAGTACTTAAATGCTCAAAGCCCATCAGCTTAATTTAGCCAAAATGGTCATGGTCGCAGAGACTTTATCTCCAGGAGAAACTTTCACGATCGCGTCGATGGGTAAATACACGTCCACTCTAGAGCCGAAACGAATGAACCCATAACGCTGACCTTTTTGAAGCTGATCTCCAACTTGGACATAGCAAAGGATTCTTCTGGCAATCAGGCCTGCAACCTGCACCAAAGTGATGGTTTTGGAGTGCCCGGCAAATTCAGCTTCAATGACCATGGCATTGCGCTCATTTTCTGTAGAGGCCTTGTCTAAATCTGCATTGAAAAACTTACCCGGAAAATACTCAATCTTGCTGACGGTGCCGTTCACGCTCACTCGGTTGCTATGAACATTGAACACATTCATGAATACACTGATCAAAATCGCTTCTCGATTGGCGTAAGGATCAAAAGCCCGCTCGACCTTGATCACTCGACCATCTGCGGGCGACAAAACCGCATCCTCTTCACGGGGAATTTCTCTGGGAGGGTCACGAAAAAACTGGATGACAAAAACACCCATCAGATCAAAGAGCAAACCCCAGGCCCACCCTCCCTGCCAGTGGGCCACAAAGGCTGCAATCAAACTCATGGCAATATAAGGCCAACCTTCTCTTGCCAAAATAGGATGTGGATAATTCAAGGCAGCACCTTTGGTAAATCTTGTTGCCTTTGATTGTAATGGGCTAAGAGAACTTTTTAATTCATTTCAAAAAATGAGTTTTTCTCAAATGAAATCAAACACTTAAGGTAAATTTGAAGCCCTCAAAGGGAACCCCATTGAGCACAAAGCGCAGAAAACTCACCCCAATGAAGGAATGGGCTGATCGAACACATAAAAAAAGGCCGCCAACTGGCTCAAGATCCAGTTAGCGGCGGGTGTGCCTCATCAAAGGTTGAAGCTTAAAGACGCAAAATCAACATCTTCAAATGCTCACCTATTCTCTCATTGCGGTCACTCAAAAAGTTAAAGGCAAAAAGGCCTATCAAAGCAATAGAAATCCCCAGAGCTGTGGCGTAAAGAGCCGTTCCAATGCCTGCACTGACCCCCGCGGGGTCAGACATACCGGACTTGGAAAGTGCCAAGAAGGTATCCACAATGCCAAAAATGGTCCCCAAGAGCCCCATCAATGGCGCTGCGGTCACAATCGTGTCAAGCATCCAAAGTCTATCGCCCAATTCATCTTTTGCGTGAATAAATGCGGCGTCAGCCCTGTCTTGTTGAACAGCAGGTGCAAAGTTTTGAGCCTTATCGTCCAAGAGTTTTTGCACCATTTCAGACACCACATCTTGGCCCAACAAAGACCCCATAGAGCCTCTTTGTGTGTCGATGCTGGCTGTCAAAAGTTTTGCACGCTTGAGATTCATACTGGAGAAGATGATCCTCTCCACACTCACCACGGTTGCAATGATGGCAGAGATGATCATCAGCCCAAATGAGGCTTGGTGTAAAAACTCAGTCATGAACTTTTAGAAGTCTGAGCTAAAAGACATGCTGACAAACCTGGGCGCTCCAACATAGTAGCTTGGAAAACCACCGCCTTGTGAACTGGCTGCCGTTGTGGAGGTGGTGATGTTTGAGCCACTTCCAGAATTGGCAATCAAATAGTTCTTGTTGAACAAATTACTCACATTCAAACGCACTGTTGGGCTCTTGAAGAAAGCACCATTGTCAAAGCGATAGCCCGCATTCAAGTCAAACACCGTATAGGCATCTAAGAACTCGTCGTTGACCAGTGTGGTGTAACGCTTGCCCGTGTACTTACCAGACAAGGACGCGAGATAAGGGCCAGAAGCGTATTGCACAGAGGCAGCATACATCCACTGAGGTGTGTCAGGGAACGTGGCGCCAGCAGTGGGCAAGGTGCTTGTTGCCGTTGCGGGAAAGTTGTTAGAGATTGTGCTTTGCGTGTACGTTGCAGAACCAAACACACTCCAACCGTTGACGGGCTTGGTGCCCATTTGCAGCTCTAAACCCTTGATGGTCGAGTCCCCAACGTTGTAGTCAGTGTAAGTGGCCGTGTCAGGATTGAATCCTTGAGCAATTCGATTCTTGAAGTTGACTTGGAACAATGAAACTGATCCTTTGACATCTCCCTCAGTGATACGCAGACCAGCCTCAGTCGCAACCGATGTCTCAGCTTGAATGGAGTTGTTAGCAACAAGTTTATATCCAGTCAATGCGCCATTGGCATACGTTCCGCCAGTGACCCAGCCTGCCAAGACAAAATTAGACGGGGCACGCAAATTTTGTGAAACGTTTGCGTAAGCTTGCAATGAGTCGTCGATTTTGTAACGCGCACCTAAAGACATCAAAGGTTTGGTGAATGTTCTGTCAGTAGAATAATCTGCTCCTAAGCCAGATCCACTTGATGCGTAGTTGGTAAAGTCACGCTTGATGGAAGAAAATCTCACACCAGGAACGACGTCCAAGCGACCCATGGAAATCGTGTCTTGTAAGAACAAGGAGTAAGCAGTGGATACGGTTTTGTAATTTCTACCCTCATACAAACTACCATCGTTGTATTTCAATAAATTATTTCTTAGCCAAAGGTCAGAAACAGTTCCACTGTTGTCCATGGTGGTCGCAGGCTGAGTTTGACGATGACGAGCTTGCTCCATCCACAATCCGGCCAAAATCTTGTGATCGCCTAGGTCGTAATTGGCTTTGAATGTAATGCCTGGGCGGTTCGTCTCGGTCACACTTCCTCTGTAGATACCGACTGTGTCGGTTGTATTGCCATTTTTGTTGATATCTGCAATCCCTGCGCGAAATCCAGTGCTTGATTCGGCAAGCGTTGTCTGCTGAGTACCACCAGTGCCATAACCGTACCAAAAATAGGGCTCTGCACTCAGGGTCAATTTATCATCAACTCGAGTTTGCAAACGTGAGGTGAAGAGATAGTTCTCAAATGGATTCAAAGAGTAGTTGTAGTAAGCCAACTTGGTTCTTGGCGTTGCACCAGCGCTGCTGGTACCAAAATTGGCAGTGGTGTTCTCCGAGCCCGATGCCAGGTGCTGAGGTACCGTGGAGCTGAAATCAAGGTTTTGATTTTGAGCAAACTCCGCTTTGGTCAGAGTCAAAAAATTATTATTTACAGCAAAGTTGTAAAGTAAGTTGGATGTCAATGTTGTGTTATCGGTCAGCTTCCAATCTAAACCAACATCTGTGTGATGGCGATTGGCGCCACCAAGCCCTTTGAATTTATCAACTGAAGCAGCCGAGTAGGAGATAAAGGCTTTAAAGGGATGCTCCTTGCCTATTAAACCGGTATCAAGTCGCAAAAAGGAACGCTTGAAGTTCAAATCGCCCAATGAGCCGGAAAACTTACCGCCAAATTTGTCCTTGGGTGAACAACTCACCATGCCAACATTACCGCCTGAGGCGCCTACATGGGGTGCATCGGTGTCCACAGATCCTTGTGTAATGAAGACTTCGCACATGTTCTCAATATCAGAATACTCTTGTGGATAGATGGCAAAGTTACCAGAGTCATTGACAGGAGCGCCATTGATGGTGAAACCCATTTGATCACTGTTAAAACCTCTCACTCTTAAATTCCCGCCAAAAAGTCCTGTGGCATCGTAGCTCGATGCATTGACACTGGGCATCAAGTTCAAAACTTGATATGCATTGGCGGTTGGACGCTCTTTGTCAATCGAAGCTTTTGTAACAGTGCTTTTTGTTTTTACACCGTCTTCATCAATCAAAAGCCCATTGCCCAATGCATCACCCTCACCCGTGATTTTGACGGTACCCACATCGGTAGGCGCCTTTTGCGCCATGGCGGATGAAAAATATCCCGTGCTCAAAAGAGCAATGCTCAACAAGGACAGTTGGAAAACACGATTCGACTTCTTCATTTTTTCTCCTAAAAATAATTGAACTTTAAAATCTCAAAAAACAAAACTGTTGCAACCAAACCCTCAATTCATTGAGGCTCAAGGGTGTAATTAAGGGTTGCAGAAAACTTATGGGCATTTTCACCAACATACGCATCCTCAGGAAAAGCAGGATACGAACCGGTTTTCAAGGTTTTCAAAGCCTCTCCATCCAATAAATTCGAGCCCGATGACGTCATGACACCCACGCCTAGGACCTGCCCGTTTCTAGAAATCTCCAACCAAACACGAACAGCACCCTGTGGTCTGGTGAGTCGCGCCTCTCGAATGGTGGGATAGCGTTTGATCTTCTCCAAATAAGATCTCAACTGAGCTTCGTAAATACTTGCAGTTGAAGGTACAGGTTGAGCAGATGGAACAGGCGCAGGAGGCGTGATGTGTTGAGGTGCTTGAAGGACTTGAGGTTTTTCCAGGGGCACTGGGGTCTCGACGTGCTTGGCTTCTTTGGGCGCTTCGGTTGCAAAAGGAGAGGTGACCTGCTTTGGCATCACAGGCTCCGCTCTCTTTTGGATTTCTTGTTTCTCGATCACCTTCTTAATGGGTTCGAGTGGTTTGATGATTTCAGGCACAGGAGGCGATTCAATGAAAGCCGTCATTTCAACATCAGCGTTTTTTGAAAAATTGATTGCAGATACTTGAATCAGCAACAAAACCAACAATCCCAAAAGAAATGCGCTGACAAAAGAGATGGGGTCTCTTTTTTCATAAGTCCATTGAAGCGCCGCATTCATATCTTTTATTTTTTCTTTGACGCAATGGTCATTGAATCAATGCCACTTGACTTGAGCATGTCCATGACATCCACCAAACGCTGTAGTGGAGACTGCTCATCTCCATTGATAATGACTGCGAGGCGGGGACTTGAATTGATCAAGGCGTTTTGACTGGACTTGGCTTCGTTTTGATGTTTAAGACCCAATAAGGCCGACTTTAAGCTCTCAAGCGAAGCAAAGCTTTGCCCATCAAGCTGATAAGACCCATCAGCTGATATGCTTAAGATGACACGAATGGGTGGATGCTCCTCTTTGACAGAATTGGAGCTGGGCAAATTCATCTTGATGCCCAAAGCGGGAATCACATTGATGCTAATGAGCACAAAGAAAACCAGTAAAAACATCATCACATCAATCATTGGAATGATTTCAATTCGTGACTTTTTCCTAGCTTGGTAAGGGAATCTGCGCATCAAGTCATTGTGCGAAAACTAAGTTACATTCTTGTGACATCCATGGATTACCCTAGTTAAAATAATTCATTCTTAAAGTCAAAAACACAAAAACCACAAAAATAAATAAAACTTTAATATCAAATTAAATAATTTTTCTCGCAAATAGAAAAAGGCACTCATTTGGTGCCTTTTTAACTGATAAACTAAACAAGGATTAATTCAAAACGATGTCTTTTAAGAGGTGCTTGGAATCGTTTTTTTGCTCAAGAATACCGAGCAGTTGGCATAAGAGTGGGTAAACCTCGATGTTCTCGATCAAGCCCAATTCGCCAGGTTTGATCCGGTGGCCTGATGCCAAAAAGAGTCCATGCATTTCAGTCAACAGAGGGTCAAACCCATGTTGACCAAGCGGCCCCTTGCGGTAAGGGTTGGCTGTAACGGTGTAACCCATTTTGGACACGCAAACGATCTCTGGAATTCTTGGGTGGGTACCAAACTTAAAGCTTTGCGGCAACTTACCTTTCTCATAACAATCAAGATTGGATTGCTGAGACAGTACATTTAGAACTTGCAATCCATTTTCACCATTGAGTCTGACAGCAGAAGTTGCACCTTGCCACTCCCATTTGGCTTTTGGAAAATCTTTTAGTAATTGACTGACATCGATGGACTTGGCCGCAGGCGTACTGGCCATACCATGGTCAGAAACAAGTACAAAGGTCGTTCTCTCCTTTAATCCCAAGTTTGAAATTGCATCGATTAATGCTCCAATAGTCTGATCGACCTTTGCAACTGCATCCCTAACTTGTTCACTGTCTGGCCCAAACTCATGCCCAGCAGAGTCAACATCAGAGAGATAAAGTGTTGCAAGATTGGGTCTTAAAGTCTCTCCTCTGGACAACCAAGACACCAAATATTCAAGCCTTCTTTCGTGTGACATGCCATGCTCATATCGCACCCAGTCGTTGGGGCGACTGCCGTTGATTTCAACCTCAGAACCAGGCCAAAACATAGCAGAGGCTATACCGCCTTGTTGTCTCAAGTTGGTCCAAATGGGAGTGGTTTTCGTCCACCAAAAGGGATTCTCAACGGCCTCTCTTGAACTCAAAGTAAAGAGTTGATCGGTTGCTGGATCGGTCATGGTGTTGTTCACAATTCCATGGTGATCAGGCGTTAGACCCGTCACCAAACTCACAAAGTTTGGAAACGTCAAAGATGGAAATGCAGAAATAGAACCCTTTGCAAGAACGCCAGATTGCGCCAAGGACTTTAATCGAGGTGTCACACCCAGTGTCAAGTAACTTGGTTTAAAACCATCAATTCCAATGAGAAGCACCAGCGGTTTTGGAGGAGTTTTACTTTGTGCAAAGCTATTTAAAGCCAAAGTGCACATGCAGTTGACTAAACAAATAATCAACAAGTGTTGAAGTGAGCGCCGACTAATCAATCTAAATGCCTAAGGTAGAGTGAGATCATTTGAAAAACTGAGGCAAGCCAGTGCTCAGTAACGGAAGCCAAGAAATAATAACAGTTCCGATAAAAATAGCAATCAATGCTGGCCAAATGGAGAGGGCCACATCCTTTAAAGGTTGGTTAAATACAGCGGATGCGAAATATATATTCATGCCCGCAGGTGGACATAAAAATCCCATCTCCATATTGGCCAAAAAGATAATGCCAAAATGAATCGGATGAATATCATAAGACAGCGCCAAGGGCAACAACAAGGGCACCAATACAACGATGGCTGCGTAAATTTCCATCAGCGCACCAGCAAAAAATAAAAATACATTAAGCGCAAGCAAGAAAACATATCTATTGCTCGTGATGCCCTGAACCCATTGGATTGCCAGGTCAGGAATTCCCGCATCAATTAAGTAATTGGTCATGCCCAATGCCATGCCAAGGACCAACATGACACCCCCAATAATTTGTGTGCACTTAAGCAATGAGTGTTTAAATTGCTCCAAACTCAATTCTCGGTTAAAGATCATTTGAGTGACGATGGCATAAACGGCTGTAATCGCAGCGCTTTCAGTAGGCGTTGCAAACCCACTGACCAGGGAACCTATAGCAACAAATGGCGTCAAAATTTCCCATTTTGCATCCCAACTCGCCTGCTTTAATCTCAACCATGAAAAAGCATGGACATGCTCTTTTGCTTCAAATTGATTTTCCTTCTTTAGATATCCACCAAATACCAACAATGACAAGACCATGACCAATGCTGGCACAAGACCTGCCAAAAACATATCGTTGATCGGTACGCGAGCAATAATCGCATACATGATCAGTGGTACAGAAGGTGCCAATAAAACACCAAGGGCACTCGCACTGGTCACAAGACTAATCCCTCTTTTTTTCGAATATCCAGTGTCACTTAACAGTTGGAGCAACAAGCCTCCAAGCGCCAAAATGGTCACCCCACTGCCTCCAGTAAAGGCCGTGAAAAATGAGCATAAAACGGTTGTTGCAAACACGGTCCCTCTGACACCCGTGCCAAACACAGCCATGAATAACAGCCCTAAACGCTTGGCCGACCCGGTCGATGCAAAAACCAACCCAGCCAGCGTAAATAAGGGCAACGCAGGCAACGATGGGTTGACCGTGATTTGATAATGCGACAAAGCCACAGAGGACAGTGGCAAACCATCTTGCAAAAACAATCCCAAAGCCAAAGCGGCAATGATGGAAAATATGGGTGCACCGCCTAAAAACATAACCACCAAAATCAACAGCATGGGCCATATCGACGTTGCATTTGATTCAAAAAACTGAAAAAGCAAATAACTAATGACGCTCACGCTTAAAATTGCAACGGCTTTAGATAAAAATAAATTCAAACCCTCAGAGACGATTTGCCAACTCAAGAGCAAGAATCCAATTGGCATGACCAATTGTAAAATCCACAAAGGTATTGAATAAGCCAACATTTGATTGGCCGATCTTTCAGTGCTCACAAAATGCCAACACGCCCAGCACAATAAGCCACAGATTAAACTCGATAAGATTCGTGCAGGAATCTTAAACGAGTTGAATATAACGCCAATACTTGAAAGATGTCCAAAACGATAAGCTGCAATGGCCCCAAACATGGACATCACAAGCCCAAAGTGTTGAACCAAAATTGGAGCGTTTTCAATACCTTTGCCAAGTACTGGACGGGCAAGGATTTCAATCACTGGAATGATTGCCATTAAAATCAAGGCTAGGGATGAAATAATTTCATCCAGTTTGATTTGATTCAATTTCACTTTTGCTTGCCAGCTCTGTATGTATTTAAATGTTTGAAAACTTCATCAAACGTTTCTGCCGGGACCATTGCTCCCCTAATCCTGGGGTACAAGTTTGCAGCAAGGGTGTTCCACTCTTTCATTTGCTCTGGCGAGGGTTTGTTCACAATCAAACCTCTCTTTTTCATGGCCTCTACCGCCTCTTCAACTTCTAGGCGGGCTTTGATCCTGATTTGATCTCCCGCCTTGTCGCCAGCCGATCGAACCGCTTCTTGGGTTGAAGGACTCATCTCATCCCATGCTTTTTTAGTGATCACCAAAGCTCCAACGACCGGTGCCCAATTGATCTCAAGCATGTTGTTGGCTGTGTTGTAGATTTGACTGGCCATTGCAAAATACGGTGTAGAGGGAACCACAGAAATCATGCCCGTTTGTATAGACGGTAAAATATCTGTCGTCTCCAAAGGAACGGGCGTATAGCCCAAGCTCTTCATGATCTCTTGCTGTTCGGGCTCCCCTCCCCAGGAAAAAAACTTCATCTTTTTATAATCATCTGGCTTAAAAGCCGGCTCCTTTGAAAAGAACCTGACCCAGCCTGCATCTCCCCAAGCCAAGACAACAAATCCCTTTTCAAGAAATTTCTTCTCCATGCCAGGACGCATCTTTTCCCGAACGAAATCAAGCTCTTCCCAGCTTTTAAAAAGCAAGGGCATGGACTGCAATGCACTGATAGAGGGTTCAATTTCCTTCAAACCCACCACTGACAAGAGCGCGCCTTGCAGTTGCCCAATTCGCATCCTTCTGGCAAGCTCTGTCTCTCCTCCTTGGCTACCGTCTGCGTACACGGTGTACTTTGAATTACCCCCTGCGGCACCTTTCCACGCCTCAGCGACTTCAATGAGTTGTCTGTAATAAAGAGAGTTCTTGGGTGCCAGTGTCCCCATCCTCAAGGGCTTGTCCGCTGCAAAGCTTGAACTTGCAAAAGCAAGAAAAACCAAACATGAAAAAATTCGGACCAATCGGTTTAAGTTCATCTTCAACTTTCAAAAAGCTCGTCTTCGTTTTCAAGTAACCATTGTGCACGCAAACGCATGGCCTCATTTTGTAAATTTGGGTATTTTTGAGCGATCTCTTTTGCTTGATTGAGAAGTTTTTCAAACATTCGCCTGTCTTTCATTGCCACAGCAACCTTTTCTGCTTTGGAGACAAAGGGACCTGCATTTTGATCTTTTGAATATTGAATTGCCCAATCGAAATATTGTGTTGCCAATGGCTTTGATCCGTTCGGGTTGGCCCACTCAAAGTTACCCATGAGGCTTGCCAAAGAACCTTGAGAATAGGACGGATCTATTTGCCACGCCAAATGCGCTAAACGAAGGGCAATGGGGAAATCTGCAACCAAGTCCGGCATGTCCTTGGCGGTTGATATCCAACCGCCCAAAGAAGCCGCCGTCCAATAAAGAAGTCCTACATCTGTTGATGGTATAACTTTAGGGTCCATATTGCCTGAGGCTTTAAGCTTTGCACCAAAACCACTGAACTTCAAATCCAATGCTTTCATCCCATGATTGAATGCACGCGCATACATCTTGGAGGCCCTCTCTCTTAAGACCTCTGCACGCTTGTAGTCACTGCCTTCAATTTTTTCTGCTTCAAATGCAATAAATGTATATGCATACTGTGTAAAACCACTGCAAACGGCTTGTGCCAAGTTTAAATTTGCGGGCGAACGGATCAATAAATTTTCTGTCAACTTTAAATAAAAAGGACTGGCATCCCGAGCTAAAAATAGATCTTGTTCATGGTCATCCTCTGATACAAGGTTCTTTGCCACTTGATCGACTACAAAGGTGTTGATTGCACAACCAGGCGTTGCTAAAAGTACAGTCATTGCCCAGAAAATAAAGATGCTTTTTTTTACAACTGAATTTGACATTTTTGTGTCCATTATTTTGCAAATATATTACCTTTTGCACATTAAAGGTTTGTGACATTTTGAATCTTATGTGCTTAAATTTTAAAAAAACGATCGCAACGATCTGTCCAAGCCTTGAATGTTGAAGTTGATAAAAATTGTTAAGTCACTAAAAAGTAATAAAAGTAACATTCAAATGAAATATTAGTGATCCACAATTGGATACATATCTTCATCCATAGGGATTTTTTTCACTCATGAATACAACTTCAAGTCCAACACTCAGCCTAAAGAAATCAAAAGTACTGTTGAACAACGCAGTTTTTGGACACAAATCCAAAACAACGCTGAAAGATAAAATTTTTGCAATGTGGTTCGATCGCTTGGTTTATACACAAATTTGGGAAGACCCTATGGTGGACATGAATGCCTTACAGATCAAAAGCACCGATCACATGCTCACCATTGCCTCTGGCGGGTGCAACGCCTTGTCCTATTTGATGGCAAATCCCGCAAAAATTTCCGTTGTGGATCTCAATCATGCTCACATTGCTTTGAATCACTTGAAAATTGCAGCGCTCAAAACACTGGAGTACCACGAAGACTTCTTTAGATTTTTTGGCATTGCAAAATCAACGAGCAATGTCAGAATCTACAATGCGATCATTTCACCTCAATTGGATCAAGAAAGCCGAGCGTACTGGGAAAGCGGACCGTTTGGATCCAAGAGGATTCAAATGTTTGCCAAAGGTTTTTACAAATACGGTCTGCTCGGTCAGATCATTGGAATTATCCACATGGGGGCAAAATTACATGGCGTGAAATTGTCTGAACTTTTAGAGCAAAAAACTGTTGAAGATCAAAAGATTTGGTTTGACCAAAAAGTCGCTAAGATTTTCGACTCTAGACTGGTTACTAAAATTTGCAGCAGTCCTTACGCTTTGTACAACCTTGGTATTCCTCCAAGTCAGCACTTGGCTTTGTGTGACAACAAGCCAGAACAAATGTCAGAAATCTTAAAACAAAGAGCTAGACAATTGGCCACTGTTGTACCAATCAAGGACAACTATTTTGCTTGGCAAGCCTATGCAAGAAAATACGATGAGTCGGGTCAAAGTGCGCTTCCGCCATATTTGGTTAAAGAAAATTATGCTTTTTTACGTGACTGCGTTCACAAAATTTCAATTGAGCACAACAACATCAGAGATAAGCTGATCAACCTAGGCCCCCAATCAGTTGATATTGTGAACCTTTTAGATGCTCAAGATTGGATGACACCTCATGAATTGACTGCCGTATGGACAGCCATCACCCAAGCGGCCAAACCAGGTGCAAGGGTCATCTTCAGAACGGCTGGCTCTCAATCGCCTGTTGATGCTTGTTTGACAGGACCCCTGGCCGATCAGTGGACAAGAGACCATCAAATCTCTGACTCCTTGGGTCCGCAAGATCGCTCAGGAATCTATGGCGCGTTGCATTTGTATAGATTCAACCATTGAAGAAAATAGCCCCCTGGGCTCATTCGCTCCAAGAGTGGATGGTGAATGCGGGCGCAGAACTCCACTGGGAGCCTGGCGCCTTGCCGATCACCATCACTCACAAACAAAAGCCCTTTGCATCTTGCTACATCACTTCGCCAAAAATTGCGTGGTTTGACTACGCAGCAGATGAACTACAAGGCCATTGCTTTTTAAAAGCACTCCTTAAGATCTTCTCGCACTTGGCCAACTCGATTGGCATGAGTGACAACGCAATTGTTGGAAACTTTCCAATCTCAACCAATGTATGGCGTACAGCTGACGACACTGCTTTATTTCAGACGTGTCAATCTTTTAAACATCAACATTTAAGTTCTTTTATATTTGTTCGAAATTTGCTGATGTATAAACACCAGCAACTGATTCTCGATCTTAAAAAAATAGGTTTTGTGGCTTTGCCAGCACGCGTAGTTTATGAATTCGATCTTCGAATGGGCATGAAAGTAAAACCTTCACATCTCACAAGAGACTTAAGTGCCTTAAAGAAATCCAAACTCAAAGTCTCATCGATGGACTTGATTGATGACCTACAAGCTGAGCGCCTTCAGTCTTTGTATGAACTCATTTACATCAAAAAACACAGTGTCTACAATGCCAATTACACACCCGCATTCTTTAAAGACATGATCAATACCAAATGGATGTCTTGTTTGAATTTGATCAATGAAGAAGGGGAGATAGTAGCCTTTGCTTTACTGCACCAAATTGGGGATACTTTAACTGTTCCAGCTTTGGGTTATTTTGAAAGCGAGACAAAGCCAGGGATCTATCGACTGTTATTTGCTAGCATCTATCAGTACACTTTAGAGCACCAACTTTTGCTCAATTACAGCTCTGGTGCAGGTGACTTTAAGCGAAAACGTGGCGCTCAAAGCCGACTTGAGTATACTGCTGTCAAAGCGCCCGCCTCTTTTTTAAACTGGAAATCTAGACTGCTTGGTTGGATAGGACAACAAACAGAGCATTTGACCCACGATGATTTAATTCGGTTGGGCGCTTGAGCGACGGGTGAATTTCAATCGTTTTAAGCGAAGGCCTGCACATGGAAAATTATCAATCTTTGATTGGTATTGTGATCATCTTACTGATCACTATTGGCGTGTCTGAAAACCGCTCACACATTGACTTCATCAGCTTGCTCAAAGGACTGCTGTTTCAATTTGTATTGGCTGTGCTGCTTTTAAAGGTCCCCTTCATCCAAAGTTTTTTGAGTTCCTTGAACGAAACTGTCCTTCAACTTCAAAAAGCCACCCAAGCAGGCACGTCGCTTGTATTTGGATATTTGGGCGGAGGACCCCTGCCCTTTGAAGAAAAGTCTCCTGGCATGTCCTTTATCTTGGGCTTGCAAGCATTGCCGATGATTTTAATATTCAGTGCATTGTCAGCACTCCTTTATTACTGGCGAGTTTTACCCGTGATCATCGGTTGTTTTGCTTGGTTGCTTGGCAAGATACTGAACGTATCGGGCGCTACATCCTTTGCAAGCATTGCAACCGTTTTTGTGGGCATCGTTGAGGCACCTCTACTTATCAGGCCTTATTTGGCTGGGCTCTCTAGATCCGAATTGTTTGTTGTCATGAGCACCGGCATGTCAACCATTTCAGGCACCGTGCTGGTGATTTATGCAAGCTTTCTACAAAGCTCAGTCCCCAACGTGGTCACCCACTTGATCATCGCATCCTTGATCAGTGCGCCAGGGGCCATTGTCTTGAGTCTGGTTGCAATTCCAAAAATTCCTTTACAAGAAAGCCCGTCCTCAGGATCTGAGGCGCAAGAACTTAAGAACCATGGCTTGAAAACATACATCATGGCGTTGATCCAGAGCACGGACAAACATAGAAAATACCAAAGCACCATGGATGCCATCAGTGATGGCACCTTTCAAGGCATGCGTTTGCTGGCAAGTGTCATTGCCATGTTGATTGTTTTGGTGGCCCTGGTGTCCCTTGGCAATAGCATTCTTGAATTTTTACCTTACCTTGACGGCTCTGCTTTAACCATCCAACGCGTCATCGGCTGGGTGATGCAGCCCTTCTCATGGACCCTTGGAATCGAGTGGAAGGACACGCAAATTGCAGGGCAACTGATGGGCACCAAGTTGGTCTTGAATGAGTTCATCGCTTATCTAGACCTCTCTCAATTAAATCCCAATGCAATGAGTGAGCACTCAAGAGTTTTAATGACTTATCTGCTATGTGGTTTTGCCAACTTTGGCAGTCTAGGCATTGTCATTGCAGGAATAGGCTCCATGGCACCTGATCGGCAAAGGGAGATCGTTCAAATGGGCGCGAAGTCCCTGCTGATTGGAACGCTTTCGACCTGTTTATCAGGAGCGATGATTGCCGTGCTGCTTTTCATTTAAGACATGGCAGGGTTAATATTTTCTCTATATAAGTGCGATGGACGTCATACTGATCAGACTCGGCCTGTCTGGTTCTCTCTATTCATTCAGACAAAATGGCGAAGTCAATACTGACAAGTCTTTTTTGAAGCGCCCATAGAGAACGAAGCAAGCTCTGACATTCAAGGCTGGAATTGTTTCTGCGTGCTTGTTGGTTGATGTTTGCTGAGTGGCCAAATCCAAACAACTGTCAACCCCGGGTTTATAAATCAGGATGAGCGCCTTTTGCGATCATTTGCATTGGAATGTCAACTCCTGCAACGCACGACAGACCTACACAACACTTTGCATCTAAAACCAATAGGCCATAAAAAACCCTCTAGCCAGCTATCTTTTGCAGCCAGTCAGAGGGTTGGATGTCAAACACTTAAGGGCAATCAGTTTCTGGTTTTGTCGACCAATTTGTTCTTCGCAATCCAAGGCATCATGGCGCGCAATTGTGAGCCCACTTTTTCAATAGAGTGCTCAGCAGTCAGTCTGCGACGAGCGGTCATGCTGGGGTAGTTTGTTCGCCCTTCCAGAATAAAGCTCTTTGCATACTCACCCGTTTGAATTCTCTTGAGTGCGTTGCGCATCGCGGTACGTGACTCTTCATTGATCACTTCCGGACCCGTCACATACTCACCGTACTCGGCATTGTTGGAGATGGAGTAATTCATATTGGCAATTCCGCCTTCATAAATCAAGTCAACGATCAACTTCAATTCATGCAAACATTCGAAGTAAGCCATCTCTGGTGCATAACCCGCTTCAACCAAGGTCTCATAGCCCATTTTAATGAGTTCAACAGCACCACCACACAGCACAGCTTGCTCACCAAACAAATCGGTTTCGGTTTCTTCTTTGAAGTCAGTCTCAATGATGCCCGCTTTGCCACCACCGTTGGCCATGGCATAACTCAAAGCCAAGTCACGCGCTTTACCGGTGTGGTCTTGATGAACAGCGACCAAATGAGGAACACCGCCCCCTTGCGTGTAGGTCGAACGAACGGTATGTCCAGGCGCTTTAGGCGCCACCATCCACACGTCCAAATCTTCACGGGGGTTGACTTGGTTATAGTGAATATTGAATCCGTGTGCGAACGCCAAAGAGGCACCCTTTTTGATATTGGGCTCAACTTCTTTTTCGTAAACGCTTGCGATTTGTTCATCGGGCAACAAAATCATCACCACATCGGCCGCTTTTACGGCGGCAGCGACTTCCATCACGGTCAAATTGGCCTTGCCAACCTTGTCCCAACTGGCGCCACCTTTTCTTAAACCCACCACAACCTTGACACCGCTGTCGTTCAAGTTTTGTGCATGGGCATGCCCTTGTGAACCGTAACCAATGATGGCAACTGTTTTGCCTTTGATTAAACTTAAATCACAATCTTTATCGTAATAGACCTTCATGTTTTCTCCTGTAGATAGGGGTCGTTGTTAATTCAAACTCTTAAGATCCGCTCACCTCTGCCAATACCACATGGACCGGTTCGAACGGTCTCAAGAATTGCGGTACTGTCAACGGCTTGCAAAAATGCATCGTTCTTGGCTTGGTCGCCCGTCAGCTCAAGGGTATAGCTCTTGTCTGTCACATCGATGATGCGACCGCGAAAGATATCGGCCATTCTCTTCATCTCTTCACGTTCTTTTCCAACGGCGCGAACTTTGACAAGCATCAATTCTCGCTCCGTATAGGGGCCCTCCGTCAAATCAACGACCTTGACCACTTCAATCAAGCGGTTCAAGTGCTTGGTGATTTGCTCAATGACATCATCCGAACCCGCAGTTTGCAGTGTCATCCTAGACAAGCTCGGGTCCTCGGTGGGAGCAACCGTCAGCGACTCAATGTTGTAACCTCGAGCTGAGAACAATCCCACCACACGCGATAAAGCGCCAGGCTCATTTTCTAAAAGTACAGATATGATGTGTTTCAAAATGGCTTCCTCTTTTTGAGGCCCTCGCCGATGAATGGGTTATTCTTGGGCTTGGCGGTCAATAGATTCAACAAAAAAATAAATCAATCCTCATGCCTCAAAGAGACATGAATCAAAGATCCTCGCTACCTAAAAGCATCTCGGTGATGCCCTTGCCGGCTTGCACCATGGGAAAAACATTCTCCGTGGGGTCGGTTCTAAAGTCCATAAAAACGGTCCTGTCTTTGAGCGCTCTGGCCTCTCTCAAAGCAGGCTCCACGTCTTCGTGACGCTCAATGAGCATGCCCACGTGACCATAGGCTTGCGCCAACTTCACAAAATCCGGCAACGCATCCATGTAACTGTGACTATAACGACCTGAGTACTCAATTTCTTGCCACTGACGCACCATGCCCAGGTAGCGGTTGTTCAGCGCCACGACTTTAATGGGGGTGTTGTACTGCAAACAAGTTGAGAGCTCTTGAATACACATTTGTACCGAGCCTTCGCCTGTCACGCAAAAGACCTCCGACTCCGGTTTGGCCAACTTGATCCCCATGGCATAGGGAATGCCAACGCCCATCGTGCCCAAACCACCTGAATTGATCCAACGTCTTGGTTCGTCAAAACGGTAGTATTGAGCGGCCCACATTTGGTGTTGACCCACATCAGAGGTCACGTAGGCATCAGAATTTTTGGTCATTTCCCACAGTGTTTCAACCACATATTGAGGTTTGATGACGGAGGTGTTTTTGCGGTCGTATTTCAAACAGTCTCTTGATCGCAACAACTCCAAAGTCTCCCACCAAGCGGCCAATGCAGTGCGGTCAGATTTATGACCGCTCTCGCGAATCATTCCAATCATTTCTGTCAAAACGTCCTTGACATCGCCAACGATGGGGATATCAACTTTCACGCGTTTAGAAATGCTTGAAGGATCGATATCGATGTGAATGATTTTTCTCTCGTTTTGAGCGAAATGCTTGGGGTTGCCAATCACTCGGTCATCAAAGCGAGCGCCCACAGCGAGGAGCACATCACAGTTTTGCATCGCGTTGTTGGCTTCAATTGTGCCGTGCATGCCCAGCATGCCTAAAAACTTTCTGTCCGAGGCCGGGTAGGCGCCCAATCCCATGAGCGTGCTGGTGCAAGGCACGCCCAGCATGTCCACCAAGGTTCTCAACTCATCAGACGCCTCACTCATCAAAACGCCCCCACCCGTATAGATAAAGGGGCGCTTGGCGTTTTGTAAGAGCTGAAGGGCTTTTTTAATTTGACCGGAGTGACCTTTTTTAACCGGGATGTAGGAGCGCATCTCAATGCTCTCGTGGTACCCATGGTACATGGTCTTATTGAACGAGACATCCTTTGGAATGTCCACCACCACAGGCCCAGGGCGGCCTGTTCTGGCAATGTGAAACGCTTTTTTCATGGTCACGGCCAAGTCTTTGACGTCTTTGACCAAAAAATTGTGCTTCACTATGGGCCGAGTAATTCCGACGGTGTCACATTCTTGGAATGCATCCAAACCGATGGCGTGTGTGGGTACTTGGCCCGTGATCACTACCAATGGAATGCTGTCCATGTACGCAGTTGCAATACCAGTGACTGCGTTGGTCACTCCTGGGCCAGAGGTCACCAAGGCAACACCCACATCGCCTGTTGCTCTGGCATAACCATCAGCCGCATGCACTGCCGCTTGCTCATGGCGCACCAGAACGTGTTGAATCGTGTCTTGTTTGTACAGTGCGTCGTAGATGTATAAAACAGCCCCACCAGGGTATCCCCAGACGTACTTAACGCCCTCGGCCTGTAGGGCTTTGACCATCACTTCAGAGCCCATCAGCTCAACTGGAGACGCGTTGTATGCGTGAAGTGGATTTGTAGCAACGCCAATGGGTTGCGATTGATTGGAATCCATTTTTGAACCTTAGTGAATTTCTGACTGAAAAACCTTGGGTGCCTCTTCGTGCATTCTTGTGAAATCACGTCAAGACTTAAGACCTGTAGCCATAAACGTTGATACGTCAAACCCAGACCCGTTTTTTTTATGTGCCGAATGAACACAACCTATGATTATCTCATTTTTTTCCTTAGAGTGAAATACTTAGCGACGTTTTGTTATAAATATGGTTTAATAATTGTTGAAAATACATTGCGAACCTTGCTTAAAGAGCAGCATTTGGACTCAGCCCCGCCTTGGCCACAGAAAAAGAACTCTCCGACTTTCTAAAAAGCGTTGAAAAACGAGCTTTTAAGCGCTCTGTCTACCACGTGAGAGACGAGGAGGCTGCACTTGATATCGTCCAAGACAGCATGATGAAATTGGCGGAGCACTATGCAGACAAGCCCGCCAACGAACTCCCCATGCTGTTTCAAAGGATTTTGTCCAATACCACCCTAGATTGGTTCAGGCGGCAAAAAACAAAAAACGCCCTTTTCTCCAATTTCAACGATTTTGAATCTGAGTCCGGCTCCGATGAGATGGATTTTTTGGACATCAAGGTGCCTGAACACGACACAATGATGGGTGAAAGTGCTGAACAGAATTTTTCTCACACCCAAAATGTCCTAGAAATCGAGGAAGAGATAAAAAAACTCCCTGCACGTCAACGAGAAGCCTTCCTGCTGCGTTATTGGGAAGAGCTTGACGTTTCTGAAACCGCTTCGGCAATGGGATGTTCAGAGGGAAGTGTAAAAACACATTGCTCAAGAGCCATTCAAGCACTACATTTAGCACTAAGCGCCAAAGGACTTAAACCATGACCCATGGATTAGAACAATCATTCAGCTCGCAAGACATCTTCGCCAGACGAATTGTGACCAAACTGGACACCTCTTTGGAGGACGTCCCTCACCATGTGAGCGAAAGACTCCGGGCCGCTAGGGTGCGTGCGCTGACTCTTCGCAAGCAAAAGGCCCCTGTCGCGGTCTACAGCGCGAGCATTCACATCCAAAATGGAGTCGCCACCCTAGGTGCAGGGCCTGGTACAGGGCAATTGTGGGAAAAGATGGTCTCTTTTCTTCCCCTTTTGGTGCTTTTGCTGGGACTTATGTTCATTTACGAACATCAAAACGACTTTAGGGCTCGTGAGCTCGCCGATGTTGATCAAGCTTTGTTGCTTGATGATCTCCCCCCTGATGCCTATACAGATCCAGGCTTTTTGAAATTTTTAAGTGTTCCAAGGGAATCCATTGAAGGCCCGCAATAGCAATGAGTTTGAGCCTTTTTAGTTGGAAAGCTTTATGCCCTCACTTTGAGACTCTGACGCTCTCAAAATGCATTGCTTTGCAATTAAAAAGAGCAGGCTTCATTGCTTTTCGAGAAATTAATTCTTTTATATTACTTTTTCTCCTAACTTTGGGCTTGCATTGGCCACTTGCAGTCCAAGCCCAGGCCCCAAGTCCCGAAGCACCCTCAACTGAAGCACCTGGTCTTGTCACCATACCCAGCAACCCAATTGGCAAAACGCCAAGCCCTTCATCAGAAAATACCCCCTCAGACAAGGTGCAAAGCAGCAAAGCACCTGTGTCCAATCCCACTTCCTCGACAGCTTACCCCAAATGGTCAGATCTGAATGCCAAGCAAAAGTTGGCGCTGCGCCCTTTGGTTGAATTGTGGCCAAAAATGAGCGAGACACAAAAGAGAAAATGGCTTTCACTGTCTGCTAACTTTTCCGAGTTGACTGCAAGTGACCAAGAAAAACTTCAAGCCAGAATGACACAATGGAGCCTATTGAGCCCACAACAAAGAGTTCAAGCTCGCGTGATCTTTGCCCAAGTTCAGCAATTTCAAGGCGATGAGCGACTCAACAAGTGGCAAGAGTACCAAGCTTTGGATCCCGCCAAAAAGAATGAACTCGCTCAAAACTTAAACATCATGCCCAACAGCGCAGCCATCTCACCCAAGCCCAAAGCCGTTGGCGCTAACAATACGACCTTGTACAAACCAGCTACCGAACCCAGCCACACCCGACTGCAAGTCGATCAAATAGCCTCTCAAACGCTTTTACCCCCTAAGCGCAACAGTCCTGCACCCTGACTCCCTCGCCTACAAGCAGCACATGGCTGGCAAGTACAAAGAAGACCCTGACGCTTTGTTTTTAGTTCTCCAAGCCCCCACTTTTTCATGACCCCTCAAAAAACTCCTTCAATCCTTAAGCGAATGGCTTGCTTTATCTATGAGGGAATTTTAATTTTTGGCGTGGTTTTTGTATCAGGCTTACTTTTCACCATCGTTCTTGACGCTTTGATGCCCAGCGCCGCCACAGACACGGTCTCAAAATCATTGGCCTATCGCTCCATCTTTCAATCTTTCATATTTTGCGTTTTAACGAGCTACTTTATCTACTTTTGGAGACGTGGCCAAACGCTGGCCATGAAAACTTGGCGCATTGAGTTGCTTGACCTCAATGGACAACACTTGAGCACTAGCTTGGCCCTCAAACGTTGGGTATGCTCTTGGGTTTGGTTCATTCCCCCGTTGATGGCACTCGTGCCTTTTTCATTGAGCATGCCCGAGCGTGCAGTCTTGTGTCTGGGATGGATATCGGTTTGGGCCACCTTGGCCCGCTTTCAACTGCATCAACAGTTTTGGCACGATGTATGGTCTCAGACTCAATTGGTTGAGCATCATCCCAAAGAGTCTTGAGAGCTTCACACAAGCATCATACATTTGTCATACATCTGGGTAAAAATTGAGAGATGAAAGAAACTGACAACTTCAACCCACAAAAAAAACGCCGAGGGTTTAGCCGTGTTTACCATGCCCTTGGGTTTTCACTGGCAGGATTAAAAGCGGGCTGGTATGAGCCCGCGTTTCAACAAGAAGCTTGGGTATTCGTTGCCTTGTTGCCCTGTGCGTTTTGGCTCGGCTCCAATTGGCTTGAGGTGTGCTTTCTCATTGGCACGCTCATTTTGGTGATGGTGGTGGAACTCTTAAATACAGCCATCGAATCAGCCATCGATCGACATGGCGCTGACTGGCACGCACTCTCTAAAAGGGCCAAAGATCTAGGCTCTGCTGCGGTCTTGTTGAGTTTAATTTTTTGTATAGCCGCTTGGTCTTGCGCCCTTTGGCAACACATTGATCCATGGACAAGCTAGCGAGCCCCAATCTATGGGCTTTTGGCAAAGCCAATCAGACTGCGTTGCTGTCAAGTTCTCCGGTTCGAATGCGAACAACTTTTTCAACGGACGTGACAAAGATCTTTCCATCTCCAATTTTGCCCGTGTGAGCGGCCTTGATGATGGCATCCAAGCAACGATCAACATCGTCCGTGTTCACCACGACCTCGATTTTGATTTTGGGTAAAAAATCAACCACATACTCCGCTCCGCGGTACAACTCGGTATGACCCTTTTGACGACCAAAACCTTTGACCTCGGTCACCGTCAAACCCGTCACGCCGCACTCAGCAAGGGCTTCTCTCACCTCTTCGAGTTTAAAAGGCTTGATGATGGCAGTAATTTGTTTCAAAAGATGTCTCCTGTATTTTCTTACACCCCAATTATGCACGGAACTTACTGGTTATGGGATAACGCCAGTCTTTGCCAAAACTTCGGTGGGTCACTCTAAGGCCAATGGGCGCTTGGCGCCTCTTGTATTCGTTGATTCGAATCAATCGAGTGACCAAGTCGACATGCTCTTTAGAAAAACCCTTGTCGATGATTTCTTGCGCACTGTGGTCCTCCTCCATGTACAGAGAAAGTATCGCATCCAAAATATCATAGGGCGGCAAACTGTCTTGATCGGTTTGATCCGCCCGCAACTCAGCACTTGGCGGACGGGTGATGATGCGCTCAGGGATGGGGTTGGAAACCGTGTTGAACGGGTTGTGCTCATTTCTCCACCTGGCCAAGCGAAACACCATGGTTTTGGCCACGTCTTTGATGACCGCAAACCCCCCCGCCATGTCGCCATACAGTGTGCAATAGCCCGTGGCCATTTCGCTCTTGTTGCCCGTCGTGAGCACAATGGCACCCATCTTATTGGACAAAGCCATCAACAAAGTCCCGCGAATACGGGCTTGGATGTTTTCCTCCGTTGCGTCTTCCGCTCTTCCTTCAAACAAAGCGGCCAAAGTGGCCTTAAAGGCATCAAACTCAGGCACGATGCTCAACTCGGAGTACTTCACTCCGACCCGTATGGCCATCTCTGAGGCGTCCGCCAAACTGATAGAGGCCGTATAGGGAGAGGGCATCATGACCGCGTGGATGCGATCGCGCCCCAAAGCGTCCAACGCAATGGCCAAAACAAGGGCCGAGTCTATGCCACCGGAGAGGCCCAGCAGCACCGATGGAAAACCATTTTTTTGAACGTAATCTTTCACCCCCATGACCAAAGCTCGCCACAAGTCCTCCTCTAGACTGGCCCTGGGTGCAATGTCGCCCTTTAATGCAAAATCTTGCAAGGGATTCAAACTGATTTGAAACAAGGACTCTTCAAAATAAGGCGCTCTGGCCACAACTTCACCCAAATGGCTCAAGGCAAAGGAGCCCCCTTCAAAGACCACCTCATCTTGAGCACCCACCATGTGCGCGTAGACCAAGGGCAAGCCCGTTTGAAGCACTCTCGCCTTCATCGCCTCTTCTCGCTCTTGGCCTTTCCCCGAATGAAAAGGCGACGCATTCAACACCAAAAGCACTTCAGCACCTTGGTCTCTGGTGTCCAAGGCGGGGACCTCAAACCAAGCATCTTCACAAATGAGAAGCCCCATTTTGATACCCAAGACCTCGAACACACAGACTTTCTTTCCCGGTGAGAAGTACCGCCGCTCGTCAAATACTTGGTAATTGGGCAACTCTCGCTTATCGTAAGAGGCGATCAATTGGCCTTCACTCAATACACTGGCTCGGTTGTGTCTCTCACTCCATGAAACGGAGCGACCGCTTCGCCCAGAACCACTTGGATGACCCACCACCACATGAAGGTCTTTTAAATGGGCCAGGCCCATTCTCACCCGATCTAAGGCATCATCGCAGGCTTGGATAAATGAAGGTCTGAGCAACAAATCTTCGGCCGGATAGCCACAAATGGCCAATTCAGGGGTCAATAAAAGCCGAGTGCCCATTTGGTATGCTTGGGTGGCGGCGTCGATGATCCTTTGAGCATTGCCTGCCATGTCTCCAACAACGACATTCACTTGTGCAATAGAAATTTTAAGAGTCATATAAAAATACGGTTATGAATCAATCCAATTATGTCATTGAGGTGCATGATTCGATGCAGAGCATCGAAAAAACCCAATGGAATGGACTTTTATTGTCTGATTCTGTCCCAACGCCCTTTTTGCGCTATGAATACTTGAATGCCATGCACGAAAGCGCGAGTGCAACCAGCAACACAGGCTGGACCTGCAAATTCATCACCCTAAGCTCTGAGGGAGAGCTTTTTGCAGCCTGCCCCCTTTATTTGAAGACACATTCTTATGGAGAATATGTCTTTGACTGGGCTTGGGCGCAAGCCTACGAGCGCCATGGACTGCATTACTATCCCAAAGCCCTCATCGCCCCCCCTTTTAGCCCCGTACCAGGCACGCGTTTGCTTGCAAAATCCCAGGCTCTTAAAACACCGCTTCTCAAAGCCGTCTTGGATCAATGCTTATCTTGGGGCGTATCCTCACTTCACATGCTGTATGCAAGCCCACAAGATATACACGCTGCTCAAGAGTGCCACATGCTTGAGCGCCACACTGTTCAGTTTCATTGGCAAAATACAGATTCTGAGGGTCAACCTTTTGAACATTTCGACGCTTTCTTACTCTCAATGAATCAAGAGAAGAGAAAAAAGATCAAACAAGAGCGAAAAAAAGTATCCCAAGCCGAGGTGTCCTTCAAGACCTTTGAGGGCACTGAAATCAAGGATGAAGAGTGGGATTTCTTTTACCGCTGCTACCAACAAACTTATTTAGAACACGGAAACGCGCCGTATTTAACCCCTTCATTTTTCAATCTTATGAAAACGGAAATGACGGAAAATTGGGTGATGTTCATTGCCTATCGGCAAGGCAATCCCATCGCTTGCAGTTTGGTGGCCATTCAAAGGGGTGAAGACCAAAAGGCCGTGGTCGCTTATGGTCGCTATTGGGGCGCCTTAGAGCGAGTTGACTGTCTACACTTTGAAGCCTGTTACTACCAGCCCATTGTTTGGTGCATTGAAAAAGGTGTTGAGCGCTTTGAAGGTGGTGCTCAAGGAGAGCATAAGATGGCTCGAGCTCTTTTACCGGTCATGACTCAAAGTGCCCATTGGCTGGCCCACCCTTCATTTGCAAAAGCAGTTGATGAGTTTTTAATTCAAGAGGGACAACATGTTAATCAGTATGTAGAGCACCTTGAGCAACGAAGTCCCTATAAATTTGCCCCCAAAAGCAAATAGCTCAATAGTTCTCTGGCACGATCATCCCTTGGGGCATGGCGTGGCGAATGTAGTTCGGATTTCTAACACGATCGGGCATGACAATTTCCGGTGGATTGACTTCCGTGTACTTGACTTGAGACAACAAGTGACTGATGCAATTGAGTCGGGCTTTTTTCTTGTCCACCGCTTGAACAACCCACCAAGGTGCTTCCAAGATGTGCGTTCTTTCAATCATCGTCTCTTTCGCTCGTGTGTAATCTTCCCAGCGACGACGACTCTCTAAATCCATGGGACTGAGTTTCCACTGTTTCAAAGGATCATGGATGCGACCTAAAAACCTTGCATACTGCTCATCATCTGTAATAGAGAACCAATACTTGATGATTTGAATACCGCTTCTTGTTAGCATTTTTTCAAACTCAGGCGCGGATTTAAAAAACTCCTCGTATTCTTCGTCTGAGCAAAAACCCATGACTCTTTCCACGCCTGCACGGTTGTACCAGCTTCTATCAAATAAGACGATTTCGCCTGCAGCCGGCAAATGGGAAACATAGCGCTGAAAGTACCATTGAGTTCTTTCCCGGTCATTGGGAGCAGGTAGGGCCGCTACTCTGCATATGCGAGGATTTAAGCGCTGCGTAATTCGCTTGATGACGCCACCCTTGCCCGCAGCATCTCTGCCTTCAAAAATAATAACCATTCTGTGCTTGTTCGCAACCACCCAGTCTTGCAGCTTGACCAATTCGCCTTGTAGCTTGATCAATTCACGAAAATAAAAGCGCCTAAATTCAATGGCTTTGGAAGAATAGTTTTCGGGATTTCCAAAACCCACATCCTCAAATTCATTTTCTAGCTCTTCATCCAAGCTATCCATAATATCGTCTCTTAAGCGCAGTATCTGTGTGGCGTCTAGGTTTTGCTGCTTGGACATGGTCAGTCATTAAATAATAAATAATTTTTTAGCATAAATGGAGCAGATGACATTTTCATGACAACCAACGACCCTTGGTTTTTATTAAACATATCGATGTCACAGAACTTACATCATTTTCAATTATTGTTGGGATGGTTTATTTTAAAGGGCGAACATGAAAAAATATTTATCAGTTTTATTATCTTTGGTTTCAATTGGTTTGTTAAGCGCTTGCTCATCAAGTGACAGCCCTCCAAAAAACGTCATCTTCTTCTTAGGGGATGGCATGGGCGTCACTGTTCAAACTGCAGCACGAATTTACGGTTATGGAGAGGATGGTCAATTGACCATGGACACCTTACCCGACACCGCATTCGTCAAAACATTTTCTCAAAATTTTCAAGTCACCGAGAGCGCTGCATCCATGTCCGCTTACATGACGGGTGTGAAGATGAACTCAGACGTGGTTTCCATGTCTTCTGACACCACCTCTGTGAGCCCTGGCAAAGACGCAACAACAGGTGTTTCAAATTCAGTGAACAATTGCGCGTCTACCAACGGCAAGCCAGTCCAAACCCTCTTGGAATTGGCAAAAGCCAATAACATGGGAACGGGTATCGTCACCACGGCCAGACTGACCCACGCCACGCCAGCGGCAACCTTCTCTCACATTTGCAACAGAAATGCTGAGTATGACATCGCCAGACAAGCCGTTCCAGGTGGCGCGGGCTTCAACGCTGCTCTTGGTAACGGCGTAGATGTCTTGATGGGTGGCAACAGCAAATATTTCATCCCCTTCAATGGCACTGGCTCTGCGCTTGAAAAGGCCGGTCGCCCTGACGGCAGAAACTTGATCACCGAGATGAAAACCCAAGGCTATGCGTTTGCAAACGACTTGCCAAGTCTAAACTCAGTCGCTATCAATCCCTCGACAAAACTTTTTGCCTTGTTTGATCAAGGCGTATTGGATGCATCTTTCTCTGGTGGCCACATGTCTTATGACTTGGACAGAAATCCAGCCGTTGAGCCTAGTTTGGCAGAGATGACGACCAAGGCCATGGACATCTTGTCGGCAAAAAAGAACAAAGGCTATACCTTGGTCGTTGAAGGCGGAAGAATCGACCATGCCCTCCACGCCACCAATGCCAAACGCGCCTTGCAAGATACGATTGCTTTTGACAACGCCATTGCTGCTGCAATCGCCAAAGTTCGTCAAACGGATCCCAACCTGACGAATACATTGATTGTGGTGACAGCCGATCACGATCACACGATGGTCATGCAAGGATACTCTGCATTGACTGGAAAAACGACCAAAGAAAGTCCTGGCATCCTAGGCGTTTTGAAACAATGGCTGACACCCACAACGCCTGCAAAAGATGCAGATGGTGCGACTTTCAGTGTATTGGCTTTTGGTAATGGACCTAACCGAGTTTCTGACAGAGCGGCCATGTCGCCATTGACAGACGCCATCACTGGCGCAGACAACTACCAACAAGAATCCGCGATTCGACTCTCAGGAGAGAGTGAAACGCATGGGGGTGGAGATGTTTGGTTGGGTGCCATTGGCATGAATTCCAATTTATTCAAGGGATCATTAGAAAACATCGAAGTTTTTCCATTGATCGTTAAAGCACTCGGTTTATAAATTGATACGCGGAGAAAATCATGAACAAGAAAATAATTGCTAGCCTTTTGGCACTCACCATCAACGCCATGTATTTCAATGCTCAGGCTGCAGGTGAGGCCAAAAATGTGATCTTCTTTCTGGGAGATGGGATGGGGCCAGTGGTGGTCACAGCGGCTCGAATTTATGGCTATGGCGAAGCTGGTAAATTGACCATGGACACGCTCCCCTATGCAGCCAAAATTAGAACCTATGCAGCCGATGCTCAAACAACCGACTCTGCACCCGGTATGGCCGGATACATCACAGGTGTTCGAATGAAAAACAATGTCATTTCTATGACGCCAGAGACCAATCCAACCTCTCCCTCAACGGACCCCGCATTTCCAAAGAGTGGCTCTTGGATCAACAACTGCAAAACGGATGGCAGCAACGGAAAGTCTGTTCCCACGCTTCTTGAGCAAGCAATTGCTAAAGGGAAATCAACTGGAGTTGTGAGTACAGCCAGAATTACCCATGCCACACCAGCGGTTAATTACGCACACGTTTGTAATCGCAACGCAGAGTACGAAATAGCTGCTCAATTGACTCCTGGAAGTAAAAGCTTCAATACGGCTTTGGGTAAAGGAGTCGATGTTATTTTGGGTGGAAACAGTCGCTACTTTGTGCCTGTCAATCCAAATGGAACGAATGAGCAACAAGCCGGCCGCCCAGATGGAAGTGACATGGTGGGATTGATGAAGTCCAATGGATATACCTATGTCACGAACAAGACGGAGCTTTTAGCTGCACCTGCAACAACCGGCTCAAAGCTATTGGGCCTATTTGATCAAGCCACCGACGATGTTCACATGAGTTACGAATTGGACAGAAATCCAGCCATTGAACCTAGCATTGCCGAAATGACATCCAAGGCGATTGACGTATTGTCAAAAAACACCAATGGCTATTTTTTGATGGTTGAAGGTGGAAGAATTGATCACGCTCTTCACGGCACAAACGCAGCTCGCGCTTTGACGGACACTCTGGCCTTTGACAATGCAGTCAAAATGGCTTTGAGCAAAGTTGACTTGAGCAACACTTTGATCGTGGTTACCGCAGACCATGACCACACCATGGCCTTCAATGGTTACTCCAAACGTGGCAATAATATGCTTGATGTGGTGACAGGAACCGACGACAAGCCTGTTCTTGACTCAGATGGCAACTCTTACACGACACTGGTGTTTGGACAAAGTCCAAATAGACCTAAAGTTCGATCGAACCTCACCTCAGCTCAAACCAAGAGCATTGGTACTTACAAGTCAGCCAACGTGTTCAGCGATGGCGGTGGTTACTTCCAAGAAGGCGTTGTCAGATCAAGCGCTGGCGGAGAGACTCACGGCTCAGGAGATGTGATGCTTTTTGCGACTGGTGCTGGGGCACAAAACTTCAAAGGAACGATGCCCAATATCAATGTGTACAGCATTTTAAAAACTGCTTTCGGTTTATAAAATATTCTTCTTATCCACAAAAAGGTATCCCTCATACGAGGGGTACCTTTTTTTCGTATTTAAATCGGTTTCAATCATGAATGTCTATTTCAAAAATACTGTAATTATTATCTTCTCATTTTTATCAATTTTTACTATTTCCATGGCGCAATCCAAGGGAGATGGGAAATTTAGCTTTACGAAATTGGTTGATCTTGATGTCAAAATGAAAACCGAAACGAAAGTCATTGGCAACGATGGAGTGATTCGAACAACTTTTTTAGAAGAGCACTTTATTAGAAAAGGGCCTGCTGCTTGGGTTGAGAGAGTGATTCCGTCTATTGTTCCTGCAAAGAAGAAAAATAAATCTGGCTCTGATCATGAACACTTTGACCCCTTGGAGGGAGCAAGATTGGTTGAACTTGAAAAGGGACAACTTAGATTGAGTTTTCTACAACACGACGAAAAAGTGAGAGTCGGTATTCCAAAATCTGAATACCCATCCATTGGCTTTGATGGGTCTTGGGAGAGAGCCTATTACATGATGACGCCCCAAGAGTATGCAGCTCTAAAACCAAGTGCCAGAAACAGTTCCAACGCCGAAGCAAAATGGTATGAAGGTGACGATAAAGAAAATTATTTGCGAATTTTGATTGACTTCAAAAATGCCATCCCGTTGGCGATTGAAAGAGGAAATCTAATTGGAACTCGCAGCCTTAAAATCACCTTGAACCCGCAAGCACTCAAGGACACTCCAAAGGAATGGAAAAACATTAACACATATACACCCAAGGTGTACTCTGATTTTGCTGACTAATTGTGAAATAAGTTTTCAATTTACCACGCCTTGTTGATTGCTCTTACCTATCAATGCTGTCTTGGCAATAATAGTGGGATGTGCATTGAGCAAAAGAAGCAAACAAGCAACTGTTTTTAGCACCTTAGCGCCCAACATCTTTCTGCGTTTAGGACTGATATCAGAGATGTGCCCTAGGATAGGTATAAACAAAACAAATGAAACCGCTGAATCAACTTTTAATATAGATATTCAGCAATTTTGAGACGATGGCTCCTGTAGTTGAGCAATCACAAGAATGCTCAACGCATTGTCAGTGTTGCCAGCAATGGACTAGGTGATCAAAAGTATAAAAAATTGATGGCTCAATCCAATGCATTTTTTTCAATATAAAGAGAACGTGAACACTCCATTATGACAATTCAATGACTAAACAATGACAATCCGATTCTTTTTTATTTCAATTGAAACTCAATCAAATCAACTCAAGCATTGATTTGATTGGCTTGAAATGCCACATCAAAAACCTTGGATTTACCAACATAAAACCGATCAATTCGCCACTCTTTCAAAAGGGAAATAGCAAGGTCAAACTCCTGCTGATCAAGCTTGTACAAGTCTTGAATTGGATTGCCTTCATCAGACTCCAGCATCAAAATCAATTTTGTATAAATTTTGGATTGCATGGTCGATGGGTCGTCTTTGATGATGTTTTTTAACTTCTTGACTGCTCGCATTTTTTACCTTTCAAACAGCTTCAATCAATAGACTGCTAAGCTGAGGTTTGTTTGTGAGGATTCACTTTAGCATGATTCAAGTTTAATTCTATAAAAAAAACTGCTTTGTGCCTCATTAGAATTATATTTTTGAAATAAATTAGTCTGAGATATGCCAGTGCGTAAATATGAGCCAGGATTTTAGTTTTAGCCCAAAAATAGACATCTCAACAACCACGATTCAATATCGTGAAATTATTGAAGGCTTAGTTAAAAGGCGAATTGCCTTTAATGAACACAGCAATCTTTTTTTTATAGCCCTATATTGCTTTTTCCCTTAAAAAAATGCGTCAATTGCGGCTTAGATGGATCTTAACGCAACCGTTTTAAAGGGGTCAAATCTCCAACCCACTTTGACAATTAATATGATGATGATTTCATGGGCATGCAATTCAGATCTTTACCAAGTAGGCTGAACGTATTTTGCAGAAGTTTTATGAACCTATACACTAGGGCATGACACATTGGATTGAACAAACGGCGTGTACCTCTAAAGGGTGCTTTTAATTACTTGGATTTTTTATAATTGTTCATACCTTCAAGCACCTCAGCTCTTGCCGCATCTGGACCGTCCCAACCAATGATTTTGACCCATTTACCAACTTCCAAATCTTTGTAATGCTCAAAAAAGTGGGCAATGGTTTTAAGACGCAAGGGATTCAAATCCTCAGGCTTTTGCCACTGCGTGTAAATGGATAAGATTTTATCGGTGGGCACAGCCAACACTTTTCCATCGAGACCAGCCTCGTCTTCCATCTTTAAAATACCGATGGGCCGGCAAGTCACCACCACACCAGGGATCAAAGGAACAGGGGTGATCACCAACACGTCCACTGGATCCCCATCTCCACTGATGGTCTGAGGTACATAACCGTAATTGGTTGGATAGTGCATGGACGTGCTCATGAAGCGATCCACAAAAATGGCACCAGACTCCTTGTCCACTTCGTATTTCACAGGATCGGCATTCATGGGAATTTCAATGATGACGTTGAAAAAGTTGGGCGCCTCTTTACCAGGAGTGACGTTATCTAAAGACATGGTTGTTCGTTTCTCAAATGAAATTAAACTCAGGATTAACCCCTATTTTAAGCCCTTCTTAGGGCAAATCTTCTTCGAGGCGCTTCATATATCACTTACATTTACAAATGAATCTTGCTTTTGTTTGGTTTACAAATCTTTTTAGACTCGGAAGATCCAATGACTGCTTGATACAATCAGCTTTTTTATTCGAAAGCTTGCAATGGGCAAGCGATTCAAGAAAAAAAATTCGACACACACAGAGGAGAAATTATGTCAGCCAACTCAGCGCTACTTTTCGCGCTAGCTTGTGGGATCATTGCCGTTATTTACGGCTTTTGGGCCCGCTCATCAATTCTGGCCATGGACCCAGGCAATGCTCGGATGCAAGAAATTGCAGCCGCCATCGAACAAGGTGCGGCCGCTTATCTTGCTCGCCAGTACAGAACCATCGCCATGGTGGGCGTGATCTTGACGATCTTGATTGGTCTCTTTTTAAGCACCACGACGGCCTTGGGCTTTGTCGTTGGTGCAGTGCTTTCCGGTGCCTGCGGCTTTATTGGCATGAACGTCTCGGTCAAAGCCAACGTGAGAACTGCGCAAGCCGCAACCGGTGGCATTGGCCCCGCCTTGGATGTTGCATTCAAAGGAGGCGCCATCACCGGCATGCTGGTCGTTGGATTGGGCTTGCTGGGCGTGGGCGGCTTTTATTGGTTTTTAGTGGGTACTGGCACGTTGTCTGCTGACAAGCATCTCTCTGATCTTTTAGATCCCATGATTGGATTGGCCTTTGGCTCATCTCTCATCTCCATCTTCGCTAGACTGGGAGGCGGCATTTTCACCAAAGGTGCAGACGTGGGTGCTGACTTGGTGGGCAAAGTCGAGGCCGGCATTCCTGAGGACGATCCTCGCAATCCTGCGGTGATCGCTGACAATGTGGGCGACAATGTGGGCGACTGCGCAGGCATGGCAGCCGATCTCTTTGAAACCTACGCCGTCACCTTGATTGCAACCATGCTCTTAGGTGCATTGGTCGTGACCGCTGCACCCACGCAAGCGGTTCTTTACCCCTTGGTCTTGGGTGGCGTGTCCATCATCGCCTCGATCATTGGGTGCTTTTTCGTCAAAGCCTCGCCAGGCATGAAAAACGTCATGCCTGCTTTGTACAAGGGCTTGATTGTGGCGGGGGTTTTAAGCTTGATCGCTTTCGCTTTTGTGACCTGGAACATGATGCCTGACGATGCCATCAAAGCCAGCGGCTCTCGCATGGCCTTGTTTGGTTCATGCGTGGTCGGTCTGTTGCTGACAGCCGCCTTGGTTTGGATCACCGAGTATTACACTGGAACCGACTATGCCCCCGTCAAGCATGTCGCACAAGCGTCCACCACTGGACATGCCACCAACATCATTGCCGGCATTGGTGTGTCGATGAAATCAACCGCTTACCCTGTCTTGTCTGTTTGTTTGGCCATCTTGGCCGCTCACGCATTGGCAGGGCTTTATGGCGTGGCCATTGCCGCCACCGCCATGCTCAGCATGGCTGGCATCATCGTGGCACTTGACGCTTATGGCCCGATCACCGACAACGCGGGCGGCATTGCTGAGATGGCTGAATTGCCCTCTAGCGTTCGCGATGTCACCGATCCATTGGACGCTGTGGGCAACACCACCAAGGCCGTGACCAAAGGCTATGCCATTGGTTCTGCGGGTCTTGCAGCATTGGTGCTCTTTGCAGACTACACCCACAAGCTTGAAAACGCAGGTCAAGACATCACCTTTGATTTATCAGATCCGTTGGTGATCGTGGGCCTCTTCATTGGTGGCATGATTCCTTATCTCTTTGGTGCGATGGCCATGGAAGCGGTCGGTCGCTCTGCAAGCGCTGTGGTTGAAGAGGTTCGCCGCCAATTTCGAGAGATCAAGGGCATCATGGAAGGCACGGCCAAGCCTGAATACGGCCGTGCAGTGGACCTGCTCACCACAGCGGCGATCAAAGAGATGATGATCCCCTCATTACTTCCTGTGGTGGTCCCCATTTTGGTGGGCTTGATCTTGGGCCCCAAAGCCTTGGGTGGCTTGCTGATGGGCACCATTGTCACGGGCTTGTTTGTCGCCATTTCCATGTGCACAGGGGGTGGCGCATGGGACAACGCCAAAAAATACATCGAAGACGGTCACCATGGTGGAAAGGGAAGTGATGCACATAAAGCCGCCGTGACAGGCGACACAGTGGGCGACCCCTACAAGGACACGGCAGGCCCTGCAGTGAATCCCTTGATCAAGATCATCAACATCGTGGCGCTTTTGCTCGTGCCCTTGTTGCCCATTACACACGCACCATCAACTGTGGGGGCTCATGCGAGCTCACCGCCTGCTGTGGTGGCCCCAGCTACGGCCACGCCTGCAACCGAGACTGCACCAAGCCCTGCAGCGCCAGCCACCCAAGCACCTGCGACTAAATAAAGCTTAGGCTTGGGGTCGAACAAAAGGGAGGTCCAATGGACCTTCCTTTTTTTTGGGGATGTAACTCTCTCGCTGCCAAACCCAAGCTTATTTGACTTTCCACCTAAACTCCAATTATTGGTGCAAAATAGACCTCTATGTCTCAACGAATCATTCCCCTGCATGACGAGCGCACGAGCTCGCCCAAGCTTTCTTTGCCGGGGGAGGCCGTGCAGGCGAGCGGACTTCTGAGAGACCTGCATCATCGCCCTTTGCGCGACTTGCGCATCAGTGTCACTGATCGTTGTAACTTTCGCTGTCAGTACTGCATGCCCAAAGAGGTCTTTGATAGCCAATACAAATACCTGCCCCACTCTGATTTACTTAGCTTTGAGGAGATTGCTCGGTTGTCGCAACTTTTTGTCAATCACGGGGTCAAGAAACTTCGTTTGACTGGCGGGGAGCCTTTACTTAGAAAAAACATCGAAGTTTTGATTGCTCAATTGGCACAGATCAAAACGCCAGACGCAAGCCCCTTGGACCTGACCCTCACCACCAACGGGTCCTTGCTCACCAAAAAAGCACATGCTCTCAAGCAAGCAGGCTTAAACCGCATCACCGTGAGCCTGGATGCGATGAGAGATGACGTATTTAAAATCATGAACGACGTGGACTATCCCGTAGAGGATGTCCTCAAAGGTATTCAAAGTGCTCAAGACGTGGGCCTAGGACGAGATGCCTTGGGGCACTTCAGTGGACTCAAAATCAACATGGTCGTCAAACGAGGCACCAACGACCAGGAAATTTTACCCATGCTCAGGCACTTTTATGGCAAAGGGATGTCTTTAAGGTTCATTGAGTACATGGATGTGGGGTCTACCAATGGCTGGCAAATGCAAGAGGTGTTGCCCTCCCATGAATTGATTGAACGCGTTGGCAAGGAATTTGACTTGCAAGCTCTGCCCTCACACTCAAAAGGAGAAACCGCCCAACGCTATGGCTTTAAAAATCAATGGGGCCAAATTGATCCGGCGTTGGGAGAAATTGGAGTGATCAGCAGTGTCACGCAAGCCTTTTGCGCAGACTGCAACCGAGCCAGACTCTCCACAGAGGGGAAGTTGTTTTTATGTCTCTTTGCCAACAAGGGGTACGATCTGAAAAGCTTGTTGCGAAGCAACGCAAGTGATGAAGACATCACGTCTGCCATTGGGCACATTTGGGGTCTTCGAGATGACCGTTACTCAGAATTGCGCGCTGAAGGACAAGGGCCCCTTCTAGATCAGGGGCAGACCGTCAACGTCATCAAACGCGTTGAGATGAGCTATATCGGTGGTTAGCTTGACAAGCCCAAACACACCCATCCAAGCCAAAGACATCAGCGCCATTGTTTTATGTGGTGGCCAAGGCTCTCGAATGGGAGGGCTTGACAAAGGCTTGCAAACCTTTCGGGGTCAAAGTTTGGCGCAAGGCATCGTCCATCTTTTGCGGCCCCAGGTCTTTCGAGTGATGATCAATGCAAATCGAAATTTAGCCGCTTACCAGTCGTTTTGCCAAGAGGTATGGCCTGACCCTGAGGGTGAGTTGATGGGGCCCTTGGCAGGTTTTTTAGTGGGCCTCACGCATTGCCACTCCCCCTACTTGATGACCACGCCTTGCGACACGCCCATGATACCGAGCGACTTATGTCTGCGCATGAGGCAAGCCCTCTCCAACTCAAACGCCCAGATCGCCATGGTCAGGACCTTGCAAGCAAATCCAAGCAGCGGCACCCTGAAGCTTAAAACCCAACCAGTGCTTTGCATGATGGACATCCAAGTGCGCGCTCATTTGATGAACTATTTAAATCAAGGCGGTCGCAAAGTTGAGACCTGGGCCCAAGAATTGAATCCAGTTTGGGTCGACTATGGCCAAGAAGGGGATGACCCCATGGCTTTTTGCAACCTCAATACGTTGAATGAACTCAAAGCGCTGGAGACAATGAAAACCCAAGCAACCCCTTCACTGTGCGACGCATCAAGTTAATCCATTTGCTCATTCATTTGCCATGAAAACGCTGCAAAGCCTGGCTCAAAATATGAAGGGATTGAACCCTCAAACCATGCCCATAGGGCAAGCCAACCTCTTGATCGAACAATGTGTGAAAGCACTTGATCCATACGCCTCTAAAGAGTCCCAGCGCATCAAGCTTGAAGAGGCGTTTGGTCGCACTTTGGCAATCGACATCACCTCCCCCATCCAAGTCCCCGCCCACAACAATTCGGCCATGGATGGATTTGCCTTTCGAATGCCACAAACCTTAAAACCCGGGCAAACATCGATGCGTTTTAAGATGGTGGGAGAGAGTTTTGCGGGCAAGCCTTTTCTCGGCCCCGTGGCTTTTGATGAGTGCATCAAAATCATGACCGGTGCCGTGCTTCCTCCTGAACTTGACACGGTGGCCCCCCAAGAAGCCGTGCCGCTTGAATCCTTTGGCCAAGTCCAAAACACCTTGTCTTTGGGCCAAAGCGTAGAAATCGAATTGACTCGCTTTACAGCAGGCGACAATCGCCGGCTCGCTGGCGAAGACATTCAACAAGGCTCCCTTGTATTTGAGGCAGGAGAGCGTCTTCATGCTGCCAGCATGGGTTTGATTGCAAGCCTTGGTTTTTCGCACGTACAGGTCAAACCCCTCTTGAAGGTCGCCCTATTCTCAACGGGTGATGAACTTCAAAAGCCTGGTGAAACCTTAAAGCCCGGCATGATCTTTGATTCAAATCGCTACACCCTAAAGGGCCTCTTGCAAGGCTTAGGTTGTGAGGTCATTGACTTAGGGGTTGCAGCAGACCAACCCCAGGCGCTCAAGCAAATGCTTTTGCAAGCGGCAAGACTTGCCGATGTCATCATTGCAAGCGGCGGCATGAGCGATGGAGATGCAGACCACACCAAGGACTTGATGCAAGAAATTGGAGAGGTCCTCTTTTGGAAAATAGCCATGCGCCCAGGACGTCCCTTGGCCCTTGGAAGAATTGGCAGCAGTATGCTCTTTGGACTGCCTGGCAACCCAGTGGCGGTGATGGTGACGTTTCTAAGCATGGTGAGACCCGCCTTGCTGCAAATGATGGGACTCAAGCATGACAAGGCCTTTGCGATCAGCACTGTAAATGCCATTTGCGAAGAACCCATCAGAAAAATATCTGGGCGCACTGAGTTTCAACGTGGCAAGAGTCGACTCAGCGACACTGGACAATGGAGTGTGCGTCTAAGTGGCAACCAAGGCTCGGGCATACTCAGCTCCATGGTGCAGGGGGACTGCTTGATTGTTTTGGAGCACGAGCGAGGGGACATCCGGGCCAATGAATCGGTCACCATCTGGCCTTTGGCTCACCTCATTTAAGCTCAAAACGACAAGGGCGCTTGAAGTTTTTAAGCACAAGGCGTCCCCGAAGTGACTACCGTGCTGGCTTGAAGGACACGATTGGGCACGCACGTTCTTGCCAAAGGCGCTCACAGGGCCTGCTTAAAGACCATCAAAACACCTTCGTTGGCCAACTCATCTGCTCGCTCGTTGCCAGGATCCCCGGAATGGCCTTTGACCCAATGCCAAGAGATCTCATGCCCTCCTTCATGGACCAAGGCGTCCAACTCTTTCCAAAGTTGCGCGTTCTTGACGGGTTGTTTGGACGCTGTTTTCCAGCCCTTTAACTTCCAGCCATGAATCCACTCGGTGATGCCTTGCCTCACATATTGACTGTCCAAATAAAGACTCACCTTGCAGTTTTCTTTTAACGACTCTAACGCCTTGATGACAGCGGTCAATTCCATCTGGTTGTTGGTCGTCAAGGCCTCACCGCCATACAGGACTTTTTCATGTTCTCCAAAGGTTAAAAAGGCCCCCCACCCGCCGGGACCGGGGTTTCCCTTGCACGCCCCGTCTGTATAAATCACCACATGTTTCATTGAAAAATCTTCTTTTTAAAATAAGTGCTCGTCTTGTTTTTTTTCTGCTGTGTGCTTGGAGGTTGCACTGGGCTGGGTGAGGAGTGCACTTCGATGAAGGGGCTTTTTCCAAGAGGCCCCCAAAAGCCTCATGCCCTTGACGCGTTTGACGGCCGTGAGAATATAAGCCGAGCCCAAAATAGGCCACCAACGCTTACCCGCCAATTCCATCCAATTCAAACGCGACAGCCACCCTTGTGACTCAAAGGAGGGCTTGTACAAGCCAAATCCCCCTCGCTCGACCTCAAAACCCAACAAAGTCAACCAGTCCTTCATGCGAAGGGGGCCAATGAACTCGCTTTGAATGGGCATGAAGGTTTTTCGAGAGCCAAGCCTGGCGTAAAAACGCTCCCTTGTCACCCGAGCCCCCCAAAGGGACAAGGGGTTCAAGCCACAAATAATCACTCGCCCCTCTGGCACCAAAACTCTCTCAACCTCTCTAAGCGTGGCGTGCGGGTCAGGGTAGATCTCTAGCGTATGGGGCAAAATAATTAAGTCCAAACTCTGCTCAGCAAACGGCAGTGCTCTAAAATCCGTTGCAATCGAGGCGCAAGCATTCGCACTTGGCAAAGCCAGCCATTGATGTGGCATGCGATTGGCTCGCAAGCCTTCTACCTGCGGAAAACCCAGTTGAAGCGCATGAAAGCCAAACAAATCCCCAACCAGGGCATCCAACTGCTTTTGCTCCCAATCGATCAAGTATTGCCCCGCGGCTGAGCTCAACCACGTTTGCCATTCTTTCAACTCATTACCGATATCATTCATGAAACTTGTTGCTCTACCTGCTTTTACAGACAATTATCTATGGCTTTGGCACAATGGGCAAAAAGCCATCGCGATTGACCCAGGACAGGCTTCACCCGTCTTTGAGGCCTTGGACAATTTGAAGCTGTCCCTAGAGGCCATTTTAGTCACACATCACCACAAAGACCACATTGGTGGCGTTCAAGAGCTGCAGCAAAAAACAAATGCTCGGGTGTTTGGGCCCGAGCACAGCGCCATACCCAATCCCTATCAAGTCCTCCATGCCAAAGACAAGATCGAACTGCTAGATCAAACGATTGAGGTTTTGGAAGTGCCCGGTCACACATTGAGTCATTTGGCTTTTCTCACGGCCCAAGGTGCTGGCCGTGAGGCGCAGATTTTGTTTTGCGGTGACACATTGTTCTCAGGTGGCTGCGGTCGACTCTTTGAAGGCACGCCAGGGCAGATGTTAAGCTCTCTGGCCGCATTCAAATCTCTTGCAGACGACACACAAGTTTGTTGTGCACACGAATACACTTTATCCAATTTAAAATTTGCCTTGCACATTGAACCTCAAAACACCCAGTTGCTCAACTACAATGCTCACTGCCAAATGCTTAGAGAACAAAGTCTACCAACTCTGCCCTCACGCATCGGATTAGAGAAAGAAATCAATCCTTTTTTAAGAGCCCACTTGCCAAGCGTTCAACAGTCTGCCAAAGAATTTGACCCCACGGTGGCTGATGAGCTCAGCTGCTTTGCAGCACTCAGAGAATGGAAAAATACATTTTGAAATCTTGCTTGCCATCGACGCCACGTTTTGTCTCACAGCGTCAACGAATTTTCACGCTTCTCTTGTCGCTCCTATTGTCGATCCTTGTAAGCGGCCTTTTAGGTGCTTGCCAATCGATCCCGTTAAACACGAACGAGGCCAATGGAGTGCCGCCTACGCCTACGCCTACGCCTAAGCAAGCCAACAACACCGAGACCGTTTTACCTGCCAACAACAACATGGCCTTGTCGCCTTTGGACAACAAAGAATTGAGCAGCAGATCGGTCACACACTTGAGTTTGCCCAATGACATTTGGGAGCGCGTGAGAAAAGGCTTTGCCATGCCCGACTTGCAAAGCGAACTCGTGACAGACCGAGAGAGTTGGTACAGCGCCAAGCCGGACTATTTGGTTCGCATGACCGAGCGCTCAACGAAGTACATGTACTACATCATTGAGGAACTCGAGCGCAGAAAAATGCCAACAGAGCTTGCTTTGCTGCCTTTTGTAGAGTCGGCCTTTAACCCCCAAGCCGTCTCCTCTGCCAGGGCCAGTGGCATGTGGCAATTCATGCCCAAGACTGGCAAATCATTTGACTTAAAGCAAAACGCCTTTCGCGATGACCGCCGAGATGTGACGGCCTCGACACGAGCGGCGCTTGATTACTTGCAAAAACTCTACGTGCAGTTTGGAGACTGGCACTTGGCCTTGGCCGCTTACAACTGGGGCGAAGGCAATGTGGGCAAATCCATTGCAAAAAATCAACGCTTGGGTCTTGGCGTCAGTTACCTGGATTTGGGCATGCCCATGGAGACACGTTTTTATGTCCCCAAACTTCAAGCGATGAAAAACATCATTGCCAAGCCAAAAGACTTTCAGATCAATTTAGCCAATATCCCCAACCATCCTTATTTTCAATCGGTCCCCTTGCTCAGAGACATCGATGTGAGCTTGGTCTCCAAACTTGCAGAAATTCCAATTGAAGATTTCAAAGCACTGAACCCCTCCGCCAATCGCCCCGTGTTATTGGCTGCAGGCACACCGCAAATTTTATTGCCTTGGGACAATGCTGAGGTTTTTCAAAAAAACTACGACAACTACACCGGCTCAAAATTGGCCAGTTGGACCGCTTGGATTGCACCCAAAACGCTCAAGGTCTCTGAGGCAGCCAAGCTGCTGGGCATCAAGGAAGAAGAGCTCAAGGCCCTCAACAGCATTCCACCTAAAATGTTGATCAAAGCGGGCTCTGCGCTTTTGATTCCCAGAGGCAACAAAAAGGAAGAGGATGTGTCCTTTAGCATTGCCGATCAAGGCCAACTTGATTTATCTCCCGAACAATTTGGCAAAAAAGTGGCCCACAAAATAGGGCCCAAAGACACCTGGCAAGGCATTGCTCAAAAGTACCGCGTCAACACCAAAGAGATCGCCCTTTGGAACAACTTGTCAGTCAATCAACAACTCAAGGTGGGTCAAACACTCACCCTCTTTGTCAATGCCAAGTCTTTGGCAAAGAAAAAAACCAACTCTAAACCGCCCCCCTCCAAATCAAGTGCAGCGCCTCACGGCGAGCTTGGCTCCAAGAAACCAGCACAAAAGAAGTCCTGAGTTCAAGTCTCTTAAAGTGCAGCGCGCTATGCGCCCAAACTCTCTAGCTCATGTGGCCTTTCGGTCAGCCAGTGCATGGGCAATGGTCCCCAAGTCAACATACTCCAACTCACTTCCCAAGGGCACCCCTCTTGCCAATCGCGTCACATGAAGACCCTTTTTTTGAAGCGCCTTGGACAGCACATGCGCACTGGCCTCCCCCTCAGCGGTAAAGTTGGTTGCCAATATCACCTCTTGCACCACGCCGTCTGCAGCCCGCTCTAACAATGTCTTCACACCCAGATCTTGGGGACCGAGTCCATCCAAAGGACTCAAAGCACCCATCATCACAAAGTACAAACCCCTGTAGGTCTGGGTGCGCTCAATGGCCGATTGATCGGAGGGCGTCTCCACAATGCACAAACGAGATGCATCCCGTCTTTCATCACTGCAGGTCGCACAAATGACCTCTTGAGTGAGCGTATGGCATTTTTCGCAATGCCCCACATCCAAGACGGCCTGAGTCAAGGCACTGGCCAAGAGCTGTGCACCTGCTCGATCGTGCTGCAACAAGTGATAGGCCATGCGAGAGGCCGATTTCACACCCACGCCAGGCAAACGCTTTAAAGCTTGGATCAAGGCCTCAAGGGCATGCAAATCACTCATGCGGGTGTGCCCTCAAAATGGCAACTTCATCCCGCCAGGAAGTCCAGGCATGCCAGCGGTCAATTTGCCCATTTTCTCCTCAGAGGTGAGTTCTGCCCTCTTGGCCGCATCGTTGAAAGCGGTCATGATCAAATCCTCCAGCATCTCGTGGTCATCGGCCATGAGGCTTGGATCAATCACCACCTTTTTAACTTGGTGCTTGCACGTGATGGTGATTTTGACCAATCCATTGCCCGCCTCACCAGTCACCTCAATGAACGCCAACTCATCTTGGGCCTTTTTGAGATTGTCTTGCATGGCTTGCGCTTGTTTCATCAAACCAGCCAGTTGTCCTTTGTTAAACATGCGTATGTCTCTTTCTAAAAAAATCAAATCGTTTTGATCGAACCTGGGACGATTTTGGCATCAAATTCTTGCATCATTTGAATGACAAAAGGATCATTTAAAATTTTAGCCTCGGCAATTTGTTGCTTTTCAAAGGCAATTTGGGCCAATCGCATCGCTGGGCAGTCTTGAACCGGGGCCAATTCAAAGCGCAACTCCACATCATGCCCCAATTGAGACAAGGCTTTGGTAAGTCGCTCAACAGAGCTCACCGTTTTCAAGGACTCGCGCTCTATTCTCAACAACCAACTGTCTGACTCTTTGGCAATCAACTGAGACTGCAAGGCCAACTCTCTAGCCAAAGATTGCACCAACTCCGCTTGGATCAATTCTTGCACGACGCATAACCAATCATCTCCCTCTTGGGTCGGTTTGAGCTTGGTTTTGAAATGATCCTTGGGATCGCTCACCCCCACATCGGCATTTTGCGAGGCAACTCTCACCGCAACTTGAACCGCATTGCTGGGGGCTTGCTGGACCAATTGGACTTGCTCAACTGGGGTGTTCTTAGACAAAGCAGTTTGAGCAGAAGTGCCCTCGCTCTCTTCACGCCATCGGTCCACATCTGAGATCGACTCAACTGCATGCGCATCCTCATGCTCATCGTCATGGACCATGCCCTCAGGTGCATTCAATGAACTGGGCTTGGAGCGATGCGCCATGTCTCGCACTGGCAAATTAAAACCCGCCCCCGAGCTGCTCGCGTCTTCAATGAAAGAGTCAAAAGAGACGAGCGGTTTTGCCGCAGGTGCGCGCCGCTCAAGCGAATTGATGGCCTGAGCTTGGGCTGGCACTTGGGCTAGGGCTAGAGCTTGAGCGGGGCCCACAGAATGCCCATTCTCAGTTGATAGGATCATTGGATTTACCGCGGCAGTTGGCGGTGCTTGAGGCTTGGCGGCCCTCTCTTGCAAACTGTTTTTTACAGTTTCAAGAGTTTTTTTTTGAGCCTCTTGCGCGTCTACAGCCTGTGCATGATCGGCATGAAGCGGGTCCGTATCTTCGTCCTTGAAGGCCAATAGCCTTAAGAGCACCATGGTCAGTCCCGCATACTCATCGGGCGCCAAACCAATTTCTGATCGCCCTTTGAGACAAATGGAATAAAGCAGTTGGGTCTCATCTTTGGGCATGAGCTCAGACAAGGACTTGGTTCTGGTAACCTCCGTATCAATCTCAGACAACCCTTGGGCTTTGGCTTGAGAGAACTGAAACACAGCCATGCGTTGAAGCACATAAGAGATGTCCTCCAACGCTTGAGAGGCACTCAAACCTTGGTCTCGAAGTTGATCACAAATTTCAATGACCTCTTGACCGCTGCCTTTTGACAAGGCTTCAATCAAACCAAAAACATGGTCTTTATCAACACTGCCAAGCATTTGACGAACCTCTTCGTCTTTGATCTGAGCGCCAGTGTAGGCAATGGCCTGATCCGTCAAAGAGAGCGCATCTCGCATGGATCCCCTGGCCGCACGCGCCAAGGTAAAGAGTGCACTCTTTTGCGCACCGATCTTCTCTAAACCCAGCACATGCTCCAAGTGTTCAAGAATGGTCTCTGGCGCCATCGGACGCAAATTAAACTGCAAACAGCGTGATAGCACAGTGACCGGTACCTTTTGAGGATCGGTGGTGGCCAAGACAAACTTCAAATACTCAGGGGGCTCCTCCAAGGTCTTCAAAATCGCGTTGAACGCGTGATTGCTGAGCATATGCACCTCATCAATCATGAAAACCTTAAATCGCCCAGTGACTGGCTTGTAGACGGCTTGTTCGATGAGATTTTGGACCTCCTCAACACCACGGTTAGAGGCGGCATCCAATTCCGTGTAGTCCACAAAACGACCGACATCGATGGCCAGGCAGTTCTCACAAAGGCCACACGGCTCGGGCGTGATGCCTTTTTCGCAGTTGAGCGACTTGGCCAAAATTCGAGATACCGTGGTTTTGCCAACGCCTCTGGTTCCCGTGAACAAGTACGCATGGTGCAGCCTTTGTTGAGTCAACGCATTCGTCAAAGCTTGCACCACATGCGGCTGCCCCACCAATTCGGTGAAGGTCTTTGGACGATACTTTCTGGCTAAGACAAGGTAGGACATAAAGACATTCTAAATCGACAAATGCCAAAAGCCAGGCATTTCAACATCGCTTGGCAAATAATCAACCCCAGGAATCTTTGCCAATCAAGCGCGCTGTCTTAGAGCCGTGCAAAAGCCCTTACAATAGCCATTGACGGGCCTTCCCGCATGGCAAAGCGGCCAACCGGGTCAGGTGGGGAACCAAGCAGCCCTAACTGTGGAGTCAGTGCCGGGGTCAAGGCTCGTCACCTTAAAGGAATATTATCCTTATAAAACAACTTTCTAGTTGGTTTTAAAAGGAATTAGTTAACTCTTTGTATCACTTGTATGTGTCACGTTTTACATAACGTGGAGGAAACATGACAAGATTGACCGGGTTATTTCTTAGAGGATCGAAATATTACATGAGAGTGGTTCTACCCTTGGACCATCCTCTGAGAGCTATTCGCCAATCGGGAAAGATAGTTTTATCTCTCAACACCTCTGAATACCGCTCCGCGCTAGTTGAGGGACTAAACAAAAGGGCTCAGATCCTTACAGGAGACTATTTGGCATTGAATTCCATACTCACCCCCTCCAAACGGATCGAAAGGCCAACAGAGCCCCATCAAAGCCTCAGAGATTTACATATTCAATGGGTAGAATCTCATTCCGCCTCTAAAGACTCAGATCAAGCCTGTTTGCGAGCTGTTAAATTATTTGAAAAACATATTGGCTATTTTCCACTGAGTCAAATAAGCAGAAAAATGGGAGATGAATTTAGGGTTTGGTTGTTAAAACAATCTACATCTTCAAAAACAGCAAGAGACCGGTTAGTTTGGATCAAGGGACTACTAAATTATGCTTCGATTGAATTAGAGCTGATTCCCCGAAATCCCTGGCGAGGCATAGAAATAAAGGCAAGAACTGAGTCACCGCGCCAACCATGGAACGAAGAATGGCTTACCAGACTGCTCAACCACAGCATTTGGAATGGCGGATATTTGCCAAAAAAAAGGAAGGCTGGTGGACCAGCGGGATATTGGCTACCGTTAATCGCACTTTACACTGGTGCCAGGTGCTCTGAGCTCTGCCAACTAAACACAAAGGATATCACTCAATCAAACGGCATTTGGATAATATCAATATCGGACTCAGAGTTAGAACAAAACCTAAAGAGTCAATCTAGCAAACGGAAAGTTCCAATACACAGAGAATTAATTAGATTAGGAATATTAGAATACCTTCAGACAATTCAAGAAGGTAGTGTATGGCCTGAATTACCTAAGCGAACAGGGAAATCAGGAGGCTATTTCTCTCAATATTTTAGTGAATTTAGGACAGAAATTGGCGCACCAAAAAATATGGACTTTCATAGCTTCAGACACCTAGCACGAACAAATTTATTGAATGGAGGAGTATCAGAAACAATCATTGATACTTTACTAGGCCACTCAATATCTGGAAGTATTGGAGCCAAGGTTTACACACACACTACAAATCAAATTCTGAATGAGGCAATAAACAAATTGCCAATTTATACACAAAAAATAAATCAAAAGATATAAAGATTTAATCGCGAATTAGATTAACAAAACAACAATCAGAACTTAACCTCAAGAGAACTCATTCCAAATCAGTAGTGTCCCAACGTTGAACGCCCGGCGCGTTGCAACTCATTGATTTTATTTAAGAAATTCATGTTTTTTCTTGGTTCCGATT
>CANJNC010000010.1 GCA_947475685.1 Comamonadaceae bacterium | reverse complement strand
TCTACGAAATTCTACAAATCTTGAGTCTGTCCATGTTTGAAAAAACTCCAATAAATCAACTGTTTACGGGGGAGCAGGAAATTTCTGGTACAAATTCAGCGCAATTTCAGCTCCCTCTCCTCTGAAAAACGTTGGGACACTACTGAAATTCAATAAAAAAATTCTAGGAATTTGAAATGACAACGGCAGAGTCTTTAATTAGAGATTTTTTTGAGGCAGCATTGGTTCATAAACCAAATATGAGCTCTCACCAAATTCACCTGTATGTTTTAGGATTAATGGCTCGTGAACTGGCATTTGCATCTAACAATGATTTTAGTGTCGCTCAAAATGTAAGCGAGTTACTTGAAAAGTTAAACCCAAGCGAGGTTCCTGAAAAGGAAGCCCAAATTAATGACGCAGTATCAATTCAATCTGGTGATCAAAATGCATTTAAACCAGATGTAGATCAAACGGATCGGTCATCTTCCAGCAAGATTGGAGCTAATCTTATGTCTGGTTTGAGTTATGCCGTAGTTACAAATTTCATAAGCAATTATCCGAAGGTATTGATCAAGGATTTGAGAGATGAAGAGGGTGGACTTCTTTGGATCATTGGTACAAAAATCAATTTAGAGGATGAAAAACTTTCTGCTTGGTTAATTAAGAATAAGTTTCTTTGGTCTAAAGAGAAATCAGCTTGGTATTTTTCAATCCTTTGATGTAATTTATTAATTCGGCGCGCTCAGAAAGTAAGTACAACTTTTTTAAAGGGTGTTTTTATGTTGAAATTTCAATTTTTTCTTAAGAAGCACCCTCTCAAAATGGTTGTGCTGACTGAATCTTTCAATGTGTAAAGTTAAAATAATATTATTTCCATAAGAAATATTGGTCTAATCATACTCAAATCTCATTTGTATTTTTGAGTAAATTTTGGATATTACTAACAAGGTCTTGTGAGCTATTTATGAAAAAAATTCTAGTAACTTTTAACGTCAAAAATATAGATACTTGGTTTGAAGGCAATACCCTTGAAAAAGAGTGGGGTCAATTAGGCGTTGAAATTGAATTTTTTAGAAAAAGAGACGCAAAGCTAATTGGATTCATAGCTGATATTTCTGATGAAGATTTATTTGATTCAGCATTAAAAAACACAACATTTTTATCCACGTCATTTAAGTCCAATGGCGTGCTGATGGAAACACTAGAGATATTAGAATTGGTTAAATAATTTCTTGTCTTTGATACAAATTGATGACTTCTCTGAATTACTTTTGTATATTATTTTTGATTCTTTGTTCTGTTCATGGTATTTGGAGAGGGTGGACTGTGCAATCTTTTTATTTTCTAATGTCGTTAGCGTTGTATGTACTAGCGGTCAAAATCAATACAGGTAGCTACACAGTTTTTTTCATCCCAGAGGCCGTTACATTATTTAAAGACATCATGCATCTTGAGATGGCATCAGTTGCGATTGTAATCATGCTGTTTTTACTAAGGCGTTTTCATAGCCTACTGTTTCTTGCCCACCAATCCCTTCCAGGCCATCAGGTTTTAGGGGTCTTTTTAGGTTATTTAACGGGTTTTTTTGGATTACTTTGTTTTTTTATATGGTTGAATTTCACCGATGTCAAAATGCAGGTATGGTGGATATCATCTTTTGAGTATCAATTAAGTAAGACGATGCTGGATTTAATCAAGCAAGTTTTTTAGTCTGCACTCTACATAGGATGCATGCTAATTTAAGTAAAGAATCTTCACAAGCGCTTTTAGGATTTAATCGCATCAGAATATAGATATTTTTTTTCATGCTTGAAGTATGATTTTTATATATTTATATTCGTTTAAGATCAAATATGGTGCTGACTGATCAAAGCTTCAGGGCTTTAAGCAGTAAATGGCGGCTTGGGTGTATCACCCAATGTGACCATTTCCTCATTGACACCCCTTTTGCTTAGTTTTGTCAAAGACCTTGACAAAAAAGGGGAATTCTAGGATTTCAACATCACGCGTAGAAAGATTTATGAATAAAAAACTCTTGATTTATGCTCAAACGGCTATGCGGTTAATCAAGAGGCGGACTGCAGCGACATAAGGCTTGCAATCAGTCACGAATTTTCTCAGCTTGAGACTTCAACGCCTTTCCAAAAAGCGACATATCCCGCGATGTGCTTGGCCTCAGGCTTTGGGTTTGGATAGTACCAAGCCGCGCTTTCATTGCTTTGCCCATCTACCACCACATCATAATAGTGGGCCGTACCCTTCCAGGGGCACACCGAGGTTTTATTCGACGGTTTGAGGTGGTTAGAATCGATCGTTGAAGCAGGAAAGTAATGATTGCCTTCTACAACAACGGTTTGGTCAGATGAGGCTAAAATTTTATGATTCCATACTGCTTTCATAATGCGACTTTCATTTAAAAAATATTTTATAGAAGAAACTACAGTTTACTATGCAGCAACCCGTTTACGAAAACATTGAAGCGACTTTCAGCCCACAAAACTTAAAAGACGAGATTGTCAAAGGATTGGAGAATTCCCAAGCCTGTATATCTCCCAAATTTCTTTACGACAAACTCGGTTCTCACTTGTTCACCGCCATTACTTACCTTCCCGAGTATTACCCCACCGTTACTGAAAGAGAAATTTTCCTAAAATTCAAAGAGGAAATCGCTCTTTCCATGGGAAGCAATCATTGTTTAATTGATTTAGGTGCTGGCAATTGTCAAAAAGCTGAGTCCATCTTTGACGCCATCAAGCCAAGCACCTATGTGGCAGTCGACTTTTCCATCGAATATCTTCAAGAGGTTTTGCCAAAACTACAAGGTAAATACCCCGAGATCAAAATGATGGGTGTCGGTATGGATTTTTCAAACCATTTATCTTTGCCTACATCGATTCCAAATATCCAACGTAATTTTTTCTATCCAGGCTCTAGTATTGGTAACTTCAGTCAAACCCAAGCAGGCCATTTACTGGATCAAATCAAATCCAGCTCTGACCAAGGTGGCTTGTTGTTGGGCGTTGATTTGATGAAAGAGGACGCTGTTTTGCTCAACGCTTATGACGACCCTTTGAAGTTGACCGCCGCATTCAATCTCAATATCCTTCGGGTGGTCAACACTTTGATCAATTCAAATTTTAATGTGAAAGATTTCCGTCACACCATCACCATCAACCACCCTATGCAAAGGGTAGAACTCTATTTAGAAGCGTTGCGTGACGTGACCGTATCTTGGGCCAATGGTACTCGAAGCTTCAAAGCAGGTGAGTTGATCCATACGGAGAACTCACACAAATACAGCGTAACTTCGATTCAGGCGCTCTTAAAGGCATCAGGCTTTAGTCGCTTTAAAACCTGGACCGATTCCAAAGACTATTTTGCTTTAATTTATGCACAATAACTTTCCAATCAATACTGCAGTGTCCTTGGTTGTTGATCCCTTGATTTCACGCTTTCTAGATTCAAGGCGTTTGAGTACCAACTTGCTCCATGGTCTCAGTGCCGAAGACTGTCAATCTCAGTCGATGGACGATACGAGTCCTACTAAATGGCACCTGGCGCACGTTACTTGGTTTTACGAGGTCATGGTGCTTCAACAGTTTGAATCCAATTTCCAATTCTGGTGCCCACCCTATGCCGTTTTGTTCAATAGTTACTACAACATCGTTGGTGACAAGCACCCCAGGCCTAAGCGTGGGCTTCTCACGCGACCTACATTGGACGAAGTCCTCGCTTGGCGGGAAAACATCGATGATCGAATTGTTGAGCTTTTGAAGGTATCTCCATCACAACCGTTAAGGTGGATGATTGAGCTGGGTATCAACCACGAGCAACAGCACCAAGAGTTGATCAAAACCGATTTACAGCATTTGTTTTTCAACAATGCCTTGTACCCAGCTTATCTCTCCACCCCCATGGAAAGGCCCCTAACAAAGCCTCTAGTGCAGTGGATTGAATGTCCAACTGGTATCCAAATAATCGGCTACCAAGGGCCTGATTTTTACTTTGACAATGAGGGTCCCGTCCATGATGAATTAATTCAACCCTGTTGGATAAGAAATTCATTGGTCACCAATGCTGAGTGGAAAGTATTTGTCAACGATGGAGCTTATCTTGATTCCAAGTGGTGGCTCGATGAAGGTTGGGCGTGGGTTCAACGTGAAAAAGTCCAAGCCCCTTTGTATTGGTTGATAAGCGATGATAAGGCTCAATACCATCAGTTTTCACTCAGAGGCGTCGTGCAGTTGGAGGATGATGAAGCTGTGAGGAACATCAGCTATTTTGAAGCGGAAGCTTTCGCTCGCTGGGCCAGCGTATCGATGCCAGGTCACGAGAACGTTCGCTTGCCCACAGAATTTGAATGGGAAACTATTGCCAGCACCCAAAGTCAATGTGTGCAGGATTTGTTTGGAGAGGTTTGGCAATGGACCAACAGCGCTTACACGGCCTACCCTGGCTACCGACCTTGGAGCGGGCTTGCAGGTGAATACAACGGCAAGTTCATGGTCAACCAATACGTTCTAAGAGGCAGCTCTGCCTTGACCACCCCTGGCCACACTCGCAAAAGCTATCGAAATTTCTTTCCCACTCATTCGCGCTGGCAAATGACGGGATTGCGACTTGCGAAAGACATAGGCTAAGTTCTTATGAATACCCCAAGTTTTGTATCTTTTCCCAACGTCAAACCTTTTCGTGCTTCTTGAAATGCTCAATTGAAGATATCAACTTGCGCATCAACAATGCAAAGATGGCCGATGGAATGGCACCTTCGAGCATCATTTCGGTGTTGTTGGTTGATAGTCCTTGCGCAATTCGCTCACCATAGCCTCCTGCCCCTACAAAAGCCGCAATGGTGGCTGTCCCTGTAGTCCAAACTGCCGCCACTTGGATGCCTGCAAAAAGCATGGGCTTGCACAACGGCAATTCGATGTACCACAACTGCGGCCAAAATCCAGTTCCCAAAGCTTTTGACGCTTCAATGACGGATCGATCTACCGAGCGTAAACCCGATTGCGTGGCTTCAATGATAGGTAGCAAAGCGTAAAGAAACAGTGCAATAAAGGCAGGGATAAAGCCAATGCTGTTGACTGTAAAAATTAAAAAACTCAACAAAGCCAAAGAGGGAATTGTTTGAAACAGGCTCACCCCATACAGCAACGGTTTACCAAGCCTAGGCATGTAGTAAATGCAAACTCCGATGGGAATGCCAACTAGAACGGCCAAAATCAAGGAAAAGACCACCAACTGCGAATGCTGCAGAGACAGTCTTAAAAAGTCGTAGTGGATAAAAAACTCAAAAAAATGACGCCAATCGGACTGACGTTGGTCCAAATTAGAGTTGGACGCATTTCCAGGGCGCAAGATTCCAGCGTAGAACGATTGGGCAACTGATTTTATACTTTGATGATCGAGTTCAACCTTTGCATTCAAGGACTGCATGGCTTGGTTCGAAATCTTGTTCTCTAGCGAGTTCATCGCTTTCAGAATTTCGGGTTTGGCGTTGACCGAGTCAATTTTGTAAAGCAAGATGGCTTTATAGGAGGTAAAAAAATGTTGGTCGTCCTTGATCAAGACCAAGTTGTCATCGAGCAATCGTGAATCGGTCGTGTAGGCGTCAAACACATCGATCTTGTGCTTGGCAACGGCTTGGTAGACCAGTCCATGCTCCATACCTATGGGTTTAAATGCACTAAGGTTGTAGGCTTTGGATAAGCCGAGCCAGCCATCTTTTCTAGCTAAAAACTCGTGTGAAAGACCTACTCGAAGATCAGGATGGTTTTGAAGATCGGAGATTTTTTTGATGTTGAACTCTTCTGATATTTGTCGATCTATGGCTAACGCGTAAGCATTGTCAAAGCCTAAAAATACACCTGCTTTCAGTCCAAGGGGGAGCAACCGCTCATTGACCTCTGTCATCGAGGATTTGTCACTGATGCCCAATATTTCTTGGGTCAAAGTTCCCCAATACTCAGGATACACATCGATGCCTCCCGTTTTAAGGGCATTGAATACAATAGCAGTTGAGCCCATGCCTTGTTTGGCTACAGTTTCAATGCGGGCCTGATCGGCAACGGTTTTGGCGATCAACTCAGAAAGAATGTAGGACTCGGTAAAGCTTTTGCTGCCAACGGTAAATTCTTTGGCTGTGACGTGGATAGAAGTCAGAACCAAAACATAAAGCACACACAATCGAATCATAGAATTTCTTTTTAATGAGTTCTTTAAACAGAACAAATGAACTTGGTTGAAATTTTATAACCCAATCACTCCAAGGGTCAGGCTCAGAGTTTCACGGCGGAAACTCTAAATCACAATTCTTTCACCTTAGACGCTATAAAGAGCAATAGAGTTATGTGGAAAGACCATTTTGGGTGTTATTTAAACTTGCCTGGTCCTGGCAAAGCCATGATGGAATTAAATTTTGGTCATTGCTGCCTTTTGGTGCCGATATGAATGTCGTGTATTTGCCAAGAGTCATTCTTTTCCCAGTTCATTTGAGTATCCATGATCAATATACTTTGGGCCCGTGTGCTTTATTTGAAGAGCTCTTTAATGGGGTTGCTAAGCAGTTCCAAGCAGACACGAATGAATGATTTGGATTGACGTGATTGTGATAGTAGGATGTAAATGTAAGAAATTGTATTATCAAATTCAGAGGCTTTGAGGTCAAAATGCGGGTAAATATTGATACGGACAGCTCAATTGGCGCTACAAAATGACTAAATCGTCCCTTGGATAAAAATGGAGTTTGAGTGGCTACAAAAAAAACCAAAACCTTGCCGCCCGTTAAAAGCGACAAGAGGGTCATTAAAAAGTACCCCAATCGTCGCTTGTATGACACCATGACTTCAAGTTACATCACCCTCAGTGAAGTCAAACAATTGGTGATGGATCAGGTCGATTTGACGGTCATTGATGTGAAAACCAATGAGGATTTGACGCGCTCAATTCTTTTGCAAATCATTCTTGAACAAGAAAGTGCTGGCGTGCCAATGTTTACAGAGAAAGTTTTGGAGAATTTTATACGGTTTTATGGGCATACGATGCAACCCTTTATGGGAAGCTATTTGGAAAGAAATGTTCAAGCACTGACGCAGTTTCAATCCAAGATGACGGAGAGTTCTAAAAAGGTCAGTCCTGAGCTTTGGCAGCAATTGATGCCTCTTCAGGCCCCTGTTTTAAAAGGCATGTTGGGGCAATATGCGGAGCAGTCAAATGCCATGTTTTTGAAACTGCAAGAACAAGTGCAAGATCAATTGCAAAAGCAAACCGATGCCATGTTGGGCGCACTTGGCGTTAAACCCAAAGCATAGGGTCTGCCACCGTATGAAAAGAGAAGGTCACTGGCCAAATACTGGTAACTTTGGGTAAAAGTGAAATTTTTCTCTTTTCAAGCGACAATAGGGGCATGAGCCAAGAAATACATACCCTGCATACCCCCAAAAAAGTAGGCTTCGTCAGCCTAGGTTGCCCTAAAGCGTTGACCGATTCTGAATTGATTTTGACCCGATTGAGTGCTGAAGGTTATCAGACCAGTAAAACCTTTGAGGGTGCTGACTTGGTGATCATCAACACCTGTGGCTTTATCGATGAAGCGGTCAAGGAGAGTTTGGACACCATCTCTGAAGCTTTAAATGAAAACGGCAGAGTCATCGTGACGGGATGTTTGGGCGCACGGGTGGACGACGGGGGCGAGAACCTGATCAAATCCATCCACCCCAAGGTTTTGGCGGTGACTGGACCCCATGCGACGGATGAGGTCATGCAAAAAGTGCATGAGTATTTGCCCGTTCCCGTGCAACCCTTTGTGGATTTGATTCCGCAGGCCACCTCTTTGGTGGGCATTAAATTGACGCCCAAACATTATGCCTATTTGAAGATCTCTGAAGGCTGCAATCATCGATGTACGTTTTGTATCATCCCCTCAATGCGAGGCGATTTGGTCTCTAGGCCCATTGGAGATGTGTTGAGCGAAGCGCGTGCCTTGTTTGAAGGTGGCGTGAAAGAGTTGTTGGTGATCAGTCAAGATACATCTGCCTATGGTGTAGATGTCAAGTACCAAACTGGGTTTTGGGATGGCAAGCCCATCAAAACTCGCACACTTGAATTGGTTGAGCAATTGGCCAATTTGGCCGAGCCTTTCGGTGCTTGGGTGAGGTTGCATTACGTGTACCCTTATCCAACAGTAGACCTGTTAATCCCCTTGATGTCGCAAGGACGAGTTTTGCCCTATTTGGATATTCCATTTCAACACAGTCACCCCGATGTGTTGTCTCGCATGAAGCGCCCTGCAAGCGGGGAAAAGAATTTGGATCGAATTCAATCTTGGCGAGAGCAGTGTCCAGATTTGGTCATTCGAAGCACCTTTATCGCTGGCTTTCCAGGTGAAACCGAAGAAGAGTTTGAGCATTTATTGGATTTTGTGCGACTCGCCAAGATCGACCGCGCAGGATGCTTTGCCTACAGCCCTGTCAAAGGCGCCTTGGCCAATGAAATTGCTGGCATGCTGCCACAAGCTTTGCGTGAAGAAAGGCAAGCAAGGTTCATGAAAGTGCAAGAGGAGGTCTCTGTGGCCAAGTTGCGAGAGCGAATTGGGCAAACCATGAAAGTATTGATTGACCAAGTTTCTGCTGGCGGCAAACAAGGTGCTTTGGCTCGCTCTTATGCCGATGCCCCTGAGATCGATGGCATTGTGAAGTTGCTGCCCCCTCAAAAGGTCAGTCAACGCTTGAAGGTGGGTGATTTCGTCAAAGCGCGAATCGTCAATACCGAAGGTCATGACCTGATCGCTCAACCTATTTGAGCGAGGTCTCTTTGTCACATGACCATGTTATTTTTTTGTTATAGTCAATGGCATGCATTGTCAAAGAGATTTCAATTCAATTCGCTCAGGCTTGTGCCATTTGGTGCCCCGAAAGGGACTCGAACCCCCACGATGTTACTCGCTAGTACCTGAAACTAGTGCGTCTACCAATTCCGCCATCGGGGCAAAACAGACATAGGCTATCTTATCAAAAAAATCTCACATTCATCGACTTCTGTTGAAGAGTTCATCGGAAGTGTTTTAGGTCATCGCGATGGGCATGGTTTTGTCCAGCGCGATAGCGGCGCCCCCGATATCTATTTGCCGCACAATGAGATGCGTGCGGTTTTACACAAAGACCGGGTGAAGGTCAAAATTTCAAGACTCGATGCAAAAGGTCGACCTGAGGGCCGTGTCACTGAAATTTTAGAGAGGCCCTCCTACGCGATCATTGGTCGTTTATTGCAAGAGGGTGGCATTTGGTTGGTTGCACCAGAGGATAAGCGTTACGGTCAAGATATTTTGATTCCCAAGGGGGCGACTGGTGCGGCCAAGGTCGGTCAAGTGGTGGTGGTTGAGTTGACCGAGCCGCCAAGCCTTTTTGGGCAGCCGGTGGGCCGAATCAAGGAGGTCTTGGGTGAGGTGGATGACCCTGGAATGGAAATTGAGATTGCGGTAAGGAAATACGCCGTACCGCATGAATTTTCTGCAGAGTGTTTGAAACTCGCCAAAGCGTTGCCCGAAAAAGTCAGGCCACAAGATCTTGAAGATCGAGTGGACTTGACGGACTTGTCATTCGTCACGATCGATGGCGAAGATGCGCGCGACTTTGATGATGCGGTGTATTGCGAGCCTTCGAAAGTAGGGCGCAGAAAGGGTTGGCGTCTATTGGTGGCGATTGCCGATGTCAGCCACTATGTGCAAACTGCAAGTGCGATCGATATTGATGCCTATGATCGTGCAACAAGTGTGTATTTTCCTAGGCGCGTCATTCCCATGTTGCCGGAGAAACTCTCCAATGGCTTGTGTTCGCTTAATCCGCATGTAGATCGTTTGTGCATGGTGTGTGACATGTTGGTCACTCAAGAAGGTGAGATTTATGCCTATCAGTTTTATGCCGCTGTCATGCACAGCAAGGCCCGATTGACCTACACCACGGTTGCAGCCATCCTGTCCAATACCCGAGGTCCTCAAGCGCTGGCCAATGGAGAGGTGGTTGCTCATTTGATCAACTTGCACGATGTCTACTCGTCCCTCTTAAAAGCGCGTCAACAGCGTGGTGCAGTTGACTTTGAGACGACTGAGACACAAATCGTGTGTGACGAAAATGGACGCATCGAAAAGATCATCCCCAGAGTCAGAAATGAGGCGCATCGTTTGATTGAAGAGGCCATGTTGGCAGCCAATTTCTGCAGTGCAGAATTCATCATGGGCTCTAAGCACCCTGGGCTTTTTAGGGTTCATGAAGGTCCAACGCCTGAAAAGGTGGAGTTGCTTAGAAGTTATTTGAAAGCGGTGGGTATTACTCAAAGCATCAGTGATGAGCCCAAGCCTTCTGAGTACCAAGCCATTGCAAAGGCCACCCAAGAGCGTGCTGATGTTCAGCAAATCCACAGCATGTTGTTGCGCTCCATGCAACAAGCCATCTACACCCCAATCAACAGTGGTCACTTTGGCTTGGCCTTTGAGGCCTACACCCACTTTACGAGCCCTATTCGTCGATACCCAGATTTGTTGGTCCACAGGGTCATCAAGGCCATTTTGGCCAAGCAAAAGTACCAACTTCCAGCCCTGCCTACACCAGGCGAGTCTCATGCCCGATTGGCCAGGCGTTTGGCCTCCAAAACCCATGGAAAAGAAAGCAAGGAAGTCTCTGCCCAAAAACGCCATGTAGACCACGCGGCTTGGGAGGCTGCAGGCTTGCATTGTTCGGCCAATGAACGCCGGGCTGACGAGGCGTCAAGAGACGTTGAGGCGTGGCTCAAATGCAAGTTCATGCGTGAACATTTGGGCGAGGAGTACAGCGGTGTGGTCACTGCAGCCACGGGTTTTGGAATCTTTGTGACCCTCGATGCTTTGTATGTGGAGGGTTTGGTGCACATCACCGAATTGGGGGGGGAGTATTTCAGGTTTGATGAGGCTCGCCAAGAGCTTCGGGGCGAGAGAACGGGCATTCGCTATGCCATTGGCACCAAGGTGTTGGTGCAAGTCAGTCGTGTTGATTTGGATGGCCGAAAAATTGATTTTCGACTCGTCAAAGACAATTTGGATAGAAGTTTGATCAACACCAAGGATGTGACAGGGCTGAACCTAGGAGAATCCAAGGGTGGGAAAAAACAAAAGCCCTTTAGTAGCCGAGGCAAAAGGGGCGCACCTGAAGCCTTGTCGCCCACAGCAGGGTCGTCCTTTGTGCCTGGTTCTTCAGTGGGTTTAAGAGGGACCCAAAAAGGAGGGGGCGCAAAGTCCAACGCAGGATCTGCCAAAACTTCCCCTCGGGGTGTGAGCGCTGTCACGCCTGCAGACTTCAGCAAGGGCGTCAACTTTAGCAAGTCGCCCTTGGACGTGATCAAAGGGGCTCTTAAAAGAGGGGCTTCGACTAAAAAGTCCAAAAAAGCAAAACGCTAGGGCGTCTTTTTAGGCTAGTTCAGCGCCAGTTCTAGCCAGTCGGTGTCGGGTATGTCTTGAGCCATCATCCCAGATAGGACCTGTGCGCTGCCACACGAAGTGGCCCAACCGCTAGAGCCGTGCCCCAAATTGAGCCACAAGCCATCAAATGGCGTTTGGCCAACAATGGGCGAGCCTTTGGGCAACATGGCGCGCGCGCCTTTCCAAACCTGTATTTGCTGACCCATGTCTGTTGCCTTTGGGAACCAATCTTCAAGGACTTTATAAAGTGTTTGAATGGCCTTTGGGCTTTGGGCTTTGGGCTCCCCTCCAAACTCCATGATGCCGCCAACGCGAATGCGGTTGCCTTGCCTAGAAATGGTGACCTTGTACTTCTCATCCAAGATGCCGCATCTGGGTGCATCAAGTGGCTCTTTGATAATCGCCGTCATGGAGTAGCCGTAAACCGGGGTCATTGGAATGGGCAGGCTCAATTGATTCAGCAGTTTGACGCTGCCAATGCCTGAGCACACCACGACATGGTCAAAGAACAAGGGCTTTGAGTTGACCACCAGTCGCTTGGGGTTGTCAGCGCTTAGGGGCTCTACGTTGGACTTGAATTCAAATACGACACCAAGTTTTTCAGCTTCATCTCTAAGCGCCAAAGCAAATTGTCTGCAATTGGCAATTTGATCTTCTGGGAAATGAATGGCACCAGAAAAGGGCGTATCGCTCTCCAAAGCGGGTTCTTTTTGCAGGAGACCTTCTTTGTCCAAAATTTGAAAGGGGATGCCCAAATCGGTCAAATAGGGCAAGGACGACTTGGCCATTTCTAAGTGACGCTCGCTGCGGTAGATGACGTTGTAGCCCTGAGATTGTTCAACTTCAATGCCCAGAGATTGAACCAACTCTTTGAGTCTCTTTTGAGTCATTAAGGCCAATTTCTGCAAGGCTTGTCGATGCCGCCAGTAGCGCTCAGACTTGGACGCTTTGATGCTCTTGCCAAGCCAACTTAAAGTCTCCAGGCTTGGAAAGTGCATCAAAATACTGGCGTGTTTGGCAAACTGTTCCTGCATGAGTCTTTTGAAGATCGCTGGACTGGCCCAAGGTGTGATGTAGCCAGGTGAGATGACGCCACCATTGGCAAAACTAGACTCCTCAGAGCATGTTTGGTTTTTATCAAATACAGTGACCTTGAACCCCTTGAGCGAGAGTTCGTAGGCCGTCGTGACCCCAATGATGCCTGCGCCAATGACAGCGACTTTTTTGTTGTTCATGTGGAGTATGTTAACTTCTGCAAGGGCTGATTTTGGTTTTTTATCAACATGATTGGTGCAAAGCCATCAAAAGTAAGGGCCAACAGGGGGTAAATGCGCATCAATATGCTATAATCGATGGGCTTTGCAGGTGAATATTTGCATAAGTCAATCGCAAACCCTCTCATTCAAGGTGTTGATGCTTTATTAAAGAGAAATTTTTAATTTAAAAGTATTAATTTCGAGACGGGTTTTAGACCCAACCTTTTAGGAAAATAACCATGTCAGTATCAATGCGCGAAATGCTTGAAGCGGGTGTTCACTTTGGACATCAAACACGCTTTTGGAATCCCAAAATGGCCCCGTTCATTTTTGGCCATCGCAACAAAATTCACATCATCAATTTGGAAAAAACACAGCCCATGTTCGAAGAGGCTGTGAAATTTGCGCGTCAATTGTCTGCAAACCGTGGCACCATTTTGATGGTCGGTACAAAGCGTCAAGCCAGAGAGATTGTTGCATCAGAGGCCAAGCGCGCTGGTGTTCCTTTCGTTGAGCAAAGATGGCTTGGTGGCATGCTCACCAATTTCAAAACAGTCAAATCCTCCATCAAGCGTCTCAAAGAGATGAAGGTTCAACTCGAAGGTGGTTTGGATGCGATGTCCAAAAAAGAGCAACTGACGTTCTCCAGAGAGTTGGACAAGTTAGAAAAAGACATTGGCGGTATCCAAGACATGGCCACCTTGCCCGATGCAATTTTTATCATTGACGTGGGTTATCACAAAATTGCAGTGCTTGAAGCCAAGAAATTGGGCATTCCCATGATCGGTGTGGTGGACTCCAATCACTCACCCGAAGGAATCGATTTCGTGATTCCTGGCAACGACGACTCATCCAAGGCGGTGACGCTTTATGCCCGTGCGATTGCAGACGCCATCCTTGAAGGCCGAGCCAATGCAGCGCAAGACGTGATCAAAGCCATCTCAGAAGACAAAGACGAAGACTTTGTGGAAGTTGATGGCGCTCACGCTGCCTGAAGCTCGCACTTAGAGCCAAAGGTCAAGGGGCTCCATGAAGCCCCTTTTTAGCGACTAGAAAAGTGAAACCCTTGTATTTTTATTGAACTTGAATTGAATTCGGAGTAAGACAAATGGCAGCAATTACAGCAAGCATGGTGGCAGAATTAAGAGCCAAAACTGACGCGCCCATGATGGAGTGCAAAAAAGCCTTGATGGAGTCAGAAGGGGACATGGTCAAGGCTGAGGAAATTCTTCGTGTCAAATTGGGCAGCAAAGCCGGCAAGGCCGCCTCAAGAGTGACTGCAGAGGGCGTTGTTTTTGCTAGCATTCAAGGCCATACGGGCGCCTTGCTTGAAATCAATTGCGAGACAGATTTCGTCACCAAGAACGACAGCTTCTTGGCCTTGGCCAAGGCGGCGACTGACTTGTTGGTCACTCACAAGCCCCATGACCTTGAGGCCTTGGCGGCCTTGAGTTATTCTCAAGACGGTTTTGGTCCAACGCTTGAAGATGTTAGAAAAGGTTTGATTGGAAAGATTGGCGAGAACATGAGTTTTCGCCGCTTTAAATTGTTCTCCGGCACCCATGCTCTGACCAGTTATTTGCATGGCACTCGAATCGGTGTCATGGTGGAGTATGAGGGCCAAGAGAATGCAGCCAGAGATGTGGCGATGCACGTGGCTGCGATGAAACCTGTTGCACTGACCAGTGCGGATGTGCCTTCTGAGCTCATTGAGCGCGAGCGCTCTGTGGCCACAGCCAAAGCGGCCGAGTCTGGTAAACCCGCTGAAATTGCACAAAAAATGATTGACGGTTCTGTGCAAAAGTACTTGAAGGAAGTTTCTTTGTTTGATCAAGCCTTTGTAAAGAATGACAAACAAACGGTCGAGCAAATGCTCAAAGCGGCTCAAACCCAAGTTAAATCATTCACCATGTATGTGGTTGGGGAGGGGATTGAGAAGAAAGTGGACGATTTTGCAGCGGAGGTCGCAGCCCAAGTCGCTGCAGCCAAGCAAAACAGCTGAGAGAACAAAAAAAGGGACTTCGGTCCCTTTTTTTTGAGCCCCAGATTGAGCTAAACTTAAAATAACCCATTAGGAGAAAACGACAATGACTCAAATCGCGCCAGCGCACAAGCGTATTTTGCTCAAGTTATCTGGTGAAGCGCTCATGGGGGACGATGCCTTTGGAATCAACCGTGCAACGATTGTCAGAATCGTTGAAGAGATTGCGGAGATCACACGGCTTGGCGTTGAGGTGGCAGTGGTGATTGGGGGGGGAAATATATTCAGAGGGGTTGCTGGTGGTTCGGTCGGCATGGACCGTGCAACGGCAGATTACATGGGGATGCTGGCGACCGTGATGAACGCCTTGGCGCTTGCAGATACGATGAACAAAGCGGGCTTGACTGCTCGCGTGATGTCGGCCATTGGCATCGAACAGGTCGTGGAGCCCTATGTCAGGCCCAAGGCCTTGCAGTATCTCGAAGAGGGCAAGGTGGTGGTCTTTGCTGCGGGCACGGGAAATCCATTTTTTACCACAGACACGGCTGCGGCTCTAAGGGGTGCAGAAATCGGTGCAGAATTGGTGCTCAAAGCGACCAAAGTGGATGGGGTCTATTCAGCCGACCCTAAAAAAGACAGCTCAGCCACTCGCTACACCAAAATCAGTTTCGATGACGCGATTCAACAAAATTTAGGCATCATGGATGCCACTGCATTTGCACTTTGTCGAGATCAGAAATTACCGGTCAAGGTGTTTTCTATTTTTAAGAACGGTGCCTTAAAGCGCGTGGTCATGGGCGAGGATGAGGGCACCTTGGTCTACGCTTGAGGTCGCAACAAGGGGTTTGTGTCTTTAGAAAAAGACGCATTGCAGTTTGTCGATCCATGGATTTGAGCTGTATCGAGATGAAACAAAAATTTAGGAGTGGTCATGAGCATTGCACAAATTAAACAATCAACAGAGACAAAAATGACGCAATCCATTGCGACATTGAACTCTTCACTGAGCAAGGTGAGAACAGGTCGGGCCAACCCAGGCTTATTGGACTCGGTGATGGTGGACTATTACGGCAACCCCACCCCCATTGGTCAAGTGGCCAACGTCTCGCTGCTCGACTCAAGGACCATCAGCGTGCAGCCCTGGGAAAAAGGCATGGGCGCCAAAATTGAAAAAGCCATTCGCGACAGTGACTTGGGACTGAATCCATCGGCCATGGGCGATTTGATACGTGTGCCCATGCCCTCGATGACCGAAGAGCGGCGCAAGGAGTTGACCAAAGTGGTCAGAAACGATGGCGAGGGCACCAAAGTGGCTGTTCGCAATTTAAGGCGCGATGCCAACGATGCGGTTAAAAAACTGGTCAAAGACAAAGAAGCCAGCGAGGATGATCAAAAAAGAGCAGAGGGCGAAATTCAAAAAATGACCGACAAATACATCGCCGAAATCGACAAAGTCGTTGCTGCGAAAGAAGCAGAAATTTTGGCGGTTTGAGTAAGCCATGACTTTGCATGGGCTTGGTGCCAAGGACTTGCTCAGCGTGAAGTTTCATGCCGGCAGTGTCTTGCATGTTTGCCTGCACCAAGCTTGGGCTTTGTTTGAGCGTCGTTCAATTTCAGGGGCGAATTAATTGCTCAAGCAACGCGTCATCACGGCGGTCATGTTGTTGACCCTGTATTTGCCGGCCCTTTTTGCGCAATCCGATGTGCCCTTTCTTTTCTTGACCTTGCTCATGACCACCTTGGCCGCATGGGAGTGGGCCAGAATGAATCCCTTTGCTTTGCCAAAGGCCTATCCCTATGCGGTCTTGGTCTTGGGCCTTTGTGCGCTTGACTGGATGTTTGCTTGGTCGGCGAAGGCCTTGGAGTCGGGTGTTGTCTTGCTGGGATTGGTGTGGTTGGTGTTTTTCGCCATGGTCCTTAAGTGGGGAATTCAAGGCTGGCAAGGGCTTGGCTTGGGTCTGAGGGCCTTGATGGGCTTGGTCATGTTGCTGGGCGCTTGGGTGAGTTTTGGCTCAGCAAAAGCATTGGGAACACATTTTTTGATGTCGGTACTGGTCTTGGTTTGGACCGCCGATATAGGGGCCTACTTTGTGGGCAAATCGATGGGCAAAACAAAACTCGCACCGCTCTTGAGTCCGGGCAAGAGCCGCGAGGGTGCTTTGGGAGGCCTGGTCTTGGTGTTTGTATTGGGTCTCGTTTGGTTGCAAATGGAGGAGGTTTTTAAGCCCGAAACACTGAGTATTTATAAATTGTTGTGGCAACACGGTTGGGTGTACTTTGTGTTGGGGCTTGTGGCGTTGGTGGCCTGCAGTGTGTTGGGGGATTTGTTTGAGTCCATGGTCAAGCGTGCCATTGGATTTAAAGACAGCAGCCAACTCTTGCCTGGGCATGGCGGTGTGCTTGACCGCATCGATGCTTTGTTGCCCACGGTCCCGTTGGCCGTGTCATTGGCCCACTGGGTGTCATGATGGGGTTTGATCTCAATGGGGGCTGGGTCTCGTCTTGCTGGGTGCTGGCGGTGTACCCTAGACGGTGTCAATAAGAGGTTTCATGAAAAAACGCATCAGTATTTTGGGTTCGACAGGTTCCATTGGAACAAATACCTTGGATGTCTTGGCCAGGCACGCCGATGCGTTTGAGGTGTTTGCGCTCAGTGCGCATCGGCAAGTGGACTTGATGCTTGAGCAGTGTGTGAGTGTCAAGCCAAGTTTTGCGGTGATGGTGGACCCTCAAGCGGCCAAAGCGCTTGAGGAAAAAATCAAGCACACGGGCGTACCCACTCGGGTATTGAGTGGCAAAGAGGCACTCGACACGATTGCATCGCATCCGGATGTCGACATGGTGATGGCCGCCATCGTTGGCGCTGCTGGCTTGTCTTCGTGTTTGTCAGCTGCTCGCGCGGGCAAGAGACTTTTGTTGGCCAATAAGGAAGCTTTGGTTGTGGGTGCAGAGGTTTTTACGTCCACGCTCAAAGCGCATGGCGCGACACTTTTGCCCATCGACAGCGAGCATTCGGCTATTTTCCAATCCCTGCCAGATGACCCAAGCACTTGGAGTGCCAATGTCGCCAAGATCATTTTGACTGCATCTGGCGGGCCGTTCAGAACGTTGGATCCCAATCGACTCAAAGCGGTGACGGTTCAAGAGGCCTGCGCGCATCCGACTTGGGTGATGGGGAGAAAGATCTCTGTGGACTCGGCCACCATGATGAACAAGGCGCTGGAGGTGATCGAGGCGCATTATCTCTTTGGTGTGAAGCCTGAGCAGTTGAAGGTGGTCATTCATCCGCAAAGTGTGATCCACTCAATGGTGGAGTACGTGGACGCTTCGGTGGTGGCGCAATTGGGAACGCCTGATATGCGCGTGCCCATTGCCTATGGCTTGAGTTGGCCCAAGCGCATCGCCTCGGGCGCCAAGCCCATCGACTTTTCCAGCATTGCGCCCATGACCTTTGAGTCCTTTGATGACCCACTTCACCAAAGACGCTATCCGGGTCTGCAACTGGCGTGGCAAGTGTTGAATGCGCCCAAAGGTTCGACGGCGGTTTTGAATGCGGCCAATGAGATTGCAGTGGCGGCCTTTTTAGAAGAACGCATTCGATTCGATCAAATTCACGCTCTCAACGTGCAGACGTTGTCTGCGTTTGCGCCCTCTGTGCCCCAGGGCTTGGAGGACCTTCTTGAAATTGACCGACGCGCCAGACAAGTGGCCAGTGAAATAATCAAGACGTTGCACTGAGTGGTGAGAGCGAGGGAGATTGGCGTGTCGGTTTTATGGGTTCAATTTTTTTCAAAGTGATGTCATGACTTCTTTGTGGTCTTTTTTATTGGCGATTGCCATCTTGGTGGGGGTGCACGAGTACGGGCACTATAAAACAGCGGTGGCCTTGGGGGTTAAGGTGTTGCGCTTTTCGCTGGGGTTTGGCCCAGTCATTTTTCGCTCGTCCATGGGCAGACAAGTGCTGTCAGATGATGGAGCGCAAAAGGGGGAAACCGAATTTGTGATTTCATTGATCCCGTTGGGGGGCTATGTGACTTTTTTGGATGAAAACAGCGACCCAGAGCTCCACGAGGATTGGAGCCGAGTCTTTCACCGCCAAAGTCTCTTGAGTAGAAGTTTGATCGTGGCGGCGGGACCTCTTGCCAACTTCTTGCTGGCTGTGGTGATGTTGGTGCTCATGAATTTGTTTGGATTTGAATCCGTGGCGCCCATTTTATCAACACCTGCCATTGAGAGTGTGGCTCAAAAAGCCTCCATTGAGTCAGGCATGCGGGTCCTTAAAATGGCTCCCAAAGGCGAGGAGCTCAAAGAGATCGCCTCCTATGCTCAGTTTGAAAAAGCGGTCTTGCAAGCCCTGTCCTCTCATCAAAGCCTTGACTTGGTCATGGCCAATCCCCTAGGCCACTCCAAGGCGCTCACCCCAATCGAACTTGATTTGTCAAGCGTTCACCTGCCCTTGAATGGTGCAGACCATGAGGCGCAGGCTTTGGAGCTAGAAGATCAAGAGCGGGTCTTGCAAACGACCATTCGAGAAAATCCTCGCGCTGTCATGACGCTGTTGGGCTTTTTGGGGCCCTATAGCCAGGCCGTTTTGGGTCGGGTCAGTCCAGGAGGGGCGGCGGATCAAGCCGGTTTGATTGAAGGCGACAAAGTGCTCAGCATCAACGAGCGGCCCATTGCGGATGCCTACGCTTTGAGAACGCACATTGCCAAAAGTGGTCAATTCGAGCCCATTGAAGCCCAAACCTGGCGAATTGAAAGAAAAGGCGTGCCTGATCCCATGTTGTTGTCGCTCACCCCCCAAAGACGGATGCAAGGCAAAGAAGGGGTGGGCCGAATCGAGGCCTATGTGGGCTCACCCGCTGAGCGAGTCTGGGTTCAAGAGGGGCCTCTTGGTGCCTTTCAGGTGGCGTGTTCCACGGCTTATGAATGGACCTATCAAACCGTTGTGTCGATTTATCAATTGGTCGCAGGCCACACACAGTTGTCTCAGTTGGGTGGTCCCATTTCGCTTGCCAAATATGCGGGTGAGTCCGTTCACCTGGGGTTTGCAGCGTTTTTAAGCTATTTGGCCTTGGTCAGCATCAATTTGGCGGTCTTTAATTTGCTTCCCATACCGGCCTTGGATGGTGGTCATTTGCTGTGTTACTGCTGGGAAGGGTTGAGCGGGCGCGCCTTGTCTGAGCGGTTTATCCAAGGGTTTCAAAAGATCGGCTTGTTTTTCATCTTGGCTTTGAGTGTTTATGCGATCAGAAATGATTTGATGAGGGCTTGGGGCTTGAGCCCTTGAGCGAGGAGCTGTTTTTTTAATTTGCAAATCGGCTCTTTTATTGTCTGGTCGCGTTTTTTGCACCTGAAGTGATCGATAATCAGCCTTAATTTTGCGTCCCCACGATTGAGTAATTTAGACAATGCACGTATTTTTTAATCGATTCTTCGGTGTCCTTGTACTGAGCTTGAGCTTCTTGACTTGCAGCGTGTCTGTGAGCGCTGGCGAGCCCTTTGTCATGAGCGACATTCGCTTGGAGGGGTTGCAGCGCGTGGAGCCTGGAACTGTATTTGCTTCCTTGCCTTTTAAGGTGGGAGAGACTTACAGCGACGAGCAAGGTACGGCGGCCATTCGCGCCTTGTTTGGTCTAGGGCTTTTTAAGGACGTGCGAATCGAGACCAGGCAAGGCGTGGTCATTGTGATTGTCGAAGAGCGTCCCACCATCTCAAGCGTTGAATTTATCGGGACCAAGGAGTTTGACAAAGATACTTTAAAGAAAGCTTTGAGAGACATTGGCTTGGCCGATGGCAGGCCTTTTGACAAGGCCTTGGCCGATCGAGCCGAGCAAGAGCTCAAGCGCCAATACATCAATCGATCCCTGTATGGTGCGGAGATCACCACCACCATCACCCCCATTGAGCGCAATCGCGTGAACTTGACCTTCAGCGTGGTTGAGGGCGATGTGGCCAAGATCAAAGAGATTAAGTTGGTGGGCAATCACTTTTTCAGTCAATCCGATTTGCGCAGTCAGTTGGATTTGAACACGGGCAATTGGTTGAGTTGGTACACCAAGTCCGATCGTTACTCCCGCGCCAAACTCAATGCAGACCTTGAGACCCTCAAGTCTTTTTATCTCTCCAGAGGCTTTTTGGAGTTCAGAATTGACTCCACCCAAGTCTCCATTTCCCCTGACCGTCAAGACATTGTGATCACGGTGAATGTGTTCGAGGGTGAGCGCTATGTCGTATCGGGCATTCAACTCGAAGGCTATTTCTTGGGCAGAGAAGATGAGTTCAAGGCTTTGATCGGCATCAAGGTGGGTGAAACCTACAACGCCAACGACGTGGCGCTCACGATCAAGGCCTTCACTGAGTATTTTGGTAATTTTGGTTTTGCCTTTGCCCGTGTGGAACCCCGCACTGAGGTGGACCAAGCAAACAATCGAGTCAACTTGGTGCTCCAAGCAGACCCTTCTAGGCGAGCATACGTCAGACGGATCAATTTGGCGGGCAATACGCGTACGCGAGACGAGATCATTCGAAGAGAGTTTAGGCAAATGGAGTCTGCTTGGTACGATGGAGACCGCATCCGCTTGTCGCGCGACCGCGTGGAGAGGTTGGGCTATTTCAAGGACGTCTCCATCGAGACACAAGATGTGCCCGGCAGCTTGGATCAAGTCGATTTGATGGTGACGGTGTCAGAAAAACCCACCGGTTCCTTGCAACTGGGTGCTGGTTTTTCATCATATGAAAAACTCTTCATCACCTTTGGCATCCAGCAAGACAATATCTTTGGCTCTGGTAACTTTTTGGGCACCCAAGTGAGCACCAGCAAGTACAACCAAGTCTTCACTTTAAACACCACCAACCCCTATTTCACAGAGGATGGAATTTCCAGAACCTTTGATTTCACCCACCGCTCCATGCGTCCTTACAACGAACAAGCGGGCAACTACAGGCTGGTGTCCTCTGGCCTTGGCATGCGCTTTGGCATTCCAATCAATGAGACTGACCGAATCTCAATGGGCTTGTCGCTAGAGCAAACGACCATCATTTTGGGGACCAGCATTCCCGCCTCCTACTTGGATTATGCGGATAAGTTTGGCTACACCAGCACCTCTGTGCCGATCAATGTGGGCTGGCTCAGGGATTCCAGGGACTCCATCATGGCGCCCACCCGGGGTGTTTTTTCGCGTGCTTATACAGATTACTCTGCAGCAGGTGTGGCCCATTACGTGAGAACTGGCGCGCAGTATCAGTATTACTACCCCTTGTCCAAGCAGTACAGCTTGGCCTTGAACAGTGAGGTTGGGATAGGACGAGGGCTCAACGGGCAGCCTTATCCGATCTTCAAGAGCTACTTTGTCGGTGGTTTAGGTTCAGTTCGCGGGTTTGATCAGGGCTCATTGGGCCCCAGGGACATCACCGGTTTGGTGATTGGTGGGGCCAAGAAACTGGTGATGAACGCGGAATTTTTTATCCCCTTTCCAGGCGCGGGCAATGATAAATCGCTTCGTTTGTACGGGTTTTATGACATGGGCAACGTTTTTGGGGAAAATGAGGCCATTCGCCTGGCCCAATTGAGAAGCTCTTACGGCATGGGCATCAGTTGGGTCTCCCCCATGGGGCCATTAAGATTTGCCATCGCAAATCCCTTAAGGCACCTTGAAGGCGATAGAATCCAGAAACTGCAATTTCAAATTGGGACTTCTTTTTGATGAAACATATTCTTCGCGTTGCTTTTTTATTGGGCCTGCTCGGTGCCTGTGCTTTGGCTGCTCATGCCCAAGAGTTTAGGGTGGGGTTTGTCAATACCGATCGAATCTTTCGCGAAGCCAACACGGCCAAGGCCGCGCAAGCGAAGTTGGAGCAAGAGTTCTCCAAGCGCGAGCGTGAGTTGGTGGACATTGGAAACGGTTTAAAAACCGCCTCCGAAAAGCTCGAACGCGATGCGCCCACTTTGTCGGAGTCTCAAAGGGCCTCGCGTCAAAAAAACTTGGTCGATCAAGATCGCGACTTTCAGAGAAAACGCCGTGAGTTCCAAGAAGATTTGAACGCTCGCAAGAACGAAGAGTTTCAGCAAGTCTTAGAAAAGGCCAACCGTATCGTCAAGCAAGTCGCAGAAGCTGAGAAGTATGACTTGGTTTTGCAAGAGGCGGTGTACATCAACCCCAAGCACGACATCACGGACAAGGTCATCAAAACGATCAACGCCAACAGTTCAGCCTCTCCGACCGCTGGCTCGCCTAGCGCTAAATAAGGCGGGTGTGTTACTCAGACTTGGAGACATTGTTGACGCGTTGGGTGGGACCTTGGTGGGCTCACCCGATACGCAAATCTCCCGTCTGTCTCCCTTGGACCTTGCTCAAGCGGGGTCGCTTAGTTTTTTAAGTCACCCCAAATACACCTCTCAGTTGCTTCAAACACAGGCCTCTGCTGTCATTGTTTCTGAGGCCACGCAAGCTGCAGCCAAGCCCGATCAAGTCTTGGTCGTGACGGCTCAACCCTATTTGTATTTCGCCAAGCTCACTCAATGGTGGCGCAAAACCCAACTGGGGCATCTCCAGGCCTCGGGCTTTGAACGTAAAAGCGAGCCGCTCATTCATCCAAGTGCCGTGATTCACCCAGACGCCAAGGTGCACCCTTTGGCCAAGGTGGGCCCACTGTGTGTGATTGAGCGAGGTGCGACGCTAGAAGAGGGCTCTTGGCTCAAGTCCCGCGTCACACTGTCCGAGGACTGTCATGTTGGACGGGGCTGTATTGTGCATTCTGGGGTGGTCATTGGTGCAGATGGGTTTGGTTTTGCAAAAGACGAGTCCTTTGACGCAAGCTTTAATGCATCCAAAGAGGCTCACCTGTGGGTCAAAATTGAGCAATTGGGTGCTGTTCACATCGGCGACGAGGTGGAGATTGGGGCCAACACCTGCATTGACCGTGGTGCCCTACATGACACGGTGATTGAGCAGGGTGTGAAGTTGGACAATCTCATTCAAATTGCGCACAATGTACATATCGGTGCACACACGGCCATGGCCGCATGCGTAGGGGTTGCGGGCAGTGCCAAAATTGGTCGGTTTTGTACTTTGGGTGGAGGTGCAATTGTGCTGGGGCATTTGGAGTTGAGTGACCATGTGCACATCTCTGCAGCCAGTGTGGTGACACGGTCCTTGTTAAAGCCTGGGCACTACAGTGGCATTTATCCGCTCCAAGACAATGCGCTTTGGGAAAAAAATGCGGTCACACTCAAGCAAGCCCACAAATTAAGAGAGAGAATCATGGCGCTTGAAAAAGCGCTTCATCAATCGTCTGGAATATAAATGGATATCCATCAAATTTTGAAACAGTTGCCTCACCGCTATCCGATCTTGTTGGTCGATCGGGTCTTGGAGATTGAGAAGGGTGTTCGCATCAAGGCGCTTAAGAATGTCTCCATCAATGAGCCTTATTTTGTGGGTCATTTCCCCCACCATCCTGTGATGCCAGGCGTTTTGATTTTGGAGGCCTTGGCCCAAGCCGCTGCGTTGCTCGCCTTTGATGCTCTGGGCAGCGCGCCCGACGATCAATCGGTCTATTACTTTGCAGGCATTGATGGCGCACGCTTTAAAAGACCTGTGGAGCCAGGGGATCAATTGATTTTGGACGTTGAGCTTGACCGCATGCGAGCGGGTGTCTTTAAATTCAATGCAAAAGCCTTTGTGGGCAGCGAATTGGCCACTGAAGCGCAATTGATGTGCACGGTCAAGACCCTCTCAAAATAAACGCACCCAGGTCTTTGCTTACTTTTTTTCTTCCCTTTAAACGCCATGAGTCTGATTCACCCAACCGCTTTGATCGATCCCAAAGCTGAGCTTGACACCAGCGTGAGTGTGGGTGCTTATACCTGCATTGGTCCTCATGTAAAAATCGATCGCAACACACAAATTGGCCCGCACTGCGTGATTGAAGGCCACACTCACATTGGTGAGAAAAATCAAATCTTTCAGTTCAATTCCTTGGGCGCAATTCCACAAGATAAAAAATACGCGGGAGAACCCACGCGTCTTGAAATTGGTGCGAGAAACACCATCCGTGAGTTTTGCACGTTCAATATTGGGACAACCCATGATCAAGGCGTGACTCGCATTGGGGATGACAACTGGATCATGGCCTATGTGCATTTGGCGCATGATTGCCAAATCGGCAATCAAACCATCTTTGCCAACAACACGCAACTCGCTGGCCACGTCGTCGTGGAGGACTGGGTAATCTTGGGTGGCTTTACCGTGGTGCATCAGTTTTGTCGGATCGGCAAACACAGTTTCACGGCCATGAATGCGCTGCTGTTTGCGGACCTGCCGCCCTTTGTCATGGCCCAAGGTCAGCCCGCGAGTGCGAGATCGATGAACTTTGAGGGTTTAAAGCGCCGAGGTTTTGACGACAGAAGAATTCACGCAGTCAAGATGATGCACAAATACTTGTACCGAGACCACTTAAGCTTGTCCGAGGCCGTGGTGCAAATAGAGGGGTTGAAGTTGTCCCACCCCCAGGCCATTGGAGATGTCCAAGACATGTTGGACTTTTTAAAACAAACGCCCGCCAACCGCGGCATTGTGCGCTAGGCCCTGTGCCTGCACTGGGCCATCAAGGGCATTCCCACATGGTTCAATCCAATCAAGACGGTTTGAGATTTGCCATGGTGGCTGGAGAGGTCTCGGGAGACTTGTTGGCCTCCTTGATGATGCGTGGACTTCAAGCGCGCTTTGAGCACGCAAGCTTTGAGGGCATTGGGGGCCCTCAGATGAACGCTTTGGGTTTTAAGTCGCTGTGGTCTTACAAGACGTTGGCGGTCAGGGGGTATTTTGAAGTTTTAAAGCATTACCGTGAAATTGTGGGCATCAGGCAGCAGTTTTTTAAAGTCTGTATGAAGCAACCCCCAGAGGTTTTCATTGGCATTGATGCGCCAGACTTTAACTTGCACTTGGCCCATCTTTTGAAGCTCAAAGGGGTTTTGAGTGTGCAGTTTGTGTGTCCATCTGTATGGGCTTGGAGGCCCAAGCGGGTGCGGAAAATTGCGCAAAGCGTGGATCATGTTTTGTGCTTGTTTCCCTTTGAGCCCGAGCTCTTGGCGCAGCATGGGATTGAGGCGACTTTTGTAGGACATCCCTTGGCCCAAGTCATTGCAGATGAAGTCGATGCAACACAAGCCAGAAAAGCTTTGGGGCTGCAAACGCAAGGGCCCTTGGTGGCTTTGATGCCCGGGAGTCGTCAAAGCGAGATGGAGCACATGACCCAACGGTTTTTGTTGGCTGCCAAGGAGATGCACAAAGTCAAGCCCGAACTTCGTTTTGTGCTGCCCACGCCCGCATCTGGGGTAGCGTATATTCAAGCGCTTTTGCGTCAAACTCAAATGAGCACGCTGTGTACGCTTTTGGTGGGACGCTCTCACGAGTGTTTGGCCGCTTGTGATGTGGCCATGGTGGCCAGTGGGACGGCAACGCTTGAGGCAGCGCTCTTTAAAAAACCCATGGTCATTGCCTATCACATGAATGTGTTTTCATGGCAAATCATCAAACGCCAGAGATTACAGCCTTGGGTCGGTTTGCCCAATATTTTGTGTCAAGAGTTTGTGGTGCCCGAGTTGTTGCAGTCTGAATGCACGCCCGAGAATTTGGCCCACGAGATGTTGAAGTGGTTCAACCAACCGCAAAGGGTCGCCAAGTTGGTGAGTCGCTTTAGTGCGCTGCATCAAAATTTAAAACAAGACACACCAAGTTTGTGTGCAAGTGCCATTCAGACCCTTCTAACGCGTTCAAAGTCTTCAGCTCCTCCAGCACATCTTGCTGCCTTGGTCGCAGACAAATGATGCTCAAAGTGCTGGCTCACCCCACCAACGCGCTCGTGGATCAAGAGTTGCAAGCCTTGCTAGAGAGTGAACGCTTGCTTGCCGGAGTGGACGAGGCTGGCAGAGGGCCTTGGGTGGGCCCAGTGGTTGCTGCGGCTGTGATCTTGGATCCATCTCGACCCATTGCTGGTTTGGCCGACTCCAAGAAATTGACTGAAAAAAAACGAGATCAATTGGAGATCGAAATCAAAGCGTGTGCACGCGCTTACTGTGTGCAAGAGGCAAGCATTGAAGAAATTGATGCGCTCAATATTTTGCAAGCGACGCTCTTGGCCATGAGGCGAGCGGTTTTGGGGCTATCCATCAAGCCTCAAGTGGTCTTGGTTGATGGCAACCGACTGCCCCAGTTGCCAATGCGAGCCCACGCCTTGGTTGGGGGAGATGATTATGTCTCGGCCATTCAAGCAGCCTCTATTTTGGCCAAGGTGCACAGAGATCGTTGGTGCCATGCGCTTGATAAAGAGTTCCCTGGTTATGGCTTTGCAGCCCACAAAGGCTATGGCACGGCCAAGCACCAGCAAGCCCTCCTGGAGTTGGGTGTGACGCCTTGGCACAGGAAAACCTTTGCGCCTGTTGCCAAAATTTTGGCGCAATCAAAAGTGCATTTGTCATGAGCGGGCCTGCCATGCTTGAGCCACCTTTGCCCATCACCTCCAAAGACAACGCAGTGCTCAAAGCGCTCAGGCGTTTGTCCCAAGAGAGCACCCACTACAAGCAAACACAGACGTTTTGGATCGAAGGTGAGCACCTTTGCCAGGCCGCTTTGGCCCAAGGTGTGAAGGTCAAAAGAGCGGTGTTTTCGGAGTCGATTTGGCCAAACGTTGGCAAAACCTTTCATTCGCTTGTCGCGCAAAAGGTGTTGATCTCAGACGTCTTGTTTGACTCCATCAGCGCGCTGGGTTCGAGTGCACACTTTGGTTTTGAGTGCGAAATGCCTCAACTCCAAGCCATTGAACCCAAGAGCATGACGCTGATTTTGGACCGACTCCAAGATGCGGGCAATGTGGGCGCGATACTCAGAACGGCGGCGGCCATGGGCTGCTCGCAAGTCCTAGCTCTTAAGGGCAGCGCTGCTCTTTGGAGTGGCAAGGTGCTCAGAGCGGGGATGGGTGCGCATTTTTCACTTCGTTTGGTCGAGTCCTTGCAGGAGTCAGATTTGGAGCATCTGAGCGTGCCCTTTTTAGCAACGAGTTCCCATGAAGGGCAGTACCTGCATGAGTTGTTGGCAAGCGGAACATTGCCCCATCCGTGCGCTTGGTTGATGGGCCACGAAGGGCAGGGCTTGAGTGCGAGTTTGATGCAGCGCGCGGACGCCCGCATTCGCATCATTCAAACACACGGCCAAGAGTCTTTGAACGTGGCCGTTGCGGCTTCTATTTGTGTCTACAGCTCGGCCATCATGGGCCAAAAAAGGGGTTGATTTTTTCGCGTCGAACTCTTTTTTTTTCAAGATCAAAGAACGGTCGATTTGCTTGGAGAAAAAGGCAGTGGGGCGAACTCCCCCAACGCTGCTCGATGGCTGGCTGGCGGGCACGACTTTGCTGGGGGAAAAGGCCGCCCTTGATGGGTCTTTAAATTCTTCAGATCTAGATTTGGGTCTTGGCGTGTCCGTGAGCGTGTCCGTGTGGAGCCCACTTTGACAAGCTTTGAGGGCAAGGGGTGCTCAAGGCCTGGAAAATGATGATTTTTGGCCGTTTGTCTTGGCACAGGCGTTGAATTCACCGTGAATTGGTTTGTTGGCTGAAATATAGGCGAGGGCCTTTGATATCGAGCATGCTGGGTACACTATAATGGGAGGCTTTTTTAAGCATTTATGACACCATTGCACGCCCCCAAGCTCAAGCCAAGTTAAGCCTTCACCAGAGCCAACAAGATAAGCCTCCAGCAGGTTATTTGCGAGACGAAGACACTTTGAGTGCGCTAAGGGCGTCACCGAACACATACGGAGAACCCAGTGCTTTTGTCTCTTCAGGGTAAAACCCCATCAGCCATTTTGGCGTTAGCAGACGGCACAGTCTTTGAAGGTCAATCCCTTGGCGCTGCAGGTCAAACGGTTGGGGAGGTTGTTTTCAACACCTCACTCACGGGCTACCAAGAGATTTTGACAGATCCCAGTTATGCCCACCAATTGGTGACCTTGACGTATCCCCATATTGGCAACTGCGGCATCAATGCCCAAGACTGTGAGTCAAGCCAAATCCACGCTCAGGGCTTGATCATCAAAGACATGCCGCATGAGCCCTCGAACTTCAGAAGTGAGCAGTCTTTGCCTGCTTACCTGAAGTCGGAAAACAAACTGGGCATTTGCGCAATCGACACTCGGGCGCTCACACGCGTCTTGAGAGCCAAAGGTGCACAAAACGGGGCGATCGTAGCCCTTGAAATGGGACAAAGCATGACCCCAGAGATCATCTCGCGTGCCATTGGATTGGCCCAGTCTGCGATGAGCATGGCCGGACTTGATTTGGCAAAGGAGGTGAGCACCCCCAAAGCCTATTCGTTTGAAGAAGGCGAATGGCAATTGGGCCAGGGATTTTCAAAGCCACTTGAGCACAGATTCAAAGTCGTGGCTTATGATTTTGGCGTCAAAAAGAACATTTTGCGCATGCTCGTTGAGCGCGGTTGTGCCGTGACGGTCGTACCTGCCAAAGCCAGCGTTCAAGAGGTGCTCGCATTCAGGCCAGATGGCATTTTTCTCTCCAATGGCCCAGGTGACCCACAGCCTTGTGACTACGCGATTCATGCGGCCAAGACCTTGATTGAACAAGGCATCCCAACCTTTGGTATTTGTTTGGGTCATCAAATCATGGCCTTGGCCAGTGGAGCGAAGACCTACAAGATGAAGTTTGGCCATCACGGCGCCAACCATCCGGTCAAAGACTTGGAGAGTGGTCGCGTGTGCATCACCTCACAAAACCACGGATTTGCAGTGGACGCGCACACGTTGCCAGCCCATTTAAAAGTCACCCACGTCTCCCTTTTCGATGGTTCACTGCAAGGATTGCAAAGAACCGACAAGCCCGCCTTTTGTTTCCAGGGACACCCTGAGGCCTCACCTGGACCCCACGACATTGCATACCTGTTTGATCGCTTCATCCAGATGATGGAGACCACTGCCCATGCCTAAAAGACTTGACCTTCAAAGTATTTTGATCATTGGGGCTGGCCCCATCGTGATTGGACAGGCTTGCGAATTTGATTACTCGGGTGTTCAAGCCTGCAAGGCCTTGCGCGAAGAGGGCTACAGGGTCATCTTGATCAACAGCAATCCGGCCACCATCATGACCGATCCAGAAACGGCTGATGTCACGTACATTGAGCCGATCACCTGGCAAACGGTTGAGAAAATCATCGCCAAAGAAAAGCCCGATGCGATTTTGCCCACCATGGGGGGGCAAACCGCACTCAATTGTGCCTTGGACTTGTGGCACCACGGTATTTTAGAAAAATACAAGGTTGAGTTGATTGGTGCAACGCCCCAGGCCATTGACAAAGCCGAAGACCGATTGAAATTCAAAGACGCCATGAGCAAGATCGGTTTGGGCTCAGCGCGCTCAGGCATTGCGCACTCGTTGGAAGAGGCTTGGAGCGTTCAAAAGACCGTGGGCTTTCCTGTAGTCATTCGTCCCAGTTTCACTTTAGGTGGAACGGGTGGCGGCATTGCCTACAACGCCGAAGAGTTCGAGACCATTTGTAAGCGTGGTCTTGAGGCCTCACCGACCTCGGAGCTGTTGATTGAAGAGTCGCTCGTGGGGTGGAAAGAGTTTGAGATGGAAGTGGTGCGAGACAAGGCGGACAACTGCATCATCGTGTGCTCCATCGAGAATTTAGATCCCATGGGGGTTCATACGGGCGATTCGATCACGGTGGCCCCAGCGCAAACCCTCACCGACAAAGAGTACCAGATCATGAGAAACGCCTCTTTGGCGGTTCTTAGAGAAATTGGCGTGGATACGGGGGGCTCCAATGTGCAGTTCTCTATCAACCCAGTCGATGGCAGGATGGTGGTCATTGAAATGAATCCGCGTGTCTCGCGTTCCTCTGCCTTGGCCTCCAAAGCCACCGGTTTCCCGATCGCCAAAGTCGCAGCCAAATTGGCCGTGGGCTATACCTTGGATGAGCTTAAAAATGACATCACTGGTGGTGCGACACCAGCCAGTTTTGAGCCCAGCATTGATTACGTGGTCACGAAAATACCGCGTTTTGCATTCGAGAAGTTCCCCCAAGCCGATTCACGCTTGACCACGCAGATGAAGTCTGTGGGTGAAGTCATGGCCATGGGTCGAACCTTTCAGGAGTCCTTTCAAAAGGCTTTGAGAGGGCTTGAAGTGGGTGTGGATGGGATGAATGAGAAAACGCAAGACCGTGAGGTTTTGGAAAAGGAGTTGGGCGCGCCCGGCCCGGAGCGAATTTGGTATGTGGGAGACGCGTTCGCGATGGGCATGTCTGTGCAAGAGGTATTTGATCTCACCAAAATCGATCCTTGGTTCTTGCGTCAAATTGAAGACATTGTCCAAATCGAGTTGGAACTTGAGCGCTCAAGTTTAGGTGCCATCACGGCTTTAGAACTCAGGCAGTTAAAGCAAAAAGGGTTTTCAGATCGCCGTTTGGCCAAGCTACTGAAAACCACCGAGGCTCAAGTGCGTCAAGAGCGTCACGCCAAGGGCATTCGACCGGTTTACAAACGGGTCGACACCTGTGCAGCGGAGTTTGAGACAAAAACCGCTTACATGTATTCAACCTATGACCAAGAGTGTGAGGCCGCGCCCACCCAAGCCAAAAAGGTGATGGTGCTTGGGGGTGGCCCCAACAGGATTGGACAAGGCATTGAGTTTGATTACTGCTGTGTGCATGCGGCCATGGCTTTGCGTGAAGATGGCTACGAGACCATCATGGTCAACTGCAACCCAGAGACCGTTTCAACCGATTACGACACCAGCGATCGGCTGTACTTTGAGCCTTTGACGCTTGAAGATGTGTTGGAAATCGTAGAAAAAGAAAAACCCTTTGGCGTCATTGTGCAGTACGGGGGACAAACCCCCTTGAAGCTCGCCTTGGGGCTTGAGGCGGCTGGCGTGCCCATCATTGGCACGAGCCCAGACATGATCGATGCGGCCGAGGACCGCGAAAGATTTCAAAAGTTGTTGCAAGCCTTGGGCTTGAAGCAGCCTCCGAATGCGACCGCTAGAACCGAAGCCGAGGCCTTAGAGAGGGCTCAAATTTTGGGCTACCCGTTGGTGGTCAGGCCCAGTTATGTGTTGGGTGGTCGTGCCATGGAGATTGTTCACGAGCAGCGCGATTTAGAGCGCTATATGCGAGAGGCGGTCAAGGTCAGTCACGACTCCCCTGTTTTATTGGACCGATTTTTGAATGACGCCATCGAGTGCGATGTCGACTGCTTGAGTGACGGGCAAGTGACCTTCATTGGTGGGGTGATGGAGCACATTGAGCAAGCGGGTGTTCACAGCGGAGACTCTGCTTGTTCTTTGCCCCCATACTCTTTGTGCGAAGCGACCATTCAAGAGATCAAACGCCAAACGACGTCCATGGCCAAAGCGCTGAAGGTGGTGGGTTTGATGAATGTGCAGTTTGCTATCCAAAAGCAAAACGATCAAGATGTAATCTATGTCTTGGAGGTCAACCCAAGGGCCTCTAGAACCGTGCCCTTTGTGTCCAAGGCCACAGGCATTCAATTGGCCAAGGTGGCCGCTCGTTGCATGGCAGGTCAATCTTTGGCCTCTCAAGGCATCCACGATGAGGTCAATCCCCCTTATTTCAGCGTCAAGGAGGCGGTGTTTCCGTTTGTCAAATTCCCTGGTGTTGACACGATTTTGGGCCCCGAGATGAAGTCCACGGGCGAGGTCATGGGTGTTGGCAAGACCTTTGGTGAGGCCTTTGTCAAGAGCCAAATTGCTGCGGGCACGAAATTGCCCTCTGCCAAGGACGATGTCAAAAAGGTGTTTTTGACAGTCAAAAATAGCGACAAACCCAAGGCCGTGCTGATCGCCAAAGAGCTGGTCGACATGGGCTTTGAGTTGCTCGCCACCAAAGGCACAGCGGCTGCGATCAAAGAGGCTGGCATTGAGGTCACGGTGGTCAATAAGGTGACGGAAGGTCGCCCCCATGTGGTGGACATGATCAAGAACAAAGAGGTCGCTTTGGTGATCAATACGGTTGAAGAAAGACGAAACGCAATTGCCGACTCTAGGCAAATTCGCACCTCTGCCTTGTTGGCGCGGGTGACCACCTTTACCACCATCGCTGGCGCACAAGCCGCGGTTCAGGGCATGAAGTACATGGATCACTTGGAGGTCTACTCCATACAGGAGTTGCACGCGCAGTTGCATTGATGCCAAAGGCAATCCTTTGGGGTCTTGCCCTTGAACGCTTTAGGGCCTATTTTGGTTCATAATACGACACATGCCACTGCGTGCATCAAAGAGCTCTAAGACAGGCCATTTGTTGCGTTCAAGGCTAAAAGTGATCAAGCCGATCATTTGTTTTTTTGGACACCGCTGGAATTGAATTTCTCGGCGGTTTTTTCTTTAGGATTTGAAGACCATGGCAACGATTCCCATAACCAAAAAGGGTGCTGAAAAGCTCAAAGAGGAACTCCATCGTTTAAAGACGGTGGATCGCCCTTGGGTGATCAATGCCATTGCCGAAGCACGGGCCCAGGGCGACTTGAGTGAAAACGCTGAATACGACGCGGCCAAGGATCGCCAAGGGTTTATTGAAGGACGAATTCAAGAAGTCGAGAGCAAGCTGTCCATGGCCCAAATCATTGACCCCTCCACTGTGGATGCAGATGGCAAGGTGGTGTTTGGCGCAACGGTCATGCTGGAGGAGGAGAGCACCTCTGAGAAAGTCACTTACCAAATTGTGGGTGAAGACGAGGCCGACTTAAAGCTCGGTTTGATCAACATCAGCAGCCCCATTGCTCGCGCTTTGATTGGCAAAGAGGAGGGCGATTTGGCCATCGTTCAAGCACCAGGGGGTGAGAAGCGCTATGAAATTGTCTCTGTCTCTTATCTCTAAATCTGCGCTCAACCGCTGCCTGATGGGCAAGCGCTCAATTTGAAAACCCTGGGCTGGCTCATCTCAAAAGCGCGGTTTTTGCTGTTCGCTTTTTCTTGGGGTGCATTGGGCGTGGTTGGTGCTCTTGTCGTGCCTCTTTTGTTTAAAAATCTCGACTCCAAGCATTTGGCTGGCGTCTTGGCTGCGCAGTTGTTTATCTGGGTGAGCCTGTTGAGCCTTTTATGTGCCCTCATGGCCGTGCTGTGCACCTTGTGGGCGCATCTGCAAAAGAAGCAGGCCTTGAGCTTGATGCACCTCAGACAAGACCCAGGCTTCTTGTGGGGTGTTGCCGCCTTGGGGGCAAGTCTAGCCATGCTTTTGGGCATCATCCCAAGCATTCAATTGGGCCAAGACCGGGCGCTGTGGCACGCGTTGGGCAGCGTTTTGTATGGGGTGATGTGGGTCTTGTCTGGCGCCTTGCTCATTGAAGACGCGAAAAGGTGTTTTCACACCAAGCTTGCCTCAGAGCCTTAACCCAAAGAGGATTTTTTGATCGACTTTTGTTTAGGCTTTGCACGTTTGACTTGACCGCCTGTTGTCAAGCGTTGATTGCCAAGCACTCTCAAGGTGCGCACCTCAGGGCGTTGGCCGCCGCGACTGGAGTATTTCAAGACCTTGAAGTCTCTGGGTCCGGGTTTGCGGTTTTCATCGATCACTTGTTCTTTGGGGGGCTGGTAGCGCCATAAAACAAAGAGCTTGCCAATGTGCTGAATGGGGGCTGCATTGAGTTGATCGGCCAATGCAAGGTACATCTCCTCTCGAGCCTTGCGGTCGTCGCCATGCACACGCACCTTGATCAGTCCGTGAGCGTTTAGCGCGTGGTCCACCTCTTTGATCACGGCAGGCGTGAGTCCATCAGAGCCAATCATCACGACGGGATCAAGATGATGGGCAAGCGCACGGCGTTCGCGTCGAAGGGCAGGGGTCAGAATAATTGCAGTCATAATGGGTATTATCCACCGTTAAAGGGAAGTCACTTCATTGAAGATCAATAGCAAAAGCAAAAAAGTCAATAAAGCGTGGTTAAACGACCATGTCAATGACACCTACGTTAAATTGGCCAAGAAAGAAGGTTACCGTGCGCGTGCGGCTTACAAGCTCAAGGAAATTGATGAACAGCTCAAATTGATCAAACCCGGGGACTTGGTGGTTGACTTGGGAAGCGCGCCAGGTGCTTGGAGTCAGTACTTGAGAAGAAAGCTCTCACCCCAGGGGGCGGCCGTGGGCGAGTTGAACGGCACCATCTTGGCGCTTGACCTCTTGCCGATGGAGGCGGTCGAAGGTGTGGTGTTCATGCAAGGGGATTTCAGAGAGCCTGAGGTGTCTTTGGCCTTGCAGCAAGCGATGTTGGGTCGCATGGCCGATGTGGTGGTGTCGGACATGGCGCCCAACTTGTCTGGAATTGAATCCTCGGACGCCGCACGCATTGAGCATTTGGTTGAACTGGCTCTGGAGTTTTGCTTGGGTCACATGAAACCAGAAGGCTCCTTGGTGGTCAAGGTCTTTCACGGCAGTGGCTACAGCCAATTGGTCAAACTCTTTAAGGACCATTTCCTCAAAGTCAAACCCATCAAACCCAAAGCCTCAAGAGACAAGTCTTCGGAGACTTTCTTGGTCGGCATGGGTTTGAAGATCAGTCAATTTAAAAACCAAGAGGCCGTTTAAAAAGACCCCACTTGGGCTGGGTTTTGTCTGTCAAAAGCGTTCATTTTGACCCGCTGGCAGGCGTTGGGGAGCCACTTTTGTGCGGCCTTTGGGCGCTTGGGCATTGAGCAAAATTCAATACGCGTCGCGAATTTGTCTCATGCAAGCTCCAAAAAGGGGTTAATTGTTGCAAAATAGATCCCTTGGCTCTTGAAATGCCTAAAATGGGAATCATATGTTTGTCAGTCTTGTGTGTCTTTATTCCGATTGGAGCCTTCATTGAATAACCAATGGTTCTCAAAAGTTGCCGTATGGCTCGTCATCGCGCTTGTTCTGTTCACGGTTTTCAAGCAGTTTGATAAAAACGCGACTGGCAGTGCCAGTTACATGGGGTATTCTGATTTCCTAGAGGAGGTCAAATCCAAGCGCATCAAAACGGCCACCATCCAAGAGGGGCAGGGTGGTACGGAAATCCTTGCCATCACCAACGATGAAAGAAAAATTCGCACCAATGCAACTTATCTTGACCGAGGTTTGGTGGGTGACTTGATCGCCAATGGCGTGAAGTTTGATGTGAAGCCTCGTGAAGAGGGCTCATTGATCATGACCCTCTTGGTCAGCTGGGGACCGATGTTGCTGTTGATTGGTGTGTGGATTTACTTCATGCGTCAAATGCAAGGTGGTGGCAAAGGGGGCGCCTTTAGCTTTGGCAAAAGCAAAGCGAGAATGCTCGATGAGAACAACAACACGGTGACTTTCGCCGATGTGGCGGGTTGTGATGAGGCCAAAGAAGAGGTCAAGGAAGTGGTGGACTTTTTGAAAGATCCGCAAAAGTTTCAAAAGCTTGGGGGACGTATACCCCGAGGTCTGCTGTTGGTGGGCCCTCCTGGAACAGGAAAGACCTTGCTTGCCAAAGGCATTGCGGGTGAGGCCAAGGTGCCCTTTTTTAGCATTTCCGGCTCAGACTTTGTGGAGATGTTTGTGGGCGTAGGCGCTGCGCGCGTTCGCGATATGTTTGAGAATGCGAAAAAGAATGCGCCTTGTATTATTTTCATCGATGAAATTGATGCCGTGGGGCGTCAAAGAGGAGCCGGTCTTGGCGGTGGAAACGATGAGCGCGAGCAGACTTTGAATCAAATGCTCGTTGAAATGGACGGCTTTGAGACCAATTTAGGCGTGATTGTGGTGGCTGCCACCAATCGGCCTGATATTTTAGACGCAGCACTTTTGAGGCCCGGTCGCTTTGATCGACAAGTCTATGTGACCTTGCCTGACATCAGAGGGCGCGAGCAAATTTTGAACGTGCACATGCGCAAAATTCCGATTGGACAAGATGTTCAACCCAGCTTGATTGCACGTGGAACGCCTGGCATGAGTGGTGCAGATTTGGCCAACTTATGCAACGAGTCCGCCTTGATGGCCGCTCGCAGAAATGCCAGAGTCGTTGAGATGGTGGACTTTGAGAAAGCCAAAGACAAGATCCTCATGGGCCCTGAGCGCAAGAGCATGGTCATGCCTGAGGAAGAGCGCACCAACACCGCTTACCACGAATCTGGTCACGCGCTGATTGGCAAGTTGTTGCCCAAATGTGACCCCGTACACAAGGTCACCATCATCCCAAGGGGCAGAGCCTTGGGTGTCACGATGAGTTTGCCTGAGAGGGATCGTTATAGCTATGACCGCGAATACATGCTCAACCAAATCAGCATGCTCTTTGGCGGACGCATCGCTGAAGAAGTGTTCATGAACCAGATGACCACCGGAGCGAGCAACGACTTTGAGCGCGCAACGCAAATTGCAAGAGACATGGTCATGCGTTACGGCATGACCGAGGCCTTGGGTCCAATGGTCTATGCTGAAAACGAAGGCGAGGTTTTTTTGGGTCGCTCAGTGACCAAGACCACCAACATGAGTGAGGCCACCATGCAAAAGGTGGATCAAGAGGTTCGAAAGATCATCGATAACCAATATGCGTTGGCGCGTCGTTTGATTGAGGAGCACTCAGACCACATGCACGCCATGGCCAAAGCTTTGCTTGAGTGGGAGACCATCGATACGGAGCAACTCGATGACATCATGGCTGGGCGTCCCCCAAGACCTCCCAAGGACTGGACACCCAGGGTGCCCCCTTCTGGAGATGGCGGGGGTGGAACACCAACGGTTCACCCAACCCCAGCAACGCATCCGGTTTAACGCCTACCCAAGGTGCTCATGCAGCAAGGCCCCAACTCTTCGGATGTTCGGGCCTTTTTTTTAGTAAAAATTTGTTTTGAAAACATTGTCCCACGACGCCGACTCCCTGCTTGGTGTGAATGTCTCCAAGGCTTGGCACACGACGCGCTTTAAGATCGATCTGTCCAAGCCAAAGGTCATGGGGATTGTCAACGTCACGCCAGACTCCTTTGCGACGCACACCATGGCGCGAGAGCCCTCTTGCATGGGTTCCAAGCAGTGGATTGAAAGTTCAATTGATCTGGCGGCTTCTCAAATCAAAGAAGGGGCAGACATCATCGATATTGGTGCTGAGTCGACCCGCCCTGGTGCTGCAAGTGTTTCCTTGGAGATGGAGTGGGAACGATTGCAACCCGTAGTTAAAGAGTTGTTGACTTGGAAGGTGCCAATTTCAGTGGATACCTATAAGCCTGAGATCATGAAGCGTGCACTGGACATGGGTGTAGACATCATCAATGACATCTGGGCATTGAGGCAAGCTCAAGCGGTGCAAGTGATCGCATCGTTTGATTGTGGGGTCTGTTTGATGCACATGCATGCTGAGCCAGCAACGATGCAAGTCTCTCCCATGCAGTCAGACGTGATGCAAGGCGTCAAAGCATTTTTAGATGAGCGTGTGCAAGTTTGCTTGAACAGTGGCGTGCACCCAAGCCGTTTGATCTTGGATCCAGGCATTGGCTTTGGAAAAACGGTGGAGCAAAATTTCACACTTCTAAAGCGACAAGCCGAGCTTCACCTGCATGACTTGCCTTTGATGATGGGTTGGTCTAGAAAGTCATCCTTGGGTGCGGTGACTGGGCTGGACGTTGACAAGCGAGTGACTTGCAGTGTGGTGGCTGCGGTATTGGCACTTGAGCGGGGCGCTCAAGTGGTGCGAGTTCACGATGTGGCCTCTACAATACAAGGACTTCAAGTCTGGTTGCATGCCAGTGGCCTTCAGAGTTGAGGGCCCAAGTCTTGTCAAGGCAAGAAGATACCCTGACAGAATCCTTTTTGAATCGAGATTTATGAGCAGACACTATTTTGGAACCGATGGCATTCGTGGTCATGTGGGTCTCGCCCCCATCACACCAGACTTTATTTTAAAGTTGGCGCATTGTGTGGGGCGGGTCTTGAAAAGAACTGAGCATCGGCCAACCGTCTTGATTGGCAAGGACACCCGCATTTCAGGCTATATGCTGGAGTCTGCACTCGAGTCCGGTTTCAACTCTGCTGGGGTTGACGTGATTCTCTTGGGTCCTTTGCCAACGCCTGGTGTGGCCTATCTCACTCGCGCTCAGCGCGCAAGCCTTGGGGTGGTGATCAGTGCCAGCCACAATGCTTTTCATGACAATGGCATCAAATTCTTTTCCTCTAAAGGCAGTAAATTGGGGGACGACTGGGAGTTGGCTGTAGAGCAGCTCTTGGGCGAACCGCCCCTTTGGGTGGACTCGGTAGATTTAGGAAAGACAAAACGCTTAAACGATGCGGCTGGACGCTACATCGAATTTTGCAAGTCAACATTTGATGGGGACTTGACCTTAAAGGGTTTGAAGATTGTGGTGGACGCAGCGCACGGAGCGGCCTATCAAATCGCGCCAGCCGTCTTTCATGAGCTTGGAGCGCAGGTGCATACATTGGGATGCACTCCAAACGGCATGAACATCAACCAAGATGTGGGCGCGACTCACCCCCAAGCTTTGATTGCAATGGTCAAAGAAAATGCTGCGGATTTTGGAGTCGCATTGGACGGGGATGCGGATCGACTGCAATTTGTAGATCGAGAGGGTCGACTCTTCAATGGCGATGAGTTGCTGTACCTGATGACGTGTGAGCGAGTCGCTAAAGGTGAGCAACTTGGTGGTGTTGTGGGCACCTTGATGACCAACAAGGCCGTGGAAAACGCGATTGTTCAAATGGGTTTGAAATTCATTCGAGCCAAAGTGGGCGACCGTTATGTGCTCGAAGCGCTTGAGCAACACCATTGGGTCTTGGGGGGCGAGGGTTCGGGCCATTTATTGGCTTTGGACAAGCACTCGACAGGAGACGGTCTGATCAGTGCGCTGCAAGTGCTCCAAACCTGTCTTCGCGCAAAAAAGGATCCGGGCGAATTGTTAAAAGATGTCAACCTCTTTCCACAAGTTTTGTTGAATGTTCCATACAAAGGACCCGAGGCATGGAGAGCCTCTGACGCTTTGAAAGCCTTGATGGAGTTGCATGAAAAGCAATTGGGCCAAGATGGTCGAATTTTGATACGTCCCAGTGGCACGGAGCCTTTGGTGAGGGTCATGGTTGAGGCGACCCATCTAGACAACGCTCAACGGATCGCGCAAGCTTTGGCGCAAGCCATTTGAGTTTGCATTCAAAGACGTTTAGTCATCAAAAGGTGAGGTGAGTGAAACTGAATTGACATCAATTGTCAAAAATGTTTCATATTGAAGACACGATCATGTCATAGAGGGTCAGCAAACTACATGAAACCAACCCTTAGGAGTTTTCATGAAGGAATTGCCCACACCAACGATCGATCTTTCACCCATAGCCTTACCTCGGGGGTTACTTCATCCAAGCCGCAATGAATCCTCTGCTCGTGTTGAAGCCAAAACTATTGAGCGCAGCGGCATTTCTGTTTCGTGGGCTCAGCACCAAGATGAGGTGAGAGCTGCGCAACGACTGCGCTATGATATTTTTGCAGGTGAGATGGGAGCACGCATTTCGAGCTCCATTGCCGGGCATGATATTGATCTTTTTGATGATTACTGTGAGCACTTGATCGTGCGCGATCAAGACACTCAGGAAGTAGTGGGCACCTACCGTGTTTTGACACCAGCTCAGTCCCAACGCCTAGGAGGCAATTACACGGATACGGAATTTGATTTAACGCGCCTAAGAGGTTTGAGAGAGCGCATGGTTGAGTTGGGCAGAAGTTGTGTGCATCCCGACTATCGACAAGGTGCAGTGATCATGGCGCTTTGGGGTGCCTTGGCCGAGTTCATGGTGCGAAACAATTTGGACACCATGATTGGTTGCGCAAGTATTCCCATGCTTCACAATGGAGTGGTCAGTGGTCAAGCCGCCGCAAGCATTTGGAGTCAACTCAAACAAACTCACCTTGCACCCATTGAGCTACAAGTATGGCCACGTTTGGCCTTGCCCGTTGAGCAGTTTGATACTCAAGCCAAAGTTGAGCCGCCCGCATTGATCAAGGGTTACCTCAGACTGGGTGCAAAGATTTTAGGCGCGCCTGCATGGGATCCTGATTTCAATACGGCCGACTTGCCCATGCTCATGCGAATTGCAGATCTTCCTAGTCGCTACAGAAAGCATTTTTTAGGTGCTTGATGCATTACAGAGCAATTTTTATATCTGATTTGCATCTAGGTACACCAGGTTGTCAGGCTGAAGCACTGCTTAGTTTTTTAAAGCACAACAGCAGTGAGTATCTTTATTTGGTCGGCGATATCGTAGACGGTTGGCAACTCAAGCGCAGATGGCATTGGCCTCAAGCCCACAACGATGTGATACAAAAGCTTTTGCGCCGGGCCAGAAAAGGCACTCGCGTGGTTTATATACCAGGAAACCACGATGAGTTTGCCAGGCAATTCGTCAATCACCAGTTCGGAGGGGTGGAGTTGCTGGAAGAGGCCGAGCATACGCTTGCCGATGGCAGACGTTTGTGGCTCACGCATGGGGACTACTTTGATGCCGTTGTTCAATATGCAAAATGGCTGGCCCATGTGGGGGACAACTTGTATGAGTTGACTTTAAGGCTCAACCGCTATGTGGCAAGAATGAGAGCGCATTTGGGTTTGCCTTATTGGTCTTTATCCGCTTATTTGAAACACAAAGTCAAATCCGCTTTGAATTACGTGACTGCGTTTGAAGATGCACTCGCTCAAGAAGCCAAAAGGCGAGGTTTTCATGGCGTGGTTTGTGGGCATATCCACCGTGCGCAAATCAGAGAAATCGATGGTGTTTTGTATTGCAATGACGGCGACTGGGTGGAGAGTCGCTCAGCCATGATCGAGAATTTTGACGGCTCCCTTGAACTCCTCTTTTGGGATCCTTTGACCATGGAGGATCCAGCGCATGAGTTGGTGGAAACCTAAAGGACGCGTTCAATGAAAATAGCACTCGTGAGCGATGCGTGGTCTCCTCAGGTCAATGGGGTGGTGACCACGCTCATTGAGTTGGTTCAGAGATTAAAGAATGCGGGCCACGAGGTCTTGGTGATTCATCCCTACTTGTTTGATCATCGCCCTTGTCCTGGCTATCAAGGGGTTGATTTGGCAGTCAAACCCTATAAAAAACTATATGATTTATTGAGTAAGTTCAACCCTGAGGCCTTGCACCTTGCAACTGAGGGTCCTTTGGGCTGGGCCGCAAGGCGCGTAGCAGCAAAGAAAAACTGGTCTTATACGAGCGCCTTTCACACCAAGTTTCCAGAGATTTTAAAGGCTGCGGTCAAGATCCCTTTGTTTTTGGGGTATGCATTGATGAGACATTTTCATCGACACTCCAAAGGCGTGATGGTACCTACTCAGGGTGTTTTGAATATGCTGCAGGCCAGAGGATTTAAAAACTTAAGGCCTTGGACGCACGGCGTTGATACGGATTTATTTGTTTACCAGCAAACACCTCTAGAGTTGGAACAGCTAAGGGGTCTAGAGCGTCCTATTTTTTTGTATGTAGGCCGAGTTTCCTATGAAAAAAATATTGAAGCTTTTTTAAACCTGACATTAAATGGAAGCAAGGTCGTGTGCGGTGTTGGACCGGTTTTGCAAGAATTAAAGTCCAATTACAGCGATGTGCGTTGGTTGGGTGTTTTGGATCGAAAAAACTTGGCCCGTGTCTATGCCGCAGCAGACGTATTTGTCTTTCCAAGTCTCAATGAGACTTTTGGCTTGGTGATGCTTGAGGCCATGAGTTCTGGAACGCCGGTTGCCGCCTTTCCTGTGGATGGACCTTTGCAGGTGCTTGAAAAGAAGAATGCGCTGGGTGCAAGCTTAGGGGGTGCGATGAGCAATGATCTTGGTCAGGCTGTAGGGAAAGCTCAACAAATCGATAGGCATGAGGCAAGGCAAAGGGCCTTGGACTTTGATTGGCAGCGCGCGAGTGACTTGTTCCTCTCTCACTTGGTACCGTGTGAACAAACCTGATGGGCAAGCATTTCGACTTCGTTTACCTTAGAATTCAAAAATTGGTGTTCTAATTCTGTCAAGGAAGGACAAAAGAAGTTGAGCAATTTTAAAGAGCACGGATTCCTACCTAGAGATGAGAGTTTTTTGGCCTTCAATGAGCGAGTTTTGGATTGGGCCAAGAGAAAAGATGTACCTCTTTTAGAGAGGTTGCGTTATTTGTGCATTGTTTCTTCAAATTTAGACGAGTTTTTTGAAGTCAGAATGGCCTTGCATTTGCGTGCAGTCCACCATCACGATAACAAAGCGCTTTACAGCAGTCACTCATTTATCAAACTCTCCGAATTGGCGCATCATTTGGTTGATGAGCAATATGCGCTTTACAACGAGGAATTGTTGCCTGACTTTTCCAGTAAAGGCATTCGATTGCTTTCTCACGGTGAGCGTAACTTGGCTCAAAAAAAATGGGTCAAACAATATTTCGATCATGAAGTAAAACCCTTGTTGGTCCCCGTTGGATTGGATCCTGCGCATCCCTTTCCAACCGTGGCCAATAAATCTTTGAATTTCATTGTCAGGCTCTCTGGTGCGGACGCGTTTGGCCGAGAAAATGAAATTGCAATTGTCAAAGTTCCGAGGGTCTTGCCACGAATTATCAAAGTTCCAGAAAAAATCGTTGGCAAGAAAAATTATTTTGTGGCGCTGAGCAGTGTCATTCGTGCTCACTTGAGTGATTTATTTCCTGGTCGTCACGTGGGGCAGTTTTCTCAATTTCGCGTGACCAGAGATTCAGAGTTGGCGGTGGATGAGGAAGACGTGCAAAACTTAAGAACTGCACTGCGGCAAGGTTTGGAGCAAAGGCAGTTTGGACAAGCCGTCAGGCTCGAAGTGTCATCGGGTTGCTCGCAGGATTTGTACAATTTTCTACTGAAACAATTTCAACTGCCTATAACGGCTTTGTACAGGGTTCATGGGCCTGTCAATTTGGTTCGATTGAACCAATTGATTGACTTGGTGGATGAGCCTGCACTTTTATTCAAGCCCTACAAACCTTCATTTCCCAGAGCTTACATTTCTTCAGAGTCCATTTTTAAACAACTCAAGAAAAAGGACATCTTGATCCACCAACCCTTTGAGAGTTTTTCTGCGGTCCTAGCGTTTTTAAGGGAGGCGGTGAATGATCCAGATGTATTGGCCATCAAGCAAACCATCTATAGAACAGGCTCAGACTCTGAGCTCATGGATCTCTTGAGGGAAGCTGTTCGCAGGGGAAAGGAAGTCACCGCTGTCGTGGAGTTGAAGGCCAGGTTTGATGAAGAGGCCAATATCAATTGGTCTGAGAGATTGGAGTCTATTGGCGCACAAGTGGTCTATGGTGTCGTGGGGTTAAAAACCCATGCCAAAATGCTTTTGGTGACTCGAAAAGAGGGGCGTAAATTGGTGCGATACGCCCATTTGTGCACGGGAAACTACAACTCCAGAACGGCCAAGTTGTACACCGATATCAGTATGTTGACGGCTGACCACAAAGTCACCTCTGATGTGGAGCAAGTATTTATTCATTTGGCTGGGCAAAGCCCTTTGCTCAAACTCCATCACTTGTTGGTGGCGCCCTTTCATTTGCACGATCAATTGATTGGTTTTGTCAATGCTGTGGCCGCCAGTGCCCTTCATGGTCAAAGGGGTCGCATTGTTTTAAAGATGAACTCGTTAACGGATGAGCGGCTTGCCAAATCATTGATGGATGCGAGCCAAGCAGGTGTGTTGATTGATGTGATTGTTCGAGGAGCTTGTATTTTGTCTGCTCAAGTGCCCGATCAAACAGACAATATCAAAGTGCGCTCTATCGTTGGACGGTTTTTAGAGCACTCACGGGTCTTTTATTTCTCCAGCGGTGAGAGCGAACATTTGTATCTCTCCAGTGCAGACTGGATGAATCGCAACATGCTTCGCCGAGTAGAGATCGCATGGCCAGTTTTAGATCCACATTTAAGGCAAAGGTTGATAGATGAATGCTTGCTCGCTTATCTTGGCGACACTGAGGATGCTTGGAGTTTGAAAGCCAATGGGAAATATGAAAAAACTTCATTGGGGCAGGACAAAATCACCCACAGCGCTCAGCAAGCTTTGATGAGACGCTACGAGGCCAAGAAATAGGTTCATAGGATGTGTTTTAGGAGATTCAAATGGACTTGATTTTGTGGAGGCATGCCGAGGCCATCGAATTGGCGGAAAGTGGCAACGACATGGACCGTCATTTGACGCCCAAAGGTGAGCGCCAAGCTGCTCGCATGTCTATATGGCTTGATCGTGTCTTGCCCCAAGGAACTCGGATCTTTTGTAGCCCCGCAACAAGGTGTGAGCAAACTGTCATGGCCTTGGGCCGCCGTTACAAATTGAGAGAGGAGCTCTCTCCCAATGGACAAGCCCAAGAAGTGCTTGACTTGGTGCAGTGGCCAGTGGCCAAAGGCGCTGTAATGGTTGTGGGCCATCAACCTTATTTAGGTCAAGTGGTGGCGAAGTTATTTGACATGAAGCCAGGAGAGTGCTCGATCAAAAAGGCATCGGTTTGGTGGATCAAAACCAAAGCGCATGAAAGTGATCTCCAAACAAGCCTTCACGCCGTGCAAAGTGCGGACTTGGTTTAATCAAGGGTCAATCCCCGTTGATTTTAAGATCCCAGCTGGTTTTAAGCCAGGATTGGGTTTCCAAATTGAGCAAGTGATGTGATTGTGGATAAGATTCAGCCCATGATTTAGGAATTTCTAAATCAATGGTTTTGGGGCTTTTTTTAGAAAATTTAATCTTCAAAGTTTTGTACTCTGGCTCTGTTCTTGCGTGACACAAGATGACTGCCAGTCTCAAGCACAGCAACTGTTGGCAAAAGTTTTCATCGTCAAAGTCAATGTTGAGTTTGCGCAACTTACCGCGATGCCCAAGAACAAGTAAACTCAGGCGATGAAGCTCGGGTATCGTAAATCCTGGTGTGTCACTCTGATCTAAAATGTAGGCGCCGTGCTTGTGGTAATCGCTGTGAGAGATGATCATGCCTATCTCGTGCAGATCCGAGGCCCAGGAGAGTTTCTTCTTGAGTTTGTTTTGCTCTAACGGCTCGCTTTCTTTGTGGCTCAGTTGATCAAATAAATGGTTGGCAACTTGGCTGACTCTTTGGGATTGGTTGATGTCTACCGCAAAAACCTTTTGTAGCCGTGTGATCGTGATGCTTCTCACGTCATACTGCTCATCCTCTCTGTCTATCAGATCATACAAAACACCGTGACGAAGAGCGCCTTGGGCATAATGCAAGGTGTTTATTTCTAAGATGTCAAAGACAGCCTTAAGAACGGAGATGCCGCCTCCAATGACCGCTTTTCTATCTTCTTTGAGCCCCTCAAGGCGCAAGTTGTTAGAGGATCCCGCTGCGATGAGAGACTTCTTTAGCCAGGCTAGACCTGATGGTGTGATCTCATCTGGATTCCATCCGTTTGCAAAAAGTACATCACAAACCGCGCCAATGGTGCCAGACGATCCATAGGCTTGATCCCAGCTTTCTTTGGGGTAAAGGGCTACAGCCTCGTCAAGAACTGCTTTGGCGGCAATCTCGGCCTTATCGAAGGCCTCAGTGCTAAAGACATCGTCTTTGAAGTATTTCATGCTCCAAGCCACGCTGCCAGTTCGGTAGGACTCCATGACTTGTGGGCTGAGGTTTTGTCCTAAGATGATCTCGGTGGATCGACCACCGATGTCAATGACCAATCGGTTTTCCTTTGATTGGGGCAGCAGGTGAGCAACGCCTTGATAGATCAGTCTTGCTTCCTCGCGCCCAGAAATGACCTCGATGGGAAAACCAAGAATTTGGCTTGCTTGATCTAAAAACACATCGCGGTTTTTGGCCTCTCTAAGGGTCTGGGTCGCAACGGCGCGCACATTTTTCTTGTCAAATCCAGACATTCTCTCGGCAAATCTGGCCAAGCAGTCCCAGCCCCTTTGCATCGCTTCAGGAAGCAGATTCCTGTTTTCATCCAGACCATTGCCTTGCCTGATGGTTTCTTTGATGTATTCGGTCAGGTGAACATGCCCGTGCTCAAGTTTGCCGATTCCTAATCTGTAACTGTTTGAGCCTAAATCGACAGCTGCTAAAAGGACGCCATTTTGCATTGTGAAATTTTTTTCAAGTGTAAAAGATTAGGTGATTTGAGCTCTATCATATGACTAATTTATGACATGGAAGTGACATTGGGTGTGAGTTTTTGTAATGATAGCCTAGAGTTTTATTGTTTTTAGTCATATGATTGTCACAATTAGGAGATAAAGTAAAGAAGCTTTATTAACTTTTAGGGATTTTTTCATGATCAAGCATTTATCAATCATTGCCGCAGTTTTTGCTGCTTTTGGTGTCACTGCTGTCCAAGCCCAAGACATCACTGGCGCTGGAGCTTCATTTCCTGCGCCCCTTTATAGCAAATGGGCCGCTGATTACAACAAGGCCACCACGATCAAGGTGAATTACCAATCCGTTGGTTCAGGAGCGGGCATCAAACAAATTGATGCCAAAACAGTTGATTTCGGTGCATCTGATATGCCCTTGACGGATGATGAGTTGAACAAGAAGGCACAGCTCCAGTTTCCGACAGTCATTGGAGGCGTGGTCCCCGTTGTGAATCTTGCAGGTATTGCCCCTGGCAAGTTGCTGTTGACTGGTGAAGTTTTGGCCGATATCTATTTGGGCAAGATCACCAAATGGGACGATGCGGCAATCAAAGCTTTGAATCCAACCTTGAGCTTGCCTGATGCATTGATTGCTCCAGTAAGACGTTCGGATGGTTCTGGCACGTCATTTATTTTCACCAACTACTTGAGCAAAATCAGCGCCGAGTGGAAAACAAAAGTAGGTGAGAGCACTGCACCGAATTGGCCCGTTGGTTTAGGTGGCAAAGGCAATGAGGGCGTATCCGCTTTTGTGTCACGTATTCCCAATTCAATTGGATATGTAGAGTATTCCTATGTCAAACAAAATAAGATGACCTATGCCAAGTTGAAAAACAGTGCAGGAACATTTGTAGACCCAGATGACACCGCTTTCAAGGCCGCAGCCGCTGGTGCCGATTGGGCAAAATCCTTCTATCAAATTTTGACCAATCAGCCCGGCAAAGACTCTTGGCCCATCACCGGTGCAACGTTCATTTTGATGCATAAAGTTCAAGACAAGCCAGCAAATGCTTCCTCAGCGTTGAAGTTTTTTGATTGGGCCTACAAGAATGGAGACAAAACTGCTGACGACTTGGATTATGTTCCCATGCCCAATTCAGTTAAAGATGCCATTCGCAAATCATGGTCACAAATTAAAGATGCATCTGGCAAAGCGATTGCGTTTTAAATATTAAATATTAGATCCAGGAACTTCATGAGTTATCAACCTTCAATTGGGGATGGAGTTCCTGATTCAAACTCTACTAGTCATTTATTTCCTACAAGAATGAACAATTCAACCCATAAATCCAGTCAAAGAATCAACGGTCTGGTGGATAGGCTGTTTGGTTGGGCCGCTTTATTTGCAGCTTGTTTGACGCTCTCCATGCTGATGGGCATTTTGCTTTCTTTGGTGAGCGGTGCTTGGCCTGCTATACATGAATATGGGTTTGGTTTTCTCACGCGCAGTGTTTGGGATCCAGTACAAAGCCAATTTGGTGGCTTGGTGATGATTTATGGCACCTTGGCCACCTCCATCATTGCTTTGACCATTGCAGTTCCTGTAAGTTTTGGGATTGCGCTTTTCTTGACAGAGTTGTCCCCAGCTTGGCTAAAGAGACCGCTGGGTACAGCCATTGAATTGCTCGCTGCGATTCCCTCGATTGTTTATGGCATGTGGGGCTTGTTGGTATTTGGTCCGATATTGTCAGCTTATGTTCAAATCCCACTTCAAAAATTGCTGGGCTCGGTCCCTATTGTTGGCGCACTCGTGGGTGGACCGCCCGTGGGTATAGGTATTTTATCCGCAGGCATTATTCTCGCGATCATGATCATCCCTTTCATTGCCTCTGTGATGCGCGATGTTTTTGAGGTAACGCCACCACTTTTAAAAGAGTCTGCATATGCTTTGGGTTCCACCACGTGGGAGGTTGTCTCCAAGGTCGTCTTGCCCTATACCAAGGCGGGTGTCATTGGTGGCATCATGCTCGGTTTGGGCCGTGCGTTGGGAGAGACGATGGCTGTGACTTTTGTCATTGGGAATATGAATCAACTCAACTCCATCAGTTTCTTTGAACCAGCCAATAGCATCACTTCGGCATTGGCCAATGAATTCGCTGAGGCATCTACCGGTCTTCACCAAGCCTCACTCATATATTTAGGCTTGGTACTGTTTTTTATTACTTTTGTCGTTTTAACGCTTTCCAAATTGTTATTGTCCAGAATGCGAAAAAATGAAGGGACGTCTTCATGAGTCAAGGCAAAGTGGCCAAGTTCGAAGCTAGAAAGAGAACAAATCAAATCGCCATCACTTTGTCGATGGCAGCCATGGCATTTGGTTTGATTTGGCTCATATGGATTTTATGGCAAACTATTTTTTTAGGAATCCATGGATTGAGCGTGGCTACTTTCACAGAAATGACCCCTGCACCGAATGACCCTGGTGGTATTGCAAATGCTTTGTATGGCTCATTTGTGATGGTAATGTTGGCAACGTTTGTAGGAACACCCATTGGTGTTATGGCAGGGATATATTTGGCTGAATACAACCCCAAGGGACAATTGTCAAATGTCACTCGGTTTGTCAATGAAATCTTGTTATCGGCACCATCGATAGTCATTGGATTGTTTGTGTACACATTGGTGGTTGCGCGTTTCAATACGTTTTCAGGCTGGGCAGGCATTTTGGCTCTGGCATTGATTGTGATTCCTGTGGTGATTCGGACGACGGAAAACATGTTGCTTTTGGTCCCTTACGGACTTAGAGAGGCGGCCTATGCCCTAGGAGCACCCAAGTGGAAGGTGATCATTGGCATCACTTTAAAAGCCGCCAGATCTGGTGTGGTCACAGGCATTTTGTTGGCGGTCGCTCGCATTTCTGGTGAGACAGCACCTTTGCTTTTTACCTCTTTGAACAACCAATTTTGGACGTCTAGCTTAAGTGGTCCCGTTGCAAGTCTTCCGGTGACCATTTTCAAGTTTGCCATGAGCCCCTATCAAAATTGGCAAGAGTTGGCATGGGCGGGAGTATTTTTAATCACCTTGGCTGTTTTAGGCCTCAATATATTGGCTCGAGTTTTGACTCGGCAAAAGTCTTAAACATCAAATGGAATCATGATGCAATCAGAAACGATAACTCAATCCAAAATATCAGTCAAAGATTTGAACTTTTATTATGGTAAATTTCACGCACTTAAAAATATCAATTTAGAAATTCCAGAAAATAAGGTCACAGCGTTCATTGGCCCCTCTGGTTGTGGCAAATCGACATTGCTCAGAACCTTTAATCGGATGTTTGAGTTGTATCCTGAGCAGCGAGCTGAAGGTTCAATTGTCCTTGATGGCGAAAATCTACTGACATCCAAGGAAGACGTCGCATTGATCAGGGCTAAAGTGGGAATGGTTTTTCAAAAGCCAACCCCTTTTCCCATGTCCATTTTTGACAACATTGCATTTGGCGTAAAGTTGTTTGAAAACTTATCAAAAAGTGAGATGGAAGACCGTGTTGAATGGGCTTTGAGAAAAGCAGCTCTTTGGGGCGAAGTCAAAGACAAGTTGCAACAAAGTGGGTCTGGCCTCTCAGGTGGTCAGCAACAGCGTTTATGCATTGCCAGAGGCATCGCAATCAAGCCAGAAGTCTTGTTGCTCGATGAACCTTGCTCCGCTTTGGATCCCATCTCGACAGCCAAAGTTGAAGAGTTGATCATTGAGTTAAAGCAAGATTACACCGTGGTAATCGTCACGCACAACATGCAACAAGCCGCACGCTGTAGTGACTTCACTGCCTATATGTATCTTGGCGACTTGGTCGAATTTGGACCCACAGAACAAATGTTTTTTAAACCCCAGAGAAAAGAAACCGAAGATTACATCACTGGGCGGTTTGGTTAAAGTTGTATTCAAAGAGTTTAGATTAAATTTAAAAAATCAATAGGATAAAAAATGGCTGACAAGCACCTCTCAACGCAATTTGATGCCGAGCTCAACAGTGTTTCCTCTCGTGTAATGGAACTGGGTGGTTTGGTGGAGTCTCAAATTCGACAAGCTGTTTATGCCTTATCACAATTCAGTGCTGAAGTTGCAGATCACGTCATCGAAAACGAGACAAGGGTCAATTCTTTAGAGGTGGAAATTGACCGCGATTTGACCTCCATCATTGGTAGAAGGCAGCCAACCGCAGTGGACTTGAGGCTCTTGATGGCGATTTCAAAAACAACAGCCAATTTGGAAAGAGCTGGCGACGAAGCAGAGAAAATTGCGCGCATGGTCAAATCCATCATCCAAAGTGGCAACAGCCGTGCTTTGCCCGCTTCAGAACTTAGGGTGGCTTCCGAGATGGCCAGTTCCATCTTGAGAAAAGCACTTGATGCGTTTGCTAGATTAGATACGAAAACCGCATTGACCATCTTGAAAGAAGATCACTTAATTGATGCTGAATTTGATGGTTTTTTAAGAATTCTAATTACCTACATGATGGAAGATGCAAGGACCATATCAGCCAGTCTTGATTTGCTATTCATTGCCAAAGCCATTGAAAGAATTGGAGATCATGCAAAAAATATTGCTGAACTCATCATCTATATTGTCAATGGTGCTGATGTCAGGCACACCTCTATTGAGCAAATTGAGTCCACACTCCTATAAATAAATCTAACCATTATGAGACACCCTCCTAGAGTTTTGATCGTAGAAGACGAGTCTTCGATTGCTGAGTTGATTTCAGTCAATCTTCGTCACAATGGTTTAGCCCCAATTTGGGCGGAAGATGGAGAGTCCGCTCAAAGAGAAATAGATACGATATTGCCAGATGTCATACTATTGGACTGGATGTTACCCGGACAAAGTGGCGTGACTTTGGCCAAAAGATGGAGAACGGATCCAAGAGTAAAAAGTGTTCCCATCATCATGCTCACTGCCCGAAGTGATGAGAGTGACAAAGTCTCTGGACTTGACGCAGGTGCGGATGACTACATCACCAAACCCTTTTCAACACAGGAGTTGCTTGCTCGTATTCGCGCGGTCCTGAGAAGGCGTGCCCCTGAGCAAGCTTTGGACAGTGTCACAGTGGGCGATTTGACGCTTGATGGCGCAACTTACAGGGTCACCTTCAGAGGCTTGTCCCTCAAAATAGGCCCTACAGAATTCAAATTATTGAATTATTTGATGCGCCATGCAGAGCGAGTACATTCAAGGTCACAGTTGCTTGATAAGATTTGGGGCGACCACGTCTTTATTGAAGAGCGCACGGTGGATGTCCATGTCAAGCGCTTGCGAGAGTCCCTGTGTGCTGCTGGGCCAATGATTGAGACGGTTCGTGGAGCAGGATACCGGTTCACGGCACAAGTTCAAATCTCTGACGCAGCTTAATCCGTCAAACTTGTCATACCTTCGTTGGTGAAAACACCCCTCTAGGCAACTGCAGTCTGCTTGGCTTCTTGTCTTAGAATGATCTGATGACAGAGCCAAGCGACACAACTGCTGATTTATTGATAATGAACGCTTCCATCATTGATGGAACGGGTTCACCCAGGTTTGATGGGGCAGTTGCCATCAAGGGTGAGAAAATTTCAGCTGTTTTAAACTCACAGCAGACCGATTTTCCTCAAAGCTTAAACACACAAATTGCAAACTCAAAAAGCGTCTTTGATGCAAAAGGTTTGGTGCTGTCGCCTGGATTTATAGATGCACACACCCACGATGATCGTTTGTTGTTGTCTGATCCCTTGATGATGCCAAAGCTCAGTCAAGGTGTGACGAGCGTGATTGCTGGAAATTGTGGCATTTCATTGGCTCCCATGACAAGCGCGTTCACTTCGGGTGTGATTGCTCCTTTGAATTTGCTTGATGAGTCGGGCGAATGGTTTCAATTCAAAGACTTTCAATCCTATATCCAAGCTTTGCGTGCGCGACCTGCAGCACTCAATTGTGCTTTGCTCGTTGGTCATACGACGCTTAGAGTTTTGGCAATGAAGGACTTGAACTTAGAGGCAAGTGAGTTGGAAATTGAACTCATGCGTGAGCATGTCACCGAAGCTTTGCAGGCTGGCGCCATTGGAGTCTCTACGGGCTTGTATTATGAGCCAGCGGTTGCGGCAAGTGCCAAGGAAGTCATGGAAATTTGTAGGCCCTTGTCGCACTATGGGGGAGTGTATTGCACGCACATGCGAGATGAGGCGGACGGGATCCTTCAATCTTTGGATGAGAGTTTTTTAATTGGACGAGAAATCAATGTGCCTGTCATTATTTCCCATTTGAAAATTGTGGGCGTCAATAATTACGGTAAATCGCCCCAAGCTTTGGCCCATATCGAGGCCCATCAGAGCAGACAAGAAATTTGCTTTGACTGTTACCCCTATCCTGCAAGTTCAACCATTTTGAGTCACGACCGAGCAGTGACAGCCTCTAGGGTCATTGTCACATGGTCAAAACCCTTGCCTGAAATGGCTGGCATGGATTTATCGCACATTGCACAAAAGCTTCAATTAAGTGAGCAAGACTCGATCAAGCGTCTTGTTCCGGCGGGTGCGATCTATTTTCGAATGGATGAGGGAGACGTACAAAATATCTTGTCTCACCCTCAGGTCATGATAGGCTCCGATGGCTTGCCGCATGACCAGTTTCCACACCCGAGACTTTGGGGCTCATTTACGAAAGTGCTTGGCCATTACAGTCGAGGTTTGGGTTTGTTTCCACTTGAAAGTGCGGTGCGAAAAATGACTTCAACAACGGCGAAGAATTTTCGACTCAAGGGACGGGGTGAAATTCGAGAGGGCTATTATGCCGATTTGACGCTTTTTGATCCCGAGAAGGTCGATTCAAGTTCAAGTTATGAAAATCCCATCTCCCGCTCGATTGGAATTCATGGTGTTTGGGTCAATGGAGTGTTGGCTTATCAAGATGGACAAGCCACGGGACAATGTGCGGGTCAAGTTTTGAGTCATTGAACTTATATGTGTCATCTCTGAGCTCCCATGGATTCTTAAATTTAGGCTGCATACTTTTTTCTTTTTGTAATTTCAACATGACAACTTATCCTTTTGTGACCTCGATTGCACATATCAACGGGTCTGAAAGTTTGAACCAATTGGCTCAAAAATTTGGACAACGCACGTTTGCCTTTGATGGTGCACTTGAAAAAACCACATTTGAGGAACTCAATGTGTTTGCTCACCAAGTGGCAAGGGTTTTGATTGAGAAAGGGGTTAAGAGCGCTGAGCCTGTGGCCTCATTGCGACCCAATCATTTGGATGTCATCTGGATCACCTAAGGAATCAAGTTAAATGGCGCATGCGAGGTGCCGTTGAATTTCAATAGCACCGCCGATGACATACGTTGGTGCGCTGATGTGGCAATGTTCAAGTGGATTCAAGGCGTCTTAGAGCACGAGCAAGATGGATGGCATGCAACGGGAGACTTGGGCTATTTTGATCAAAAGGGGCGTTTGATGCTCACGGGGCGAATTGCCGACGTGATTAAAACAGGTGGATACCAGGTCAATCCAGATGAAATTGAACTGCAATTGGTCGGTGCCGCTCACTGGGATTGTGTTTGCATCACCTCTTTGTCCTCAGAGTATTGGGCAGAGGTGATCATTGCCGTGGCTGAAGGTGCAAAGGCCGCTTGGACAGAGGAGCTCTCCAGGCGACTGGCCTCTTTATCCAAATACAAGCAACCCAGCATCACATTGGATTTCAAGGCCTTGCCTTGAGACCCTCAAGTCAAGATCAGTCGCAAAAAAGTACGTGAAATGGTCTTGTCCCACTTTGTTTTTTTCGATGGGCCAAACCCCACGGTTCAAGCTCTTTGAGCCCCAAAAAACTAGCCTTCGACTTTGATGTTGTTTTTCTTGATCACCTCAGCAAAAGCAGACCGGATGTTCTTGAGGTATTTGATGAATTCATCGCTGCGGCGGTAGTCTATTTCTAGCGCAATGGTGTTGAAGGCTTGTTTGACTTCTGCAGAGGACATGGCTTTTTCAGTGGCGATAGAGATTTTCTCGATGACGTCTTTGGGTGTACCCGCGGGGACCATGAGGCCTAGCCAAGCACCCATGTCAAATCCTGGCAACTCCAAGGTGCTTGACATGGAAGGGATGCCAGGCGTGACGGCACTGCCCTTTTCTAGAGAGACACCATAGGGCTTGAGTTTGGCGCCTCTGACCAATGGCATCACGGATGCAGCAGTTTCTATGCAGTAATGTACTTGTCCGCTCACCACATCGGTGAGCGCGGGTACCGACCCCTTGTAGGGGATATGAACGCCTTGAATCCCAAGGGCCGCGTTGAATGCCTCGGTGATCAGGTGGGCGGTTGCGCCGGTGCCAGATGTGGCAAAGGTATATTTGCCTGGGCTGGATTTGAACAACTCTACCAATTCCCTGATGTCTTTGGCCGGGAAGTTCATGGCGGTCACCAGCACATAGGGTGAGAGGCCTAGCATGGCCACTGGGATCAGCTCTTTTTCAACATCATAGGGCGTCTTTTGTAGCAAGGGACTGACTGTCACCGGGCCACTTGAGCCTGCCAATATGGTGTATCCATCAGGGATTGATTTTGCGACTGCATCTGTGCCAATGCCGCCACCAGCACCAGCCTTGTTGTCAATGATGATCTGAGCGCCAATGAATTTGGACATTTCTTGGCTTATGACCCTTGCGGCCAGATCGGTTGCTTGCCCAGGAGGCCAAGGCACGATTATTTTGATCGGACGGGTCGGGTAATTGTTTTTGGGTGCGTCCGCAGCAAAAGTCAGGGGTGAATGGAGGACGGCAGTGCTTGCCAAAGCGAAAAGGGCTTGTGTTTTGAGGTATTGCCGCCGATCGAGCTCCTCGCCTAGGGAGGGTGTGTGAATATGAGAATTTTCAATGTGCTTTGACATGATGGGTGCCTCAAGAAGTAGATGGCTAGAAAGGTGGGAATGGTGACACAATTAGATCATCAAGCGAAAGGCTCTGAGCTGAGTAGATTTCCCATTGACATGCCTTTGCAGGCCCATAGAATGAAACGCTTGCTAGAAAGCCTATCAATTTTTGAAGCTCAACATGGCCTTAAAGCCCTAAAAGCCCTTTAGAACAAAGCCCGTCTTTAATCGATCCCATGACGTCCTCCCCTATGTTTTCAAATGCCTTTAAAGATCTTTTGGTGATCGAATTGGGCAGCAGTGTGGCTGCACCTTATGCAGCTCAAATACTGTCTGAGCTTGGCGCTCGGGTCCTCAAGATTGAAAAACCCCAAGGCGATGATGCCAGGCGCTGGGGGCCTCCTTTTTGGGAGGGCGCATCCGCTTTTTTCCAAGCGCTCAATCGCAACAAAGAGTCGGTGGTTTGTGATCTGAGAGATCAGAGCCAGAGACAAGCTTTGATTGATCTGATTGTGAGCCAAGCGGATATAGTTTTACAAAATTTACGTCCCGGTCATGTGGAGGAGTTGGGGCTTGATGCAAAAACCTTGTTGTCTCTCAAACCGTCCTTGATTTATTGTAATTTGGGTGCTTTTGGTCAAGTCGGTCCCATGAAGTCCAAGCCTGGCTATGATCCTTTGATGCAAGCTTTTGGAGGCATCATGAGCACCACGGGGGAAGAGGGCAGGCCTTCGGTTCGCGTTGGGGCATCCATCGTTGACATGGGTACTGGGATGTGGTCTGTGATTGGAATATTAAGCGCGCTTTTGAATAAGCGAGACACGGGCATGGGTCAGTGCATTGATGTGTCCTTGTATGAAACAGCCACTCAATGGGTTTCCTTGCTTGCGGCCCAATTTTTGGCCAGCGGCGAGTTGAGTCCAAAGCAAGGTTCGGGTGCGCCCGGTATTGTGCCCTACAAGGCCTATCAAGCCTCTGATGGAGAATTGGTGATTGCTGCAGGAAGCGATGATTTATTTCGCTCATTGTCCCAAGTGCTGGGTCATCCTCAATGGGCAAAGGATCCCAGGTTCTTGACAAATCCCGATCGGGTCAAACACAGCCAAGAGCTGTACGCGATGATCGACTCTATTTTATTGACCAAGACATCAGCGCAATGGCAGATGGAACTTGAGGCCAAAGGGGTGCCTTGCGCGCCCATACAAAATCTAGCTCAGATGCTTGAGCACGAGCAAACCCAAGCCCTGGGATTAATTCAATCTGTGCCCAATACGGGAATGCGATTTTTGGGACTGCCTTTGAGTTTCAATGGATCGCGCCCGACTTCCTATGCTGCCCCCCCTAAATTGGGAGAGAACGGTGAAAAATGGTTGGGTTCAAAGCAACAATGAACCCTACATCCTGCAATCAACGGACCACTCAACTAGAACGATTAAGATTGGAATGAATGTATGACTCAATTGGGATTATCAAACGAGCTGGGACAATTCATCAGCAGGCCTTTTTTCTGTGACAAGGATTCAAGGCCAGGCGATGATGCCCTGATCGGCTTGAGAAAAGAGGCTTTTGAAATCATCAAAATGGGCATGACCGATACCGTGGCAACCATGTTCGCTGCCATCAAGGAGCCCGTTACGGATTTGTTGTTTAAAAACTTTCAAGAGTCTGGCGTGATGAACAATGACGCTATTGCAGAAAAGGTGAACCATGCATTGTTCGCTCCTGTACCAGTGTATAAAACTTATTTAAACACTCAATATGCTGGATTTTTAAACGCAAGCTTGGGGCATGCTTTGGACTACGACGATGTGGCGCTGTCTGGGCACCCCAGTGTGGTGCTTGGCCCAGCGGTTTGGGCGGTGGGGCATGCCTTGGATGCTTCTGGTGAAAAAGTGCTCGAGGCTTATTGGGTGGGCTATGAAGTCTGGGCCGAGTTGATCAGCAGAGAAACGGATCAATACCATTTGAAGGGGTGGCATCCAACAGCGGTCTTAGGAACCGTAGCTTGTGCGGCGGCTGTGGCTCATTTGTATCAATTGAATCCGATTCAGGCCACACATGCTATTTCTCTGGCAGCTAGCATGGCCTCAGGCCTCACGGCCAATTTTGGATCCATGTCCAAACCTATGCAAGCGGGTAGGGCCGTGTTCAATGCCATTGAGGCGGTTAATTTGGCCAAGAGTGGCATGGAGGCTTCGAGTGCTGTGTTTGAGTCCAAGGCAGGTTTTTTAAATGCCATCTCTCCTAAGGGGAATGTCGATACGCTAAGCGCTGCGAAGTGTTTGAATTCATCAAGAATTACAAACGCTAGACTTTCGATTAAGCAGTATCCCATGTGTTATTCAGCCCACCGTGTGATTGACGGTGTTTTGGATGAGATGACTTCTCAGGCATTCAAGTACTCCGATGTATTGAAGGTGCACGCTTTTATTGGTCCCGCTCAAGCCTCGATGTTAAGAAATCACTTGCCACAAAATGGACTTGAAGCCAAATTCAGTTTGGAGTTTTCTGTGGCCAGTGCTTTATTGGTGGGAAAGGTGGGTTTGTCGGAGCTTAGCGACGATTTTGTCAAACAAGACGCTGTTCAAGAACTGATGAAACGTGTGAACGTTGAAGTGATTGATACAAAGTGTCCAATTGACCCCGCATTTTCAATCAACGATCGAGTGATCATCTACTTAAAGAACGGTCAAGAAATTGACTCTGGAGACATTCGATTTTCTAGGGGCAATGCTTTTTTGCCTGTTTCAAATGAAGCTTTGAAACAAAAATTTCTTGACTGTTGGGCGTATGGTGGCTTAAAAGATCAAGCTCAATATGCCGATACCTTGTATGAAAAACTCAGTCATTTCCAAGATTTAAAAAGCATCAGGTCACTTTTTACCAACTCTATTTCTTAAGAAAAAAATGTCCATGCTAAAAGAGAATGATTATGATGTCTCCATGTCCTTGGGACGTGACTACCCAGAACTCAGAGATGCAGTCAAGCGCATATGTGCACAGTTTCCAGGTAGCTACTGGCGAGAGCTTGAGCGTGATTCAAATTACCCAACGGCTTTTATTGAAGCGTTGACGAAAGCGGGTTTTTTGGCCTCATTGATTCCTGAGGAGTACGGGGGTTCTGGATTGCCCATCAGAGCCGCAGCGGTCATTTTGGAAGAAATCAATGCGAGTGGATGCGTTGCTAGTCCTGGGCATGCGCAGATGTACATCATGGGAACTTTGCTTAGACATGGCAATCAAACACAAAAAAGTCACTATTTACCAAAAATTGCGAGCGGAGAGCTGCGACTTCAAGCCTTTGGTGTGACTGAGCCTACTTCAGGGTCAGATACAACAAGTTTGAAGACAACTGCAGTCAAAAAGGGAGACTGCTACGAGGTCAATGGACAAAAGGTTTGGACATCTCGTGCGCTTCATTCTGACTTGATGCTTTTATTGGCTCGAACAACGCCACTAAGTGCTGTGAAGAAAAAAACAGAAGGCTTGTCGGTATTTATTGTGGACTTAAAAAAGAGTTTAGGCCATGGTGTAGAAATTAGACCGATTGATGCCATGATCAATCACGGTGCGACAGAGGTCTTTTTTGATCAACTGCGTGTTCCAGTTGAAAATTTAATCGGCGAAGAGGGGAAAGGTTTTAAGTATATTTTAGATGGTATGAATGCTGAGCGTATTTTGGTGGGTACCGAGGCTGTAGGAGACGGACGCTGGTGTTTGAATCATGCAGTCAATTACGCAAACAATCGAACTGTTTTTGGTCGCACCATTGGGAAAAATCAAGGCGTTCAGTTTCCATTGGCAAGGGCGCATGTGGAGTTAGAAGTTGCGGATACGATGTGTCGCAAGGCGGCAGCTTTGTTTGATGCAAATCAAGAATGTGCTGAGGCTGCGAATATTGCAAAGTTGGTTGCCTCAGAGGCCGCGTTCAGAACGGCCGATGTCGCGATGCAAACATTGGGTGGATTTTCATTTGCCAAAGAATATGAGTTAGAGAGAAAGTGGCGAGAAACTCGTTTGTATCAAATCGCACCTGTTTCCACCAACATGATTCTTTCCTTTATTGCTCAGCACGTTTTAGGTTTGGAGAGATCCTTTTAATTCAATCCCAGATAAATAGTGTGCACCCCATTGGGTTGAGATGATCCTTTAAGGATATTGAATGATCCTCAGATCATTCATCGCCAAATGGTCAGTGAGTTGGATCCCCCTTTCTTGGTCAAGGTTGCGCAAGGGATGAGGACATGTCACTTTTAAAATGCCATTGTCAAAGTGGATCAAGCTGAGCCCTTTTATAGGGGGCAATAAGCTGCCAGAATTTTTAAATGGTCTTGGTTTGTTTGATGGTGAACTTCAAAAGATGAAAGATGGGTGTGTGTTTGAGTAAATTAAGTGTTTTAAAGATAAGGTCAAGAAATGTTTGAATTCAAAGAGTTGGAAGTATCCATCGCAGAACATATTGCTGTGCTTACAATGAACAGTCCGCCTGTCAATGCCTTAACTCGAAACTTGAATGATGAGCTAACCAGCGCATTGGACCAGATTTCTGAGATGGATGAGGTTCGTGTGGTGATCTTGACCGCCAAGGGAAAAGTTTTTTGCGCAGGGGCAGATCTCAAAGGGCGAGCAGACAATATCAAAGGCCCAGGGGACCTTGTTGCGCACTCTAGGCGAACTAGAGAATGCTTTCATGCCATTCGTGAGTGCGTCAAGCCTGTGATAGCTGCAATCAATGGAGCGGCTTTGGGCTCTGGCATGGCCATGATCGCCTCAGCTGATATTTTACTTGCCTCAGAAAATGCCACTGTCGGTTTGCCAGAGGTGGATGTCGGGCTTTTAGGGGGATGTAAACACGCAGAAAGATTATTCAGCCACTCAAGGCTAAGAAGAATGGCGCTCACGGGTTACAGAGTGGATGCAAAAGAGCTGTTTCGACTCGGGGTGATTGAGTTTTGTGTTTCGCAAGAGGAGTTGATGGAAAAAGCGTTTGAATTGGCCAAGTCCATTGCTGAAAAAAGTCCCGTATCCACGAGAATGATCAAGCATACGTTGAATGTGGTTGAGGAATTAAGCTTGAGAGATGGTTATCGATATGAGCAAGATATGACATCCCAAATTTCAAAAACTCACGATGCCAAAGAGGCTCAAAATGCCTTTAAAGAAAAGAGAAAAGCAAATTTTGTAGGCCATTAAACCTAAAAGAGTTACATATGAAATTACATTGGTCGCCCAAGTCCCCTTATGTCCGCAAAGTCATGATTTTCATTGAGGAGCTTAATGCTCAAACAGACATTGAGTTGGTAAGGTCTGTAGCCGCTATGACTCAACCTAACCAATCCTTGATGATCGATAACCCACTTTCAAAAATTCCAACACTCGTATTGAATTCAGGCAAGTCCTTGTTTGACTCGGTGGTGATTTGTGAGTTTTTGAACGATCTTTACGAAGGCGATTTTTTCCCGACCCTGGGTGTGGAGAAGTGGACCGCTTTGCGTTGGCATGCATACGGTGATGGTTTATTGGACGCGCTCATTTTATGGAGAAATGAAAGGGAGCGAGAAGTACCTCTTGAGTCCTTGATGAAAGCTTTCGAGATCAAGGTTTTAGCGACGCTTAAACTTTTGGAAAGCGAGTCATCTGAAATCAACACTTCTAAATTTACGATAGGAATAGTTTCAATCGTGTGTGCGCTAGGGTATTTGGATTATCGTTTTGATGCGCTCAAATGGAGAAGTATTGCACCTCATTTGTCCAAATGGTATCAAGTCATTCAAGAGCGGCCATCTGTCAAATTGACTGAACCTGTAGAAGGCTAGCGTTTCATTGTTTAAAGGGTTTAATGAGTAGCTTATGTGGGATGAGGTGACTTGATTCAAGTCGGGTTTTCTGCCCAGCCATGTGCTACTCAATTGTGGACTGCTGTCAAAGCCGATGGGGTCAAAGTTGAAAGACCCATTAAGCTCAAGTATTCATCAAAAGCTTAATCTATACGGACATTCATTTTTTTAATAATTTCTGCCCATTTAATATTCTCAGATTGAATGATTGAAGTGAATTCTTCTGGCGTTGAGCTTGTTGGTTCAATACCGAGCTCGAAAAGTTGTTGTTTCAGCGAATTGGAGCTCATTATTTTTACCAAAGCTGTATGGATGGATTTGGCAATGTCGCTTGGGAGGCCGTTGGGTGCAACAACGCCAAGCCAATTGGCAACTTCATAACTGGGTAAGCCTGATTCAGAAACAGTGGGAGTATTGGGTAGCCAAGGCATGCGTTTTTTTGATGTAATTGCAATGAGTCTTAGTTTGCCTGACTTGATGTGTTCTTCGTAAACCGCATACGCATCAAATGCCATATTGACACGTCCAGCGAGTAAATCTGTTAGCAAGAGCGCACTGCCTTTGTAAGGAATGTGAAGAAGATCTATTTTTGCTAGATTTTCAAACAAAGCACCCGATAAATGGCTTGAGCTGCCGTTGCCTGCGGATCCATAGGTTAATTGTCCAGGATTCCTTTGTGCGTAAGCGATGAGATCTGCGACGGTTTTGATGGGTAGAGCTGAGTTCACGACCACGACCCTTGGTGTCAGGTGAGTCAGTGAGATGGCCGTGTAATCTTTGATGGGATCGTACTTGAGCTTGGGGTACAAGCTTGGGTTGATTGACATGATTCCCATGGTTGTAAACAGCAGCGTTGTCCCGTCGGGAGTGGCGTGTGCAACCCATTCGGCTGCGATAGACCCTCCTGCACCGCCTTTGTTTTCAACAATCACCGATTGCTCTAATTCGCTTGCCAAGCCTTGAGCGATTCCCCTGGCCATGATGTCGGTCGCACCACCTGGTGGAAATGGGACAATCAGTCGAATGGTTTTTTTGATGAGTGGCGCACTTAGAGCGCAGTCTTTGAAACCTAAAAGTAGGGTCCCAAACAAAAGCGATCGTCGAAAAGAGTTGAATGAAGGGCTCATTGGTAAAGAAGCGTTGGATTGATCGCTAAAATTCTCTCGGCAATGTCTTTGTCTGGCGTCCAGCGTAAAAGAAGATCTAGCAGCGAGCTTGTTTGAGGGGGCGGATGGATATTCAAATGTGGCCAATCGGTCCCCCAAACCAATCGATCTGGATTGGTTTGGATTAGTTTTTCATGAAACGATTGACCTAAATCGATATCCTGGACTTGAAGAAGATTTCGATATGCACAAAGTTTAAGCCAAATTTTCCCACTGTCCAATAATCTCAGCAGGCATTGAAACCCAGGATCCTGAAGACCTAAATTGACGTCAAATCCCCCCATGTGATCTATGACGGTATCGACGGGTGAGAGCATCAGTGCACTTTCTAAACTTGGTAACATTTTGCAGTCTGTCCATAGTTCTGCATGCAATCCATTGGAGCTGAGGTCCCCACACAAAACTTGATAGTCTTTAAAATCAGCACTTCCAAAAAAGTTGGTATTGGACCCACTCCTGGCGCTAAAGCGTGCAGCTCTGATGCCTTTGGCATGAAGGGTTTCAAGCTTTAAATCCTTAGAGGGTTTGATGACCATGACACCTCTGAGGGACTTTTTCTTTTCCAGACAGTCAAACAAAAGACCATGGTTTACACCATAAGCACTGGGATGAACGAGAACGCCATTTTGAATATCTAAGCTGTCAAGTAAATCAATGTAAGCCTTTAGGGTCGCCTCTTCAGGGGTATAGCTTCTGCCCGTTGCCAAAGGATATTGATCATATGGGCCGAAAATATGGGCGTGGCAATCCCACTTGTTTTTCATGATGGAGGGTTCTCCTGGGGCAAGGAAAAGGCGGGAGTGATGCCTTGCGGCAATGGGATTTCGTGCGCATTCAACGTCATGGCGACCATGGTGTAGTAACCCACTAGTGCTGTCAACTCAACAACGGTTTTTTCTCCAAAGTGATTAAGTGCAAGCGTGTATGTCGCACTTGAGACTGACTTGGTTTGACACAGTTGCAGTGCAAAGTCAAACGTGATTTCCTCCTCTTGGGACATCAAGGGTGATTTTTTTAAATGCAAAATATCCTCAATGATGTCTTTTTCAAGCCCAATTTTTTCAGCTTCTATGCGATGCGCATACCACTCAAAGGGGGATTGGGATGCCTTTGCTGTCACCAAAATCGCAATCTCAGAAAGCCTGGGTGTCAAGGAGGTGTTGTATCTTAAAAGTGCCCCGAGCGCTTGCCATCGATCGGCAAGTTCTGCGTTGTGAATGGCCGCTCTAATGGGTCCTTGCACTTTACCCCTGGGGCCTGAAATCATCTTGTTAAAGACCCTTAATTGGTCTTCGTTCATTTGTTCGGGTGTGGGCAGTGAAATTCGAGGCATGAGCGCATCCTAAAAGTTTCCAGTGATTACTGAGTGTTTTCAAATTTAAATCAAGTGATATTTTTCTGGCCTGAAGGGAAATTGCAATTGTGTAAATCCCTATGTTAAAACAACTTCTTGTTGATCAAAGTGTTTGTGAAGTCTTGTAATATCGAGTCTAATTTTTAGAATTTTAAAACGACTCATTGGACACAGTTGATGAAAAAATTTATCTATGTTGACGCCAAAGGTTTGGATACAGCTCAAGCATACAAGCTGATCGTGGGCTGTGTGGTTCCCCGCCCCGTTGCTTGGATCACGACCAAGGGATTGAGCGGATTGGTCAATGCGGCGCCCTTTAGTTCCTACAACTATGTCGCCACGGATCCACCTATGTTGGCAGTCAACATAGCTGAGAGATCGGGTGTTTTGAAGGATACGGCCAGAAACATCTTGGAGACAGGTGAATTTGTCATCAATGTCGCCGATGAAGACAGTTTGGACCAAATGCATGCCAGTGCTCAGGAGTATCCCCCTGATACGAGTGAGACCGATGTTTTAGGCATTGCACTTTTGAGCAGTCGAATCGTCAACGTACCCAGAATTGCTTGCTCTCCTGTTCAAATGGAATGCAAGCTTGATCAAAGGGTGGTATTGGGTACAGGGAGAAATATACTGTACATAGGAGAAGTCGTGGCATTTCACTTGAGAGACGATATTTACGATGGCAATCGGGTGGATTCTGTGAAAATGAGGCCGATTGCTCGCATGGGTGGACCCTATTACGCCAAAATGGGTGAAATTGTTGACAAGCCCATGATTCAAAAACCACCTGGCGGTGAAGGTTGGATCAATCAAAAGGCATAGAGGTTGTTTTTTTTAAAGGATTTAAGATGGATGCATATAGGCGCATTTTTTTATCGCTCTTGGTTCTAGCGTTTCCCTTGCTTGCTACCAACGTGTTTGCTCAAAATTGGCCAGACCGTGTTGTCAAGATTGTGAACCCTTATGCCCCGGGTGGACCCTCAGATAACATTGTCAGAATGCTTGCTGAGGGTTTAAGCAGCGAACTGGGCCAACAGTTCATGGTTGAAAATAAGCCTGGAGGCGGAACTGTGATTGGTGCCAATGTCGTTGCCAAGTCGCCAGCAGATGGCTACACTTTTTTATTGGCAACCGTTGCGCCTTTGGTGGTTCAAGCGGTGATCAATCCAGCCTTGCCTTATGACGCCAAAAAAGACTTTGCCATGGTGGCGATGTTTGCAACCGTTCCCAATTTGATTTCTGTGCATCCAACGCTCCCGATCAATAACTTGGGCGAGCTCGTTGCGTATGCCAAGAAAAATCCGGGTAAGCTAAATTATGCCTCAGCTGGCAATGGCACTGGTCCTCATTTGGGCGGGGAGTTGTTCAATAGCATGACTGGCGTGAAGTTGACCCACATCCCTTTTGCTGGAGCAGCGCCAGCGGTGTTGGCGGTGCTCAGTGGCCAAGTGGAGGTGTCGTTTGTCAACATCACGCCCCAAATTCAACACGTTAAAAGCGCAAAGCTCAGACCCATTGCAATGGGAAGCTCTAAAAGATCCATGGTCTTTCCTGATGTACCCACCGTCGCAGAGTCAGGAATGCCTGGGTATTTGTCCGAGTCTTGGAACGGCTTGGCAGCACCACAAGGAACCTCCAAAGCCATCATTGACAAGCTCTATAAATCTGTTGCCAAAGTCATGGCAACTGGCAAGGCACAGGACTTGTTGGTGACCTTGGGTGCAGAGTCGACTGTGATGGGGCCTGAGGAGTTTAGCAATTATGTCAAGCAAGATGAAAGGCAATTGACACCCATCATCAAGTCACTTAATTTGGCCAATTTCTGAAAATAATGTGATCAAAGCTTCGTTTTTTTATCACCCGATCTCGCATTCGTGTACAGTGCAAGGTGAATTGCTTATTTAACTCCAAAGAGTTGCCCCCGGGTATCAAACATGTTTTGGCGAACGTTTATTTTCGGCCTTTTTTTGCTTACAGGTATATTGATTGGCGAGCTACTTTTGCCGTTCAATAACTATTGGGAAAGCGCCTTTATTTCTCTGCTTTTGACTTGCTTGGTTTTGTATCTGGTCGATATCAATCGTGCATCGGTCACATTGTCTTGGCTGCGGCATGAACCCATAGCACCTCCACCCAATGTGCGTGGCATTTGGGGTGAGATAGGAGACCGGGCCTTCAGAGCCCTTAAGGTCAAGGATCGCGAGATCGTTCGAAGTGACGCGAGGCTAACAGAATTTTTATCCGCTATTCAAGCATCCCCTCATGGCGTGCTTCTTATCAACCCTGAGGGGCGCATTGAGTGGTCCAATGAGATGGCAAAAGTTCATCTAGGTATTGATATCCATCGCGACAAGGATCAACTCATAGGCAATTTGGTGCGCGATCCTGTTTACACGGCTTATGCACATTCTTTGGCCTATGACCATGAAGTGGTGATTGAAGGCGTACAAAGCCAATTTCAAAAGCTTTCCAAAATTTCACTTCAACTTTTCCCCTATGGCGATGGAAGAAAATTGATGCTCACTAGAGATATCACGGCCTTGGAGCAAGCTGAGTTGATGAGAAGAGATTTTGTGGCAAACGTGTCTCATGAAATCCGCACTCCTTTGACCGTGTTGGCGGGTTTTGTAGAGACCATGCAGAACCTCAGGCTTGAAGAGGCGGAGCAAAGTCGTTATTTATCTTTGATGCAACAACAAGCCGCTCGAATGCAAATCTTGGTTCAAGACTTGTTGACATTGTCCAAGTTGGAGGGCAGTCCGTTGCCAAGCAACTTGGATTGGTTTGAGTTGGGCCTTGTGTTCAAGAGTTGTGAGGCCGAGGCACGGGGGTTGTCAAGAACGATGCCTCACGACAACGAGAAGCCGCATGATTTGGTGTTTGAGTTTGAGGGGCCAGTTCAAGACATTGAGTTGTCTGGGAACAAGGCTGAAATTCAAAGTGCCATGTCCAATTTGATCAGCAATGCATTGCGATATTCGCCTTTGGGCTCTCAAGTCTGGGTGAGTTGCAAAGTCTTAGAGAGCGGTGAATGGCGATTTGCCGTCAAAGACAATGGGGTAGGCATTGCACCTGAGCATATTCCTAGATTGACCGAGCGTTTTTATCGGGTGGACAGAAGCCGATCGAGGGAAACGGGTGGCACTGGGTTGGGATTGGCCATTGTTAAACACGTCATCCAGCGTCATGGGGGTGAGATGCACATTCAAAGCACTTTGGGCAAAGGCTCAGAGTTTTCTTGGGTTTTACCCGGCTCAAGAGTCAGGCCAAAAGAAAAGAGCGATTTACTTGCGCTCTTGAATTGATTTTTTACTGACCCAATTGAGCAGTATGAGCATGCACGTGCTCACGGTAAAAACAGCAGCGGTGTTGCTCAACCAAAAGGTTTTGGGCGAGGGCATGGCTGACCACTCCAAGCTTGGCACACCATGGTATGCAAGCTGATAGCCGCCCATGAGGCCAACTCCCCAAAGAAAGATGCAATAAAGCAATAATGGCATGACGGTGATTTTGTAGCACCTGAGCATAAAGAAACACATCACTTGGGTTGCATCTCCCAAGTGGTACAAGGACAGCCAAATCAAAACTCCTGAGGCCGCACTCACGACCTCTGGGTGTGTTGTAAACAAGGGCGCAATCCAAGGGTTTAGAAAGAAAATGATCACACTCATCATGCATGCCATGCTCCAATCAAGGAGAAAGCCCTGCTTCATCACCATGTGTGCTTTAAGGGGATCTTGAGCACCTAGCCAAAAACTGACTCGCGCGCTGGTTGCAATCGCCAAAGACAAGGGGGCCATATAAAGCAAAGCGGCAAGGCTGGTCACAATTTGGTGGGCCGCCGCAGCGGTTGTGCCTTGTCTTGAAATAAAAAGAGCCATCAAAGTAAAGGAGGTCACCTCCACGGCTACTGACAACGCATTGGGCAAGCCGATGCGAAGCAGATTGCGTAAACTCTCCCAATGGGGTTTTTCAAGTGGGTGCCAGATGTGAAAGGGTATGTAGAGGGTTTGTTTTTTCAGCAAGACAAGACAGAGCAAAACCATCGCCAAGTTCACACAAAAAGTTGCCCACGCACATCCCACTACACCAAGGGCTTGCATGCCAAACAGACCAAAAGTAAACGCAATGGAGAGTGGAATTTTCAGAATCAATCCGATGATTTGAATCCAAGTGACCAGTTTAGGCTTGCCAATGCTTTGATTCAAGGTGCTAAACATTCTGAACAGCAAGGCCAAAGGCAGTCCCAAGCACAGAACTGCAAGGTAAGCGCTCACGTCCTCCTTGAGGGCATTAGGTACCTGTGTCCATTCAAGGATGAGGTTCGGACTCAGCAAGATGCCAATGCCCAGGGCAGATGAAGCCAAGAATAAATAAAGTCCTTGTCTAAATTGACGTCCTACTTCAAGTGGTTTTTTGGCGCCATGCATCTCAGACAAGACAGGCAACAAAGCTTGCAAGAGGCCCATTAAAGCCACAAAGACACTGATGTAGACGGCAGAACCCACAGATAACGCGGCCAACGCTTTTTCGTCGTAACGGCCCGCGACCAAGGTATCTGTGATCCCAAAGGCCATGACCGCAAGTTGACCCACTAAAATGGCCGAGGCATTTTCAAAGATCAGCTTGCGCTCGGTTTTCTTAGTCAATCTGCAGTCCTCTTAAGGGTTGATTTTTTTAAAGAGGTCCATCTCTTGATTGTCATCTGAAGGCCTTGGTATGGTTTTGATCCACTCAAAGCCTTCAATGTGCAGTAAAGCAGGCGCAGTGCTTTGCCCTTTGCGGTCGCTCTCTGCGATGACCCATGAGCAAGCGGGTTTGTTCTCGCTGTCAAAGAGTTCGATCTCAAGCGTGCTTTGAACTTTGAATGCTGTGATTTGAGCCAAGTTCAGATCCTTTAAGCAAATGCGTCTCTCAGGGAGGGTTCTCTCCACTTCTCGAATCATCGGGATATAGCTTCTGGCATAGTCCAAGAGGGGCAACCATAAAGACATCAATAAAAGCCAACACAGCGCAGCTCCTGCTGCAGGTAGGATGAGACTTTTCCAAATGGCTGAGCGATGTTGCCCGGTTCTCCATTTCACAAGCCAAACCCAGGTCAATGTCGCCAACAGTGCCACCACAAAAGCAGTGGCACCAAAGCTAGGAACAAAGCCAGGCAGCAGTCTGGCCACGTTCGCCGCAGGTTGTGGGGGCCAGCCAGTTTGCATCGCGAGCCACACCACCCAAATGATAATGGCACACCCGCTAAAGAACAAAAGTGTGAACCAGTCTATCAAGGCGCTCACACTTCTTTGCAAGGTGGGTAAAGCATAGGCGGCTAAAGCAGCGAAAAAGGGCAAAGACAGCAGCAGCACACGTTCAGGAGGAACGCTGAGCATTGCACTCAAGGCGCAAAGTGTGCCAAAGCAAAGTGGGATCAAGAGGTGTCGACTTTGCTTAGGCGCGAGCCAATGATGTCTCCATCTCCATAGCGTCCACAAGGTCAAGGGCCAAGCAGGCCAGGTGAACCACAGCCACAACCTCAGTTGTCCGTGCCAATGTGAAAGCGTCATGGCGGGCCACTGAATTCGCCAATGCCACATGTGACGAGGTGTCAACCAGGCCAAGACAAGGGCCGTGATCAATAAAATAAAAGCGGTTTGCCTGCGCTGCTCAATTTCAGTGTCAAGCAGGCAAATTAAAAACGCAAATACGCCAAAGATCAATGCCAAGCTCGGAGCGCCTGAGAGGCCAAGGCCCGCAAGCCCCAAGCCCCAGGTCCATAGGCTCAATGTTCGGTGAAAGGGCAGGTTTGCAAGTGCGGCAAAAGAAATGCTGATAAAGGTAAATTGAGCCAACATGGGTGTGACCTCATGCATGGGTTGCGCCAAACCTAGACTAGAGATCAGCGCCAAGAGGGCCGCATCTGCCAGAGCTCTTGCATAGTCTTTTTGATTGGCCTCACCCCCAAATGCAAAAGCCACAGGTTGAGCGTATTGGCTTTTGCACAAGGCATAAACCGCGAACCAACAAGCACTCAAGCTTAAAAAGCTCATAGCAATGAAAGGCACGCGAACGGCCTTTGCAGCCGTTAACCATGGCGAGAAACATTGAATGGACCATGCTCCCAGCCAATAGGGAAGCAAGGCGTCCAATTCTGGCGTCTGCCCCAAAAGCGTGGGATGCCACCACTGACTTTTGTTTTGGGCAAGTTCCAGCATAAAGCCAAGGGACGTCAGGTCCACAGACTTCCAAGCCTCACGAAACCAAAAGCCTGGAATCACATAGGCAATGCAAAACACATAAAGTGCGACTCTGGGTAAGCGACTAACGGCGTCTTGACTGACAATGGCTGGCGTGGGTTGTTTCAAGTCAAATGCACCTCAGGGGCGAGAATGGGTCTGAATCACCAAAAACAAAGGCAGCGCGGAGAACCGTGCTGCCTTGTTGCTAACCCTGACTGTGTCAGAGTTAGGAGTATTGAGCAAACTGCAATTATTTTGCCGCTGTTTTACCGTATTTGTTTCTAAAGCGCTCAACACGTCCACCCATGTTGTCCACAGATTTTTGTGTACCGGTGTAAAAAGGGTGTGTTTCGCTAGAGGTATCCAATTTGTACAAAGGCAGATCGCGTCCGTCATCCATTTTGATGGTTTCTTTGGTGTTAGCGCATGAGCGGGTAACGAACTTAAAGCCATTGGACAAATCGACGAAGCAAACCTCTCGGTAATTGGGGTGAATGCCTTCTTTCATGATGTTCTATCCTTGGTAAAGCCGGTAGCCATGTCAGCCAATCTGACACACTTTCCGTAAAGCCCACTATTGTATCAGGAATGTGTGGTTCAAGCCATCAAGCTTGCTCTAGGTGTCAATGGGGGAACACTGTGTATAAAAATAGAGGGGAAAATAACACAAAAGATTTAACCACCGCGTCGCATGAGATCAAAGAAGTCCACGTTGGTCTTGGTCGAACGCATATTTTTAAGCATGAGCTCCATGGATTCGACTTCATCCATGTTGTAGATGAATTGCCGCAAGATGCGAGTCTTTTGCAAAATTTCAGGGGCCAGCAAGAGTTCTTCGCGCCTGGTGCCGCTGCGGTTGAGTTGAATGGCTGGGAAAACGCGCTTTTCATACAAACGGCGGTCTAAATGAATCTCACAGTTTCCTGTTCCTTTGAACTCTTCAAAAATGACTTCGTCCATGCGTGAACCGGTATCGATCAAAGCGGTGGCAATGATGGTAAGGGAGCCGCCTTCTTCAATGTTTCTGGCCGCGCCAAAAAATCTTTTGGGTCTTTGTAAGGCGTTTGCATCTACGCCACCGGTGAGGACTTTGCCGGAGCTAGGAACCACGTTGTTGTAGGCCCTGGCCAAACGGGTGATGGAGTCGAGCAAAATGATGACATCTTTTTTGAGCTCTGTGAGCCTTTTAGCTCTCTCGATGACCATCTCAGCGACGTGAACGTGTCTAGCGGCAGGTTCATCAAAGGTGGACGCAATCACCTCTCCCTTGACGCTTCGTTGCATCTCGGTGACCTCTTCGGGACGCTCATCCACGAGCAAGACCATCATGTGTGAGTCGGGGTAATTGGCCGTGATTGCATGTGCAATGTGTTGCATCATGACCGTTTTACCGCTCTTGGGAGGGGCGACCAAAAGGGCGCGCTGGCCTTTGCCAATAGGCGCAATGATGTCAATCATTCGGCCGGTGATGTTTTCTTCACCTTTGAAGTCGCGCTCAAGACGCATTTGCTCCTTGGGGAAAAGGGGCGTCAAGTTCTCGAACATGATTTTATGGCGATTGTTTTCCGGCAAGTCACCATTGACTTTGTCCAACTTTGTCAAAGCAAAGTACCTCTCGCCATCTTTGGGAATGCGCACCTCACCTTCAATCATGTCACCCGTGTGAAGATTAAAGCGTCGAACCTGACTGGGACTGATATAGATGTCGTCCGTGCTTGCGGTGTAGCTGGTATCTGGGCTTCTTAAAAACCCAAAGCCATCTGGCAAAATTTCAAGCACGCCATCGGCAAAGACTTGTTCTCCTGCGCGTGCTCTTTTTTTGATGATTGCAAACATGAGTTCTTGTTTGCGCATGCGTCCTGTGTTTTCAATTTCCAGGACCTCGGCTTGTTTAAGTACTTCAGACACATGCAGTGCCTTGAGTTCGTTCAGATGCATGAAGAGACTCCAGATGGGAGTTCGTTGATTAGGTTTGGGGGATGTTCTTGGCGAAGTGAGCCGAGGGCTCGAGAACGGTTAATGATGCAAGCTTGTTCTTGCCTTTGTCACTGAGGGGTATTATGTCAGAGAAAATCCAATTTGTGAATATGAGAATCATTCCCTTCAGCTCGCGCTGGAAAGGTTAGAAATTCAGAAAAATTAAACCCCAACAGAAGAATACAAAAGTATTCTTCTGAAAAGGATCTCGAACATCAAAAAAGCACCTTGAAGGTGCTTTTAAAACGTGAAAATCTGTTTTTTTTAAGTCAATTGCTCATCAATGAAGGCGGTCAGTTGGGCTTTGCTCAGCGCACCAACTTTGGTCGCGGCCAACTGCCCATCTTTAAAGATCATCAGAGTGGGAATGCCACGAATACCAAATTTAGAAGGAATTTCGCGGTTTTCGTCAACATTCATTTTGGCAATTTGGAGTTTGCCTTCGTAACCTGTGGCCACTTCATCCAAAATGGGGGCAATCTGCTTGCAAGGACCACACCATTCGGCCCAGTAATCAACCAAAACAGGTTGGCTTGATCGAAGGACGTCGGCCTCAAAGGTCGAGTCGGTGGTGTGCTTGATGAGATCGTTGGCCATGTGGGTCCTTCAGCTAAGGGGGGGCGACAGTTGATGCAATAAGACTCTATTTTGACAGAAACAAGCTCGGATTGCGAAAGTCTGCAAAATTTCTACTCTCTTCGTGGTTAAATTCACCTTATATTTTTTTAAAGTGGAAATTCAACATGTCAACGTCCAACCATGCGCCTTTGATCATTGATGTCTTGTCCGACGTGGTTTGTCCATGGTGTTTTATTGGGAAAAGGCGGCTGGAAACGGCGCTGGAGTTGTTCAAAGAAAAGTACCCCAATGAGCCTACACCCTTGGTGAGGTGGTCTGCGTTTCAGTTGAATCCTGATTTGCCCTTGGTTGGAATTGAGCGGTCACAGTATTTGAGAGAGAAATTTGGGGACCGAGCCCCGTCGGTTTACGAGCGTGTGTCCGGTGTGGGACAAGCGGTGGGGATAGATTTTAAATTTGATCAAATCAAACGTCAGCCCAATACACTTTTTGCGCACAGTTTGATTGCGCAAGCTCAAACACCCGCCGAGCAAGCTGTGCTCGTTGAGGTGCTCTTTAAGGCCTATTTTTTGGATGCCATGGACTTGACAGACAAGAATGTGTTAACCGAACTCGCTCAACTCGCTGGCATGTCGGATCAAGCCATACAAGAGGGACTTGCAAATTCTGAGGCCCATCAAGCGGTGCTGGAAAAAGAAAAAGCTGCACGTGAATTGGGCATCAACGGTGTGCCCTTTTATATTTTGAATTCCCAGTTCGGTGTCTCAGGCGCGCAAGAGCCCGAAACGCTGCTTGAGGCCATGGGCCAAGCGCTCAAGGAGTCTGAATCGGTTTGAGCAGGGAGTGCGAATGCAGAGCGAATGCAGAGCGCAATGAACGATTGAACCCTTGAACCCTTAACGCGGCTCTACACAGTTCACAGTGCATTTTTCAATGCAGTTCAATGCAGTTCAACGCGCACATGGACATTGAACATGCGTGGAGCACCTGGTGCTTGAAAATAGGTGCCTACAGTTGAGTTGTTGTAGGCCCCATTGCTAGCGAATGCGTAGCTACCGATTGCGCCAGAGGTGCTGAATTTTTTGTCCCATAAATTTGAAATATTTGCATACAAAACCATATCTTCGTCTAGCTTATAGGAGCCGCTCCAGTTAAAGATCGCATAGCCAGGTACTTTTGCTAGAGGGTGATTGTTCTCATTGCCTCGCATAAAACTGGAGTCAACCGCATTCATGCTCAAAGCGGATTTAAAGTTGGGGGAAAAGGAGTAAGCTGCCCTTGCGTTGAGCAAACGAGAAGGTATCAAGGGCATGGAGTTGCCTGGTTCAATCTTGATTTGCCCTTGCGCATTGGCTTGCGGGTTCAAACTGCTCACAATGGACTCGGTGGTTTCATAGGTGGCTTTAAGGGCTGTGAAATTAATCCCAAAATTAAATTTTTGGAGGACACCTTTGAGGCCCATTTCAAATCCTTGGCGTTTGGTTTGACCAAAGTTTTTAAAGTATCCCGCGCCAGAGTTGGTGCTGCTGGAGACGAACAAGATATCGTCTTCATTGTGGGCCACAAAGAAGGCGCCATTCCATTGCAGGCGACTGTCTGCTGTTTTGCCTCTGAGACCCAACTCCCACGTCTTGGTGATCACTTGTTTCAAGGCAGGGTCTCCAGCCATGGAGTTGGGCAAACGACAATCGTAGTTGGGGTCTGCGCAGCCAAGCTCAATAGAGGTTGGTGCGCGAGAGCTCTCGCTGTAACCGATGAATGGATTGACATGTGCATTGGGCGTATAGGACAAACCCACAGCGGGGTTCAATCGTTGATAGGTGCTCAAGCTTGTCAAGGAGCCACGTGCAAGTCCACCTTGAGTGGCCAAGGCCGAGTAATTGCTCGCATAAGGAAAGAGAAGATCTGTGTTCTCAGTGCGTGTGCGAGTCCACATTGCAGAGGTGCTCAGATGGGTGTCTTGCTCAGAAAAGGACATCGTGTTCATGGCAAAAAGGCTGGTGTGCAAAGACTGACCTTTCAGTTGCACGCGTTGATCAAAAGCAGTCTCTGAGTTTTGAGAGCCATCGGCAAACGCATTCACCGCAGTCGCAAAGCGCTCAGGTGTGAGGTAGGCAAATTGACTTTGCTGTGTAAAAGTCGACTGCGACAAGTCAACGCTTGCACCCAAACTGAATCGATTGGGTTGACCCAACCAGGTCTCATTGGCATTGATTTGGGCGTTGAGTCCCAGACTTTTTTGTTGGGTTTGAGTTCGATTGATCAAGGCATCGCATTTTTCATTGGGCTCTGTATTCAAGCCCGCTTGGGCCAAGCAGCGTAGAGATGGAAACCCCAAGCCCTGTGAGCTTGGCGTTTGATTGAGGGGCGAGTTGGCACTCAAGAGCTGCTGGCCCTGCAGCCAATTGCCTTCTGCGTTGTTAAAGCCATAGACCTTTTCACCCAAAGAGTTGGCATTCAAGTCAACGTTGAGCGTGTTGCTGTTGATGCGCCTGAGGTAGGTGTTGGCAGAAAAAGACCATGTTGGACTCAATTCACGCTTGAGTTCCAAGTTGAGCACGGAGGATTTGTTGCGTGTGTGGTCTGGATGAGTGAATACGCTGGCATAGTTTTGACTGAGCAAGTCTTGCTGCTGTAAGCCATTGCCTGTCAACGCAGAGCCAAAGGTGGACAAAGAGACTTTGATATCGGTCAAGTGGTCATGCCAGCCGAGTTTGCCAAACAACTGCTGAACACTTGAGGGTGAGTGTTCACGCCAACCCTGGTCCTTGAAATCCTTGAAGTTAAAGTAGCTGTGAAGGCCATTTGCATGCGTTGCTCCATGTTCGAGCTCCAAGCTTTGACGCCCAAAGCTGCCCCAGCCGGTTTCAATTTCAGTGCCTTGATAGCTCAAACCGTCCTTGGTTTGGATGCTCAAAGCGCCCCCCTGCGTGTTCATGCCAAATACCGGATTAGAGCCAGCAAATAGAGTGATGTTTTGAATGGCTGAATTGGGAATCAAATCCCATTGAACGATGTCGCCAAAGGGTTGATTCATTCTCACGCCATCGACATACACGGAGATCCCTTGCGGGGTACCCAACAAAGGAGATGCACTGTAGCCCCTGAAGTTCAAATCCAATTGAAAAGGATTTCCTTGGTTGTCGTTGATGTGAACGCTAGTGAAATTATTTTGTAAAAAGTCAGCTAAATTGAGAGCTCCCGTGTCTTCTATTTGGTCCCCTCTAGCCGTTTGAATATTGGAGGGGATTGTATTTTTGTTGACCCTCATGCCCAAAGTGGGCGTGCTGGCTATGATTTCAATGCTCTCGATCTCTTTTTGAGCATAGGCCATATGCCCCAAAAAAACTTGAAGCAAATCAATGCAGAGATAGACAAAGACGGCGCGCTTGAGCATGGATCAGATCGTGATAACAGCCCAGAGTTTAAAATCAATTGAGGCGCCAGCGAGCTGTGGTTTTCCCTTTGGTAGAGGATTTTTTCAGGTCTCAACGAGCTGTGACATAATGCAAAATGCAGTGGTGTTGAAGTTTTTCATTTTGAATGGATCCGTGCATGAGTTTTTTTAAGGCATTCAGTGCCGTGATGATTTTGTTCTTGATCAGCCCCTTTGTGTGTGCTCAAAGCGTGAGCGTGTCCAATGCATGGGCGAGAGCAAGCGTCAAAGGACAAAATGCGACAGGGGTCTTTATGAATCTTAAGGCCAGCAGCAGTACGAGACTGGTGGCGATCAATACGTCCGTTGCCAAAGTCAGCGAAATTCATCAAATGAGTGTCGAGAACAATATCATGAAGATGTCTGCTTTGCCCAATGGCTTGGAGCTCGGTGCAGGCAGTGTCGTGGAACTCAAGCCTGGGGGGTATCACATCATGCTGTTAGACTTAAAGAAAACGCTTGAAAAGGACAGCAAAATCGATTTGCAATTGACCTTTCAAGACGCTGCGGGTAAAAAAACTCAAATGCAGATGACCGTTCCTGTGCTGCTGCAAGCAAATGAGGGGACCAATGCCTCGCATGGGGCTGATCACCAACACCATTGAACCCAAGGCTTGGTGCAGCAATAGAAGGGTCTACGCTTTGGGGTCGTAAAAACTCAGCCCTTTGATGGACGCTTCTTGCCCGCTTTGCAGCCTGCTTCTGAGCTCTAAAGTGTTTCTGTCAGGGTCTCTCAAAAAGATGGACACATGCCCATCTCCAAAACTCACGGGTCCTTGGGTGATTGGGATGCGATGCTCTTTTAAGTGGTCCATGCAGGCGTTGATGTCTTTGACTGCAAAGGCAACATGGGTGATGCCGGGATATTTTTGGGCGACATCCATGAGAATGTTTTTTGAGTCCAAGGCGTCCACACCATTGACAATCAAATTGAGCTCAATGCCCTGGGCATTTTTCAGCACAATGACCGCATCAAAGTCCACTTCTAGGGTGACAGTGAAACCCAACAAGGCATAAAAATCCAAGGCCCTTTGGCGTTGGGTGATGCGAATGCCTATGTGATCAAAGCGGTCGATTGAAATCATGGTGTGGGTGGGGTCAATCGCACGAAAGGCGCGCTATGAATGAATGTCTATGCCGTGTCCATTGCGTCCCGACAAGCCCTCAGGGATAAAGAATGACGAGCCTTGACCCCGGCACTGACTCCACAGTTAGGGCTGCTTGGTTCCCCACCTGACCCGGTTGGCCGCTTTGCCATGCGGGAAGGCCCGTCGCTTACCTCTTTGTGGTACATGAATGTGACACACATAGAACTATCATAATATCTTTTTGGATGTTTTTAAATTAGTTCTTTTAAGTTATTAACCAAAAAACACACACAAACGCGATTTCCCTTCTTTTTTGAAAAGTTTTTGATGGGGTAGGGGGGGCTTTTTGAAATGATGTACTCCCTAATTGGAACCTTATAGCCCCATAAGGGGTGGCCCCATATTAGATAAGGAGTTGCTATAGTTGCGAAAGAAATGATTTTGTTGAAGGCAATGAAACAAATGCACTTTTATTAGGCGGATCTAAAAACTCGCCCAGTAACATGGCCTCCCGTTGCATTCTTATTGCCAATCTAACAAGCTTTGCTCTGTATTTTGCCAAAACATTTGCACTTGTAAGCGATCGTATTAAGTAATCTGAGTTATCCCAGAGAACTAATGCTATGTTTCCTATGTCTTCATTAGTTGTCAAAGTTGATTTAATTTTTGAATTTTTCATTTTTTAAATATATATTGGTTGACTAATCGGTCTGTCGTGTGAATTAGGTGCTCATTTACACAACTTGTCCTCGCGTACGCGTAAACAAAGTGAATAGTTGAGAGCCTATACATAGATACCCATAAGTTAACTAAATTACGCCCTCATATTTTCTCTCACCAGGGGGATTAATTTGAACAAAACTAACATTCCGACCTATACCGCAAACACCACACAACCCTTTAGGGTTGTGGTGTTGTGGTTGCAAATAAAGAGGCACTTAAGTCATTAGCAATTGATCACCCCTGGCAATAACCACACCAGTTTTTATAATGCCTTCAATCCCTCGTTTTGCCATATCTCGCCACCTATCAGTGTGATTAGCTATTTCACCCATTTTGATTAAAACCTGAGTTGCTGTGGGCTGGTATCCATCGTTAATCAATGCTCTCAGAGCTTGTAGAGCTATACCTTGCCACTTTCCATTTGGTTTCGGTTTTCGACTGCTAAGCTCAATAGAGTTGCCAGGGATAACAACACATGAGGTAATGGGCTCAAGATCTAAGTCATACCCTAGATCAATGGTTTTGAGCCTATAGAAAAACTCAGCACCAGTTTCACCATCTCGTGATTTGGTAACTGTCAATATTTTTTGATCGTCCTCAGACTTTAGCTCCAACTCTGTGTCAACTGCAGCCCTTAAGCTTGAGTGGCCCCTTGCACCCCTTTTGGTATCCTTGCCAGTATGGTGAACAATAAGTACAAAACTATTTGTTTCGTCAGAAATTTTCCCAACTGCGGAGATGTATTCACCCATATCTTTTGATGCATTTTCGTCACCACCGCCCATTGTTCTATTTAAGGTATCAAGAATAATCATTCCAAAAGGTTGACCAATTTCTTCCCTTTTTTTGCATGCATCAATTACTTTATAACAATCACCGTCCCTTAGATTGATTCCTACAGTTACCACTCCAAGCGATAGTTGACTCGAGTCAATCTTGTGGAATTTCGAGTACGCATTTAATCTTTTGCTTATGGCGCTTCCTCCCTCAGCGGACACATAAAGAACTCCAATTGAAGTATTTACTTTGTTATTATTCCAATGTATTCCCCTGGAAATAGAGAGGGCAAGATCGAGTGTAATAAATGTCTTCCCCGCACCACTTTCTCCATAAATAACCCCAAGGCCAGTTCTAGGAATTACCCCTTTAACAAGCCAACTTTGAGACGGTAATTGTGATAACTCATCTACGCTATAGATTTTCAATGGTTCATGGTTTATGAGCTTGGGTTTTAGGTTAGTTTCTTTATTTAAAAAATTAGTTTTTGAAATGAGTGTTGCGATAGTAAGTGGATTAATTCCGTGTTTTTTTGAATTGTTAAAGCTATTCCACTTCCATAAACATTCATTAGGTAAATATTTTTCAGAACTTTGACTCCATTCATCCCAAGCATTTAGCCACTGATCGTCACCACTACCTTGATGATGCATTGCAAAACCAACTGAAATCCAATCGCTATATTCATCTGAATCCAAAAAAGGTAGTAAATCTGACTTTACTCTTTCAAGACTCCAGTCAGGAATTGGAGATTTATAGGAGGCAAAAATATCCTGATTATTTGTAGTTGTTGAGCTCGAATTAATTCTTTTTAGTAGCCAACTAACGTCCTGAATGTCCTGCGAAATGTCCAAGTGGTCTGGCAAGACATGACCGGTTATGCAAAAGTATCTTTGCCCGTTGTAAAGCTCAATACCCTGTGATGCATTTGCTTTTGATGTTTCGAGGTTTGTCGTAGCAATTATTTTGATGCCTGTACCACTTGGACTCACTTCAGCGTAGCCATCAACTTTCTTAAGAACATCAAAAGCTAATTCGTTAAGTTCACTCGTTATTGGGTCTCGACAATCGTCTAGGTCAATGCCGTGAAAGCCATCGCCCAAAACAAACCCCAATCCATCAAAATCCCCATTTTTGTAAGCTTTTAGGGCATCTTCAAATGTTGTTAAGTTTGACCTATCGTTTATTCGAGCTGAAAAACCATTTGTAAGCTTGGGTACTTTTGAGGTTTTATTGTTTTTAAACTCATATCGCCATAAAAGCCATTTATCAACCAACTTTAAATTATCTGGTATGTTAAAGTCTAGAACCTTAAGGGCACCTCGAGGTGTCTTATTGGTTAAATTTTGATTTGTGCTCATAGTTGCTCCTTTGTTAATAGAGCAATGAGGTTATTTCCAAAGACTTTTTCTGTCAGCCTTTTTGCAGTATCAAATAATGGCTACGCCCCGTTTTTTTTGAACTTGAGCAATCACCTTTCTTAGCTCATGATTTCCCATGCTTTCTAGATACAGATTAAAATTTATATCACCACTACTTTTAGCCCAGCTTCGCAGTGCTTTACATATTTTGTTGTTTCTGTCGCCGGCTAAGTTAATATTTTTACCGATGTATGTTGGGTAAAAGTCATTAATCAGATTAATGACTTTAGTAACTTCAGTTTCAAATTTTATATTTTTACCTGAAAGTCTAACCGCGCGAACTATTGCATCGGGACGTTTACCGCTTGGTTCTAATTCGGCTTCAATAATTTTTTTTGCAACCTCTTGAATAAAATCAAGCGCAGGAGTGTAATGAATTGAAGGCGTAGAAGAGTCTATGTTTAAGATGCCATTTGCAATTAATTTCCAAATTTCTAATGCTTCTGATCGAGAAGTTATTTTTTTTCCATAAGGTATTACAAGTTATTTTCCAATTATTTATATCAAATTTTATTAAAATAAAATCTTTCACATTGACCTTCAAAAAATAGGTCGTTCTGAGTTTGGTTTGGTATGACTGGATACATAAGGTAGTATTTCAGAATTCCTGTTTTTCTGTTCAATAAAAATATAACTAAATATGATGGAGTTCCTATTGCTTTACCTTGGCAAGTAATGAAGTCATTATCCCACTTGTCACATTTAGGCTCATTTGAAAATGGTAACAAATCGTGTTTGTCTGAAAATTCAAAAGTGTAAATTTTGGGGTATATTCGTTTGGTTTTTTCAGTTGGATTGTATGCCTCTTCATTTCCCTTGCACGCAAGGGTAAACTTAAATGGGTCTAGTTTTGAGCACGAGTTCAAGCTTAATGAAGCAATAAAAAATACGAATAGTAATTTTTTTTTCATATGTGATTTTCCATTAATATTTAAAATAGATCCTATTGGCTTTCAATTACTTAAGTATTTCTGCTTGATTTTTTTGGCAGGCAAAATAGTCGCGCCACAGTGCTGAATAGAAAACGCTTATATTGTTCATTTGTAGTTTCTTGCTAATTTCGTCGTAATATAGAAGCGAAAGTTTACTAATTTCAAGTGTTTCATTTTTATCACCCGATATAAGATTTTTTGATATTTGAATTGCAAACTTATCACTAGATTTAATTAATAAATTTCCAAGTCCCAAATTTTTAAAAATAACTGAATTTTCATTAATATAAGTTCCGATAGTAAAACTAGCTGAATAGCATTGAATAGAAACTAAAGTCCGCATTAGGTTATCACTTGGATTTTTGTTTAAGTAAATAATTCTTTTGTCAATATTTTCGAATCCATGTGTATTTGGTAGAACGATTTCAAAATGAAGTATAAGAAATATTATTGCCAATTTTTTTATCATCTAAGCCTTAATTTATATAGATTATTTTATTGGTGTATCTCCGCTGTTTATTTTTCTTCTGTGGCACTCCTGGTTTTAATTATTAATCAAAAAATCTTCTGATGAAAACTATTTTCAATTTAAGAAATTTAAAATTGTCTTATGGTCAAATGGGGGTGGTTAGCTAATTTTTAAATTTTGTATGTTTGTCAATTAATTAGTTTGCTTTATTTATAGTGATCTAATATGACTTCAATGGAGCTTTCAAATTATGTTTGAATTTATAAACTTTAAAATTATTGAATCTAGGGTCACAACTCTTCAAAGTTACATCTATGATCAGCACTTAGCTTTTGGTAAAAATATTTTTGGTCAAGATGTTTTGTTTATTGGTTGTTTTTATCCTTTGGGTAATTCCAATGATTACTTAAATATTGATGGGGAGTATGAATTGCCTGAGTTTATTGGACTTGATAAAGTCTTTGGAGTCGAAGGTGACTTTGTCTCTGGCGGCAATTTATACAGTGAATCTTTAGAGAATGTTTTCCAATTACATCAATCTAGCGCAGTTTCTTTGTTGGATTGGTTGCGAGCCAATGATTGGATTACAGATGCAGTAATTGATTTTTTAAGTGTTAAAGGTTTTTTGTAAATATATTTGGAATCAGTAGTGTCCCAACGTTTTTCAGAGGAGAGGGAGCTGAAATTGCGCTGAATTTGTACCAGAAATTTCCTGCTCCCCCGTAAACAGTTGATTTATTGGAGTTTTTTC
>CANJNC010000009.1 GCA_947475685.1 Comamonadaceae bacterium | reverse complement strand
GGCAAACCCGCTTTGCGGTATGCAGGCAAGTAGGTCTTTTGGTACCACTCTTTGTAGCTTGGAAGACTTGCAGGCAATGGCTTGATAAAAAAAGTTAATGTATCGAGATTGGAGTTGGGATTTAATTTTTTTACTTCTACAACAGCCAAAGCCGATTTTTCATTCTCGCCTTTCATCGCATAGGCGACTGCCAAATAGGCCCAAATCTGTGAAACCTTAGAATTGACTTGATTTGCTTTTAAAAGCCACTCAATGGAGGTATTTATATTCCCAAGAATCATATGAGCTCGGCCCAGAGAAGACAAATTATTGTCTGTGGGGTTCATGGGATCCAAATTCAAACCTTGGGTCAGCACGGTGATCGCCTTTTCAGGCTCTCCACTTTGGTTCAGAATATTTCCAAGTGTGATATAGGGTGACTTGCTTTTGGGATTGAGAGACAGATTTTTTTCTGCATTTTGTTTGGCGCTGATCAGATCGCCTTTTTCACGGTAGTAAAAAATCAAGGCCGAAAAGATGTCTCTGTTAGAGGGATCAATGTCTTTGACCTTTACTGCTAAGTTGTAAGACTCCTCAAATCTTTTTCCCCGAAGCCCTTGCTCTGGGGAGCGTGGTGCCAATTGACCCAGTGCTTGGGCCAAACCGCTCATGGCCTCAATGTTTTCTGACTCAATCAACAATGCTTTTCTGTAAAGAGAAACCCTGCGGTTCAAGGTTTCAACATCAAAGCCTTTTTCTAAAAGACCCCTAGCTTGTAAAATCAAATCTGAGGCACGGGGATTGCTTTGTCTCTTCTCGCTTTCACTGGCCGCAACAATCAACATCCGAGGGCCCAAACTCCCGCTGATTCGGTTCGTGACTTGATCTTGCAAAGCAAAGAGGTTGGACATTTCACCATTGAAGCTTTCAGACCAAAGTAGTTTGTTATAGCTTGAATCTGTCAACTTTGCATTGATAAGGATCTTATCTGCATTCTTTTGCACATCTCCTTGAAGTAAATATCGAACTCCAAGTTCCTTTGCTACTTGCTCAGCGTCTATGGAGACGTCTTTAAACTTTAGCGTTTTACCAGCATCTATCACAACCGCATCTCTTATGCGAAACAGATCGGTCGTCACTCTGGCGGTCAATCCATCGGCAACATAAGCTTGCGCAGAATCGCCTGTGAGATTGACAAAAGGAATGACAGCAATCGAAAGAGGATTCACAAGGGGTTGATTGCTTTTTTGGAAACCCCAATAACCAGCAAGACCTAAAATGACCAACAATGTCAATGCAAAAACTGCTTTTTTAAAATCCAGCGGCTTTGAAGTTGCTATAAACCCCTTGGCTTTTATTGAGTTGGGTGTGTTTTTAATCGTATGAGAATTTGCTACTTTTGTACCTTCAAATTCAAGGTTCACCCTAAAGGTGGCGACTGGGTCGGCGATGTTTTTAAGGTAGTGGTCACCAAGACTCTCAAAGCTCAAGTCTAACTTTCTTCTGACCTCTTCGTAGAACTTGGCAGAAACATGAACACCGCCAGCCTGTGCACTGGACTCAATTCTAGCGGCCACATTGACCCCGTCTCCATATAGATTGTCCCCTTCAACAATCACATCCCCCAAGTTTAGACCCACCCTAAACTGCATTTGATCTTCCTGTGCACAGGCGGCATTCCTAGCCATGATGCTTTTTTGAAATTCAACAGCGGCAATGATGGCGTCCACAGGAGAGGCAAATTCCGCGATGACCGAGTCACCCGCAGTTGTGAAGATTCGTCCGTGATGGCTCTTAATGGATTCGTCAGTGATGGCCCTACAAGCCTTTAAATTCCTAAGGGTTCTATCCTCGTTTACTCCCATCTTCAAGCTAAAGCCCACCACATCGGCGGCCAATATGGCTGCAAGCTTTCGACGAGGGGTTGGATCAGACATGATTTACTTATAAATTAAAAATAAGAAAGGTAACAGTGCATTTCCATATTAAACCACTTTACGTGTCTTTAAAGCATCGCCTCATCATTCTTTGCATGAAAAGCATTCTTGTGAGCTTGAAATTGAGCCAATCTAGTCGGCAAGGAAAACACTGCTCTATTTAAATGAAAAAGTTTTTTATTTTTATAGATTATTTTCTCAAAGACCCATGTAGTTCTTCCTGACCAAATCACTCGACATCAATTCCTGTGCACTACCTTGCAAAGCAATCTCTCCATGCACAATCAAATAACCCCGATCAGCCACTCGCATGGCTTGGGTGAAATTTTGTTCGGCCATCAACACGGTCAGACCTGCCAAATTCTTTAGATCCCGAATTTGATCGATCACCCGGTGGACCAAAATAGGTGCCAAACCCACCGAGGGTTCATCAATCAATAAGATGCGGGGCTTAGACATCAAGGCTCGAGCCAGCGCCACCATTTGCTGCTCACCCCCACTCATGCTGCCTGCGACTTGTCCTGAGCGCTCCTTGAGCAAGGGAAAGATTTCGTAGACTTGCGCCAAGGTCTGTGAAATTTGCTCCCTTGCACTTTTACGATATGCGCCAAGTTTGAGATTTTGTGCAACGCTGAGTTTGGCAAACAAGTGCCTGCCCTCGGGTACAAGCGAAATACCGCAATTGACAATTTGTTCGGTACTCATGCGGGTCAGATCCAACTCAACTCCTTCCACGACAGCTCGAATACTGCCTGCGTGGGGTTTGACCACGCCCATGATCGACTTCATCAAAGTACTTTTCCCGTTGCCATTCGTGCCCAATAAGGCCACAGTCTCAGCGTTGGCGACATCCAAGCTCACCCCTTCCAGCACCTTGACCGCTCCATAATTGGCAAATAGATTTTGAATATGGATTGAATTAGCCAATGTATATCCTCTGTACCAAAGGGTCGTTCAATACCTCAGCAGTCAGGCCATCTGCTATTTTTTTCCCGGCTGCCAAGACAATCAGCCGTTCAGAAAAAACCGAGACTGCTCGCATGATGTGCTCAATCATGATCACGGCCACACCTTGATTGTTGAGTGCAAAGAGCAGATCTAAAATTTCATCGGTTTCTGATGTGGTCAATCCCGCCATTGCCTCATCGGCAATGAGCAACTTTGGACTGGCCGCAATGGCTCTGGCCAGTTCGAGTTTGCGCAAATCAATTTGCGTAAGATTCAAAGACAATTCTTCAGCCTTTTGCAATAAGCCTACCTGCCTCAAAGCCTTCATGGCTGCCTCTTTGAGCTCAACCTTGCTTTGCACTCTACCCAGTCTGTACTCGGTGGCAAAGAGCAAGGGCACCACAATGTTTTGTAACACAGTCATGCCCACAAAAGGCCTTGGAATTTGAAAACTTCTAGCGAGTCCACGATAGGCGCGCTGATGTGGGGCCAATCCTTGAAATGATTTTTGATCAAACTCAATGCGACCTGAGTCGTGTGTAAGCACACCCGACAAACAATTCACCAAGGTGCTTTTTCCTGAACCATTAGGTCCTATCAAGCCCAAGCGCTCTCCCTCATTGACATGAAGATCCACCTGATCGAGCACCACAAAGCCACCAAAGCGTTTGGAGAGTTGCTCCACCTTCAAAAGAGGTTGACTCATGATTTAAACTTGGCCCTCACTGCTTTGAGTAAACCCAAAATCCCATTGGGCGCAATGGAGACAAAAACCATCATCAAAAAGCCGACAAACAGTAGACTCAACTCTGGAGTGATGATGTTTTTGGAGCCAAAATACTGCTGAATACCACCAAGCAAAATCGCCCCCATCAGCGGGCCCGACCAGTGGGTCATTCCGCCAATGAGTGGCATGGCAATGCTGTTGACTGTGTGCACCAAGTTAAAGGCCCCAATGGGGTCCACATAGGTTACAAAAAATGGAAAAATCGCACCCGCAGCACCCATCAAAGCGCCACTGAGCGAGGTTGCTTGAAGCTTGAGCCTCAAAGTGGGCACGCCTGAGCACTCTGCTGCAAACTCATCGTCTCGAATCGCTTGTAAACCTACCCCCAACTTGTTGTTCTCAACCCAGCGGGCAATCCAAATGGATAACAATGCCAAAGACAACATGGCCACCATAATAAACTCCGAGGTTGAAGAAAAGCCAACCACCTCTGGCGGTTTTAGAACGTAGGCTCCCCTAGCACCACCAACAAATCGCCAATTCAATATCAGCGTTTGGGTCACAACCGATAGCGCCAAAGTGGAAATTGCAAAAAAAACACCTCTTAGCCTAAGCGTCAAGTAGCCCGTTCCCAAGCCGACCAACCCCGACACAGCACTGCCCAAGAACATCGCCAGGAGCAATAAGCAATAAGGCATCTGTCTAGCATCTAAAACAAAAAGCCCTAGATCCAAAGAGCTGAGCGATTGAACACTGAAAAGTTTATTGAAAAACACCGTGCTGTAGGCGCCCAATGCAAAAAAACAAGCAGAACCAAAATTCACATATCCCCCATACCCCCCTAAGATGTTCCATGCAGTGGCCAGCACGATGTACTCCAAAATATAAAAGGCCACCATCACATAATAACCCTCTCCCAAAGCGTGTATGGAGAGAAATACAGCTACCCCCACTCCCAGCAATGCGAGTAAAAAAATAAAATCTGAGCGGCTCATCTCATCGCCCTTCCCATGAGCCCAGTCGGTCGCAAGGCCAAGGTGAGCAGCAACAACCCAAACGCCACAGCAGGCGACCACGAAGGTCCTATGAAGGTTGAAGTCAAGCTCTCTACGACACCCAGGAGAAGAGCTGCAAAAAAAGTCCCGGACATGCTTCCCATTCCACCCAACACACACACCGCAAACACACGCCCGATGTACTCACGCCCAAGAGAAGGCTCCACTGGTTGGATAATGATCAATGCTGCCCCGCCCCACGCTGCTGTGGCCACTGATAAACCAAAAGCCAACTGCTTGATGGAAATGGGGTCCACTCCAATGAGTCTCAAACCCAGGGGTTCTTGAGAAAGTGCACTCACGGCCAGGCCAAAAAAGGTACGCGTTAAAAATAAGTGAATGCCCCACACCATAAATAGACCAATTAAAAAAGGAATCAGCAACCTCCATGCAATACCCACAAAACCAATATTGATCATTGCATCTACATAAGGTGTTTGCACCCCTCTTAAATCCACGCCAAAAATCAAGATCAGGGCTACATCGGTGACGAACAAGAGGCCAAAGAAAAACGCCAATCCCCGACGCGGGTCACGCTCACGGCTTTCAAAAAGGCGGTAATACACTCTGTAGATCGCAATGCCTGTGAGTCCAAAAAATGGAGCTATCAGCACCATACTGATCAAAGGATCAAGTCCAAAGTGATCGTTCAGTGTATATGCCAAGAACGAGCCCAACATGATCATTGCAGGATGCGCAATGTTGGCAATGTCAAGCATGCCAAACGAGATTGAAATCCCTATTGAAACGGCAGCATAAAATCCGCCCAACATCGCACCAGCTACCAAGGCATTGAGCAGTAAATCGATAAAAGTGATGAAATCCATGCGCGTTTATCTTTGGGGAAAACTCAACATCAAAAACTAAGATTTACCAATTCACTTCAGCCAAAGCATAGGTCTTGATCTTTCCAGTGTCTAACCCAGAGCACTAGCACCAAGGCCCGCCAAGTGCCAACTCAGTTGGGCAGAGGAAAAGGTGTCAAGACGTTGCCGGACTTGAACTTTTCTGGATAAATAATGACTTGAGTACCAGCCTTGTCGAATTGAGCCAAGTCCTTGCCGTTGACCTTTTGAAACTGAGTCATCAAAATCCGTGGCTCAGCCCACTCACCCATGGCACCAAACTTGATGTCACCCATCACAGTTTTAAAAGTACTTTTGTGAATATAGTCTGAGAGCACATCGTCCTTGAGCGACTTGGTCGCCAAGACCGCTTGCTCCAGCACTTGAAACTGTGCAAAGGTCGTGGGTGGAACATAAAATCCTAGAGGATCGAGCCCTTGCGCTGTGGCCACCGCGCGGTAGCGATCGATCAGCTCCTTTGTCCCTTGGAACTGCATGCTGGGCTCGGGCAAATACAACTCGTAGTTCACCACTCCATTGATCACCCCAGAGAGCTGCTGTTTGAGAGCGGCGACTTGAAGCCCCACCATCGCTCCACCAAACATCATGGTACTGAGCTTGACTTCTGCTGCAGCTCGCACCATCCCAGAGGTATCTGACACGTAAGAGCCCACAAAAACCAAGTCGGGCTTGGTTGCAGCAATGGCTCGCACCACAGAGGCAAAATCAACTTGATTGGGTGGGTAGTTTTTATCGTACACAATCCTAAAGCCCAAGCGCTTGGCATGCTCTCTTGCGCCTTCGAGCGCATTATTGGCAAACTCCGCGTCCGCTCCAACCAAGGCCACGGTCTTAGGTCTAGGATTGAGTTTGGCAGCCACCTCAAAAAATCCCTTGGCCAATTCTTCTTTGCCTTTGGCCCCGTAGGGCATGATTTGAAAGAACTTATCGTAGTTAAATGGATCATTGACCGCGAGCGCCAAATTGGCCACCACCAAGCGCTTTCTCTCCATGATCAAAGGCATGGCAGGCGCAATGAGATTAGTCCCAGTACCTGCGATCAAATCGATTTTGTCGATATCAAGTAACTTGGTAAATAAGCCCGGTATCAAGGTTGGGTTGGTTTGATCATCATAAAAGACGAGCTCTACCTTTCTACCAAGTAACCCACCCCGTTTATTGACATCATCGGCCCAAATCTGGGCTGTGGCTTGGGCAACCTTGCCAATTGACGCATTGCCGCCTGTCAGAGGAAAAGTACCCCCGATTTTGATAGGAGCAGACTGTGCAAAGCTCGAAGGTGCACTCAGTGCAACTGTGCTCGCAGACAAGGCCAAAAGAAGTTCACGGCGGGAAAGTTTGACTTTATTCATGAGCATATCTCCTTCAAAGACGGGTTCAAGGGATGTTTTTCAAAGTCCACCTTACAACAAAGATTCAAAGGAATCAATGTGAAAACCCTATTTACAGTCCCCTACACATCTTTTAGATTAGGGTTAATCATCACTTTAAAGGACGACAAGCATCATGAAACTTGGCTACTTCACCATGCCCGTTCACCCGGCACATCGCAATGTGACGCAAACACTTAAGGAGGATCGAGAAATCATCATCTTGGCTGATCAACTGGGGTACCACGATGCCTTTGTAGGGGAGCATTTAACCGATTTGGTAGAAAACGTGACCAGCAGCATGATTTTTCAAGCATCCTTGATTCATTCGACCAAGCATATCCGCCTAGGCACTGGCACCACCAACCTCTCACACCTTCACCCCGTTCTTGTGGCCTGCCATGCCGCCATGTTTGACCACCTCTCTGAGGGGCGTTTTATTTTGGGTGTGAGTCCAGGCGCACTGGCCTCAGACGCCGAGGCCTTGGGAATTTTTGACGAAGACCGCAACCAAATGTTTGCCGAGTCCATTGAAGTCATCCTTAAAATTTGGGAATCAAACTATCCTTTAGACATTGATTTAGCCAACAACCGGTTTAAGGTCTCAACCAAAAAAACTTATGACGAAATTAGCAATACAGGAATGATGTATAAACCCTACCAGAGTCCTCGACCTGAAATCGTGGGTACGGTCGTTGCCCCTTTCTCCAAAGGTGTCATTGCCATGGGCGAGAAAGATTTCCACCCCCTTTCGGCTAATTTCTTATATGGCAAGTGGCTCAATTCGCACTGGGACAATTACGCAAAGGGAAAAGCCAATGTGGGTCAAACGGCGCAAAGAGCCGATTGGCGCGTTGCGCGAACCATCGTCGTTCACGATGACGAGAAAGTTGCTCACGAGTATGGCCGCTTGTCTGAGCAAAGTCCATACCGCTTTTATTACAAAAACTTGTATTACAAGTTAAGAAAAGGAAAGCGAGATGCCGTTTTTACAATGGATGGCAAGACCCCAGAGCAAGCCGTTGATCTCAACGAAATACTCAATCAACTGGTCTTCACGGGCTCAGTCAATGAGGTGGTCGATCAAATCTTGACGCTCCATGACAGCTTAGGTGGGTTTGGTGAACTCGTCTATGCCGGACTCGACTGGAGCGACCCCGCCATCTCCAAGCGCTCCATGGTCCTCATGGCTGAGCAAGTCATCCCTCGCGTGAACAGCGCACTTGGAATTTAAATTTCATCAAGGATCACAACCATGTCCCAAGACCGCTTGCCGCCATTGTCTGAAGGTGAAATGACGCCTGAACAAATAGCCAGCTTGGCTGAACTCACAAGTGGGCCTAGAGGCAAAGTGGGCGGCCCTTTTGTGCCACTGCTCAGAAGTCCCGAATTGATGAACCGACTGCAAAAAGTGGGTGAGTATTTGCGATACCACAATAGCATAGGACTTAGAAACTCTGAGTTTGCAGTGCTCATTGCAGCTCGTCACTGGTCGCAACCCTTTGAGTGGCATATCCACAGTGCTATTGCCAAAAAAGAGGGCGTGAGTGAAGAAACCATACAGTCTATCAACGAGGGTAGGCGCCCAACTCAAATGAACGAGGATGAAAGCATCATTTATGATTTGCTGGGCGAGTTAAAGAGCCATCACAGCGTGAGTGATCCGACTTGGAAACGAGGCATCACGCGCTTTGGTGAGCAAGGGGTGGTTGATATGATTGCTCACTTTGGTTACTACAGCTTATTGGCCATGTTGATGAATGCATCTCGCACACCGCTGCCCAACGGTGTATCCAACCCCTTGGCCTCCTTGCCCGCATGGGATTGACCCCTTTGATTTAAAACCACCGGGCTTGAACCACTGCGCTTATTACACAAAAGAGCGGCTTAGTTTATTGCCAAGTTACGCCTTTTAAATGATCACAGTTGGGGCAAATACCCACTTTAAGGTGGCAAAGAAGTCAAGTCAATTCACTTCGCAACATCTGTGCAGCTTGGACCATCGCTTTAAGTTTTCCATTGGCAACCTCTCTGGGGAGGTATTTCATACCGCAATCAGGCGCCAAGACAATATTTTCTGCGGCCACGAACTTGAGTGCCTTTTTAACTCTAGAGGCAATCAAGACGGGGCTTTCAATGTTCATGTCTGAGAGATCAATACAGCCGAGGATGATCTTTTTATTGGGAAGCTGCTCAAGGACTCTACAGTCAAGGTTAGATTGTGCCGTTTCAATCGAAATTTGATTGCATGAACAAGACGATAATTCCGGCAAAAAACTGTAGCCCTCAGGTCTTACGTGAATGACGGCAGCGTAACCAAAGCATATGTGAACGGCGGTCGTGCCATGCACATCCAATAAAGCTCGGTTAAGCGCTTGAATCCCATACTGCCTTGCTTTTTCGGGTCTCGCTTGCATGTAGGGCTCATCGACTTGAACAATGTCTGCACCGTGGGCGAACAAATCTTTAATTTCTTCGTTCAAAGCAACCGCATAATCCATCGCGGCCTCCTCTTCCGTGGCGTAGAAATCGTTTTGGGCTTGCTGCAACATCGTAAATGGCCCAGGTACTGTGATTTTCACTTTTTTATGGGTATTGGCTTTTAAAAACAGCAAATCCTCCAGCTCGATGGGGCGCAAGCGCTTAATTTTCCCAACAATGCGTGGAACGGGATTGGGATGCCCAGAACGGTCTAGCCCGACTCCCGGGTTGTCAATGTCAATCCCTTCCAAAGCCGTTGCGATTCGATTTGAATAACTCTCGCGCCTGATCTCTCCATCGGTGATGATATCCAAGCCCGCATCCTCTTGAGCTTTGATGGCCAATAAGGTCGCATCTTCCATGGCTTGTTTAAGATACGGCTCTTGAACACGCCAAAGTTCTTTGGCTCTCACTCTAGGGGGAAAACGGCCTGCCAACTTCGCTCTATCGATCAACCATTCGGGTTGTGGATAACTGCCAACGATGGTCGTGGGAAACAACATAAAAGACCTCAATGAAAAAAATAAGTGAATGAAAAAATTTTGAAATTAGTGAAGTGTAAACCAAGAGCGGCCCAGTCATGGGGAGCGACAAAAAACTACGCGGATTCTTGCCTAGAAAATTTGAAAAACTTCGCACGCTTCTTAAAAGAAAAGTAATCTGCTATGGGTCATTCTGTCTTTGTCAAAAAGAACATCGCAACAATCCAATCAATCAGTTGGTAATTACCCTTGAATAGACAACTTAGATCAAACAACGAGATCCTAAAAGACCAGCACCTTGATCACAATAAAACCATGTTCCACGAAATTATTACAACTAGTTAGGTTTTAATACAAATTGAAGACAATTAACATCAAGAACATGGGCTTCATCTAAAAGGTTTGAGCAAATTATTATTGACTTTAAACAATTTAGTATTAAAGTTGGAAATCTTTTAACCTATGAGGCTTTTAACATGACCAAGCTTTTTCAGTCACTTTTATACACGCTCATTGCTGGCGTCATCTTATTAATCCTACTTGTTGCGGCGGTAAACCCAGCCATCGAATTAGGACATGCCTGGGGAATGTTTTTCATGAGATGGTTACACGTCCTCTCGGCAATCATGTGGATCGGTTTGCTTTGGTACTTTAACTTTGTTCAAATTCCTTCAATGCCAAAAATTCCAGACGAACAAAAACCAGCCATCAGCAAAGTCATTGCTCCTGAGGCTCTGTTTTGGTTTCGATATGCTGCATTGGCCACGGTGGTCACGGGCTTGTTGGTAGCGGCCATGAACGGCTATGTGATGGCCGCCTTGTCTTTGACTCAGCCCTTTGTGGCTATTGGCATCGGCATGTGGATTGCTTTGATCATGGCTTTTAATGTTTGGTTTATCATTTGGCCCAATCAACAAAAAGCCCTCGGAATGGTCGATGTCACACCAGAGGAGAAAGCGAAGGCTGGTAAAATGGCCATGCTGACCTCCAGGGCCAATACACTGCTCTCCATTCCCATGCTCTACATGATGGTTGCGCAGTCACATGGTGGACTTTAAAAACACCTCTGTACTTTGTTTGGTTTTATAAATTTAATCTGACTTGAAAAAACAGTGTTTTCACATCCCGTCGTCAAAAAAATAATTTGATTTTTGAGATGACGGGCTTTCATTCAAAGTTTGCTACAAGCTCCTGACAACACAAAGCAACGGATCTGACCGTTAAAGCGCCTAAAAAATGGCCCATGAATCAGGAAAGTGACGCCTAGTCCCTTTGTCGTCATTGCTTGAGACGCAAGCGAAGCAATCTGCATCATCTTATTTCTTTAAATTCAAAAGCAAAATACCAAAGGGATCCCTGCTGATCTCAATGCTTTGTAGGCCCCTTAGGTAAAGGACACCCATCCTGGCTGAAGTGTTAAACAAGGATCTCGAGATCGCAATCAGCTTTATTTATAGTAAGAATATAACGTATTCAAATTTACTTTTATTCAAAAAATCTTAATCACAATTCAATCGAAATAATTTATTACTCTTTATTTGAGTAATATTTTAAATATTTAAATATAGGGTTTTCCACATTAACAAAGTTTTGATTTAAAAAATAAGATTAAAGGATAAATCACGGAGAATAAAATGAAAATCTTTAAATGGTCATTGACACTATTAACCATAACTTCAATTTACTCTTGTTCAACTAATATTGATCAACGCGCGCAATTGGTTAATATGTGCTCCTTCATTTCTACCTCTTCCTCTACTCTACCCATACCGAATTCAACAATAACATCAAGCTCAATTGTTCCAAATGGGACTGTAGTAAGTAACTATCCTTTGCCTGAACATTGTTTAGTTACCGGAGTTGCGGGTGCATATACAGGTGCTGACAAGGTATCTTACGGGACAGGATTTGAGCTAAGGCTTCCATTGAATTGGAATGGGCGATTTATGTTCCAAGGTGGCGGTGGTTCAGAGGGATCTGTTCCAGCCGCCATTGGAGTAGCCGGAAGTATGACCCCTGCTCTTTCTCAAGGTTGGGCTGTTGTCACTCAAGATGGTGGACATGCCAACACTGTTTTGACTGCCGCTGGAAAAACAACTTTAGATTTTCTTTCTGAACCCAATGCCACTATCGAATGGGGCTATGGATCCATCGACAAAGCGACTCAAACTGCCAAATCAATTATTAAAACATTTTATGGCAGGAGCCCCGACCGCTCCTACCACGTCGGATGCTCAACTGGTGGACGACAAGGCATGGAATTTATGCAAAGATTTCCCAATTACTTTGATGGAGTCGTCGCAGGCGACCCAGTTTATGATTTGACAGCAATTACCCAAAGTGAAGTTAATTCCTTACAGGCAATAGCTTCATTGGTTTCAAAAGATGCAAATGGAAATGCTCAGTTTAACCAATCATTTACTGTTGCTGACCAAGGTCTCTTCACACAAGCAATTCTAGAGGCCTGTGACGCCAATGATGGGGCTGTTGATGGAGTCATCGATAATCCAAGTTCTTGTAAATTCGACCCAGCAACTTATGTCTTCAAATCAACTCAACCATTGATGTGCTCTGGCGCAAAAACAGCGGCGTGTTTAAGTTCCGATCAAATTACAGCAATTAAAAAGATTAACCAGGGTCCAACTACAAGTGCAGGTGCCTCAATTGTATTACCCAGTGGAACAAAAGTAGAAGGTTATCCTTATGATGGTGGTTTCATGGCCGCTACGGGCATTCCCACTCGAAACATTGGTACCGCAACTGCCGCACCCGGTAATTTGGCTTTAGGAACAAACCAAATCGGCTATTACATCAGCCCCCAGATCCCTACTTTGGTACCCTATAAAAGTTGGAGTTTTGATATTGACCCCCCTAGGTTGCAATCAAATCACCCAGTTATTGCAGCCTCTACGAATATAGATTCATTTGTCAATAAAGGTGGGAAAGTGATTTGGTACCACGGTGCAAGTGATCCTGGACCATCTGCGGCTTACACAGTTAATTACTTTAAAAATATCAATAACAAGTACTCAAACGCTCAGAATTTTTCAAGGCTTTACTTGGTGCCTAATATGGGGCACTGCAGTGGAGGACCTTCAACCGATCAGTTTGACATGCTCACACCAATGGTCAATTGGGTTGAAAAAGGAATTGCACCTGAAAGTGTTATTGCATCTGGATCCAGTTTTAATTTACCCCCTGCGGCTAGAACTCGTCCACTTTGCGCTTATCCAAAATCAGCAAAATTTACTGGTCCAGTTGCTGGTGACGTTGGAAATGCCGCCAACTTTACTTGTCAATAAATTGGTAAGAAGCATTGAGGTAACTCAATGCTTCTCCAAAAGATCACCAAATCCACTCATCTGATCTTTGATTCCTAATTTTCTAAGCGTTAACCAATAACAAGCAACGTTGCAAGCAATCATTGGCTTACCAAGCATGACTGATGCTTGTGATGCAAATGTGGCAGTTGCAGTATTGGTTCCGCATTGGACAATGGCATCAACTTCTGGGCCATCAATTAGATTTATTGCATCTTTTAATTGAGCGGATGTTATTTCTGCAATTGAGGTAGGAGACTGTGCTCTCATTCCATGAACGTGTTTGACTTCAAAGCCCGCATCTTCAAAATAGTGCTTAACTGCCTCGTCACCTGGTGGCATATAGGGCGTCAATAAAGAAATTCTTTTCCCTTTAATTAATACTTTTAATGCCGCCACCAATGCTGAGGGCGGTAAAACCACCTCAACACCAGCGTATTTTGTTAGACGTTCAATAGAGCGTGTCTCCTCCTCTACCCCGCCATAAAATGCATCCAATGAGTGCCCCAATAAAACCATATCTGGCTTACAAGGCATGAGGCGAGCTAAGGCCTGTTCAACCAAATTTTCGCCTTGGCCTATTGTTTTTTCATATGCCAAAAGATCGTTAACGGGTCTATAAATGTTTTCAACACGTGACGTATGATTTGTAACCCCCATTGGTCGCATTGAGTCACATTCGGGCTGAACGATCGTGTTTGTATAGGGAAGTAACAATCCAATTTTAGCTCTGTAACCTAAAATATCCATTTCATGCACCTATTTCTCAAAAAGCCTTGCTTATTCATGTCCATTGAATTATAAAGTTATATCAAACAAGCTCTTCCAATACTCCAATGATCAATATATTGCATCTACCTTTATTGGTATGTTTACTTAGCCTACATGTTTTTTCTTTTTCAGCAGAATATCCAGATAAACCCATTCGATTTATCGTCCCTTATGCGGCAGGCGGAGGAACTGATTTGGTTGCACGTTTTGTCGCACAAAAACTCTCTAACATTACATCTCAGCAAGTTTTAGTCGATAATCGTCCAGGAGCCTCAAGCAACATAGGCACTGAGTTGGTTGCAAAATCTCTGGGTGATGGATATACCATTTTAGTCACAGCCCCTAACTTTTCTACAAGTGAAGCATTGTCACAAAAATTGGGTTGGAAAACAGAAGATTTTTCTCCTGTCATACAGTTTACAAAACACTCCAATGTTTTGGTTGCATCATCGTCTTCACAAATTGGCAATTTTAAACAATTCATAGAAAGAACTAAAGGCGGGCAACCGGTTTTAAGCTTTGGATCCCCTGGGACGGCTTCTGCAGCCCATCTTGTCATAGAGCTTTTGAAAATGAAAGTGGGCATTCCCCTTGAACATATCGGATACAAAGGATCTACTCCTCTCAAAACAGACTTAATGGGGGGACACATCCTTTTGGGAGCAGATGGATTAAGTGGACAAATGGAGGCCATTAAATCTGGGAAAGTTATTGCCCTATCCATCTTAGGTCCTAAGCGCTCTCCGTTCTCGCCAGAAATTCCTTCCTTGGGCGATTATGGAATAAACGATATCGATGGAACCGGATGGTATGGCGCTTTGGTGCCTGTTTCAACACCTCAGATCACAATCAGTAAATTACACAATTGGTTTTCATCAATATTGAAAGAACAAGAGGTTAAAGACAAATTGGCTATGATTGGCGTAGAACCTGCCGGCGGATCTTCAGATCAGTTTAAGGCATACCTGCTTAGCGAAAGAGAGAAATGGGGCGCTGTGATCAAAGCAGCTAATATTAAAATGGAGGGTTCGTGAGATTATTTATTCTTAGGCTACCGAAAATTTATTTCTGTCTAAAGAAATTATTTCTCTAATCTTAAAAAATGAACGCATCAAATCACTAAATCGACGTGTTTTTTTATAATAAGCAAAATGTCCAGTCCCTCTATATGTAAATGCCATGAAAAGTATAAGTTTGAAAATCAGGGTAAATAAGAACTTACAAGCAGTTTCAATTTAATTACACTCTAACTTTCAACATTCAACTTGAGTAGCCAATGACCAAACTTTTTGCAAAGGTCGGAGATCTTGACATTCACTATGAACTCTCTGACTTTACAGACCCTTGGAATTTAGAGGAACCGGAGACGATTTTACTTTATCCTGGCTATTGCAGAAACACGAACTTTTGGAAATCATGGCATGCATTATTAGGTCGCCACTATAGAGTCATCAGCATGGATGCCAGGGGTTATGGGGAAACAACCAAACCTCCCCCCGATGCTTCTATTACCAAGGAGATGCTGGCTGGAGATGCCATTGGTCTTTTAGATGCCTTGGGCATTGAAAAAGCACATTGGGTTGGAGAGTCCACTGGTGGTGCACTCGGCCTGGTTGCTGCAATCGAACATCCAAACCGCATTTCATCGATTACCTTGCTCAACACCGCAGCCAAAATGGGGGACGAGACCATTTCCACCTATGCCTTGGGAGAAGCCGATCAGGCCACGGCCATCAGCAAGTATGGTGTTTCGGAATGGTGCCGTCAAACCCTTCAATACAGAATGGACATGAGCAAGGCACCAAAAGGAATGGCCGAATGGGTACCTAAAGAAATGGCCAAAACACCAACTTACATGGCGGTTGCAGCATTTAAACTTTTCTCAAATGTAGATCTTACTCCCACCTTAAAGCACATTAAGGTGCCTACTTTGCTAATTGTGGGATCTAAATGCACGCCACGAAGAAAAACACATATGAAAGAAATGTGCGACTTGCTACCAACCGCAAAATTGGTTGAACTCCAAGGATTTGACTACGGCATTCATTTTTTAGCACCTGATTCGGTGGTCGCTGAGGTCTTGAGTTTTCTGCAAGAGTTCACATAAAACCATCCAATTTTTACCAATAACGAAGAAACGATTAAAGATGATTCAAATTCGATCCGTCCAACTGCGGTTTAGAGTTGGTTTATTTCTCTGCTTGTTGTTATTTTTTGGCTTTAAGCTCAACAGCTCAAATGCCACAGAGACTTACCCAGACAAGCACATCACACTGATCATTCCTTATCCGGCAGGCTCTAGCACCAATGACATTTTGGGTCGCCTTATGGCGCGCCGCCTATCTGAACAACTCGGCCAACAAGTGGTCCCCGAAAATCGACCTGGTGCGAGTGGAAACTTGGGATCCATTTTGGTCTCCAAAGCTCAACCCAATGGGTACACCTTGCTCGTGGGTGTTGCCGCTCCCCTCTCCGTGGGCCCCAATATCAATAAAAACTTAGGCTACGACCCTATCAAAGATTTAGCTCCTATTGGCATGTTTGCCAATACGCCTTATGTGATGGTGGTGAATGCCAAAGTGGGCATTACCAGCATCAAAGAACTCATCAGTTTGGCACAAAAAAAACCCAACGCTTTGAACTTTGCCTCATCTGGGACCGGTGGCTCCCCTCACCTATGCGGGGAGCTGTTTAAATTTATGGCCAACGTTCAAATGATCCACATACCTTATAAAGGCTCAGCAGAAGCGATGACAGACTTACTAAGTGGAAGGGTTGAAATGATGTGCACTGGTCTGACGGCACTTGAGGAGCACATTCGTGGTGGTCGGCTCACAGCTATCGGCATTGCCACATCCAAGCGCTCGGAGATTTTGCCAGACGTCCCCACCATCGGTGATCAAGGCCTAGAAGGCTTTCAGGTCAACTCTTGGACAGGTCTTTTCGCACCTAGTAAAACGCCTCAAGCTATCATTCAAAGGTTATCCAAAGAGCTCGAAAAGATCAGCAATGATCCACAAACAAGGTCACTTCTTTTAAAACAAGGATCTGAGTCAATGTACATGGATTCTGTTCAATTGGGCACTTACCTCAAAAGCGATACTGCCAAGTGGGGCGCCTTGATCAAAAGCGTGAACATGAAAACGGACTAACCTGCGTTCAAACAATTCAGTCACAGCAATTCAACTGACTTGCCAGAAAACCTTGCTAAACCATTTATTTCTTAAAATCTTCTAGTTTCACTTTTTAAATTTTTTAATGCCTTTTGCCCCGATCAACACTCAGTTGTCTATGCACTTCCAAGTCGATGACTTTACGGATCCCTGGACACAAAGTGATGTGATTTTGTTGCTCCATGGAAACGCAGAAAGTGGGGACGCTTGGTTTGCTTGGGTGCCTTCAATGTCCAGACACTTCAGAGTAGTAAGGCCAGATATGCGCGGTTTTGGTGCATCCACTCCAATGCCAAAGGATCATAACTGGTCACTGGATGAGTTGGTTTGTGATTTTGTGACATTGATGGATCACTTAAAGACAAAAAGATTTCACCTTGTTGGTGCAAAGCTAGGAGGAACGATTGCCAGGCGACTGGCTGGCGAATTTCCTGAAAGGGTACTGTCACTCACCTTGGTGGGAACGCCAGCTGCTGACCGGGGTGATTTATCGGCCCGAACGATTTTATGGAATAAAGAATTTGAAGAGCTCGGCATCCGTCGATGGGCGACTGAGTCAATGGATAAAAGGCTTGGTAGTGATTTTCCAAAAAATGGGGTTCGCTGGTGGATTGAACTCATGTGCAAGACACCCATTGAATCACAAATTGGGTTCATGAAAACAATCCCCTCCTCCAACGTCGAAGCGGATCTGCCAAACATCAAATGTCCCACTTTGGTCATGAGCACAGAGCTGAGTGCATTGGGCAAAGAAGAGGATATTGCGCAGTGGCAGGCACAAATTCTCAACTCCGAGTTGCAAATCTTAAAGGGTGACTCCTACCACGCCGCGGCCAGTCACGCGGATGAGTGTGCATCACGAACAATTGACTTTATTCATCGCCATCGCACCGTGGCCTATGAAATTGAATGCTCACTCCTCAGGGATAAAACCTGATGCCTTCACAATTGATCCCCAGCGATTCATGTCTGCCTTCAAGAGGGCCACGGTACTTTCTGGCGTACTTTGAATAGGCTCAATTCCTTGCTTGGCATAGGATTCCCTTAAGGCTGGCAGTTTGAGCGCATCATTGAATAGGACTGATGTTTTTAGAACTATGCCTTTAGGGGTATTGGCAGGCATGAACAGGCCTAACCATGGCTCTGAGACCAGGTCACTGTAACCCAACTCAACCATCGTTGGCACTTCAGGCAGGAATCTACTGCGCTTTAGCCCCGTAGTTGCAAGAGCCCTTAGCCGAGAGGTACCCAATCTTGGAAGAGCTTCGCCCAATGAACTAAACACACATGAAATCTGCCCGCCCATCACATCAACAAGGGCCGGCGCATTGCCCTTATAAGGAACGTGCAGGAGAGGACAATCGGAGGCTTTGGAGAACATGACGCCGGTAAAGTGAGGTGCTGCACCGGCACCACTTGAGGCGTAAGCAGCAAGATTGGGATTGAGTCTGCACCAAGCAATGTATTCAGCAGGTGTGCGTACAGTTTCAGGAACACTAGGCCCCACACACAAAACAAGTGGGCTTGAATTAACGGTGGCTACGGGACTGAAATCAGCAATGGGATCATAATTAAGTTTCTTAAAGCTAAAGGGGGCAAGGGTTAGGGAGAAATCAGGTGTAAACAACATGGTCGTGCCATCGGGCAGACTATTTTTAACATATTCAACAGCAAGACGAGTTGCAGCTCCCGGTTTGGATTCAATGATGAGTCCCCCCGGAAATCCATCAGACATATTTTGAACTAAAGGTCGCAATGCTGAATCAACGCCACCACCTGGAGGAAATCCAATGATTATTCGACTGAGCTTTGAAGTTTGTGCATGAGCAGAGCTATGTATCGATTGGGCAGTCAACCCAGCAAGAAAAGCAACTACGGCCTGGCGACGATTGATGTTTGACACTTTGACTCCTGATTATCTGTATATGTAGTAAAAAATTCGAGATCAAACTTTTATATTAAAATCCTTGAATCAATCTTAAATTAAGGATGCATCAATAAAGATCCCCTACTCTGCGTTGGTATTACATTTTTAATCCAAAAAAATAAATAAAATCCAAGGGTAAACATCAATAAGGCGAGATTTTTTTTAGATTTACTGAAATGAAGTGAACTCCTTCTTCGCCTAATTTGTTCGATAATATTGGCATGATAAAACTTCAATACACGACAACCATGCAGAATTTCTTTCGCTTCTCGAGTCTCCTTTTATTGTTTTCAGTTTTTTTCTTTAGTCCTTTAAGAGTTTCTTGTGAAACCACCTACCCAATTAAAACAATAAAACTTATCGTCCCATTTCCCGCGGGTGGTGGAACCGATGCAGTCGCTCGAATAGTGACTCAAAGAATGAGTGAGGAATTTAATCAGTCAATCATCGTAGAAAATAAAATAGGAGCAGGTGGAAGTGTAGCCACAGAATATGTAGCTCATTCCCAACCAGATGGATACACACTTCTTTTTACAACTTCCGGTCATTGCATACAACCTAACCTACAAAAGGTTAATTGGAATCCGATTAAAGACTTTTCACCAATTAGCACATTGGTGAACAATCCCTTGGTCCTGGCGGTAAAAAATGATTTTGAAGCTGACACCATAAAAGATCTAATTCGATTGGCTAGAGAAAAACCAAAGAAATTTACTTATGGCTCATCGGGACCTGGTAGTGCATTAAATTTATCAGCAGAATACTTCAAGTATATGGCCAATGTTGATATCGTTCACGTGCCATACTCTGGAAATGGTCCTATGACATTGGCACTTTTGAAAGGCGAGGTCGATATGGTATTTGACAGCCTTACAGGCCCTTTACCCAATATACGCGCAAATCGTCTAAAGGCACTAGCAGTCACAACTCTTAACCGATCATTTGCACTAACCGACACACCGACTCTTGATGAAGCTGGACTCAAAGGATATAACTTTTCCTCTTGGAGTGGAATATTGGCACCCGCAAACACATCCAAGGACATTATTCAAAAGCTAAACAATCAAATCAATAAAGTTTTACAAGATAAATCAGTCCGTGAGCGTCTATCAGCATTTGGTTATTCACCTTCGGCATCAACTCAACAAGAATTCCAAGATCTCATCAAAGATGATCTTGAAAAATATAAAAAAATGATTAAGGAGTTAAAAATAGAAAGCAATTAATTGAAGGTATAGATTATAAGAAAACTCATGAAAGTTAATACATCGCTTTTAGCTGTTCAGTTACTGGGTCAATGGAATCGATTATCCCAAGTTCACTTGTCACTAAGCTCCGGATGCAGTTGCGCTGGATCCATGCCTGGTATTGCTGTAACCGATTTAGAAATAAACATCATCGATTTTTTATGCGAAAAATATAAAAAAGAAGTGGCGTTTGATCAGTGGCTTAAACAATTCGCTCAATACAGAGAGGGACATACGGGAAGCCTTTCCGACCTCCTTAAAAACATAGCGATTCAACCTCCCTCAAAATCTCTCGCAACGAGGGTTTTAAACGATTTATCCAATACGATTACGTCCTTGAATAAATCTCACTTAGGCTAAGGCTTAAAGAGATTAAGCAATCAATAACTTCAGAAAAATATGTTAAAAAAAAACGGGAATTACCCCTACCAAGTTTCAAGAGTACTTCTGTATCATTGAATAGTATCAGTCAAATATAAAGTCTTATTTTATGCAAAGAAAATTCAAAACACGTCTTGCCGCCGATATCGGTGGAACTTTTACAGACGTGGCCGCTTTTGATCAAAAAACACTCAAACTTTTATTAGGTAAAACTCTTTCAACGCCGAGTAAACTTGTCAATGGAATTTCAGAAGGTGTTGAGAAAGCGAAAACCAAGTATTCAGATGCTGAACTTTTTTTGCACGGATCTACTGTTGCGATCAATACCATGCTTGAGCGTACAGGATCGAAAACTGCGCTTCTCATTACAGAGGGATTTCGCGATATTTATGAAATAGGTCGTATCAATCGCCCAGACGCCTATAACCTTTTTTTTCGAAAACACATTCCTTTGGTTGAAAGAGCCCTTTGTTTAGAAGTTAAAGAAAGAATTACAGCAGAGGGTGAAATATATATTCCTTTGGATGAGCAAGGTGTTCATGCCCTGTGCGACAAAATGATTGAAGAAAAGGTTGAATCAGTAGCCATTTTATTATTTCATTGCTATAAAAATCCAGCACACGAGGAACGCGTCAAAGAAATTGTCTTGGAGAGAATGCCAAAGACTTTTGTGACGGCCTCACATGAACTTTCTCAAGAATACAGAGAGTTTGAACGCTGCTCAACCGTAGTCTCTAATGCCTATATTGGTCCAAAAGTTAGTGCGTATGTAGCTGAAATTAATGAGCATATTCATTCTCAAGGATTCAAAGGGTCATTTCTAATTGTGCAATCAACGGGCGGCTTGTACGAATCACAGCAAGCGCAACAACAGTGCATACGAATGCTTGAATCGGGACCAGCGGCAGGCGTGGTTGGAGCTCAAGCGCTTTGTCGAGAGTTAGGTATTTTAAATGCTGTCGCCTTTGATATGGGCGGGACAACTGCAAAAGCAGGTGTTATTTATGAAGGTGAAATTTTAACAACGACCGCTGCCTTAATAGGTGGATATAACCAAGCACTACCCGTTCAAATTCCAATGGTAGACGTCTTTGAAGTCGGAACGGGTGGCGGCAGCATTGCCAAAGTTGACGAGTCTGGTGCTTTAAGTGTGGGGCCCAAAAGTGCTGGAGCACAGCCAGGGCCCGCCTGCTATGGGCAGGGAGGTGATTATGCAACTGTGACAGATGCCAATTTGGTCTTAGGTCGACTTGCCGCAGACAGGTTTTTAGGAGGTGAGATGCAACTAGATCTCAAAGCCGCTGAGCGAACAATTTTAAAAAACATTGCCAAACCTTTGGGGCTCAATATTTTGCAAGCTGCAGACGGCATACTAAGAATTGCAACGACCACTATGTCTTATGCCGTCAAGGGCGTATCTACTGAACGAGGACTGGACGCGGCTTCATTTCCACTTATCGCGTATGGAGGTGCCGGACCACTGCACGCAACGGCCATAGCTCGCGAAATAGGTATGAGCAGAGTTATCATTCCAAAGGGACCTGGTCATTTTTGTGCATTTGGCATGCTTCACTCGGACCTTAGATATGATTTTGTTAAAACATGGTTTACAAAACTATCGGATGTTTCTTTTTCTGACTTAAAAAAAGTATTCAATGATTTGGTCAAGCAAGGTAAAGCCTCCTTGTCAGCCAGTGGAATCAAGCCCTCAAAAGTGACATTGAGTTTTGCTGCAGACATGAGGTATGTTGGCCAAGAGCATCCTGTGACGGTTGATCTTCACGCCGATGTATTAAAAAAAGGAGACCGCCAAGCAATTAAAACGCAATTTGACGCAGTTCATCAACGCCGATATGGAACCTGCGCACCACAAGAAGCAGGGGAAATCGTTAGCCTTAGAGCTACTGTGTGTGGAGTGATGAAAAAACCCCAACTTGAAAAAATTCAAAAAGGCAGCTCTAAGCCTTTAAACGCTGCTTTAAATGGACACAGGCTGGTGTATTTTTCCGAACTTAACAAATCCGTTAAAACGCTGACCTATGACAGAGCCCTTCTCAAAGCGGGCAACAAAATAATTGGACCAGCGCTTATTGAAGAATATGCCTCAATCACCGTGGTTCAACCGGGCGATCGATTGCATGTAGATGATTACGGTAATTTAATCATAGATATTGAAGGAAGCTTCACATGAAAGCAAAATCAAAAATAATCAGAGCCGATGCCGTACTGACTGAAATTGTGAGAAATGGTGTCCTTGCTGTCACAGAGGAAATGAAAATTAACCTTATGCGTACAGCCTACAATATGATTATTTACGAAGCATTGGACTTTACCGTTGGACTTTACACAGCCAAGGGAGATACAGTATCTATTGGCCTTGGATTGCCTAGCTTTATAAGAGGCATGTCCAACACCATCAAGGAGAAAATTAAACATTTTGGAAAAAATATAGGGCCCGGTGATATTTTAGTGACCAACGATGCTTATATCACTGGCTCTCATCTTCATCATTTCACGTTCAGCATTCCAATTTTCTTTGAAGGCAAGTTATCAGGCTGGTCATGCTGCATGGCACACTGGCCTGATGTTGGCGGTGTTCTAGGCGGCGTGACCACCGATATTTACTCTGAAGGAATTCAAGTTCCAATTTTAAAATATCAAACCGCAGGAGTGGTTAATCAAGATCTCGTAGATATCATCCGAAACAACGTACGAATTCCAGATAGGGCCATGGGGGATTTGAGAGCTCAAATTATTGCAGTCACCACGGGTGAAAGACGCTTTTTAGAGCTCTTACATCGCTACGGACAATTACCTGTATTGAATGCCATTGATCGGATCATGGATATCTCAGAGGCAAAGGCCAGAGCCCAAACCAAAGCCATACCAGATGGCGTGTACGAGGCTGAGTCATTTATGGATGATGATGGAGTTGAGATCGGAAAACGCATCCCGATCAAAGTCAAGATCATCAAAAAAGGCGACCGCATGACGATTGACCTTACGGGTGTTAGCCCGCAAGTTCGTGGATTTTACAACTCTGGACCCAGCACAGGTATTTCTTGCGCACAAGTCGCCTATAAGTGCTTAACCTCAGCAACTGACTATCCGATCAACGAAGGCAGTTTTAGAGCACTGGAGACGATTGTTCCAGAGGGTACTGTTGTGAGTGCAGTCAAACCCGCCGCTATGAGGTGGTGGATGACTTACCCAATGACAGTGATAGATTCAATATTCAAAGCCATGTACGCGGCGATGCCAGATAAAGTCATTGCAGGACATCACGCAGATCTAGGATTGGCGATGGTCAATGGCATTTCTCCAAAAGACGGTCGCTTCTTTTTAAGCAGCGTAGGACCTTCTGGAGGCGGCTGGGGAGCCAAGTTCAATGAAGATGGAATGTCCGCCACTGTCTGTATGAACGATGGCGATACACATAACAATCCCATTGAACAAATGGAAGCAAAATTTCCATTGATGTATCTCAAACACGGTCTTCGACAGAACTCGGGCGGCCCAGGAAGATTTAGGGGCGGACTTGGTACAGAACAAATCATCATGGCAAGATCAAGCATGAACTTTAATGCACAAGTTGACCGCATGCATTGCCAACCCTGGGGCTTAGAAGGCGGATTAAGTGGCATGGGAAACAAAGTCAATCTCAACCAATCTGGAGAGATTTTTGATCAATTCCCCAACGCCAAGGTGTTATTAAAAAGACTCAACAAGGGAGACACCTTTACCTTATTGACAGGTGGTGGCGGTGGATTTGGCCCCCCTGTTGAAAGGGATCCTGAGCGAGTTAAAAATGATCTTCGCCAAGGATATATTTGTAAAGAAAGTGCAAAGAAAATATATAAAGTTGCAGTGTTAAAGGCTGGAAGCATTGATATTAAAGCGACCAATGAACTGCGCAAAAACGCAAAAAAGAAATAAAAATGAAATACTCATTCAACACTGGTGTTTTTAAAATTAAAAACGGTCTATTTTATTTATCCAGTATTTTGATAACTTTAGCGATGAATGGAGCGAGTGCTCAAAATTGGCCAGTAAAACCCGTTCGAATTGTTGTCCCCTTTCCAGCGGGAGGGGCCGTTGATACCGTCACAAGAAACTTAAGTCAGCAAATCAGTGAATCACTCAAGCAACCTTTTTTGATTGAAAATAAGCCCGGAGCAGGAGCCATCATAGGGGCGGATACTGTTGCAAAGTCCAATCCTGACGGATATACACTTTTGCTAACCACTCACGGGCTAGCGATTGCACCAAGTCTTTATAAAAAACTGCCCTTTGATGCAAAAAAAGATCTCACTGCGGTTACTCAAATCATGTCGTCTTACTTAGTTCTTGCAGTAGGCCCCACAATTGGAGTGAATAATTTTTCGGATTTTTTAAATGCAGCAAGAGTCAAGCCCAATTCATTAAACTATGGCTCTACTGGCCTTGGTTCGGCGCCACATTTGGTGATGGAATTGCTCAAACAAAGTGCAAATTTAGAACTTACTCACATCCCCTATAAAGGCGATGCTCCCATGAATCAAGCACTCTTGTCTGGTTACGTGGGTGCAGCAATTTCACCCCTTTCAGGAGTCATTAATCCAATGCATGCGGGTAAATTAAAGATCATTGCAATGACCGGCACCAAAAGATCAGAAGCAATACCGGATGTTCCAACAATAAGTGAAAGTGGTGTCCCTAATTTTGAACATACGGGATGGCTTGGGCTGTTTGCTCCTGCAGGAACTCAATTGCTTATCGCAAGAAAAATTCAGGCTGAATTTACCAAAGTTCTGAACTCACCTGAAATCAAAGGGAAATTGCCAAACTGGGGTTATGAAGCAGTTGGAAGTACGCCAGAAAATTTTTCTGTTAAATACCAGCAAGATCTGTTGAGTTATGCAAAAGCAATCAAGGATGCACATATTGAACTTCAAGATTGACGTTTACTTAGAAAATAATTTACTCTAAAAAAACGCCCTCTTCTTGGACCTGAATCAATTTTCCACAAAATATCTTGTCAACCGATTTTGATGGCGTCATTTTTTAGATTTCGCCATAAAGAATCGATTCAGAGTCTCCAAATTTGTTAGCAAGATCAATGACACTTTGATCACTCAATGCGGTTAAATGGCCTTGATCAATAATTAAATTTTCACCAGCCTTTAGAGTTGAATCGTAAATAACCAAGTCCTGATGGACTGGTGGCTCTTCCCAATTTGGCATGACCCGGCGTATGAAATCGCTTGGTTTTGCCAAATCGATACCGAAATGCAATGCACCCGGTGAATTAGATCCCGCCGGATAAATGGAGTACCTAGGCGCTTGCGGATTAAAACCACAACCGCCTCCTTCAATAATTTTCCCGCCAATCAACATCTCTCTAAGAATTTTTGCATCATTAGACTCACCACTCACTCCAATCACGTGATTGTCTTTTAGTTCCACGGCAATTTTTTCTTGGAATGGCTTTTCAAAACCGATGGCCCATTGGGGATAGAGTACCCCATTGATTTGAATATTTTTATGGGCTTCATTCTTCATGGCTGTACTGTCCCAAAAATTAGGACCGTGCGTTGGAAGGTAGTGCACATAGCAACCATCCTCATCTGCGCACATCTTTCCCCTCCAACGATTGCCAGAAAACATCGACTCTCGCATGGAAGCAGAATACGGAATTTCTAAATGCGAACCTCTCTCATCGGTAAAGGAGAACTTGAATGCTTGATTCTGCGGAATTTTCCTAACCGTTGCTCGCAAAATTTCACCAACCAACTCTATTGGAAAACGTGCTTGTGCCGTCATCAGCAAATCGAGATCTCTAAAGTAGGTGATCTTGACCCACCGTTGACCTTTTTTTCTCATGGATACATTGAAGGGGTCTTCAATTGAGCAAAACCAAGTCGACACCACAAAATTTGCTTTTTCAATCAGTGGCTTCACCTCATCTGGAACGCTAGATAAAGTGGTGCTTTCTGCCATGTATTGGGTCACAGTGGCCCCTCTTGCATTTGCTAGTCCAGATATGGCATCCACGACTCTCGTATCTAAAAGCGGATCGGTTAAAAAGAGGACTCTTTCACCAGGTCGAATCGCAAAAACCTTTGAAAAATTTTCAAGCGCCTTGAAATAATTTTTAACCTCTGTAATCTCTTTTCTTAAAGGCTTGGGCGTTCCATTGAATAAGGATGGATGGGATTGATAGTGTTCAAATAAGTTCATATGTATCCTGTTTTTTTCGTTGATTAATCAACCTTTGCACCAGACTCTTTGACCAAACGTACCCACATGGGCATTTCTTTGGCAATGTGTTTGGCCAACTCCTCCGCAGAACTGGGCGTAGGAAAGGCACCTTTTAAATTCAGATTTTCAGTCACTTGGGTATCCGTCAAAGCTTGTCGAAAAACTTTATTGAGCTTTTCAATGATGAGCGCTGGTGTTCCAAAGGGCGCGTATAGCCCATCCGTGGCCGCCATATCAAAACCATTTATGCCGGATTCATCCAAGGTAGGTATATCGGGCACCATACTGATTCGGCCAGAGGTCGTAACTGCAAGGCCTTTTAGCTTTCCAGCTTTGACCTGAGTGTAGACGTTGGCCATCAAATCCAATGTGATTTGAACCTCCCCACCCATCACCCCCATCAACGCGGGTCCTCCGCCTTTATATGGAACGTGGACAATATCTAAAGCGGCCATGTTCTTGAACTGCATTCCCGCCATATGAGAAGTGGTTCCATTGCCAGCAGATGCAAAGCTCACTCTTCCTGGATTGGACTTGATATAGTTGATCAATTCCTTGACTGAATTGACTCCTAGATTGGGATTGACCACCAACATGGCAGGAATGGTTGTCAACCTTGAAATTGGCGCAAAATCCTTAAAGGGATCAAAGCCGGTTTTTGAATACAAAGCGTGATTGGTTCCGTGAGTACCGTTGGTACCGTAGAGCAAGGTATAACCATCGGGATTGGCGTGAGCCACAATTTCTGAGCCTACATTCCCCCCAGCACCGGGTTTGTTATCGATGAAAATCGTTTGGCCTAAAATTTGAGCGGCTTTAGGAACGATCGTACGGGCCAAATTATCGGCTCCTCCTGCTGGCGGGAAAGGCACAATCAATCGAATGGGTCTGTCTGGATAAGCAACACTTGGAGCAGTTTGAGTTTGAGACTGTACCGAGTGCGCAAAAAATACACTCAAAAAGTATACAAGTGCATACGCGCAACGAAATGTAAGCATGTGAAATTTCATGAGAGTTAGCTCCTAATCAAAATACGATTGAATACAGAAAGTTCGATTTTCTATTCTCATTTAACTCAAACCAAAAATCGTGACAGATCTCCATCAAGTACAGCGAGTTTAAGAAAATCAATCGAATCATTGATTTATTTTTCTAAATTCTCTAACTCTCATCTTAGGAAACACCATCACTTGCAAGGTTGGTCAAAATACAGAGTAAAACTCGCCTGGTTGTAGCGACATCTTGTGCGCTTATACCCTTGACACTGACTTGGTTGACTTGTTCGGCCAAGGGTACCAAAATTTGCTTGAGTTTGCGCCCTTTTGTGGTCAGGTGGACGTATAAATTTTTTTTATTCTCAGGAGAATGACGTCTAGTGATATACCCCAAGCTTTCCATTTTTTTCATGGCACTGAAAGTGGTCGGCTCCATGACCCCAGCTTGAGCGCTGAGCTCACTTTGAGTCAATCCGTCTGACTCCCAAAGAATTCTAAGGAAAGTCCAATGTCCAAAGGGAACATCGTGTTGACTCAATCGCGTTTGAAGTGCACGGGAATATGCCCGACCAGAGTCCCTCACCAAGTGTGCCAAACGATCATCTGGGACCGCATTTTGCCAGTGCTTGAGAATAAGTTGAGTCTCTTGCTTGTTTTTCTTCATAATGAGTGAGTGGGTTCAATTTGATATTTTGGTAAAACCGTTTTGTCACCACGTGCTGACTCCAAGATTGCAAGACTGAGCTCTGTGGTGGCACGAGCCCAAGCTCCACTATGCAATACAGGCTTTTGAAATAAAACCGCATTGTATAGCTCGTCGATCACTTCTTGGCGTGGCACGATTGGAGCTGGAATTTCGAAAAGCCGTGATTCGCTTTCACCATCAATCCACAACCCATTTGGGACAGGCCTCAAATCAGCCTTGTCGCAACTGATGATCAGTGGTCCAAAGTGCTGATGCTTGCTTGGCAGTTTTGAGTCAAGATTACTTTTCCAATCTGGGGCCCCATAATTTCTTGCGGCTTTGAGAGCTGTTTCTTGCTCATGCGTTTGAACAGTTGCCAGTCTGCGTTTTGCAGTGCCATAGTCAACATCATTTTTCGCTTGCCCCAACTCCCCTACTTTCTCCATCCACGTATCGCTGTCAAAGTGTGCATAGCCACTGTAACTCAGACTTGCAAAGGCTCCATTTGCGAAGCTCAAAAGTGCGCTGTAAGCACCCTCGGTTGGTCTTTGGGGATCCCACGCACCGGTGCGCGCGGTCACACTTGTCACCAGCCCTCCTCCAAGCAATCTCACGATATCCAATTGATGAGCGGCTTGGCTAAAAATGACCCCTCCACCTTGTTCAGTATCGAGCTCTTCGGGGCGCCTTGGTCGGTATAAAAAATCGGTGTAATTCAAAGAATGAATCATTCTGACAGATCCGAATTCACCGCTTCTAATGCGATCGTACGCCCTTAAGATAGGGGCGTTAAAGCTATGGCTGTGGCCTACCACCATCACTGTACCGGCCCTTTTGACCGCTTGAATCATTCGATCGCAATCGCCCAAGCTCAGCGCCATTGGTTTTTCGACCAAGATATGCTTGCCCTTTGCCGCGGCCAGCTCCACATGACTTGCATGCAATTGATGGGGCGTAGCAATGTAGACCACTTGCACATCTGAGCGAGCACACAAGTCTTCTACGCTGTCTACACATTGCGCACCAAAGTCGCGCTCAAATTGAGCGCAGGCCAAGGGCTGTGGATCGGTAGCACTCACCAATTGAATACGCGGATCCTTTAAAAAGGTGGGTAACATGAGGGTAAATGCACGGCCTAAACCGGCAACACCCACTCTAAGTTTTGATTCACTCATAAATCGAGAACCAATTCAGTTGTAAGAGCACGTGACACACAAACCATGATATGTGTGTCTTTCTCATCATCGAGCAATACATAATCTCGGTGCTCGGCTTCACCAGAAATGAGACCCGTCCGGCACGAACCGCAAGTACCACTCTCACACGAGCTAGAGACTGTCTCTCCATTTGAGCGCAAAGCATCAAGAATAGAACAATCGGGGAAAACATGGATTCTTTTGCCCGATGAATTCAAGATGATATCAAACGATTTATTTTCATTGGATGTATTTTTGGAGATACCAAAACTCTCAAAATGAACGCTCTCGCTAGGCCAGTGACCTGTCATGTCTCTGACACTGTCCATCAAGCCAGCAGGTCCACAGCAGTAGATATCCGAGCCGTTTGGATTTTCAAAAAGTGGCCACAAATCAAGCGCTTGAGATAGGTCTCCATGATCGTGGTGAATTTTCACATGATCGACCATTTCTGGTGCATTCAATTGCTCCAAAAACGCAGTGCTCAAGGAGTCGCGAGTGCAGTAGTAGAGTTGAAAATTATTTTTACCCATGCTCAACAAATGCCGCATCATAGACATGATTGGGGTAATGCCAATCCCACCGGCTACAAATATAAAGAATTTGGCTTGGTCTTTGAGCTCAAAAAGATTTAGCCAAGGGTGCGTCTGCAACTGATCTCCTTCAAGCAAATCGTCAAACATGCTGCATGAGCCCCCTCGACCGGCATTTTCACGCTTGACTGCAATTTGCCATTTCTGCTGATCTTTGGGTTGACCACACAAAGAATAACTTCGGTGTAAACCCTTAGGTGTTTGAACAGTGATGTGTGCGCCAGGCGTGAATACAGGCAAATCGAGGCCCTCTGGGTGCACAAGATCAATCAAAACAATGTCTGGCGTGAGCTGATGTTTGCGTGATACACGCAGAGCAAAGAAAGGTTCATTCATGGGTATTTGGATTGATAAAGGCTTTGGTCAAGGCTTTAGTCGGCACTTGACAGGAATTAAATCATGGCATAATCTTAGCAATCTAACTATTTTTTGGCAAGTTTGATTGTCATAATCGAGGACAAATATGCTGACCATGGAAGAAAATGACTTGTTGTGTAGAGTAGAAGGGGACGCTCCAATGGGAGCGTTGATGCGCCGACACTGGCAGGCCATTTGCCTGCAAGAAGAGGTGAGCGAACCCGATGGCACCCCTGTTCGAGCTCGAGTTCTTGGAGAAGATCTGGTTGTTTTTCGTGACACTGAAGGTCGCATTGGCGTTTTAGGTGAATACTGTCCTCATCGCAGAGCATCATTGGTGTTCGGTAGAAATGAGAACTCTGGACTGCGCTGCTTGTATCATGGCTGGAAAATGGACATTTCAGGCCAAGTCGTCGACATGAGCTCTGAGCCCAACTCTAGCCGACTCAAAGAGAAAATAAAACACATCTCTTATCCAGCTCAAGAATGGGGTGGGATGGTTTGGGCCTACATGGGCCCCCCGGAAACTTTAACGGCATTCACACCCCCTGCTTGGGCTCCCAATGAATCGGTCCGAGTCTCCATATCAAAAATTATCATTCCATGCAATTGGGCGCAAATCATGGAGGGACAAATAGATTCGGCCCACAGCTCAAGCCTTCACTCCTCAGATATGACGCCCTCGCGCATAGAGGGCGCAACGGCCACCGAAAACACCTGGCTTCGCCCCTCTACAGACAAGTCGCCAAGAATGCAGACTCAAGCTGATACCTATGGTTTTAGGTACGCAGCAATCAGGCGCCCTATTCAAAATGCAAATACCCATGAATATGTGCGCTCTACCGTCTTTGTCGCACCCTCATCGGCATTGATACCTCCGAACAATTTGTACAACGTGGCCAACATCAATACGGCAATCGATGACACACACACCGCCTTTCACTTCATTGCTTGGGGGGATCCAGCCACGACACCTGATACTGAAAATTGGCGCGAATTTTTGAGCACGCAAGTCAATATCGATCTCGACTCGACTTTCAAGCCCATGCGCAATAAAGAGAACCACTTTTTACAAGACCGCCAAGCCATGAAGGCGGGCAATTTCACTGGCATCAAGGGTATCCCCAACCAAGACATGGCAATGTGGGTCACCATGGGAGCCATCACCGATCGCTCTCAAGACAGATTGGGCGCGAGTGATATGGCGGTGGTGGAGTTTCGCAGGCAAATGGTCAATGCAGTCAAGCGTTTCATTCAAGGCGAAGCGCCCATTGGAGTTGGAGAACTCAAAATCCCATCCTCCGTGTGTTCGTACCAAGCCATCATCCCTAAAGAAGTCGACTGGAGAGAGTATTCAGCGTCACCCGTCTAAATGAAGACCCCATAACCGGTAACCAAGGTGCAATCAGCCTCAATTCTTTTGTTGGTCTTCAATGCGTCCGCATTTTAAGGGCCCTTGCATATTGATCCTTTGAAGTCTGAGCGAGCGTCGATGGTTGACTGGCAAAAAAACAGCCCAAGATTCAATACTATCGTATATACCCATTTCATACTTCCAATGGTTAAAATAGTCTATCAACGGTATGTGAATTCAATTTTGTAAGCATTTCAAACCAATTTGAAATGCCTTTGATGTCTTTAAAAAAACAGGTAATCGAAATATGAAATTTAAATTTTTAGTTCAACTTGCTTTGATTTCATTCACAAGTTTGGTTTGGGCACAGGACTATCCCAATAAACCCGTCAAGATCTTGGTTGGTTACGTGGCTGGTGGAAGTCCTGATTTTGTAGCAAGAGCATTGGCTCAAAAGCTGTCCGAGATACTGAACCAGTCGTTCCTGGTTGAAAACAAACCTGGCGGAGGTGGCATCACTGCCACGGCACAACTTGTCAAGATGGCACCAGATGGATACTCATTGCTGCTGGGTGACACCTCACAGCTTGGCATTGCGCCCTACATTTTCAAAACCCTTCCCTATGACACTTTAAAGGATCTGACCTCGATTGCTGGCCTGACTTCAGAGCCATTGATGATTGTCTCCAATTCAAAAACGAATATCAAAACGCTCAATGATCTGATCCAAAATGCAAAATCAAATCCAAATAAATACAACTATGGCTCCTCTGGCATAGGGAGTATTCACCATATTGCGATGGAGGCGTTCAAAGCCGATGCGGGCTTAGACATCACGCACATCCCTTACAAGGGCAGTGGTCAATCCGTTCCAGCCATTTTGTCTGGAGACGTCACCATTTTGATTACCGCTTTTACGGCCTCTGCACCGCATATCAAGGCCAATTCACTCAACCTCTTGGCAGTGACCTCGGCAAAGCGTTGGTCTCGCTACCCTGACACGCCAGCCATCTCTGAGATCATCAAAGATTTTGATTTCTCAGCCGAAACCGGTGTATTGGCCCCAGCAGGCTTACCCCAGAGCATCACCAATAAGCTCACCCTCGCCATCAAACAAGCCACAGAAAGTCCCGACTTCATCAACAAGTTCAAGGAAACCGCCTTTTCAATTGGCTACATGAATCCCACTGAGTACAGCGAACAGATCAAGAAAAATCTTAGGAAATATGAAAGAGCAGTCGCTCTTGCAAAAATTCAAGCCGAATGAAACTCTTGCGCTTTTGCCGGTGATAGAGAAAACTGCTGCCTCATGCTCACTCAAGCACAAAATGATCAGTTGACGCAAGTTGGGCCCGGTACGCCAATGGGTCATCTCCTCAGGTGCTACTGGATGCCCATTGCAGGCGCATCAGAATTTGATGAAATTCAAGCCAAACCCATTAAAATTTTAGGCGAGGAATTGGTCTTGTACAAAGACCTCAGCGGTCAGTTTGGGCTCATTGATCGCAACTGCGTTCACAGAAGATCGGATTTAAGCGCTGGAATGGTTGAAAACCAAGGGATTCGCTGTCACTACCATGGTTGGTTATTCAATGCAAAGGGTGAATGCTTAGAGCAACCCTACGAAGACACGGCGCATCCAGAAGTCCACAGTAAAGCAAAAATCAAGATCAAATCCTACCCCGTTGAGGTGAAATCTGGACTGATTTGGGCCTATTTTGGCCCGTCTCCTGCGCCACTTCTTGCAGATTGGGAGGCTTTTTCATGGACCGACGGCTTTGTACAAATTGTCATTTCAAGCGTGCCTTGCAATTGGTTTCAGTGTCAAGAAAACTCCATCGACCCCATCCATTTTGAATGGATGCATGAAAACTGGGGAAATCGACTCAGAACCCAAAAGATCGAATTTGGTGCCAAGCACCTTAAAGTCGATTTCAAAGAATTTGAGCATGGCTTTACCTATCACCGCATCAAGGACGGCAGCGATGAAAACGATGATGCCTGGCAAATTGGACGCGTATGCTTATGGCCCAATGGGTTCTTCTTGGGCGAACACTTTGAATGGAGGGTGCCAATTGATGACGAGAACACCCTGAGTGTGACTTGGAAATACACTCGAGTTCCTAAAGAAATGGAGCCCTATGAGCAAAAAATCATACCCACTTGGTATGGCCCAGTCTTTGATGAGCGAGGAAAACCCATCAATACACACGTCATGAATCAAGATTTCTTGGCTTGGATGGGTCAAGGCACCATAGCAGACCGGACAAAGGAACAACTCAGTGCCAGCGACAAGGGAATTGTATTGATGCGCAAAAAGTTCTTTGACGAAATGCAAAATTACTCAAATAAAAAACCCCTAAAAGCACTCATTTTTGACGCCTCTTTGAACCATCAAATTAAACTGCCGATGGTCTACGGACATCTAGTGACTCAAAGCAGAACCATTCAAGAAATAAAAGATCAAAAAACTTTATATCCCTTTTACAAATCGTATGTCTTTCAAGCGGGGCAACCAAGTTGGGTTGCAAAAATGTCAAGCCAGGCCTTGGGCATAGAGGTCAAAGACTTTGATGGCATCGTTGTACCAAGGCACTCAAAAAAATAATTTTGATTTGTTCAAGTTGAATTTCATTTGGTTTTTATTTAACCAAGGGCTGAGCAGGTGTTGATGGGCTCTTTCTTTTAAGAAGCTCTAAATTTTCTTTCAGTGCCTCACGAACAATATCATGCAAGTCAGATGCTGGAGTTTGATCGACATGGGACATAAGTGCTTCTCGCATTCTTGGCGCCCAGGTTTGACTAATGTGAAGAGCGATGCTAGATTTAGCCTCAGCGCGGTTGGGGAAACTTTGAAAAAAGTCCCCAATGCGATTGGCCATTCCCACAAGATTATTGATATCCATTATCTTAAAACCATCCTTGAATTCAATTCTTAACTAAACCGAAGCTAAATTAAATCGCTCGGGGAAACTGTATGCAACAAGGGCTCCACTGCGAACATAGCCCGCCAATGCCAAATTATGGGCTTTGGCAATCTCAACTGCAAACGCAGTTGGCGCTGAAACAGCCGCCAAGAGACCTGCACCAAAGACCACCGCCTTTTGGACCATTTCAAAGCTTGCGCGACTGGTGATGCATAAAAACCCAGAGGAGGGATTGACTTGATGGCGAACCAAATCTCCTATGAGTTTGTCAAGGGCGTTGTGACGGCCTATATCCTCTTTGAGGCGCAAAATCACACCCGTTTCATCAACCCAAGCAGCCGCATGCGTTGCACCGGTGAGTTGTTGAATATGTTGCCAGTGATGCAAGTCCTTTTCTGCCTTGATGACAGCCTCGACCGATACCGCCGTGGAAACAACAGGCGCCAATGCTCGTCGAATTTGAGACAAACTATCGGTCCCACAAAGACCGCAACCCGTTCTTCCGGCCAGATTGCGCCTGCGTTCTTTTAAACGCCACTCGCATGCAGACGAAACGTCCAAATGCAACTCAATTCCGTCTTGGACTTCTCGCTGCTCAAAGCCAAATAGCTCCTGTTGTGATTCAAGCAATCCTTCGGTCAAACCAAAGCCCAATGCAAAGTCTTCCAAGTCGCTAGGACTTGCCATCATCACCGCATGAGAAATACCGTTAAAGACCAAAGCAATGGGCACCTCTTGAGCGACAAACTCCTGGCGAGCTTGGATCTCGCCAGATTTGTAGCCAGTCACTTCAAGCTCGGATACTCCAAGAGGCAAAAGCTCTAGGGAACTTCTCATCATTTAGCAATGCTCTCCGTTAACTTTGCTTGAGCCTTGGGCAACAAGTCGATTTGTTTCTTGCTGAACTTGACATAACGATTTTGCCAATCAGAGGGTTGGCTCACAGCCACAACCTGGACCGCAGTCACTTTGTACTCAGGACAGTTGGTGGCCCAGTCAGAGCTATCGGTTGTAATCACATTTGCACCCGATTCAGGGTAGTGAAATGTTGTGTACACAACGCCCGGCTGCATGCGTTCACTCACCTGAGCTCGAAGAACAGTTCGCCCAGCACGGCTCTCAATACCGACCCAGTCCATGTCCTTGATGCCACGCTCCAGAGCATCATGCGGGTGGATTTCCAATCGGTCCTCTTTATGCCACACATTGTTGAGTGTTCGGCGTGTTTGTGCACCCACATTGTATTGAGATAACTCGCGTCCCGTTGTCAACAACAGTGGGAACTTTTGCGTCACCTTTTCCTCACTCGCTATATACTGGGTATGGAAAAATTTACCCTTCCCGCGCACAAACTTCTTGATGTGCATGATGGGCGTTCCAGCCTCATCGGTGTTCTCATTACAGGGCCACTGAACGCTGCCCAAGCGTTCAATTTTCTCGTAACTGACCCCCCGAAAGGTAGGCGTCAAATCGGCAATTTCTTGCATGATTTGCTCAGGATGGTCGTAATGCATTTTGTAGCCCAATGCGTTGGCGAACTTTAAAGTCACTTCCCAATCGGCAAAACCGGCCATGGGTGGCATGGCTTGACGAACTCGTGAAATGCGTCGCTCTGCGTTTGTGAAGGTGCCGTCCTTTTCAAGAAACGAACTACCCGGCAAAAACACGTGTGCAAACTTGGCTGTTTCATTCAAGAAGATGTCTTGAACCACAATGCACTCCATTGCAGACAGCGCAGCCTCCACGTGCTGGGTATTGGGGTCAGACTGAACAATGTCCTCTCCTTGGCAGTACAAGCCCTTGAAACTGCCGTCCAAGGCGGCTTCAAACATATTGGGAATGCGCAGTCCTGGCTCTGGGCTCAGCGTCACGCCCCAAGCCTCTTCAAAGAGCGCACGTGTGGTCGTGTCAGAGATGTGGCGGTATCCAGGCAACTCGTGCGGAAAGCTTCCCATGTCGCAGCTGCCCTGCACATTATTTTGACCACGCAAGGGGTTGATGCCAACGCCTTCACGACCCACCATGCCACAAGCCATTGCCAAATTGGCAATGCCCAAGACCATGGTGGAGCCTTGCGCGTGCTCAGTGACACCTAAACCATAGTAAATCGCCGAGTTCGGACCGCTTGCATACAAGCGAGCGGCTGCACGCACTTCGGTCGCCAAAACCCCAGTCACCGATTCGAATGCCTCAGGTGAGTTCTCGGACTTAGAGACAAACTCACGCCACTCATTAAAGCTCTTGTCATCGCAACGCTCTTTGATATAAGCATCTGCAATCAAACCCTCTGTCACAACCACGTGAGCCAAAGCGGTGATCATTGCGACATTCGTACCAGGCTTTAAAGCCAAGTGGTGGTCCGCTTTGACGTGAACGGAACTGACCAAATCAATTTTACGCGGATCCATCACGATCAATTTTGCGCCCTCTCGAATACGGCGTTTCATGCGAGAGGCAAACACAGGGTGCGCATCACTTGGATTTGCACCAATGACCATGATCACATCGGCTTGTTCAACCGACTTGAAGGTTTGAGTTCCAGCAGACGTGCCCATTGTTTGACCCAAGCCATACCCAGTTGGCGAATGGCACACGCGCGCGCAAGTGTCTACGTTGTTGGTTCCAAATGCAGCACGAACCAACTTTTGTACCAAGTAGGTTTCTTCATTGGTACAACGTGAAGAGGTGATGCCTCCAACTGAATCTACACCATTTTCAGCTTGAATTTTCTTGATGCGAGTCGCTGCATAGGTGAGTGCCTCATCCCAACTCACGACCTGCCAGGGATCCGAGATCTTCTCGCGAATCATTGGCGTCGTAATTCGGTCTTGATGGGTCGCATAACCCCAAGCGAAACGACCTTTCACGCAAGAGTGGCCTTCGTTGGCTTTGCCGTCTTTCCATGGCACCATGCGAACCACGGTGTTGCCCTTCATCTCTGCCTTAAAGCCGCAACCTACACCGCAGTAGGCACACGTTGTAATGAGGCTGTGTTCGGGCTGACCCAGTTCAATGACGGATTTTTCTTGCAAAGTAGCCGTTGGGCAAGCTTGAACACAAGCACCACATGAAACACAGTCACTTTCCATGAACGACTGGTCTTGTCCGGGAGAGACACGGCTTTCAAAACCCCGTCCAGAAATGGTCAAAGCAAACGTGCCTTGGGTTTCTTCACATGCACGCACACAGCGGTTGCAAACAATGCACTTGCTGGAGTCGAACGTGAAATAAGGATTGGACTCATCTTTTTTAAGATCAAGGTGGTGAGCGCCCGCTTGAGCCCCAACGCCATACCGCACATTTCGCAAACCCACGACGCCAGCTTGAGTTTGTAGTTCACAATTGCCATTGGCACTGCAAGTCAAACAATCCAACGGGTGGTCGCTGATGTAGAGTTCCATCACACCTTTGCGAAGCTCTTGCAGCTTTGTAGTTTGCGTATGAACCACCATGCCTGCCTCGGCTGGCGTTGTACACGAGGACGGGGTCCCTTTTCGGCCATCAATCTCAACCAAGCACAAGCGGCACGAGCCAAAGGGCTCCAGACTATCTGTCGCGCACAACTTAGGAATTTGTACGCCTGCATCGACTGCCGCACGCATCAAGGACGTTCCTTTGGGGACACAGACTTGGTATCCATCGATCGTCAATTCGACCAACTCCGCAGACTTGCGCGCTGGGGTGCCGTAATCGATTTCTTGTTGAAAGGGGCTTAACATGGTTTCTCCTTAAACTTTTTCAGTTTCATGAACTTCGATGCCGAAGTCTTTTGGATAGTGATTCAAAGCAGATATAACTGGATATGGCGTCATGCCACCCATTGCGCAAAGGCTGCCGCTGAGCATGGTGTTGCACAGGTCACGCAGCAAATGGACTTGTTGCTCCCTGTTGTTGTCATTGATGATTCGGTCAATGACTTCCACACCTCGGGTAGAACCAATGCGACAAGGGGTACATTTTCCGCAGCTCTCAATTGCACAGAACTCCATGGCGTAACGCGCCAACTTGGCCATGTTGGCTGTTTCATCGTGCACAACAATACCACCATGCCCCACCACAGCGCCAACAGCGGCATATGCCTCGTAGTCAAGGGGCAAGTCCCACTGCGACTCTGGCACATAGGCACCAAGCGGCCCACCGACTTGAACCGCCTTGATAGGACGACCGCTTCGGCTACCGCCCCCAAAATCAAACAAAAGCTCACGCAATGTGAGTCCAAATGCCTTTTCAACCAACCCACCATGCTTGATATTGCCAGCAATCTGAAAGGGCAACGTGCCTTGAGAACGGCCCACACCAAAATCTCGGTAAAAGGAAGCGCCCTTGGCCAAGATCAATGGCACGGAGGCGAGAGTAATGACGTTGTTGATGACGGTTGGCAGTCCAAACAAACCCGCAACTGCAGGCAAAGGAGGTTTCGCACGAACAACACCGCGCTTGCCCTCAATGCTTTCTAGGAGCGCTGTTTCTTCGCCACAAACATAGGATCCTGCGGCTTTTCTCACTTCAAGCGAGAAAGTCTTTGCACTTTTGCATATGTTTTGGCCTAAGTACCCAGCGTTCAAAGCCCGTTTGATCGCCTCGTTCATCACCTCAATGGCGTGAGGATACTCAGAGCGAATGTACAGGTAGCCTTGAGTTGCGCCAACAGCAAGACCGGCGATAATCATGCCTTCGATTAACATGAAGGGGTCGCCCTCCATCGTCATGCGGTCTGAGAAGGTACCTGAATCCCCTTCATCCGCATTGCAGACAATGTACTTTTGTTGGCCTGTCGCGTTTAACACTGTGCGCCATTTGATACCCGCTGGAAATGCAGCACCACCGCGTCCACGCAAACCTGAGTCGCTCACTTCTTGAACAATGCCAGCTTCGTCCATCTTCAAAGCGCGCAAAAGACCAGCCCACCCCCCATGGGCTTCATAATCAGTCAAAGACAGAGGATCGATCACCCCCATACGAGCAAACGTCAAACGTTCTTGTTTGGCCAAATAGGGGATTTGATCTGTTAAGCCGAGATACAAGGCATGCTTTTGACCTTCTAGCATCCCGCCATCAAGGAGGGATTTGATGTCTTCAGCTTGAACAGGGCCATAAGCCACTCTTCCCTGGGGCGTTTGAACCTCCACCATAGGTTCAAGCCAAAACAGTCCCCTTGATCCGTTGCGGACCAATTCAACAGTCATAGCGCGAGTTAGAGCTTCTTGCGTAAGCGCTTGCGCAACCTCATCAGCACCCAAGGCAAGCGCTGCACTATCGCGGGGCACAAATACTTTAACGGCGCTCATGGCCTACCCCCTATTTTTGACAAAAGAGATTTGAACTTATCTACAGTAACGCGAGCATGCAATTTATCATCCACTTGCACAGCAGGAGATGAAGCGCACAGGCCAAGGCAATAAACAGGTTCAAGCGTCACTTCACCATTTAATGTGGTGTGATGCGTTTTAATCCCCAGTGTCTTTTCAGCAAGCGCCATCAACTCCTCCGCACCACAAGCCTGACAAGACTCGGCACGGCAAACCTGAATCACATGTCGACCTGCAGGCTCACTTCTGAAGAAGTGATAGTAGGAAATGACCCCATGCACCTCTGCACGAGATAAATTGAGTCCGCTGGCAATGTCCGCCACTGAGTGAGGAGGGATAAATCCTATTTTCTCCTGAACAGCGTGAAGCAAAGGCAACAAAGCACCCTTGGTATTTTGGTGCAATTTAATCAGCTCAAGAACCGAATCTGTAAGATCTGTCGTGTTATTCATTTTGCTCACCCCTGCTCAACAATGGGGCATTAAAGTCAGAAGAAAAAAACAGCCTCTAGTATGATGAAGGATCAACTGTTCAAGGCTGTCGTTGATTGCATTACCCAAAGAACTTAACGACGCTCAAGCCTGTTCGGTAAACACCCTGTGCAAGCGAAATGCCAACAACTGACCATGCCAGCCAGGCCCAAATCGGGTTGTGCGCTTCGAATTGACCCAAAGATGAGCCCGCCTCTGAAGATGAGCGCTCGTGTGCCAGATTCTTCTCATGGGCCAATTCTTCAGCCGTCATTAAGTACTATTGATCAACAGGCTCGAACATCAAGTTACACATCAAACCCACCAGCAACATACCTACCAAGATATACATGGTTTGCTTGTAAACCTGCTCTCATGGTAAAACCAAACTCAGGTGGAAATCGCGCATAAAGATCACAACGACAGGCCCCAAAAAAAACCCGCAGTTGCCCAAGTGGTTAAAAGTCGCCTATGAATTGCCCCCACCATTTGCGAACCAAACATATCCGCCAAGTAGGTTGGGACAGTTGAAAAAAAACCGGCATACATGCTCGAAATGATTCAAAAGGCAGATACAAAAAACAACTTGCCACCGGCACCCGCGTTGGCTGCAATACTGGCATACAAAACAGCATCCAACACGAAGAAGACGATGTAGGTGAGTTTGCGTCCAAGCTTATCAGAGAAACTAGGATAGGAGGCCCCCCTTATCATGCCTCTTTTTGCTTTCGCCATGAACTCGTGTCGTCATGTCATCTCCTTGAGAGTTATAGTTATAGTTATTGCTCAAGATATCATTAATATAGGCTTTCCAAATATATTGTGATTTTAAAACATTAGCCTAAAAACATGTGAAATAAAGAGTACTTGTAAGTAGAAACCCTACAACAATCCTATTTTTAAATACCCTCCTCACATCATTAACGTATCTAAATAGACAAAGTCTCAATGAAGTCTCCGTGAACCACGGCCAAAGAAGAAGAGTAAAGAAGTCAAAAAGACGACGGGAGTTGATGACAGAATTGAAAAAAGACGGCTAACTGAGCAGATCTAGCACGATCAGGGCAGCTCATTGCGAGAGGATGGAAGGATTGATCGCCAATGGAACCAAGGTTTGCTGAAATCGACGGAATGAAATTTTAATTTCTTTGGGGCGCAACGTTCAAATTAGGCTTTTTGTGGCGAAGACTTTTTACATGGGCAAGGGATCAAAAACGGTCTAACAATCAAGCCCCATAGATATTCGAATTCATTTTTGTATTTAATTCAAAGTCGAATTTTATTGTCAACCAATTCTTGCGGAAGTGGATATTCGCTTGCATTACAAACCATGTTTTTTACTGTGAAGTCAACTCTTGGGGGAGCAAAAATATCAATTAAGTACCCATGCTCATCTCCAACATTTCGACTTGTATGCAAGACTTTGGGTGGAATAATTTGAAGAGATGGACTTTTAACCTCAATTGCTTCATCAGCATGCCAAAAATTTAAGTCTGGCCCCCAAGGATAACGCATGTGATGAACATAAATCCCACTGATAGCCAGGGATCCTTGCTCAAAATCCGTGTGTTGATGTGGACTTAATTTAGTGATATCCCTAGGTACAACTCTTTTGAGCAATGGATTGATCATTAATTTAGCTGTCCTAAAAACACGCATATTGCTATCCCCTTTTGAATAATCAGATAGTTTGTAATACCTGATCTTAAAGCCATCAATAGGGTCAGGCCATGCAATGAGTGGAGCTATATCTGGATTGGGAACAATGTAATGGTTTGAATTTTCAGCCAAATTAATCAAATCAATGGCGTCAGAGCTAAAAACTCGAACAACCAAGCCAGACCCGGTAAAGTCTATCCTACTCTGACCAGGAGGGATAATGGATAAACTATCGTGTGCAGCAACTTGATTAAATTCGCCCGCCTGAATGCTTGCACTCAAACCAATCGTGTCTGGAATGATCAATACGTATTCGTCTGAATTATCTCTACAAAGTACGTCACCAGAGTTGACAGTCGTGACAGTGACAACAAAGTTTGCACCGCGTGAAATCCAAGATTTAGCAGTGTCACCTTTAAGAGCAATTAGGGGTAAATCGTAAAATTTCGAACTGTATGCCAATTGAGCGGGGTTAAGCGACATTAAAAACTCCCAAAAAGAAAATCAAATAAAACCAGCAATTGACTGCCTAAGTAAAGTTTGGTCAGATGAAACAACAAACCAATTTGCACCTAGTAGCTTAAATTTATCCAACTCCTCCTTGCCAGAGACGTGTATACCGGCCATTTTATTAAATTTCAAAGCAGCATTTAAACTTTTTAAAGTTGCCAAAAAAACGGACTCATCTCTCGGATTATCTAGCCCCATTGAAAGAGCCAAATCTGCTCTACCAACAAAAATACCACTGACGCCAGAAACTGAAGCAATGGCTTCAACATTATCAATTGCCTCTTGGCTTTCAATTTGGCAAATTATTTTTGGACTTTCACCTAATTTCAAACTCTCCTTCATTCCTAAACTTCCATACCCTGCAAAGCGTGGAGAACTCGAAAAGCCCCTTTTACCGCCAACATAATGAGCCAATGAAACGACCTCTTTAGCTATTTCAGCATTATCGACATGAGGAATTAATAGACCCGCCGCACCAATGTCAAGACACGACAGGATGACAGATGCATTAATTTCAGCAATACGAATAAAAACAGGGATTTGACTGGCACGACCAGCCATCACCATTAAATCAAGCATTCCTCGGTCAAAAGGAGCATGCTCTGCATCAACAACCACAAAACCCAGGTCAGTGGTCCCAAGCACTTCAACAACTTGAGGAGATGCAGTTTTTACAAAGGTTCCAATTTCAGTTTGTTTGATCACTTTTATAAAACTCCAATCATGCAGGCGGTTGTTGTAAGACTTCCATTTTGTGAATTTTCCCTAGCTCAGCATAAAATGGACCACCTAATCTAGCGATGGGTTTCATCTTTACGCTGTCAATGTATACACCATCAAAAATATCTGAATCGAGGTGAAAAGCAACAACTTCCCCGATGTATAAAGTATTAAGCCCTTTGCCTAAAGATATAACCTTTTCCAAACGGCACTCCATATGGATGGGTGATAATTTTATCCTAGGAGGAGCAACGATGCTGCTTGGTATCAATACAAGACCTAAGGCATCAGCCTCACTGATATTGGATGGATATTCTGCACTGGTTTGATGCATTATTTCAAAATTATCAACTGTTGCAACATTGACAACAAACTCCTTTGTTTGAACAATATTACTGGCTGTATCTTTCAAACTACCACCTCTAGAACCAATGTTGACAGCCAACATTGGAGGGCTGTGCGCAACATAATTAAAAGAACTAAACGGAGCAAGATTGACCAGTCCTTTTTTATTGACCGTAGAAATCCAAGCAACAGGCCTAGGAACCACAGCTCCACAAATTAACTTATAAGCCTCTTGAGTCGATAATTTAGAAGATTCAATGGTGATAAAAGACATTAGACATTATCCATACCGAGCAAATTTGCAGCATTACCACCAACAAGCTTCCTTATGTCCTCATCAGTAAAACCTTGAGCTATACAATCGCGAATGACCGCCTTAAAACCAGTAACTGGAGTTGGGTTTTTGATTTGACCCAAATCTGATCCTAAAATTGTTTTATCTACCGTGCCCGCAAGGATGACTTCTTTCAATTGTGCAGGAGTCCATTTTTTAAATCGCGATTCATCGATAAACATACAAAGAGAATGCTCCATGTATGACCCTTTATGCGCCAATTCAGTTATATCGGCTAGGGTCGCATCTATAGTATAGGTTGGATGCTGTACGACTCTTCTTTTAACGCCTCTAGACACTGCTTCCTCAAAGAGTGGGAAAATTTCACTTATGTGCAAATGTCCAGCAGACAAAACTGCATCAAACTCAGCAATTTGATCCAATATGACTTTAACTTCATCTTTGATTTTTCCTTTCTCATCAACAACTGTCAGCATTGAGGCAGGCATCATTGGAAATTTAGTAGCCAATAAATGACCACGATAATTATGACGAATGTGATTCGCAGCTGAGAAAGTAGGCATCCAAATCAATCTAGCTCCAAGTTTTAAACCATGATCAACGGCGTATGGATTTAATCCGCCACAACAGTCATTTAAGGGAACACCAGAAAACATTTTCACACCGAGGTGCTGATATCGATCCTTTAAAAGTTCTGTGATTGGTGTAGCAGAATAATAATGATCTTTAAATAAAATAGCTCTTAACCCAGCTTCAGAGGCTTCTTCCAAGGCCTGAATATGATCAATTCTCCTAGGCATGACGGAAGGGCCGCTATGGCAATGCATGTCAATAGCGCCCTTTATCAGTGAATTGATTCTTTTTTCGACTTCGGGGCTTAGATTTTCCATTGAGAACTCATGGTTTGTATTGTCGTGATTTGTCATTTTTACCTACTTTTTAATCGGCTTTGATATTTGCAGCTTCAATCACAGCTCTCCACTTTTTACCATCTTCTTTAATTAATTGAATTAAATTTTCAGGTGAACCAATTGAAGGAACCGCACCAAACTGCTGTAATTTAGATTTGCCGGCATTGGATGCCAACACAGTATTGATTTCAGCATTTAATTTTTGAACAATAGAACTTTGCAAATTAGCTGGGCCCACTATAGCAAACCAAACGGTTGCAACGATATCAATACCCTGCTCCTTTGCAGTTGGAATGTCGGGCAAACCCGGATATCTTGAACTTGAAGTGACCGCCAACCCTATGATTTTTCCAGCGGTTATATTCGGAATAAATGCAGTTATTGGAGCAGATAGTGCTTGAATGCTTCCACCTAATAAGTCAGCCATTGCAGGCGTATCCCCTCTATAGGCAATTGCGGTGATTTTATTTTGCGTGACCATTGATAGATATTCCAAGGCCAAATGACCTATCGTGCCGTTCCCAGGATGACCAACAGAATAGTCCTGCGGCTTTGCTTTGGAAAAATCAATAAATTGCTTTAAATTGCGAGCTGGAAATTTAGGATTGCTTGTGATGACCAAAGGTATTTCACATACAAGTGCGATAGGAGATAAATCTCTATCTGCATCAAATGGCATGTTTGGATATAAGAATTTGTTATTGACCAGTGGCCCAGAGGTTACCAATCCAATCGTATATCCATCCGCATTAGACTTTGCAACATAATCTGTTCCTAAATTTCCTGCCGCACCAGATTTATTTTCAACAACAAACTGTTGGCCAAATTTTTCAGACAAGCCTTGAGCTAAAAATCGAGCAACGAGGTCGGTACTTCCACCCGCTGGAAAAGGAACGATGATTTTCACTGGCTTTGTTGGCCAATTTTGCTGAGCAAATAAACTAAAGTGCGAAATAATAAAGAATGAAAAGGCCAGAAATTTTATAAACAATGAAGGTTTTAATAAATTATTTCTATCGATATACATATTCATCTCCTAAGACAAGTTAAATTGATCAATGAACTTATTTCTCTGAATATTTAATTCATTCATGATTGAATCAAGTTTTCCCTCAGCGCTTGATATTAAGTTTCCGTAAATACTATTTCCAGTCGAGTCGATAGCCACTGTTGCAGGGCCGAAATGATCAACCTCAAGCGTCAACAACCGAAACTGAGAAATGTAATTATTCCAACGAGAATTAATCACGCGCTTTAACCCTTTGGATAAAAAAGGACTCCCTCCTCCCAGAAATGAGAGGTAGACACAGCCATTTTTAGTTAATTGATCAACACTTCTTTGATCTAAACCACCCTTTCCACCAACCATTTTTAAATTAAATCCATCAATTATATCGGGCATCCATTCGTTATACCGAGTGCTTGTACTGGGATTGATATAAAGAGGTTTATGGCCCGCGGATGTTTCCTCAACATACGTACTTAAATGGAAAAAACACCCACCCTTCATTTCTTCGCAAATACTTAAATCATTTTCTTTTATACATTCAATTAAATGTTTGTGCACAGGAATTCCTATCGTTACATGAATGGAACCCGAGATGGTGACAAGGTCACCAATCCTCAAATTTTTAATATCTGAGGAGTTTGCGTTTAAATTAATATGCTGAACAGTACTCATTCATTACCAATCTAAATTCTCAACTCGACCGTCATTGTATATTTTTGCTGAGGTTCTTCTATTGATCCAACAGTTGAAACAAACGGCAACAGGGACAAAACCGTGACTAAAGGCAAAATCAATATTCACTGACATTGCAGAAGTTTCACCCCCTGTACCCATAGGTCCAAAGCCCATTTGATTGATGGCCTTAAGTAATCGCACCTCCATATCTGCCAATATCGGATTGGAACTGATAATGCCGTGTGGCCTTAACATGCTTTCTTTAGCCAATTTTGCAGCGTAGTCAAAAGTTCCCCCAATTCCGACGCCTACAACAATCGGTAAACAAGGTTGTGAGCCCGCCTTCATCACAACATCAATCACAAATCTTTCGATGTCTTCGTGGGTTGGATAAACAAAAGCCTCAATCGCCTCCCATCGTCCAGTGCCCATGGCTTTCGGAGAACAAATAATTTCAACATAATCAGCATCATCTATTACATCGTAGCTGACAATTGGTATATCTTTACCCTCAAAACTTCTCTCGTGAGTCAAGGGATTGGTGACCATCTTTAAAATCGGAGGATTGATTTTTTCAGTCAACTCCTTGAATCCGTCTTGAATGGCCTGCCTTATCGGTCCATTAAATTGAACCTTAGAACCTATCTTAAAGATATATGTTGGAATACCCACATCCGAACAGATTAATTGATCTGTACTTTTCGCTAAATCAGCGCTTTGCACCATGATCTTCAGGGTTTTCTTAGCTGTTAAATTTGATTCTTTATTGATCGCACGGTTCAAAAATGAGTGCGTGTCTTCTGGAATCTTTTTAAGAGATTTTTCATACAACTCAGCTGTGACCTGTTTGATCAGTGCACTCTCAATCGCCATTTTATTGATCCATTTCTATGGGTTTTAGAATGTGCCAGTTAACTTCTATTTGCATATTTTTATTGTTACACAATGAAAAGATTTTTTGAATAAAAACTCTAAAGAAGTCTTTCAATCTGCTTTTCATCTTCTTTTTGAGCTTGATCAAATCATTCAAATTTCAAGCAAAAAAACAAGGGTAAACCCTTTAAGCATTCTCCTAACTTGAACCCAACTGAATTCACTCATGAAACATATAACAACTCGCGCTAGCTCATAGATAAAAGTGCAAGCACAACATCAAAAAAGCTTCACCACCTTAATCATCGGATTTTTTTCGATCATTTTGTAAATATTTTATGGGCCATTGAGTCAATATCTAGCACTTATTCTTGGTTGCAGCTTCTTGACGAGCAACATCCATAAAGGCCATGATTTGATTCATTCGTGTTTGAGCGTTTACTTGAGTGTCAGCGTATATGCTATTTCCATGCGCATCCATAGCAACGGTCACTGGCCCTAAACCCATCACTCGCAGTCGCATCAACCTATAGTGCATTAGCATATCGCTCCATCCAACTTCAAGAACCTCTTGGATAGATTGAGTGTGAAGAGTTGCACCTCCTCCCAGAAAAGATAAGTACACACAGCCTGTTTTTTTCATGGCCTCAACAGATCTTGCATCAAGTCCGCCTTTTCCGCCTACAGCGTGAAGTTGTAATTCACCAATAAGTCTAGGCATGACATCGTTAAAACGCGTGCTGGTGGTTGGATTGATATAGACAACATCAAGTTGCTCTATTCCTTCAGGACGAGTCTTCGCTTGGCAGTAGCTTCCAAGATGAAAAAGAGTCTGACCAAGTAAATTAAAAGGCAATGGCTCTAGTCCATCAAGGCAGCGAATAAGGCGCTGGTGAGTCGGAAGTCCCGCTGTCACGATGATTTCACCATCGATGACAACTTGGTCGCCTGCTCTCAATGTCCTCGAGTCATTTTCTGATAGCGGAAACTTCATCCGATGTGTTTGAATGGTCAAGAATTTACTCCAAAAATTCAACTCGACCATCGTTGAAAATATGAGCACGGGTTCGACGATTGATCCAACAATTAAAAGCAACGGCGACAGGCGTAAAACCATGACCCGCTGCATAGTTTACGTGCACAGCTGAGGCGGTAAAGTCTCCTCCTGTTCCCATTGGCCCAAAACCCATCATGTTGATGCCAGCCAAGAGTCGCTTTTCCATGTCAGCTACCATGCCCTCAGTGTGATGCTCCCCAATTGGGCGCAAAGTAGCCTCCTTGGCCAATTTGGCCGCGTAGTCAAAGCTTCCGCCAATCCCAACGCCAACGACAACAGGCGGGCACGGTTGAGACCCTGCACGAGCGACCACGTCAAGAACATATTTTTCAATTGTGCGCAAGTCCGGGAAACTGAAAACCTCCAACGCAGCCCAGCGTCCAGAGCCCAGTGCTTTTGGAGAACAGGTGATGTCCATGCAGTCTGAACCATCCACCATGTCAAAAGTAACAAGTGGCATACCAGCCCCCTTGTACCCTCTCTCCAAGGTCAGAGGGTGAGTAATGTGGGGTAACAATGGGGGTTGAATGGTTGAAACCAATTGATCAAACCCTTGTGTAATGGCTTCACGAACATGACCGCTGAATTGGACTTGGGTCCCCACACGAATGAAATATACGGGCACCCCTGAATCGGAACAAACAAACTGTCCTGTTTTTTCTGCTTCCTCAGCGCTTTTGATCATGATGCGCAAGGTGTGACGAGCAGTTTCATTGGATTCAACTTGAGCGGCACCAACGAGCGCATCCATCGCATCAAGTGGGATTTTTCTAAGCGAACGCTCATAGAGTTCAGCAGTCACAGATTTGATGAGTTCGGAAGATATCGCCATAAAATTTAATCAACTAGAAAGAAGGCCTTCAGTTATTGCTTTTAAACGTGCAAGAGAATAGACCGTATCAAGGGTTGGAGTCAATGCATTTACCTTTCGCCCTAATTCACACGCCGCACCTAAAATAGCATCAATTTCAACTTTTCGACCTCGCTCGGCATCTTGCAACATGGATGTTTTAATATGCCCAAGCTTACGCGTCAACGCAATCCGATCTTCCACACTTATATTGGGCCTTAAACCCAATGAGTTTCCCACCTCCAACAGCTCAGACATCATAGACTTAAACACCTGATAAGTCCCAGGGTCATCAATCATCAAATCAGTTGCAGAAGATGTCAACAAGCTCACAGGATTGAAGCATGCATTGCCCATCAATTTCTTCCATACCTCTGTACGAATATCAGAACTTATTTCTGCATCCAAGCCACTGGAGCGCATAAGATCTACAAGGCTTTGTAATCTCAATGAAGCAGCGGCTCCAGGAGCCAAGCTGGGCTCACCAAACACTATTTTTGTACCCGAATGATGGCGAGTTAGACCAGGCTCTGGACGTGAAAGCGAAGGATAAACCACAGTACCGATGACAGAACTTGAAGGTATTGAAGACTCTATGAGACCGCTTTTATCAACACAATGGATTCTTCCTAGCGCGCCTGGTTGACCCGACTCACCGCAGAACCACCATGGAATGCCGTTCAGGGCTGGTATCAAAAGTGTCTGCGGACCCAGTAAGGGTTTAACCTTATCAACGACACTTTCTAGATCATGACTTTTGACAGCGATGATAAGGATATCTTGCAGCCCAAGTTGGGTTGGATCGCTGACTGCTTTGACTTTGGATGTCAAGCGTTGTCCTTCGCTCTCCAAGATCCATCCTCGGTTTTGGATGGCCTCAAGGCTGGCGCCTCTTGCGACAACACTCACTTGGGCTGAGCTTTGAGCTAGGCGAACACCGAAATAACCACCTACTGCGCCTGCTCCGAAGATACACACTTTTAGAAGATGCGATTCAGTCATAAATACGTCTTTGAGTTATTTGATCTTAGTGTAACTATTATTTATAGCGAATTAAAGTTGGATATTTTGGGCGATTGATCATCACGATACACATGTTTTTGAAGGTTTATGATACAGTTGTTTTTCTAAATGATTAAATAAAACTTATCTAATTTTTGAAAAGATTATGACTTTGCCTTGGATTTATTTTTTGTAATATTTCCAATATGCCAACTTTGATGAAATATTAACAGTATTCTTTAACGATAACTATGACTGAGATCACCTAAATGATATATAAACAAAGTGAAAAGTTTTTCTTTTTTTTACTACCAATTTCTTTCTCTCTTTTCTTTTCATTGTTTTGCGCTCAAGCGCAAAATTGGCCTTCAAAATCTATCCGCATAGTTGTTCCATTCGCAGCCGGTGGACCTGCAGATGCCCTTGCACGTTTTATCAGCATGAAAATGACCTCTGAGCTCGGACAACCTGTTGTGATCGACAATAAAGCAGGAGCAGGTGGAGTTTTGGGTGCCATGGATGTCATTCAATCGACAGATGGCCACAGCATATTATTTGCATCTACTGGCGCCTTGGTTATTATCCCTGCCATTTCACTCAATCCAAATTACAGACCCGAGCGCGATCTCATTGCCATCGGTCAAGCGGTGAATACCCCCTCAGTTGCGGTTGTCTCTGCAAAGAGTCGATTCAATAAGTTAAGTGAACTCGTATCCTACGCAAAGGATAACCCAGCCAAACTTAACTACGCCTCCGCTGGAAGTGGTACGTCAACTCAGTTGGGTACTGAACTTTTAAAAAGAGATGCCAGTATATTCATTACGCATATTCCCTATAGGGGCGCAGCTCCTGCTATCACAGACCTTATTTCGGGAACAGTCGATCTCATGTTTGCAGATGTACCTGCAGTGATTTCATTTATCCATTCTGGCCAACTTAAAGCTCTTGCTCTTGCAGCTCCCGAGCGCACTTCGGCTTTGCCAGAAGTGATGACCACGAGCGAAGCCGGGTATAAAACAGTCATCAGCGGAACGTGGTACGGCTTAATGGGGCCCGCCAAGATGCCTATTGAAGTTGTAACCAAGGTCAATGCGGCGCTTAACAAGGCCTTGCAGCACCCTGAGACCACAGCCTTCTTTAAAGCCCAAGGCGTTCAAGCTGAAATTGGCTCACCTCAAGACTTTGGTAAATTTATCAATACTGAAAGTATTAAATGGGGTGCTTTGATCAAGTCTGCAAATGTAAAACCAGATTAATCAAGTCATTTTTTATCATGGATTAGGTCTGTATTTTTCAAAATTGAACCAAAGAGATATCATTTTGCATGCCTTGCCCTATTTGTTCCCCCCTAGATTGAACTCGGTCTCACCAATCAGTTTAAACACCGTGAAAGCTTCATAAGCTGCACTTTTCTAACCGATTGCAAGAATAGCATTTCACTAAAAACTTCATGAATTCGTTTTTGATAGAAAATTATCGGCTTAGCAATCTCAATTGTTCAGCATTTTTGACAACTGGGATTTGACAACTTTTCCACCAGAGTTTTTAGGAAGCTGATCCATGAATTGTATAAGCTTAGGAACTTTATAAGGTGCCAAGTGAGTTTTGCAAAAATCAATCAAATCAGAAGATGATATGGGTGCTTTTAAACTGACGAAAGCTACAATTTCCTCTCCAAATTCTTTTGAAGGCGTAGAAATCACGGCGGCCTCAGAAACACAATGGTTGTTCATCAAAGTGTTTTCTATTTCCAGTGGATAAATATTGATACCCCCTCGAATAATCATATCTTTGAATCGACCCTTTAAAAAGAGATATCCCTCTTCATTGAGAAGGCCTAGATCGCCAGGATAAAACCATCCTTCATGAAAGGATTCAAGGCTCGATTCAGGATCGTTGTAAAAGCCACTTGAAACAGCCATTCCTTTGTATCGAATACGTCCTACAGTATTTGCAGATAATGGTTGATGTTCTTCGCTGACAATTTGAACATCCACCCCAAAAATCGGCCTACCCACAGAATCAGGAAAATGCATCTGATCCTTGGGTGTCAATACCGAAACGCCTCCACCTTCCGTTGAGCTGTAGTATTCGATAAAATGAGCGCATATGTTTTGACTTATGGCTTGCCTTTCTTCCGAGGTCAAAGCAGAGCCCGATGAAATAAGCGTATTGAGCTTTTGAAAATACTTCAAATCTGTGTCATTGGACTTCTCTTCATGGATCTTGCTCAAAATACGTCTAAGCAAAGTCGGTACCAAAAATAATAACGTGGACTTGGTTCGCTCAATTTCACTGGCGAGTTCATGTGGAGTGTAAGGAGGCGGAAATAACACCAATGTCCCGCCCACGAAAAGAATGGACAAACTAAAAGCTCTACCGCCTCCAAAATAAAGTGGTGTGGCATTGATGTAAGTCTCTCTTGAACCAAAGCCTAAATCGATCCAATGGGTCAGAAAGCGACTGATAAACTGCTGGTGCGATACCAAGGGTCCCTTGGGTCTGCCAGTTGTACCGGAGGACAAAGATAGGGTGAGTCCGTGTCGACCCAACGGAAACTCATATTCGCTTAGAGGGCTCACGTCGACTTCAGCCGTGAGTGACTTTACTAGCCAGGCATTGTGAGGCGACCAATCATCTTGCTCATTGACCAATACACATTTGGGCTTGAAGTGCTGAAAAAGGGCTTCTTTTTCTGTGATGGACCAACGGTGATCCATCGGTAAAATGATTGCACCAGCCCTTGCAACTGCAAACAACATCACCAAATGATCGATTGAGTCTTCAAGTGCAACACCCACAATGTCGCCCTCTTGAATACCCAAATCGATTAAAGCCTTTGCTTTTTCAATGACCCTCTCATAAAGCTGGGCGTAATTAATACGAGCAGCTCCATGGATGATTGCAGTTTTAGTGGGCCGTTGATGAGCTAGCCGCTTCAATTGATCGGAAATATTCGAACCAAGTTGAAACTCAAGTGGCATGATCTGTAAATTTTTCTAAATTTAGTTTATAAATTCTGATCGCATTGTCACGAAGTAACTTTTGCTTTGGGATGGGTCTCAATTGCAAATCATCGATTTGTTTAAGGGTTCTTTCAAAATCCAAAATAGGAAAATCTGTACCAAAAATGACCTTGTCCTGTCCAAAGGTATTGATGTAATTGACAAAAGAATTTGGCCAGTATTTGGGAGAGTGTGCATCACAGCCAATAAAAACGTTGGGGTGTTTCCAGGCCATGGCAATCATCTCATCCGCCCAGGGAATACCCACATGGATACCAATTAATTTTAATTCTGGAAAGTCGCAAGCTACACCATCTAAGCTGATTGGGCGAGCTACGCTTTTCAATCGATGGGCTGGGTCATAAATCATGGACTGACCCACTTGCAGTTGGACAGGTATGTCGAGTTCCACGCATTTTGCGTAGAAGGGGTACCACTTGGCGTGATCCGGCGCGAGTTCAAACCAATGTGGGTAAAAATGCGCGCCAATAAATCCATGGTCTCGCACCGCTCTCTCGAGTCCCCTCACTCCTTGCATGCCCTCGGTCGGGTCAAGACCAGCCAATCCGTAAAAACGATCTGGAAACTCTGCAATGGCCCGTACCACCATTTCATAAGGAATGTGATACGTGGATCGGTGAAGAAAGGGTCCCACTTTGGCTGCAATCAAAAAAGACTTCTCTATACCGGCTTGATCCATGCGGTTGACCATTTCAGCAATGGTGATACCCTTTAATATCTCTTGACTCACTCCCATCTTATCGCCAAAGAAAGCATCGCGGTTAGGTCGAATGGCCAAGCTCTCAGCTGTCCAAATATTAACCACGGCATCAATGACACCCAGATGTTTTAAAGAGTTGGTTGGTTGATTCATTTTCGATCCAATATGTGAAAATTTTAAAGTACAAGGCTTAACTAAGATTGTTGCGAAAGAAAGTCTTCAAAAGTAGCCACCGTAGATTTAAAATCGTCAGGGTTAGAAGTTCCAGCAGTCACGCATTTTTGCGCATTCGGCATGAATTGTGAAACTTCTTGGAAATATTCAAAGAGCATGTCATTTTTAGCGCAGCAAAGTAAAGTATTGGATTGAATCAATGGAAGGCGTGCGGCTTTGTCATAAGCCAAAGCGGCACGGTATATTGCGGGATACGTTCTAGCGGCTTTGAAAACTTCAACAGCTTTATCGTGAAGTATCTCGGCAGACGGTAGGCCAGTCTTTCTCAAATGAGAGGCACTCCTTTGGTACCATGGCCAAAACAAATAAGCATCCCTTATAAACCCCCACATGAATTGAAACTGAGAGCCATTTTGATCAAACTCCACATCAGGGGCATAGTGCTGTAAAAACTCACGACGTTGCTCATCCGAGTAAAAGGAAACCCCATCCAGAATCAAGCGATGAATACGCTTTGGTGCCGCAATGGATATTTCGCCAGCAATATTTGCTCCAGTGTGTGTTCCATAAAGACTAAACTCCTCAACTCCTATGTCATTCAAAGCTCGCAGGTGAGCATGCGCTAAATAAGTCATGTCAACCAAGGGTGCCTTTGGAGCACATGAATCCCCATTGCCCAGCGTGTCAAGTGCAATGACCCAGCGGTGCTTGGACAGCGCAGTCATCAAAGGCTCAAGTGTTTTGGCAGATCCTGGAGATGCGTGAATCATCACCAAGGGTTTTTTAATTTTTCCATGCTGAGCACCACAATGACGAAAGTGCACTTGTCCTTCCTCTATTTGAGCAAAGCCTCTGAGAATTGGATGATCGCGCATAACAGTCGCCATAGGCTAGAGATGATGTACCAAGCTTAAATTAAAGCAATGCCAGCGCATCAGTCCTTGATTTTAGCCGCACGAACCGAGTTGGCATAATTGGTCAAGTCCAATTTAATTTTAGCTGTAAAAGCCTCTGGGGAGGTTCCCTCGATCACCAAGCCATAGTCACTCAAGCGATTGACGATGTCGGGCATTTTAAGAATTTGAACCAGAGTTGAATTTAGTTTTTGTGTGATTGCTGGTGGTGTATTGGCAGGTGCCATGAGCCCATACCAGGAATTCATTTCAAATTCGGGGACTTGCTCAGCAACGGTAGGAATGTTGGGTAAGACTGACGTTCGCCTTAGAGTACTCACTGCCAAAGATCGCAATTTACCCTCAGTCACCAAGCCCATGACGCCAGCTATATTGACAAAAGCAGTCTGAATCTGACCACCTAGCAAGTCGGTATTGATTTGAGAGGATCCAGTGTACGGAATATGTATCATTTCTGTGCGAACTCGCTCAGCCAGGGTCGCTCCGGCCAAATGTGTTGTGCTACCAATCCCAACTGAGCCGTATGCCACCTTGCCAGGATTTTTCTTTATATAGTCAATAAATTCAGCCAAATTTTTTGCAGGAAAATCTGAACGAACAACAAGCAACGTGGGCGCAGAAACAATTTGAGTGATAGGAACAAAGTCTCGACTGACATCATAAGCTGGCTTATTGGGCAAAGACGGACTAATGGTGATCGGCCCAGCATTGGCAAATAAAAGAGTGTATCCATCCGGTTTGGCATGAGACACCATAGCGGTACCTATTGTGCCATTGGCGCCAGGTTTGGCCTCTATGACAAAGGGCTGGCCTAACAGCTGAGTGAGTTTCTCAGCAATAGGTCGAATAATGGCCTCGGAGGGACCTCCTGCCGCCCATGGATTGATCAAAATCACAGCTCTATTTGGATAAGACTCTTGTGAATGTGCAAAAGAGACCCAAATAGCGCTAACGAGCACCGTAAATATAAATATTATTTTTGAAAAATATCTTGAAACAAGTTGATTCATTTTTTTCCCTTTTTTGGTCATCTCTTAGAAGAGTGATTTGATTTAAATAAGTCCTTGGCAATTAGCATTCTTTGAATTTCTGATGATCCCTCTCCAATTCGGTAATGCCTTACGTCTCTATAAAACCGCTCAACATTGAAGCCTCGAATCAGACCAGAGCCCCCAAAGATTTGAACGGCCCGGTCGGCAACGCGGCCAACCATCTCCGAGCAGTAGAGTTTGACCATATTAGGGGCAATGCCAGGATCACTCCCAGCATCTATTTGTCGCAAAGTCTCGTAAGCCAAGGCCCGAGCAACGGCCAACTCGGTGGCAGAATCAGCTAGCATCCACTGGATGGCTTGTCGTTGCGAGAGCGCCTGTCCAAATGTAATTCGCGATTGCACATGCTCGGTTGCAAGTTCAATCAATCGGTCAGCAGCACCCAAGCATGCGGCTGACACGCCCATTCTCCCCGCAGTAAGAGAGCTCATTGCGATACCAAAACCTTCACCAACTTGGCCAATCATTGCATCGTTCGCAATGAAGCAATCTGTGAAATGAATTTCAGCCAACTCAATGGCATCTGAACCAATGGTTTTATCAACCCGAACAATATTCATGCCTGGCGTATTTTTTTCTACCAAAAAAGCACTGATGCCCCCTTTGGCTTTTTTGATAGGGTCAGTCAGCGCAATCACAAGAATAACTTGAGCACGGTGAGCCCAACTGATGTAATGCTTTACACCATTCAGAACCCAGCCAGCATCGTCTTTTTTCGCAGACGTTTTGATAGCAGCAGCATCTGAGCCTGCCTCAGGCTCTGTCAAAGCAAAAGAGGCCACCCATTCACCGGAGGATAATTTCGGCAAGAATTTATTTTTTTGATCTGGTGTCCCAAATTTTGATATCGCAATGGGTGTCAATCCACTAGAAGCATCTAACATCAGTGTGTAAATTCGGTGTGAACGACTAAGCTCCTCCATGACCAAACAATAGGTCGACAAATCGAACCCACCACCCCCTTCAGACGTTGGCAAACGCATACCAAGATAGCCTTGATTGCGAAGTTCTTCAAACGCGCTTTGAGGCAATTCGCCACCCGAGTCCATCGCCCGAGATATGGGCTCCATTCGCTCCATCACAAAGCGCCTGACATGCGGGCGCATTTCACGTAGAAACTCATTTATATCGATGTTCATGAGCCATTATCTTATGAGCTTTAAAGTAATGCAATAGATGCCAAGTGTTTTTTCAAACTCATGGTTCATTCTATGAAAATGTATGTCGGGATTTATGATTGCGAAATTTTCTTGCAAGTGATCTCTACTGCTTTGTCGCTAAGGCCAGGAAAATAGGGTACGAGCCATTTGCCCTCACAGCAATGTGAGCCGTTACATACTCGATGTCAGCAAATCCACTTCTCTTAAGCATTGCAGCAAACTCTTCTCGATCAAAGCTTTGGTGAAAGACGCCCTCTGTTGAAGTGGAGTGAAATCCACCATCCTCGCTGTCCAAGCCTGCCAAAGCGATCTTCCCACCCGATTTCTGGTGCTCTGCAAACTTTTGCATCATATTGTTTGTATCCTCTACGTGGTGCATCGCCATTGCACTCATGATCAGATCGTATTGAACACCAGTGGGTTGAGAGGCAATGTCTTGACAAAGAATTTCAACTTTGCCATTCAATTCAGTTTTTGAAATCAACTTCTCAAGCATTGACTTTGATACATCAACTGCCGTATTTTTTTTGACATAAGGCGCAACCTGCGAGGTAATCAATCTCGTACCCGCACCAAAACCCAAAACCGACATTTGATTGCTTAACTCCACAATTTCTAAAATACAAGTTCCAATGGCCAATGGCATCTTTACTCTCGCTTCATTTGCGTCCCAATTGATAGATTTTTCTTTAAATAAATCAGCCATGGTTAGATTTCTCTTCTAAGTTAACTTTATCTAGCTTGGATGAAATATAAAAATACCCGGCCACAGCGAGCACAATTACCCCCCCTTTGCCAAACCTAAAACTTTACTAGGGTTTACGCGGGCGTCATTTATTTGGATGTGGAATCTTCAATGCGCTCGATTAAGAGCATTAATAGATGATCTTATACTAGGCTTATCATTAATGGCTTATTTGTTATCAACAAACAAATCCAATACGGAAAGACCCACTCGATGAAAGTTTTAAAATTAATCTTGGCTTTGTTGCTAAGCTTTGCATCCACCCCTCCCAAGTCCATGCAACGCAAGAGGGCTTCAAACCCAGTCCACAAGAAGTGGCATGGGCCAAAGAGGTGTGTTCAGCCTCAAAGGCCTCTAAAGGCAGCGCTGTTCGATTGAATGGAAAATTAATCGATCTACCCGTGGTATTCAGAGCAAAAAGAATTCTTGGACTGATCACTTGAAAACACTTGGGCCCTCTTTGCCATGATCTTCTCTGCTAGCAATTGTTCTTTGATTCTCACCTTGTTGATTCAAATGGCCAGTGCCGCCATGGTATTGGCTCCCACGGCGATTGCACCGATCTTATTGCTTGAGCACCACTGGGCAAGCAGTACGATTGGTTTTTACATCAGCATTGTCTACCTCTGTGCAGCAACCGCAGGCGTCTTTGCCGCCGCCATGATCGAAAAACTGGGCCCCATCAGGACCAGCCAAATTGCGCTCTTGTTTTCTTGTGCCGGATTGCTTTTGATCTTGCAGGACTATTTGGTCATTAACATCATTGGAGCCGTGTGCTTAGGGCTGGGGTATGGGCCAATCACACCAGCGAGCTCGGACATTTTGGTCAGAGCCACCCCCAAAAATCGCTTTTCCTTGATTTTCTCTATCAAACAAACCGGTGTCCCCCTGGGAGGTGCCCTCGCAGGGCTTTTGATACCCAACTTAACGGACTATCAAAATGCGGGCTTTGCCTTTGAAATACTGCTGGCGATTTCGCTAGCGATTGCCATACTGGCTCAGTCATTGCGCCATCAACTGGATGTCAACCGCAATCCCCATGCAGCGTGGCCAAAGGCCTATCGATTTTTCAACCCCATTCGATATGTTTTGTCTCACCCCGTTTTATCGATTCTTTGTATCTGCTCTTTTGTGTTTTCAATCGTGCAACTTTGCCTCAGCTCCTACTTGGTCACCTACCTGAACACCTCACTGAAATGGTCATTGATCGATGCAGGAATCGGGTTTTCATTTGTTCAATTCTCTGGAGTGACAGGAAGAATTGCATGGAGTTTACTAGCCGATAAAACGGGGAAAACCATTCAAGCCTTGATAGCCTTGTCCAGTCTCATGGCACTTTCGTGCCTGAGCATGCTCTACCCAGATGTACACACGAAGGAATGGCTTGTCTATTGCATCTTGTGCATCTTTGGTTTCACCGCAATCAGCTGGAATGGCGTATTTTTAGCGTATGTCGCTCAAATTGCAAAGAAAGAAAATGCCGCACAAGCCACTGCGGGTTGCTTGTTCTTCACCTTCCTAGGTGTCGTGGTGGGTCCACCTATTTTTGGCTATATGGTGAGCGTCACCAACAACATTGAATTGTGTTTTTCATTTCTCTTCTTTCCCCTGATCTTCATCTCCTTGATCTTGAATAAATTCAATCAACAAAAAAATGACGCTTAAAGGCTGTAAACTTAAAGGCTTTTTAGGGACCTACTTGATCCAAGAGAGGGTCAAAAAAAACGCGTGTTTAAAACACCTTGACCCAAGGAATTGCCTCTAAGTATTTACCCCCTACTGCGATTTGCAAAATCTAGAAGATGATGGTGAACTTTCAATCCAACAAATAGGAGATGTTCGTGACTCGCAAAAGCCCCAATAAATTCGCCCACATCGTTTACAGAACTCACCAATTTGAGCGGATGATCAAATGGTATCAAGATGTCTTGGGTGCCAAAGTTCAGCACCATAACCCAGCCATTGCGTTCATCACTTATGATGAAGAACACCACCGAGTGGCATTTTTGAATCTCTCTATATTTGAACCCGATGGCAACAAAACCAGGCAAGACCGAGTTGGAACGGATCATGTGGCCTACACCTACGACTCGCTGAGAGATCTCGCAGACAACTACGACCACCTCAAGGGTCTGGGCATCATGCCCTACTGGTGCTTACACCATGGCATCACCGTCTCTTTGTATTATGGGGACCCTGACGGCAACCGAATGGAGTTCCAAGTCGATGTTTACAAATCCAACGAAGAAGCCAACGCTTTTATGATGGGACCTGGATTTGCGGACAACCCCATTGGCGTAGAGTTCGATCCCGATGACTTGGTCAAAAGACTCAGAGCGGGCGAGCCCGAGAGTCACTTTTTGATTCGCACAGTGCATCAACCCACAGCACCTCTGAGAAACCCCTGAATTTACAAAAGTAGGTTGCGTCAACCACTGCCCATGCGTGCATCTTGAGCCTTTTCTCAAACGCTCATGTACTTTTCAATCCGCTCTTTATCCGAGTACAACTCTGAGCCCAAACCTTGATGGACAATTTGTCCTTTTTCCAAGACGAGAAAACCATCTGCCAATTTACTCAATGATTTCAGATCCCGGTCCACAATCAAGACCGCAAGTTCGGTGCCTTTGAGTTTAAGCAAGGTGCTCCAAATCTCTCTTCTGATCAAAGGTGCAAGCCCTTCGGTGGCCTCATCCAAGACAAGCAACGAGGGCTGAGTAAGCAAAGCGCGTCCAATGGCCAGCATTTGTTGCTCGCCGCCCGAGAGTTGATTGCCGAAATGTGTTTTGCGCTCTGCAAGCCTTGGAAAAAGCTCATAGACGTCCTCCAAGCGCCAAACTCGGCTGATCTGCGAGGTCTTTTTAAAACTGGCCATCAAATTCTCTTGAACCGTCAGGGTCGCAAAGATTTGTCGCCCCTCAGGCACCCATCCCAGACCCGCACGAGCGACTTTAAAAGAGGCCAGTTGCTCGATGGGTTGGTCCCTAAAATGGATGGTCCCCCCCATGTAAGTCGTCAATCCAAACAATGAGCGAATAAAGGTTGATTTGCCCATTCCATTTCGGCCCAAGAGCGCCACCACCTCGCCTTGAGAAATGTTCATGGAGACATCAAACAAAACGCGAGAACCTGCATAACCCGCAGACAGATCCCGCACCTGCAGCAGTGGCTTAATGGACGTCAAGTTCGTCTCCAAGGTAGGCCGATTTCACCAAGGGATCGTTCTTGATTTGCTCGACCGTGCCGCTTGCAATGATGGCACCATTCACAAGGACAGAGACTCGATCGGCCAAAGAAAAAACCGCATCCATGTCATGCTCGACCAATAAAATACCGAAATGGGACTTTAAACTTCTCAACAGCTCAATCATCTGCTCACTCTCCGTTGGACCCAGCCCAGCAAGGGGCTCATCCAAGATCAGCAACTTGGCCTTGGATGACAAACAAATCGCCAACTCCAATTGGCGCTTTTCCCCATGCGCCAAGGCCGCCGTTGGCTTGGAGGCCAGGTGCAGCAAACCCACTTGTTGCAGAATGCTTTTTTGAGAGGAACTCAGATCGTCAAGGCCAGCACTCTTGGCCCACATCTTAAAGCCCTGATCCTTTGAAGCGATCTCGGCCATGATCAAATGCTGGGCAACACTCATTGAGCCAAACAATTGAGGGACTTGATACGCCCTCGATATTCCAAGGCGCGATCGCGCAGCGACGGTGACTTTGTTGATCATCTCGCCTTCAAAATAGATCAAGCCTGAATTGACCTCCAATTCGCCTGTGATTTGGTTAATGAGGGTGGATTTTCCTGCGCCGTTTGGGCCAATCAATGCATGCAACTCACCCGAATAAACGCTCAATGACACGCGATCGGTCACCATCAAAGCACCAAAGCTTTTGACAATATCGACCGTCTCTAAGATGGGAGATTGACTCATTTCTTCATGCGCCTTGTTTTGAGATCAAGCCCAAGAGCCCCGTTTTTAAAAACAACACCCGCAGCATCAAAATGATCCCTAGATAGAACATCCAATACTCTGTCCAAGCGGAGAGAATTTGCTCCAATGTGACAAAGGCAGCGGCGCCCAAGATAGGACCCAGAAGTGTCCCAGCCGAACCTAAAATCACCATGAACAAAAACTCTCCCGATTGAACCCAGGAAATGCTCGCAGGAGACACGTATTCATTTAAATTGGCAAAGCCCACTCCCCCCAAAGCACACATACAAGCTGAAAGCGTAAAAAGCGTCAACTGATAGGGATAAGGCTGCAGTCCCAAAGAGTTGACCTTTCTGGAGTTGTCGCGACTTGCAATGATGACTTGACCAAAATTGGAGGACATGACTCGATGAGCAACATAGGCCACAGCCAACAAAACCCCTAACATGGTGTAGGCCAACACTTTGGCCTGAGATAAATCAACGCCCTCGAACCAAACGGTGGCAGCGGGCAATCTGAACCCATCATCTCCTCCATACATGCGAAGGCCTTGCGCGATGAAAAAGATCATTTGAGAAAAGGCCAAGGTGATAAAAATAAAATACAAGCCACTGGTTCTCAGTGAAATCGCACCAATAAAACACCCAATCAAACCCGCAACCAAGAAGGCAATGGGCATGACCAACCAAATTTGAGAAATGCCAAACTGCGCCAATATACCTGCGCTATAGACGCCGATTCCAAAAAATGCAGCGTGTCCTAAGCTCACTCTGCCGGAAAAACCCACAATCAAATCCAAACTGACCGCAGCAATTGCAAACACAGAAATTCTTGCGACCAACTTGGTGTAATAGACTTGATCCAACAATGGCACCAATAGCGCCAAGATGAAGATCGCACAAAAGGTGAGTGTCAACCTCAAATTCTTTGCCTCAGACTGTTTGATCACGTGTGCACCCGTCATTGAAGTTGCCGCCCAAATAAACCAGAGGGTCTAATGGCGATCACCAAGGCCATCAAGATGTAAATGGCCGCGTTTGATACGATATTTCCAACCAAAGCGCCCAACAAGCTTGGCCACACCATTCGACCCAGCGTATCGACAAGGCCCACCAACAATGCCGCATAAAGCGCACCTTTGAGTGAGCCTATTCCACCAATCACCACCACCGCGAGGGACAAAATCAACAAGGGGTCTCCCATGCCCGATTGAACGGAAATCATGGGACCCAGCATCACGCCACCCAAAGCGGCCAAAATGGCGCTCATCGCAAAGACGGCGGTAAAGAGAAAGTTGATATTGACACCCAAGGCACCGATCATTTCTCGCTTCTCCGCACCCGCTCTGATTTGCATACCCAAGCGTGTTTTGGTGAGCAAATACCAAAGCACCAAACCCGCTAAAATTGCAACGCCAGTGATGACCAAACGGTAAAGAGGATAACTAAAGGTCGGGGTGAGTTGAACCGGCCCCTCCAACCAAGAGGGCAAGTTCACATACAAGGGCTCTCTGCCCCAAATCATGATCACACCGTCATTCAAAACAATGCTCAAACCAAAACTGGCCAGCACCTGGTCCAAATGTGTTTTTGCATACAGGTGCTTGACCAATACTTTTTCAATGAACCAAGAAAGTGCGAAAACCATGACCATGGCGAGCAAAATGGCCAGGCCAAAGGAGTGAACCGTACTTGCCGCAAAGGCAATGAGGAAAGCCCCGATCATGAGCATGGAGCCGTGTGCCAAGTTGATGAGATTCATCACACCAAATGTGAGCGTCACACCAACAGCCATTAAAAACAAGATCATGCCCAATTGCAGGCCGTTAAAGACCTGCTCGATGAACAAGCCCAAACTCATGTCCAAAACAATCCTTGGCTGATTATTTCAAAGGGCATTTTTTAGCAAATTCATCTGGGGATTTTTCTGCAATGATCGCCACTTGTTTCAAGTACAAAGAGCCATCAGGTCTTTCGTCCACCACGGTGAGATAGGTGTTCTCGATGGGGTGATTGTTGGTATTGAATGCAAATGGGCCACGAACGCTTTGAAAATTGGCTTTCTTCAAAGCCGCACGAAAGGCCGTTTGATCTTTCACATTGCCCTTGACCTCTTTCACAGCGGAATCAAGAAGCATCATTGCATCATAAGCCAAGCCCGCGTAACTTGCAGGATCGCGTCCAAATTTGGTCTTGAAATCTTGCACAAAGCGCTTGTTGACCGCGTTGTCAATTCCTGCAAAGTAAGTTGCACTCACATAGGTGCCTAAAACGCTCTTGCCTTGAGCTTGGAAGGCGGTGGGTTCGGTCAGAGCAATATTTGAAAACACGGGAATCTTTCCAACCAAACCGGCTTGAGCCCATTGGCGCATGAAAGCAATACCGAGTCCACCAGGATAAAAGGCAAACACACCATCCGCGCCAGAGGCTCGGATTTTGGCAATGTCTGCAGCAAAATCGAGCTGCGTCAATGGGGTGAATTGGGATGCCACAATCTCACCCTTGAAGCCTGTCTTTGCGGCATCGGTGTGCTCGTAGCCAGCTTCAAAGTCTGCACCAATCAAATAGAGCTTCTTGACCCCTTGCTTGGTCATGAAAGCCCCCATGCCAGTGGTCAACTGTGCATTTTGAAAGGCGGCGTTGAAATAATAGGGGCTGCACTGCTCGCCTGCGTTCATAGCGACACCGCCGTTCATGCCGATGAAGAAAATTTTCGCGTCCACAATGGGCTTGACGCCAGCCACCAACTCATTGGAGGCAGACAGTCCGACGATCACATCGACCTTTTCTTTGTCTATCAACCTGGAAATCTCCTGCACCGTTGCACTGGGGTTTCCCTTGGAGTCGGCTGCCACCACCTCAATTTGAGTTTGTCCAAATTTACCACCCAAGTGGTCCATGGCAATTTCAAAGCCCCTTTTTTGCTCCAAACCCAATACGTTCAGAGGTCCACTTTGCGCAGAAATAAAACCGACTTTGAGCTTCGTGTCTGCCAAAACTTGATTCAATCCAAGAAGCATCAACAAAGCCGCACTGATCACGCCCGTCTTTAAAATTCGTTTCATATCACTATCTCCATTTACGATTGGGTTTATTGTCAAAAATTAAAATCAAAGCCACCCGCTTAATATAGATTAATTTTCATTTTTTGAATACCTCGAAAACGTGCATTTTTGTTAAAAACAGGCGGTTCAATCAAACTCATTTTAGGAAATCTCTTGGCCAAAGCCGGTAAAGCGATGGCAAGCTCAAGTCTGGCCAAGGGACGGCCCAAGCAGACATGGATGCCGGACCCAAAAGCCAAATGCAAGTTGGGCTTGCGGTTCAAATCAAAGGCATTGGGGTGATCAAATACCCTTTCATCGCGGTTACCGGCGCCGACTGAAAAGATGACCTCTGTATGGGCTGGGATCAGGCCTGAAGCGATGACCACTTCGCGCGTGGTGCGTCTGCCTTGAAGTTGCAGGGGAGAGCAAAAGCGAATGCACTCTTCAACGGCCACAGGCACGTTGAGCTCCTCGCTCGCCATCAAAGCCATTTGATCGGGGTGATTGATCAAAGCCAGGGTTGAAAGTCCAATTAAGTTGGTCGTTGTCTCATGCCCGCCGTTCAAGACCAAAATACACAAGTGCGCCATTTCATTTTCAGAGATGTCCTCACCCCGCTTTTCTGCAGCCACCAAGGCACTGATGATGTTTGAAGGCGTCTCCTCCATGGGCCGCTTGCGCCAAAGATTGATGTATTGAAGCAAATAGTCCTTGAATTTTTGCGTGGCCACATGACCCGCATCAATGATCTCTTGCGTCACAGTGGGATTCAAGGGAAGCAATACTTGAGCGCCTAAATCTCGAATAATGGGCCCCTCTTCTCTGGGCACGCCAAAGATGTCGCAAACCAACTGAACGGGTATTTTGGAGGAAAAATCCAAGATGAAATCAATGTCGCGTTTTTTTTCAATATCGACCAATAATTTTGCAACAATATCCACTGTCGCTTGCCTCAAGCGCTCAATGGATTTTTGACTGAAAAATGGATTGACAATGGTTCTGAGTCGATCGTGATCTGGTGGATCGCGAAACAGCATGCTGGTGGTGTGGTGCTCCAAAAGAGGACCTGGCCCGAACTTCTTGGTGTAGGCTTGCTCTCGGTTCACGACGCCTGAGAGGTCCCGCCAAACGGTGATGATGTCCTCGTAACGCGTGAGCAAGACCGATCCATCGGCGTTGCGATGAATAGGGTCCTCATCCCTTAGGGCCTTGAAATAAGGCTGGGGATCCAAGTAGTAATCGTCTGGAATATTAAATAGATTGAACGCTTTGGGGTCTATGGGCGTTGCTTGAGCAGAAGTCATAAGTGTTTACCAATCAAATTAAAAAAATGATATCAAGCTCTACCGACTAGAGGGCAAATGCTTGGTCATTGAGTCTAGCCACTGGCTGTCAACATCCAAGGTATTTAACTCCTCCAAAATTTCGCTCTTGGTCTGCGTCCACCGCTCAACCACATGAACGCCTTGCAAGTCATCGGGATCGTCCTCTTGGTAAGAGTACTCTAGACGAATGCCATTGGGGTCAAAAATATAAATAGACCACGTTTGAACACCGACACAAACGGGACCTAGAAATGAAACTGCATTGGACTGAAGTCGAGCCATCATGGCATCAAACTGTGATTTGGTCGTGGTAAATGACACATGCTGCATGGAGGCGATGGCATTTCGATCCCCTACTGTAACTTCTTTGGCTGGCAACTCAAAAAAGGCCAACAAGGTGTCTCCTCCTGCATCAAAGAAATAGTGCCGTAAATTCTCAAAGGGGGGGTTACCCCTGTTTCCTGGCCCTACACCAACGCCTGGCGGGACCCTCAGAGCATGCACCAAAGGCATCCCCAAGACACCCGTATAAAACTCAGTCGTCATCTTCATGTCTGAGGTGTTCAAAGCCAAGTGGTGCACCCCGCGGGACGTGGGCGTTAAGTTGTGTTGGGCTCTCAAGGGTTCAGAGTGCATAGGATCCTCAATGCAAGCGTTAAGTTCAATGAAAAATCAAAAGGCGATGATATTTAAAGCTTCAATTTAAACAAATCAATGGCATTGGTGCGACCAATTTTTTGACGATCTGCCGCACTGATGCTGGTTTGATCAAACCAAATGGCCGCATGGTCAACGTTTTCAAAGGGCCAATCGGTAGAAAATAAAATACGGTCTGAACCGATCTCCAGCATCGCGTCGATCAGACTTTGTGTCCTAAAGTTGCCAGAGGTGGTGAGATAAAAGTTTTCTTGGAAATAGTCTCCAAGCTTTCTCTTTGCGGGATAGGCCTTCTCTTCATTGACCCAGCCATTTCGGTGGTCAACGCGCCAAATGCTGTAAGGCAAGCCCTCACCCAAGTGACCCAAAATAATTTTAAGTTTCGGGTGCTTGTCAAACACTCCACTGGCCATCAGTCTGAGCGCATGAACTGCGGTCTCTTGGCCAAAGGCCCAAGTCGGCCCCATGAGCCAGGGGTGGCCCGCATAAATTTGAGACCACGAAGGAATCGGGTTTCTTGGATGCAAATAAAAGGGCGCATCCAACTGCTCACACACCTTCCAAAACTCCCCATACTGAGGCGCATCGTAGTAAACCACGTTCTCAGCATGGTCCACTTGAGAAAATCCATTGACCAATGCCCCTTTGAATCCCAGAACCTTCATGCAGCGGGTCAACTCGGTGATGGCCATGTCCGGATCTTGCATGGGAAGGGCTGCAAAGCCTTGAAAGCGGTCTGGTCTTTTTGCAACCTGTTCGGCCAAAAAGTCGTTGGCCCGAATGGCAATCTCGTTGGCTCTTTTTTTATCACATATCGCTTGAACGGCAGGCGCATTCAAAGACAAGATCATCATTTGCATACCGTGCTTGTCCATTTCTCTCAGACGGTATTCTTGAACATCGATCAAACGCTTTGACAACTCGCCCCAAACGGACTCGGCTAAAAACCCCGCAGAGTCTTGCAAAGTTTCTGGGATTGCAAAATGCTCCTCTAAACCAATTTTTCCGTCCATGATATTTAAACCTTTTGTAAAAAAACAATCAATACTGTCCCTTGGGCTCTAGGCCCAGCAAATGCTGTCCCACCATCGAGGACACCGCATCCCAATTTAAACTGATGTGCCTTGATATTGCATTGGCATCACGCCACATGCGCTGCAAGGGCTGATCCAGTGACAGCCCAGCGCCGCCAACCGATGTAAAAAGACCATCCACACCTTGTTGTGCAAGTCTTGTCGCATAGGCATGGTCGCGTCGATTTCGAATGCGCTGGGTCACTGCAATGGGCACACCACTCATGGCCATTTGTTCAACCTCGGTGGTATCTCGGTTGATCAAAAGTGTCGCCGCATCCAAAGCGGCAGTGGCTTCTGCCAAGCGAGATTGAACGGGAAAGAAATCCCTTAGGCTGTGCCCACCGCCTGCCACTGCACCTCGGGTCACACGCGACTCACAAAGCTCAATAAAGGCATCAATGGCGCCTTGCAGTGTTCCCAAAATGGGCGCCACCAAGCAAACAGGCACTGCTGATAAGAAAGGAATGCTGTAGATCGGATGGGGATTGTCTTTAAGTCCGGGTGGATTGCCAGAGGACAATTCGGCAAAAGTGATTTTGCGGTGCTCAGGCACAAAAACATCCTCCGCTATCACAATGGACTTTGATCCCGTTCCTGCTTGTCCCACGACAAACCAATCGTCCTTGATGGCCCACTTCTCTTTGGGCACCAACAAAAAGCCAGCACTGGGCTTGTCCTGCGGATGAGCCACGGGAAAGTGTACGCCAAGCAAGGCCCACTGAGAATTGTCGACATTGGAGGCATAAGCCCAAGTGCCTTTGATGAGGTAGCCGCCCTGAACCTTTTGAGCCTTCGTTGCGGGTGCGTAGGAGCCACACAAAATCGCTTGCGGGTTCTCCCCCCACACGTCATCTTGGGCCTCTTTGGGCAAGGTGGACAAAAGCCACTGATGGATCAAACCCAATGCGCAACCCCAAGCCGTTGACGTACAACCCCGACCCACTTCAGAAATCAAGTCCATGAAACCGGTAAAACCATACTCATACCCTCCGTAGCGAGCGGGTTGAAGCAGCTTAAAAAAACCAAGGTCCTTAAATCGCTGGGTGGTCTCCTCAGACACGCGCCTATTTTGTTCGGTCAATTGAGCATTTGCAATTAAATAAGGCCTCATCTCTTTGGCTTGCTCCAAAATGTGGCTCAAAGAGGGCGCGCCAAGGACCGCGCTGGTTCTTCCAGGCGCATGAGCGAAAGGATCTAAAAACTGATTAAAAGTGTGCAAAGGCGCATTCATCAGAAAATCTCCTCAGATGTGAATAGTCCTATTTTCAACCCAAATACTTGCAAATGCAATTAAATTACATGTGGTGTTTACCCTTAAAATACAGCCCTTACAATTTCACTGCAATCGCACCCACATCTATCTCTCCAATGGCCATACAACACTCGTTAGAGAAAGCGCTCCCCTTCCTTCTGGCTCGCACTGGAATCAGCATGGGGCAAGCCTTCACCAAGCAACTCCTTCCCTTTTCGATCTCACTGATTGAGTGGAGGGTGTGCGTGACGATTTACGAGACGCAAAACTCAACCCTCAGTCAAGTCGCCCACACCTGCTCCAACGACCCCTCTACCCTATCAAGGACCGTCAACGGATTGATTAAAAAGGGGTACATCAAACGCGTTCAATCGCGTTTGGACAAAAGATCCTATGTCCTGAATTTAACGCTCAAGGGAAAACAAGTCACCGAAAAAATCATCCCCCTTGCCCAAGAGTACGAAACGAAAGCTTTGATTGACTTTGGGCACGAAGAGATTGATCAACTTCGCAGCTTACTCAAACGCATTCACAACAACATGGGCCAAAGCTCAATCTCTCAGTAAGATGTGATCAGACACTTTTTCTGCCATCATCATGATGGGCGCGTTGACAGGACCGCGAACGACTTTGGGCATGGCAGAGCCGTCCACCACTCTGAGTCCATCAACACCAAAAACTTGCATATTTGAATTGAGTACGCTCATCGGGTCACTCTCAAGCCCCATCCGACACGTACCCACCGGATGATGAAGGGTGATGGCATTGCTCGCAATGAAACCCTCAATCTCCTGGTCCGATAGGATCGATGGCCCGGGAAAAATTTCTCCCTCAGAAAATTGGGCAAATGCACCTGAACTCCCAATATGGCGCATGATCTTGATCATTTGCCTCAGAGCTGCAATGTCGCTTTCATTGGATAGGAAATTTTGGATGATCAAAGGCTTTGAGGTGGGATTGCGATCGGTCAATCTAACCTCGCCTCGACTCTGGGGCGTTAAGAGAACACCCTTCAACGCATAGGCATCCAAATACGGCTTGACAAAGGGACGGAGGTAAGGGCCAGCGGTCATGGGGGCTGCGGCCAAGATCAATTGCAAATCGGGAAGACTCAGTGACGCATTGCTTTTCACGTGACCCACCGCTGCTGCGGGTACTTGGCCACTTAAACCAGAGCCCCAAAAAACGGTTTTAAAGAGGTCAAGCAAAATTCTATCCAAGCGCAGTACATCAAACAAAGGGCCATTGTCTTTTCTCTTCCAACGAACATCGCAAACCAGGTGATCGTGCAAGTTTTTCCCAACCCCTGGCAAATCAACCTCGACCTTGATGTCGTGTTTTTTAAGGGCCTTTTCCTCTCCAATGCCTGAGAGCATCAACAATTGAGGTGAGTTGATCACACCAGCACTGACAATCACCTCTTGGGAGGCAAAGAAGGTTTGAGCGCTGCCCTTCAAGCTCACATCAACCCCAATCGCCCGGCCCCTTTTGATCCTCACTTTGTTGACCATGACATGGGGGATCACATCCACATTGCCTCTTGCAATGGAGGGGTACAAGTAGGCTGAGGCGGCACTCCAGCGCTTGCCCTTGTGGATGGTGGTCTGCATGTGCGAAAACCCATCCATGCGCCCGGCGTTGTAGTCATCAATAAAAGGAAAACCCAACTCACCAGTGGTCTTTAAAAAAGCATCCATCAATGGATCTTGATAAATCATCCTTGAGACAAACAAGGGGCCTGCCCCCCCTCGCTCTGAATTCTCCCCCTCTTGCCAATGTTCGCATCTCTTAAAAAAAGGCAATACCCTCTCATACGACCAATCGGTTAAACCAAAGTCCTGCGCCCAAGCGTCGTAATCCTGTGGAGCACCCCGTGCATAAGCCATGCCGTTGATACTGGAAGATCCCCCGATGACCTTGCCCCGTGCACACTCAATTTCTCGATGGCCCATAAAGCGCTCACTTTGTGTAAAGTAGCCCCAATCGTAGAGACGATGCTTAAGAATCAATCCCCATGTCAAGGGTATTTTGATCATTGGCGAGCGGTCATAGCCACCTGCCTCTAAGACCAATATTTTGACCTTGGGGTCAGCGCCCAACCTGTAAGCCAACGCACAACCCGCAGAACCGGCGCCAACGATGATGTAATCATAAGAATTATTCTTCATTGCGTTCGATTGTCGACTGATCCATCAAATGACTAAGTTCAAGAAAGGATATCGACAGAAAAATTCATTTTTATAAACCAAATAAACGAGCTGCATTTCCACCAAGAATCTTGGCCTTGTGAGACTGTGGAATGTTTAAGCCCTCAATGAGGCTTGTGTCTGCCCCAATCAAAGGCTCATCAGAGCCAAAAAGAATTCGCTCTGGGCCCACAATTTCATGGGCCATCATGATGCTGGGCGCATAAAAAGAAGCCGTATCGTAGTAGAGCTGCTTGGCGTATTCACTGGGCGGTTTGTTGATGTATTTGCGACAATCTGGAAACAACTCGTACCCATTGTCCAAACGCTTTAAAAGCATCAACAACGCACCACCTGTATGGGCCATGATGTAGGGGAAATTTGGATATCTTTCAAAGACGCCCGAATAGATCAACCGAGTTGCACAAGTCGTCGTATCAAAAATAAAGCCCAACCTCAAGGGGAGTTCAAACTCCTCCTGCCCCACATTGGGCGGAAACATCGGATGCTCAAAAACAGGAAGTTTCAAAGCGTCTATTTTTGCCCAAATGGGCTCAAAGCGTTCGTGATTCAATTGCATACCCGCGACGTTCGAACCCATCATGACGCCTTTCATCCCCAGCTCAAGCGTCAAGCGATCAAGTTCAATGAGAGACGCCTCAATGTCACTCAAGGGCAAGGTGCCCAATCCAAAAAAACGGTCTGGATGGGATTGAACAATCTTGGCTGTCACATCGTTCATGTACCTGGCCATTTCAACTTGACGCTCACCGCTCCAGTCGTAAACGCTGGGAGAGGACAGTGACAAGGCCCGCATGTCAATGCCTTGAGCATCCATGACGCGCAGTCGCTCGTCGATATCAAAAAAAGCGTCACGCCACCACATGTAGGTGTAGCCATCTTTGCGCAACAAGGTTTGACCTGATGGGGTCTTTTCGACTTGGAGCACCATGTCCCTCAACATGGCATCAAAATAACCACGATCAAACACGTGGGAGTGAATATCTATTTTCAAAGTGGGCCTAGCTTTAGATCAATCAAATCAAATACATCAGAAAAAATCTAGGGTGAAATCAGTCAGGCGTGATGTTTGAGGACTTGATGATCTCACCCCATTTTTGAAGCTCCAACGCTTGGTAAAGCGCAAACGCCTGCGGTGTGCCGGAGGTGGGCTCAGCACCCGCACCGCTTAAGCGTGAAACCACCTCGGGATCAGCAAGAACCCGATTCAAAGCGCCATTGAGCTTTTGGATGATAGGCTGCGGTGTTTTAGCTGGCGCCACAATCCCAAGCCAAGACGAGGCTTCAAAATTTGGAAATCCTGACTCACTGATGGTGGGCGTTGCGGGCAACAACTCGGTCCTCTTCAGGCTTGCAGATGCCAAAGCGCGAATTCTGCCAGACTTGATGTGAGGAAGCGCGGTGGCCACATCCAAGAACATCACTGGAATTTGACCTGAAATCAGATCCAAAACCGCTGGACCCGCACCCTTATAAGGAACATGCACAAGATCGATGTTTGCGCGTTTAGCAAACAATTCCATGGTCAACTGATGAGGGCTTCCTGGGCCGGAAGAGCCAAAGCTCACCTTTTTAGGATTGGCCTTGGCATAGCTTACAAACTTTGCGACCGAATCGACTGGAAAATCCGCGTTGCAAACCAAAAGAAATTGAAAGGTTGCAGCCAGTCCGATGGGCGAAAAATCCTTGACTGGATCGTAACTTAAAGTTTTGAACAAAGAAGAATTGATGGCATAGGTTGTGACACTGGAGAGTAAAAGTGTATGCCCATCAGGCGCGGCGTGTGCCACAAAATCAGCGGCGATGTTGGTTGCACCCCCAGGGCGATTTTCAACAACTACCGTTTGACCCAGAATTTCTGATAATTTTGGCGCAATCAGACGACCAAAGTAATCAACACCGCCACCCGGCGCAAGAGACACAATCAACTTAACGGGCTTATCGGGATAGGTTTGCGCGTTCACCAACGAAGTCAAGGAGAGTGTCAAAAACAAAGGACCCCAAAGCCCCACGACTCTAAAAAGCTTAGACCACATTTTTTTCTACCTTCGCATAGTTGAAGAACACATCTTTTGATCCATCAAAAGATGCGTTAAAAAAAACAATGCTCAATCGTTATGTTCTTCAGCAGGTGCATTCGAGAATCGATCGGCCAGTAAAGCGGCCATGATAAAGCCACCGGCGACGGCACCATTTTTCAACAAGTGGTTCAATTGATTGCCCAGTTGTGCTGGATCAACACTCCAAAATTGATGGGCAATCAATCCAGCTGCAATGGAGAACGCTGCCATCAAATAGGCGACCAACTTGATACGCCAGCCAAGCAAGAAACAAATTGCTACAATAAATTCAAATGCAACGACCACATACACAGTGATCTCTGGAAAGGGCAAGCCCAATTTCCCAAAATAAGCAATCGTGCCATCGATCGAAGACGCTTTCCTATAGGCTGGCACAAAAAACAATAGGCTCATTAAAATTCTGCCTACCAAAAATAATTTTTCTTCGAAATTCTTAGGGGACTCTAAAGTTTGTTCTGACATGTTGTATTCCATTTAAAAAGTTACGACGGCCAACTCAGTTTATGTGAATAATTACCATGAAGGCACAAGGGTTTACGATGAACAAAATTAACGGACTTACTCGATTGAGATATTGGCCTCTTTGATGATTTTTGCCCATTTGTCGGTCTCGCTGCGCATGTAACTCATCATGGCCGATGGTGAACTGGACTTGAATTCACCCCCAATTTCCACAATCCTGGTTTGAACATCTTTGTCTTGTGCAACCTTGACCAATTCAGCATTCAAGCGTTGGACGATCTCATCAGGTGTTTTAGCCGGCACCACAATCCCTTGCCAGGCCCATGCCTCAAAGCCTGGATAACCACTTTCTGCAATGGTTGGCAATTCTTTTAATTGGTCCAAGCGCTTGTCACTGAGGGCCGCAATGGCTCTTAATTTACCCGTTTGAATGTGTTGGGAAGCGGTTGCATAATCCAGCACCATGGCAGGTATGACACCGGCCAACAAATCTTGTGCAGCAGGCGCGCCTCCTTTATAGGGCACATGGGTCACTTGAATCCCTGCCCGATCAGCAAAAAGCTCCATGGCCAAATGGTGAGGAGAACCCGCACCTGGACTTGCAAAGTTAATTTGTTTGGGCCTCGATTTGGCATAGGCCACGAACTCAGACAACTTGTTGACTGGCATGGATGGGTTGACCACCAAAACGAGTGAGAATTTTGCAGTCAAGCTGATAGGCGCAAAATCAAGCAAGGGTGAATATGGCAACTTTTTATACAAACTTGAATTGACAGCGTACGTTGAATTGTCACCTAAAAGCAAGGTGTAACCATCTGCAGGCGACTTGGCCACAAACTCCGCTCCAATGATGGTCGCAGCCCCAGGGCGGTTGTCCACGATGAATTGTTGGCCCAAGGCCTCAGACAATTTAGGCGCAATCACGCGCGCAAACGTATCCGAGCCGCCCCCGGGAGGATAGGGCACGATCAATCGAATCGACTTGCTTGGGTAATTATCGGCTCTCGCCTCTCCAACCAAAGGAAGCAGTGACGTAGCGCCTAAATAGGATAAAACTTTTCTACGATTTTTCATGATATTCCTTTAACAGAGTTCAAAATTTGTGCGTCAAATTGAAACGACACCCACTCCACCCATCCGATCGGGCCCTTAAACAATATTCTTCAACGCAGCCTCTAAATCCAATTCAAACTTTTCAACACTTGCATGCTCTAGAGATTGGATCAAGCACAACTTCATGAGCATCAACATTTTGTTTTTGTCATCAATGCGATCCATTGCATTGCCAAGAAGTCGATAGATTTGTTCAGGCACCGTATAGGGTACATCGATAGATTCGAAATGGCCTAGGGTTTTCCCCTGCAAGGCAAGCCCCTTTAATTTTTGCAGGGCAGTTTCTACCATGGCCGCATCTAATTTTTTCCATCTGCCCGCGATGTGATGATCGGGTCGAATTAAGTAAAAACCCCCGTCTTCAGCAGAGAAAATTTGATGCAAATCGGGATGCGTCACTTGAACTGCATGCTGAACACTCACCGGTGCTTTTGAGATGACAATCAGATCAATGTTTTCAAATGTCCTCAAAATCGCCAAATCAGACAAAGCTCTTTTGTCCATCTCATGCGCTAAGAAATAAAAGCCACAAGTCTTCAACTTCACAAGCTTTTGCAAATGGGTGTCATGGGCGTTGTGGCTTTTTATAAGCAACACATCTGGAATGACCTCCCCCACTTTTGGCCCACCATCCCAGTGCTCGACCTCAGGCGTATTCAAGGGAGAATCGCGCAAGGGGACATAGGTCGCTTGCTTGGGATTCAAAATATCCTCTACATCTGTGGCGCCCAAGGCCAAGGACAGGACCGCATCTCTCAGAACCCGAATACCGGAATTGGGAGGCGTCATGAACAAAGCATTCCTATTGGCCAGGGCAGCATTTTCTAGGAACACTCTTTTTCTCTCTAAAGAGTATGCATCCAATAAGCTCTCAGGTGACTGCCCAAAGATCACAGATGAAAGCTTCCAACCTAAATTCCAAGCATCCTCAACGCCAGAATTCAAGCCCCGAATTCCAAAGATAGGCATCAAATGGGCAGCATCGCCCGCAAACAAAACTCTCCCATGATTGAATGTATCAAGTGCGCGACTATGGACCTTGTAGGGGCTGAACCACAGCAATTCCCACTTCCCCCTTTCACCAATGAAGTCTAGATGCGCTTTGATTTTGAGATGGATATTTTCAAGCTTCAAAGCCTGCGCCAAGTCCTCACTCTCTCCCAATTGGTAATCCAAACGCCAAATCCCATCGGGTTGACCGTGCATCAAAACCGTCAGTCCTGGATTTGAAGGTGAATCAAACCAACAGCGTCTCTCAATGATGGAATCTGTTTTTAATTTGATATCAACAATGATGTAAGTTGCCTCATAGGATGTGCCATTGAGATTCAAACCGAGGAGAGACCTCACAGAACTCTTGGCGCCATCACAAGCCACAACATACTGAGATGACGCTTGATAGACACCGTTTGGGGTATCGATACTCAACTCCATCACGGATCCTTCTCGCTCCAGGGCTAGGAGCTTACTTTGCCAGCGCAAATCGATGTGTGGACTTTGATTGACTTGATTGACCAAGAATTGCTCGGTGTAAGACTGCTGAATATTAAACATTGGGCGATACATCACGCGAGGATCGTCAGCCATCTCGAAATTTAAAATTTCTTGATCCTTGTAAAAACTTCTCCCCCCTTTCCAATCCAGTCCCTTTTCAATGATTTCATCAACCGCACCCAAAGCATCCCATATCTCCAATGTTCGCCTTGACATCCCAATGGCTCGACTGCCCTCACAGACTTGGTGATCGTCTTCAATCAACACACAGTCAACGCCTGTTTTTTGTAAGGTAAGCGCTAAGGTCAAACCAATGGGACCGGCTCCAACAATGATGACCGGGTGAACAATCGATTTGTGACTCATCTCCTGTGGGAAGCCAAAGGGATCGCTTTTCGCGCTTTGTTCGTATTTCATTTTTACACCTTCAATAGAAAGTCACTTAAATTAAAGGAATGAATTTGAGCTGTGAAAATTTAGGCTCTTTTTTTAAACCAGCTTTTGATTGCATGAGAGGCTTTTTCGAGGGCTTTTAAGGCAGGCTCAAGGCTTGCTGTCCACATCAAGAAACCATGGGGCAATTGAGGAATGACGCACAGCTGTGGAGTTGCACCCAAAGCGCTCAATTGATTGAAAAGTTTTTGTGTGTCTGCAATCAATGGGTCATCCTCCCCCACTGCCAACCAAATAGGGGGTAAATTGTTTAAATCCTCTTGCAAAGGCACGGCGCCATTGTCATTCATAGGACGCCCTTTGCCAATATACTGCTCCCAGACCCACTGAGAATACTTTCTGGCTGAAGGCTTAAATCCATCTGCATTGCAGTAAAACAAAACTAAACCGTGGAGTGCATCGTCTTTCAAGTCTCTTAATTTCTGAGCAACGGAAAGCGCAATCGTCGACCCCGCAGACTCTCCAAAAAGTATGGGCTTTCCTTGGATTTGATACTGTGCTTGATGGGTGCAGAGATGGCTTAAAACTTCCATGACTTGGTTGACTTGCGTGGGATAGCAATACTCAGGCGTCTTGTAGTAATCAATGGCACAGACCACACACGAAGATAAATCGGCAAGGGTTGTCGTTGTCTGGGAATGCGAGTCCAACCCACCGGCCCACCAACCCGCACCTCTTATAAAAATCACACAATGAAAAGGACCTGGCCCCAAGGGATACGTCAGTCGAACAGGGATGGGGCCTTCCTGGCCTTCTACATAAAGATCTATGATTTTTAAGGCGCTTGGCAAAACGCCTTTCAAAGAGTCGAAATATAGATTTTGTTTTTCCCTGGCTTCTTGAATGGGCATTGACAAGGGGTCCCCGGGGTCAAGCCCCAATTTTTTGTGGAAGGCTTGCGCTTCTTGAAAGGTTTTAAACATCAAGACAGGGGATTATGTTGCTCTTCTTGGTGCGCCAGACATGGGCCTCGCACTCGGATCGGTCACCACATCAATGACCACGGGTTTATCGCTCATTAAAGCCCTCTTGATGGCAGACGCAATTTCTGCGGGATGCTCAACTCGGATACCTTCGCAATCAAACACTTTTGCCAAATCCGCAAAATTGGTATCCCTATAAACATGAATATCCTTTTGACCCGTTTCAGATCGGTCTTTGTACACTGCATGGATGTTGGGCGCACCTTGAGCCAATTGACTGTTGTTGTTGATGACGGTGATGGTTTTGATCCCCCAGCGCCTTGCCGTTTCCAACTCAGACTGGTGATACATGAAGCCGCCATCTCCGGTGAAACAAAAAACAGGGGTATCGGGGCGGGCGCATTTGGCACCCAATGCAGCTGGGAACGCCCAGCCCAAAGATCCAGCAGCGCGAAGATACCTTTGTTCAGGGTATTTCATCTCTATCATCGTTCCCGACCATTCAGACGAGTAACCCGTGTCGGCAACAACCATCGCATCCTTTGGCAAAAAATTTGACAGTTGATGGCATAAATGCGCTGGCTTGATGGGCACGGAGTCGTCTGTCCAATGTTTTTCAGCATGGATTCGCCAGTTTTCAATGGCCTTTTGAATGGTTTCCAACCATGGCGCTCGCTTGGTATGGATGTCCATCAGCATCAATTCAGATAAAGTTTCACGAACATCGCCATGGATCAACTTGGCATTTTCAAAATTGCGCCCAAGCTCAAATGGGTCAATGTCAATTTGGATGACTTGAGTGCCACGGGCAGGAAGCGTCCAGCCCGCAGTCATCTGGTCTCCCGTGTCACTGCCTGCAAAGATCACCAAATCCGATTGAGCCAGGATTTCATTTGCACACGATCTCGAGTACGTTCCCGCAACGCCTGCAAACCAAGCATTCGATTCAATCAAGACGGCTTTGGCATCCAAAGAGGCGACAACAGCCACATTGGCCGCATTTGCAAAGGCTTCAATCTCCCTTTGTGCTCTGCTCTCCATTGCACCTTTGTCAACCACCAGTACAGGTCGATGACTGAGTTTGAGCGCCTCTTGAACAAAGACCAAATCCTCTTTAGCGGGCCTTGGCCTAAAAGGTGTGTATGAGCTAAATATAGAGTCCACAGATGGAGCCGAATCGATGTGCTGTGCACCAATCAAGTCTCCCGTATGGCCTGCAATATCCAGATGCACGGGTCTGGGTGAGCCACACATGGCCTCCCTAAACGCCGTTCTGATCAAGTGTGGCAATTGAGAGATTTCATCAACCCGACCAGAAAATCGAGTCACGGATTGAAACAAGGGTTGGTGCGAAATCTCTTGATAGGCGTTTCGATATTGGTTCACTGCGGCTTGCCTGCCCGTCAAGGCAATCACGGGCGAATGACCTAGGAAAGCGTCTTGAAGACCCGAGGCTAAATTGGCTGCCCCCACCGATTGCGCCATACAGACACCAGGCTTGTAGCCCGCTCTGGCATACCCATCGGCCATGTAGGCAGCGGCTTTTTCTGAATGTGTCAAGATACGTCGAATTCCCAAGTGCTCCATCTCAATCAAAGAGCGACGAAGAATTGCATCCATGAAAAAAACATGATCAACCCCGTGAGCTTTCAACACCTGAGCCAAGTACAGACCACCCGTCATTGACATGTTAATCAGACTTTCTCTGTGCCAGAATTGGCATCAAGCGAAAACTTCCAACCATTGGCTTCCAGTTTTTCGATCATCTCGTGTCCATACTTTGCAACAATGGGGTCCGCTGCTTGCGGCAAGCGACCCACATCGTTGAAATCTTCTTTTTTACCTTGAATGATGACGAGTAAATGGGCGTCTTTGTCCGATACATTGATGAACTGACGAGCGACTTTGGGCGGCATCGAAATCATGTCAAAGGGGTTCAAAATGATGTGCTCCTGCCCATCATCGCCCCAACGAATTTTCCACTGTCCACTTAAAGCCATGAATGTTTCCGTGGTTTTCCAATGCACATGCAAACCCGGACCGTCTCCAGCTTCTGCCAAAGCGATGCCAATTCTGATATCCCCTTTATCACCATCCTCTATGGCTGGATTGTTTGACAATCGTCCAGGCATATTGGCAGGCGCCATCAAAACATAATTGGCCTTGGGATTGAACATTCTCAAGACATCCATGGGTATACCCAAATCCTTTTCCCAATTGCTGGCTCTAGGCTTGAGCTCATTGAACCTGGCTATTCTTGATTTCATTTCCTCTTGTGTTGGGCATATGGTTTTCATTTCTTCTTCCTTAGTTGAATTTCATGTTGTTGGTCACTGCCAATTTTGACCACTTTTCATAATCATTTCGAATGAAATCGGCAAACTCAGCCGTGCTTGACCAAAGAGGTGTCACGCCTTGTTTTTCGAGCCTGACTTTTGTTTCATTGGTTTTCATGATTTTGGTGACCTCGCGATTCAATCGCTCAATGATTTGAGGATTTGTGCCTTTGGGGGCCAATAAGCCATACCAGGTATCGGTCACGAGTTCAGGCATGCCAAGCTCTACAACGGTGGGCACATCTGGCAGCAAGGGACTGCGCTGTGTGGTGAACAAGGCCAGTGCCCTTAACTGCTTGCCCACCACCAAGGGTGCAGAGGTCGGCAGACCCCCAATCACCATGTCAATTTGCCCGCCTACCAAATTGGTCACTGCATGGGACGCAGATTGGTAAGGGATGGGCAAGACTTTAATTTTTGCAATCGATAAAAACTGCTCAGTTGCAAAATTGTTGGATGCCCCAGGCCCGCCCGTTCCGTAGGTCAACTTGCCGGGAGAGTTTCTAGCAAGCTGGATAAATTCATTGAATGTGTTGGCATTGACCTGTGGATTGACCACCATGACGTTTGGAATGGCTGCCACCATTGAAATGGGCGTCAGATCTTTGAGGGGGTCAAACTTCAGATTTTTTTTGATGATCGGTGTAATGGTCAAGGTCGGGGACGTCACAAATAGGGTATACCCGTCTGGAGCAGCTTTGGCCGCATACTCCATGGCAACCAGTCCCCCAGCACCTGGTTTGTTCTCAATCACAACCGGTTGTCCTAAAGACTCGGAAAGACCCTCAGCCAACAGTTGGCCCACAAAAAATGTCCCCCCTGTTGGGAAAGGCAATACCAATTTAACGGGCTTTGTAGGGTACTCTTGTGCTAGAACATGGGCAATGGGTTGCAAGAGCGAACTGCAAAGCACACCAAGCATGAATAAAATTTTCATCCAATCTCCCAAGTGTTTGATGTTCATTGTTCTTACAACAATTATCAAACAATTACGATACGACGTAACTATAGGAAACACTAACTTCGTCGATAGCGACAAGTGATGTTAACTTCACATTGGATATTGATTGATAGTTTTTCCAAACGAAATCATCAGGCCTAAGGAAGTCAGCTCGGACTGTTAATCCGTAGGTCCCTGGTTCGAGCCCAGGTCGAGGAGCCAGAGTACTCAGGGCAAGTATAAAACCCGAATAAAATCATAGACTTAACACGACACTGCTTTACCCCATTTAACTTAATTTGAGTAGTGCTCTTGACAAATAATTGACAACTTTTAACGTCAGAGACGTTGCAAATAAAAAAAGCAAATAGAAATACCCTATAGAGTAAAGCTTAAATACCCAAGTAATTTATACGCATTTTTAGGAAGCACTGACTGCATTAGATATTGTGCTTTTTCCCATTTCGACTGGGCTATTCCCATGGCTTTACGTCCCATTTAAATCAAGATTACAACACGACGACTACAATCCAAAACAAGATTTAGTTCGACATAACTTTCTTGCTTAAGAACTCTAACGGGCTGTGAGCCAATAAAGTGTCAAAAAAACAGGAAGACGGCAACATAAATTAAATGATATTCAACAGATTTGAAAAAACTGATTCAACTTAGTTTCTTCATTTCAACAACAAGGCTCAAAAAGGTTTTAATGTCAAAAATATCATTAACATTATAAAACTCATCGTTTGTTATCTTAGCGCGACTTATATTATTTAGTTTACTAAATTCAATAAAATGATATTTTTTATTAAAAGCAATTTCATTATTATTTATTTTAATATCTATATCCGGAACAGCATCAGTAAGTTTTTTAGT
>CANJNC010000008.1 GCA_947475685.1 Comamonadaceae bacterium | reverse complement strand
GAAGATACTTCATTGAATATCATAAACATCAACCTTACTGGTTTATCAACAACTGGAATCAAATACATTCCAATTAATTTGTAATTTAACTTGCATTCTCGCTTTTGTCCTGACTGAACCAACCTCCACAATTTAATGAATATGATGTCAAGATGAGTGTATGGGTTTAGAAATTTCGAGAATTACAGACTGCACGTCTTGGCACATTGTGGTTGGAATGGAGTGTTCAACCGTGTTTGATAAATGCCCATCCCCCGTTAATTGGAAAGAGCCAAAAAAATACCCTGAACTACAGGGTATTGGCGGAGTGGACGGGACTCGAACCCGCGACCCCCGGCGTGACAGGCCGGTATTCTAACCAACTGAACTACCACTCCACGTGGTTGTAATTTTTAGCAGCAGAGAAAACTCTTTAGCTCGCAAGCACTACAAAACTTGGCGACCCTACGGGGATTCGAACCCCGGTACTCACCGTGAAAGGGTGATGTCCTAGGCCTCTAGACGATAGGGTCAAACCTGGAACAAATTTGTCTTTTGGTGGAGGTAAGCGGGATCGAACCGCTGACCTCTTGCATGCCATGCAAGCGCTCTCCCAGCTGAGCTATACCCCCAAAAGGCATCAAGAAAGATATTATAACCAGAAAATTAGGCCTTTGAAAGCCTTTGTACCACCTCTTTTTGAGTAAACAAAGAAATTACTGCATCGAGTGATGGTGTTTGGGACGTACCCACCAAAAGAACTCTGACTGGCATGGCCAATTGCGGCATCTTTAGACCTGTTTGCGCCAACACCTCTTTGATGATCTGAGCAATCGTTGGAATATCCCAGGTATGAGCAATTTCCAATCTCTCCTTTAACAAAGTAATCGCTGGCCTTGAAGTTTGCGTCACATGCTTACTCAATTCTTCAGCGTTTGGTTCAACAGGTTTATAAAAAACACTGGCCCAATTTGCCAACGCGACCAAAGTGTCACACCGATCCTTTAAAAGACCACACATGTCGGGCAGTCTAGCGTCAGACTCGACTCCCAATTGATTCAAAAACGGTTTGATGAGGATAGACAATTCTTCTTTTGATTGGAGTTTCAGATGCTGGGCGTTGACCCACTTTAGTTTGGCCTCATCAAATTGAGCGGCACTTTTCCCTAAATGCTCTAAATCAAACCAAGATAAGAACTGCTCTACAGAAAAGATTTCATCGTCTCCATGGCTCCAACCCAAACGAGCTAAATAATTGATCATGGCATCGGGTAGGTACCCTTCTGCTTCATAGGCAGTGACCGCTTTTGCACCATTGCGCTTACTGAGTTTTTCACCTTGCTCGTTGAGCACCGTTGGCAAATGTGCGTATGTAGGATGTTGATGGCCCAAAGCTTTGAAAATATTGATTTGTCGAGGCGTGTTGTTCACGTGGTCGTCTCCTCGAATCACGTGCGTAATCTCCATGTCAATATCATCCACCACCACACAAAAGTTGTAAGTCGGCGAGCCATCGGGCCTTGCAATGACCAAGTCGTCCAATTCCTCATTGGAGATTTCGATCAAACCCTTGACCTTGTCTGTCCAAGAAACAACTCCATCCTTCGGGTTTTTAAAACGAAGCACAGGTTGAACACCCTGTGGAATCGGGGGCAGGACTTTGCCCTCTTGTGGCCTCCACGTGCCATCGTACTTTGGCTTTTGCTTGTTCTCAATTTGTTTTTCTCTGAGTGCATCAAGCTCTTGAATGCTCATGTAACAAGGATAGACTGCGCCTTGAAGTTTCAACTGCTCAAGCACCTCTTGGTACCTCTTGATGCGCTTCATTTGATAAAAGGGGCCTTCATCAGGAGCCATCCCCAACCACTTCATGCCCTGCAATATCACGTCCACCGCTTCTTGAGTAGAACGGTCTTGATCGGTATCTTCAATTCGCAAGATAAATACACCTTGATTGGACTTGGCAAAAGCCCATGGATACAAAGCAGAGCGTATGTTACCTAAATGAATAAAGCCCGTAGGTGAAGGTGCGAAGCGAGTTCTGACGACAGACATATGGACCACTTATAAAGAATCTAACCCGATCGCTAGATCGCGCTTTAAATCATCCAAATGCTCTAGACCGACTGCCACGCGGATCAAATGTTGCCGAATACCCGCTTTTAATCGTTGCTCCTCAGTGAGCCTGCCGTGAGAAGTGCTGGCAGGTTGGGTAATGATTGTTTTCACATCACCCAAATTGGCAGTGACAGACATCACTTGAGTGTGATCAATCACATGAAACGCATTTTTACGACCCTCCTCTGGGGTTTGACCAAACACATCAAAGGCCAAAACGGCACCGCCTAAGTTGCGTTGTTGACGCATGGCCAATTCGTGCTGAGGATGGCTTTTCAAGCCCGGGTAATATACACGCTCAACTTTTGGATGCGCTTCAAGCCACTTGGACAAGTCGAGTGCTTGCTCAGACTGGGCCTTCATGCGAATACCAAGGGTCTCCAATCCCTTGAGCACCACCCAAGCATTGAAAGCTGACAGTGTCATGCCAGCGCTGCGCATCACGGGAATGAATTTTTCTTTGATGATTTTTTCTGTACCACAAATCGCACCTGCCACCACCCGTCCTTGCCCATCCAAGTACTTGGTCCCCGAGTGAATCACCAAATCGGCACCATAATCGATGGGCCTTTGAAGAACTGGCGTACAAAAGCAATTATCAACCGCCAATAAGGCCCCACCAGCGTGAGCAATTTCTGAAAGTACTTTGATGTCACACACCTCCGTCAAGGGGTTTGTCGGTGTTTCAGCAAACAACAATTTGGTCTTTGGCGTCATTGCATCACGCCATTCTTGAGGATCCGTTTGCGACACAAAGGTGGTCTCCACACCAAATTTACCAAACTCTGATGCCAAAAGTTTGATGGTCGAGCCAAATACCGAGCGCGAACAAATCACATGGTCACCGCTTTTTAAGAGTCCCATGCACAATAGCAACACCGCAGCCATCCCACTGGAGGTGGCTATGCAGGCTTCAGTGCCCTCCAGTGCAGCCAAACGCATCTCCATGCTGGCAACTGTAGGGTTGGTGAATCTGGAGTAAATAAAGCCATCCTCCTCACCAGAAAAGCGCCTAGCAGCCGTTTCGCAATCAGGTTGTGTGAAACTCGATGTCAAATACAAAGATTCAGAATTTTCACCATACTGAGACTTTTCAACAGCACTTCTAACAGCCAGTGTCTCAAGATGTAGACCTTGTGGGAGTGTTTTTGGTTGATGCTTGTTTTGACCCATGGAACTCGTGTCCTTATTCATCATTGAAGTTAGGCAAAGACAACCTGGAGTTGTCTGCGGCATTTTCATCCCCATTGACACGCGACTGCCCCAGCCGAGCAATGTCATCCACCCCAATATCTCCAGTGACGTACACGCCATCAAAACACGAGGCGTCAAAACCATCAATGACACTTGATTGAGCGAGTTGCGCAGCAAGAATCGCCTTTTTCATGCCATCCACATCTTGATAGATCAATGCATCACAACCAATGATCTCTCGCACCTCTTCAATGGTTCGATCAAAAGCCACCAATTCTGCATTGGTGGGCATGTCAATGCCATAGACGTTGGGAAACCGAACGGGCGGAGCGGCACTGGCAAGATACACTTTCTTGGCTCCAGCATCCCTGGCCATCATCACAATTTCTTTGCTGGTGGTTCCCCTGACAATTGAGTCGTCGACCAGCAACACATTTCTGCCAGCAAACTCACTTTTGATCACATTGAGCTTTTGCCTGACAGAACGTTTGCGAATACCTTGACCAGGCATGATAAATGTACGCCCTACATACCTATTTTTAACAAACCCTTCTCTATAGGGCTTGCCCAACAAGTGCGCCAACTGCGTGGCGCTGGGACGACTTGACTCGGGAATTGGAATCACCACATCAATGTCTTGAGGAGGGACGGTTGAAATCACCCGCTTGGCCAAAGTTTCACCCAAATTCAAACGGGCTTGATAAACAGAGATGCCATCCATCGTTGAATCAGGTCTAGCCAAATACACATATTCAAAAATACAGGGGTTTAGACTTGATTTTTGAGCACATTGTGCATACTCTACCGATCGATCCAACCCAATATAAATCGCCTCACCAGGCTTCAAATCTCTTTGAAACTGATAGCCCGTTCCCTCTAGAGCCACCGACTCACTGGCCACCATAATGGCGCCATTGGGGCCTACACCGTAACACAAGGGGCGAATTCCATAGGGATCCCTAAAAGCCAACAATCCATGTCCAGCAATCATTGCGATCACGGCGTAAGAGCCTTTGACTCGGTGATGAACTCTTTTGACCGCATCAAAAACATCTTGGTGTCCAAGCGGCAGCCCCCTTGTGGTCTTCTCCAATTCGTGCGCCAAGACATTGAGCAACACCTCGGAGTCACTGTCCGTATTGATATGCCGATGGTCTGTTGAAGACATCTCTTTCTTTAAGGCTTGCGCGTTGGTCAAGTTGCCATTGTGAACAAGCACCAGACCAAATGGCGCATTGACATAAAAGGGTTGTGCCTCCTCCTCACTGAAAGCATTTCCAGCGGTCGGGTACCTGACTTGACCTAGACCTAAAGGTCCTGGCAAAGCCCGCATATTGCGTGTCCTAAAAACATCACGAACCATGCCCTTGGCTTTGTGCATAAAGAATTTTTCATCTTGTTGCGTGACGATGCCCGCGGCATCTTGACCCCTATGCTGCAACAGCAACAAAGCATCATAGATCAACTGATTCACGTGTACGTTACTCACAACGCCGACAATGCCACACATATTAAATCACGTACTTTCCAAATTCTTGAGGTAAAAGAGGTTTCAAGTTATTCAAAACCACAACCAAATATTCAGCGATCATAGACTGCTGCCATACATCAAACTCTTTGACTGGGGTCAAGCGAACAATGGTGGTCAAACACAAACAAAGCACCATGACTTTGGACAACGCAAAAACAGACCCCATCAAACTGTTCAAAAAACCAAGTCCCACTGCACTGATCAAGTTGCTTAGCAACTCCGATACCATAGACACCAGGATCAAGCACAGGATCAACACCAGCACAAAGCCCATCAAGTATCTCATCTCTGGGCTCGCACCCGTCACTGGCAGATGCACTCCAATTTGAGCGGCAAACATTTGAGCCGCAAAAAAGCCTATCACCCAAGCCGCCAAATCCAAAACTTCCTTAATGAGACCGCGCCACAGACCATGCAATGCAGCAAATACAAAGAATGCACAAAAGATCCAATCAAGTGTGCCCATTGCTTAAAGCGTGAGCAAATTGGGCTGCAAGTTCAAACTTCGCACTTTTTGAAGTTGTCGATTGGCATCCTCTTTTGAGCTGAATGGGCCAATTCGGATTCGAATTTTTTTCCCGTCTTTCTCCACCACTTGAGTGTACGTATGTAAACCCGCTTTTTCTAACTTCTCTCGAATGTCCCTCACCTTTTGTTCATCCGTGTAGGCGCCAACTTGAATGATGTAGCGATCCTCCTTTTGAGTGGAGCTTGAATCGCTTGAAGCGGATTTGCTGGGGGTGGCTTGAGGTTTAGAGTTTGAGACGATCTCCTCCTTCACATCCAATGTGGAGCGTGCGTTTACGGGACCATTTTTGACGTCCAAATTACGCCCCGCTGCTGTAGTGGGGGTATTTGTTTTTGAGGCACTTGAAGACCCTTGAGCAGGCGCAACAACTAAAGCGGGGGGTGAAGCAGTGATGGGAGCCGGGGCAGGCATGGCAATTGGCTCAGGCAAAGACTTGATGGGTTCATTGGCAGAGATCGATTTCTCATTGGAGATGAACTTTTTATCTGACTTCAAAGGTGTTGGCGCCACATTGACTGGCGTCTTTGCCTTATCAGGAATGTCAATGGGTATATCCAACCCAACGGGTCTGGGTTGGGTATCAAAAACCAATGGAAAACCAATCACAGCGATCAGCACCAAAACCCCAGAGCCGATTAAACGGTGTTTGACACGCTTTCTAAGCGCCTCCAAACTTTCATGAGGGGCTTCGTTGCTGTGATGAGCTTGTTCATCGTGTCCGGGAAAGCGAAATTTAAAAAAAGCCATGCCCTTAAATATCCAAGTGAGGCGCGTCTAGCTTAGGTATACCATGAGACAAAATTGCGCCAACAGTGTAAAAAGATCCAAAGACCACAATTCTATCAGTGGGCTTTGCCTTTGCGAGCGCCTCCTTCAAAGCTTTTACGGGATCTGAAAAAACATGGCTGGGCTTTTGAAGACTCTTGGGCAATTCTGAGCCTATTTTGACCAATTCTTCGGCCTTAATGGCACGCGGGGTGGGTAAATCGCTAAAGTACCACTCGTCCACGACCACCGAGACCCTTTTCATCATGGCCAAAATATCTTTGTCTTTCATGGCACCAAACACGGCATGTGTTTTGGGAAAGAAGCCCATGGCGTCCAAATTCTCCGTGAGCGCTGCAACCGCATGAGGGTTATGTGCCACATCCAAAACCAATTGAGGTTGCCCAGGAATGATTTGAAAGCGACCAGGCAACTCGACCATGGCCAAACCGTTTCTGATGGCCTGAGCCGTGACGGGTAAATGTTCACGAAGGGCTGTCAAAGCGGCCAAAACACCAGAGGCGTTGATCAATTGGTTCGCACCCCTCAGTGCAGGGTACCCTAGGCCACTGTAACCCTTGGCACGCCCTCTCCAAGCCCATTGCTGCGCATCTCCTGAGTAATTAAAGTCTCTCCCGACCAACCATAAATCCGTTTGAAGTTGTTCAGCATGGTCAATGACGCTTTGGGGTGGCACGGGGTCACTCACCACCGCAATTCGCCCTCTTCTCATGATCCCCGCTTTTTCAAATCCAATCAACTCTCGTGTTTCACCCAAATAATCCATGTGATCCATGTCAATTGAGGTCAAAATGGCGCAATCTGCATCGATGATATTGACTGCATCCAGCCGCCCGCCTAAACCCACCTCCAAAACAACCACATCCAACTCTGCCTTGGACAACAGGTGCAAAATGGCAAGCGTTGTGAATTCAAAGTAGGTCAAGGATGTCTCTTCGCAACAAGACTCCACGTATTCAAAAGCCTCGGTCAACCGCTCTGCAGAGACGCTGACTTCTTGCACTCGGCATCTTTCTTGAAAGTCAACCAAGTGCGGCGAAGTGAACAAACCCACCTTGTAGCCCGACTGCCCCAAGATGGCCTCAAGAAGCGCGCACGTGGATCCTTTGCCATTGGTTCCAGCCACCGTGATGACGGGCACAGCAAAGGCCAAAGCCATATTTTTCGCTACCATCTGAACTCTGCCAAGCCCCATATCTATCTCAACGGGGTGAAATCCTTCAATTTTCTTCAACCATTTTTCTAAAGACATTGATCCGTACTCTTTTTAAGCCCCTTGAGGCATCAAACTCGACTTAAATTACCCAAAAAAATCCAAATTAAGCATCCCCAAACACTTGCTTTACAGTTTGCAAAGATGAAATTTGGAGATAATTGAAATGCTCGGGGGTCTTGCGCACACTCCAACAAAGAGTATAAGAGTTCCAAGAGCTCGCTCCAAGACTTCTGGCCAAGAGGCCACAATTTTTAAATGAAACGATCCATGAGCACCAACATGAATATTCAAGTTTTTGGAATTCCTAATTGTCAGTCGGTTAAAAAGGCACGGGAATGGTTAAGCACGCATGGCTTAGCGTATGAATTTCACGACTTCAAAAAGTCAGGCATTGACGAAAAACATTTAAAAAAATGGGTTCGTCAATTGGGTCTTCATGTGGTACTGAATAAAAAAGGCATGACTTGGCGGCAATTGTCCAAAAAAGAGCAAGAAGCCATCGTGGACGATGACACAGCCATTCAAGCCATGCTCACCCATACCTCCCTCATCAAGCGCCCAGTGATCGAATTTGGAACACTCCATCTCTGCGCGGGCGTCAACCCGCTGGAGTGGTCAAACGTTATAGGCTTGTGAACAATGTATCAAGCCGCCTTTGAGTGTCTGTTTCGAATCAAACAATCCCACCCATACACTGAGCTTTAAAGGCTGTGTAAAGGATGTGGGTCAGCCCTTTGGTTTTAATCGCTGGGTTGTCCCTGTTGCTGTATTTTTCACAAAGCTTTACGCCCAAGAGACTTGAAATTCTCAACTTGAACGTAAAATAAGAAACTCATATGCCACCCATTGGAGACCAACATGACTAAAAAGATCCTCTATTACGCGACTTTGACTGCATTTTGCGCGTCAGTGTCAGGCGTTTTCGCCCAAGAAATGGGACGCGTCATCTCTGCGACCCCGATCGTTCAACAAGTGGGCGTTCCCAGGCAAGTTTGCAACAATGAACAAGTGGTGGTCAATGGTCAAAAATCGGGGGCTGGAGCAGCCATGGGAGCCATTGCGGGTGGCGCGATTGGAAACTCGGTGGGCAAAGGCGATGGCCGAGCAGTTGCCACCATGTTGGGCCTGTTTGGCGGCGCTATTTTGGGTGACAAAGTGGAGGGCAATCCTCAGTCTGAGCTCAGAAATGTTCAAAACTGCAGCCGCCAAGTGATCTATGAAAGCCGCGTGACCGCTTTCAACGTGGTCTATGAATACGGTGGCAAACAATTCACAGCCCAGATGCCAAACGATCCAGGTCAATACGTGAGGCTTCAAATCACCCCTATCGCATCCCCTCCAAGTTACTCGCCCCTGGCACCCCCCATGGGCTCTGCTCCAAATTACATCCCTCCTGCCATGGCGCCCTCACCTGTCATGAACTAAAGACTTTCAATTTTTGGGCTTTAAGAGGCCGCACCCAATCGATTTTGGATGCGGCCTCTTTGTTTGTAAAAAACGTGAAGCACAGCTTTGCACAAAGCCCTGATGGGCTTTGAATCCTTTAAAATAAGCCTTCCTTAAATCAAACACCCTCCTACAGCTCGTCAACCTTTGCCATGACCAAATCTAACTCCACTGCACCCCAATCTCTTCCAAAACGCGTTGTATTGGCTTATTCCGGGGGGCTCGACACCTCCATCATCTTGAAGTGGCTCCAAGATGAATATGGCTGTGAAGTGGTGACCTTCACAGCGGACATTGGACAGGGCGAAGAAATCGAACCTGCCCGTGCCAAAGCGATCAAAATGGGCATTAAAAAAGAAAATATCTTTATCGAAGACTTGCGAGAAGAATTTGTTCGTGACTTTGTCTTTCCCATGTTCAGAGCCAACGCTCTTTATGAAGGCGAATACCTTTTAGGCACCTCCATCGCTAGACCTTTGATAGCCAAAAGGTTGGTTGAAATCGCCAAAAAAACCAAAGCCGATGCCATCAGCCATGGCGCCACAGGCAAGGGCAATGACCAAGTCCGTTTTGAATTGGGCGCCTATGCACTCATGCCCAACGTCAAAGTGATCGCGCCTTGGAGAGAGTGGGACTTGCTGTCTAGAGAAAAACTCCTGGCCTACGCGGATCAACACGGCATTCCTGTGGATTTTAAAAAGCGAAAAGGTGGCGCGCCCTATTCCATGGATGCCAACCTCTTGCACATCAGCTACGAAGGCGGCATCTTAGAAGATCCCAACTTTGCACCCGAAGACAGCATGTGGCGCTTAACAGTCAGCCCAGAGAAAGCTCCAAGCAAAGCTCAAATCGTTGAACTCACCTATGCCAAAGGAGACGTGGTTGCCATCGATGGTCAGAAAATGTCACCCGCACGGGTTCTTACGCACTTGAACCATATCGGAGGCAAGCACGGCATCGGCCGCTTGGACAAGGTTGAGAACCGCTACGTCGGCATGAAAAGCCGTGGTTGCTACGAGACCCCTGGAGGCACCATTCTTTTAAGTGGACACCGTGCCATCGAGTCCATCACCTTGGACCGTGAAGTATTGGCATTGAAAGAGGACTTGATGCCCAGGTATGCAAGACTGGTCTATAACGGCTATTGGTTCAGCCCAGAGCGCGAATTGCTCCAAGGCTTGATGGATGCATCCCAAGTCACTGCCAACGGAAAAGTCAGGCTCAAACTCTACAAAGGCACCATCATGTGTGTGGGCAGAGAAAGTGCAACTGACAGTTTGTTTGACGCAAAAATCTCCACCTTTGACGACGATGGTGGCGCTTACAACCAAGCCGATGCGGGCGGCTTTATCAAACTCAATGCGCTGAGAATGCGCATCGCAGCGAACTTGAAGGCAAGCCGCGCAAAGGCCAAAACCCCCGCCAAAGCCAGCAAGAAAAAATAAGGCCCTTCAAACCCTCAAAGGCCCATTTCAATGGGCTTACTTCAGTTTATTTTTCACTTCAATTTATCATCATGACCACGAACACGATCCATGCGGCTTCCTTATCGACCAAAGCCAATGTTTACTTTGATGGGCGCTGCGTTTCACACTCTTTTAAAACCGCCTCCGGAGAAGAAAAAAGTGTGGGCGTCGTCTTGCCCTCCACGCTCACGTTCAATACGGGCAAAGCCGAGATCATGGAGTGTGTCGCAGGCGCTTGTGAATACAGACTCAAAGGCCAAGATCAATGGCACACGGTGAACGCGGGTGAACAATTCGCCATTGTAGAGAACTCATCCTTTGAGATCAAAGTGAACGACAGCTTTCACTACATTTGCCACTACGCGTAATCTGCTTAGACGCTCTAAAACATGGGCGTCATGCCCTTTTCTCGCATCAACTGGGCAGCTTGAGCACTGGAGACAAGCGCCAAAAAATCTCTGGCCACTTGGGGCTTTAGAGCCTTTGAACCAATGGCGCCCGAATAAACAGTGTAATTTTGAAGCTCCTCAGGCAAAGGGCCCACCAAGCGTGCTCCTTTAACGGGAACGATCTCACTGATTTGGTGGATCGCCAAATCAGCCTCCCCGCTCACCAAGGCACTGGCCACGTAACCCCCGTTGACCAAAAACGCTTTGGGGCTGATCATCTCGCTCCAGCCTTTGCTTTTGAACAACTGATCCAAATAAATACCACTTGAGCCCCCAGAGGCGGGGTTGATATAAGCTACTTTTTTAGCCCTTGTCAACGCCACCAAAAAATCATCAACGGTTTTGATATTGGGCAATTCTTGCCCCTCTTTGACCGCCACACCAATCCCTACCTTGGCAATCGAGACAATGGACTTGGACTCAACCACACCCTCTTGGCCAAAACTCTTCAATGCTTGGGGCGTCAAAATCAGCACATCAAACGCCTCGCCTGACTTGACACGCTTGATCAATTCGCCCGCCGTTTCATTGTCCATACTGACCTTGTGCCCTGTTTGGGCCTCAAAAACAGGAATCATGGCCAAGATCATTTGTTTGTAAGCCCCAGTGGTGAGCACCTTGATGCTTTCAGCACTCGCATTCAAGGACATCATCGCCCAACATAAAAAACTCAACCCCAGAAAAAATATCTTCATATTGATCTCCAAAAAACACGCAAAACCTAGACTCCAAAAGACTCAGGCTTGAATGACCATTTCTTTTTTGATGGCCGCCACATTGGGCGCACCCATTTGTTGCATCACACCATACAGCTCTGTTCTCAAAATATCCATCACCCGCTCAACGCCAGGCTGCCCAAAAGCACCCAGGCCCCACAAATAAGGTCGGCCCACGCAAACAGCTGAAGCGCCCATGCTCAAGGCCTTGAAAATATCAGAGCCACGGCGAATGCCTGAATCAAACAAAATTGGCACGCGAGCGTTCACCGCTTTTGCAATTTCTGGCAAACACTCGATGGCCCCTCTGCCCCCGTCCTCGCTGCGCCCCCCATGGTTGGACACATGGATGCCATCTACGCCATATTTCAGACACAACTCTGCATCCTCTTGAGTCAAGATGCCTTTTAAGACAATTTTCATCTTGGTGGCATCTCGCATGTGCTTGATAAAGTCCCACGTCATGTTGGATGACTGCATACTTTTGACATTGGACATGTCAATGCCCGCATAATTTGGCCTGGCCTCAGCCGTGCCGAACCCATGCACATGGCATGACACGCAAGCCCTAGGATCTTGCTTGCGCAGTTTAAAGAACGTTTCTTGATTGCGCCCCCCGTTTCGATCCACTGTGATTTCTAAAACCGGCACCCCCGCTTTTTCCATGCGACGCACAATTTGTTTGGACACATCGACACTGGAGGTGGCGTACAACTGGTACCACACCTCGCCTTGCCTTGCCGCGATCACATCTTCAATGCTAGAAGAAGCCGCACTTGAGAGGATGTTCAAATACCCTCCCGCTTTGGCTGCACGAGCCACAGCAATCTCGCCCTCCGGATCGTAAGCCTTGTTGCCCCCCGTTGGAGCGATGATGATGGGCGTTTTCCATTGCGTGCCAAATAGATTCACGGACATGTCGATACTGCTGACATCTCGCATGCGCCTTGGTCTTAATTGGTACTTCAAAAAGGATTGCCTGTTGGCCCTTAAAGTGACCTCGTCATCGACTCCAGAGGCCATGTACCCAAAATGTGCGGGGGGCACTTTTTTAAATGCAACGGGCTCAAAATCAAACACATTGACCGCCTCAGATGGATTTTTTATGAGGTCATCGACATTGGTGTTTGAGGTCCAAAGCATGGGATCAGGACGTCGGCCTTTGTCTTGGGCCCAGACCTCGCTCACGGGCGCTGCACATAGCAAGGGACTGGCACTGAACCATTTTAAAAGCTGTCTTCTTTGAGCATCTTTGTCATTTGTATCACTCATCTGCAAAGCCCTTTTAAAAAACATTTTAAAATTGACCCGAATTCAGTTTGCATGGGTCAAATTTCATATTACTTCACAACGCTGCGTTCACAAACGTCATTAAGCTGTGATCCACTACTGAAAAACCCTTAGCAATTTTTCATTCAAAGACACAAGAAATGGAACTCAAGTTTAAAAAACCTCAAACTCAACGTAAACTAAAGCCTCACGCGCATGCGTCTAAAATGAGTGCTAGCCTGATTAAACAGCACTTTCTTTTAATGCGTGAATGCATTGAGAACGACCCATTTGTTTTATACTTTTTCGAACCTCGACATGCCTGAATTGATCAACCCTAAAAACGCAGCTCACTGCTACACCATTGCAGATTTGAGGCAGTTGGCCAAAACCAGACTGCCCAAAGCGGTGTTTGACTTCATCGATGGCGGTGCAGAGGACGAAACAACTCTGAAGAACAATCTTGAGGCCTTTTCAAACCACCGTTGGCTGGCCCATGTCTTAAACGACGTGAGTGAAGTCAGCACCCACACCCGTCTTTTTGATCGCACAATGACCCTGCCCTTTGGCATAGGACCGACTGGTGGCGCTGGATTTGGCCACCCAATGGCCGATTTGGCTCTCGCAAAAGCGGCCGCCAAGCATGAAATTCCTTACACGTTGTCCAGCAGCGCCACCACCACCATTGAAACCATTGCCAAGCAAGCTGGGGGCCGCCTTTGGTTTCAAGCCTATGTGCTCAGGGACAAAGACTTCTTTTGGCAAATGATTGAGCGGGCCCGCGCCTGTGATTATGAGGGCCTGATGATCACGGTGGACTTGCCGGTTGGTGGCAAGAGGGTCAAAGATTTTCACAATCACTTTTCTCTGCCCTTCAAATTGACAAGCCGTAACTTTTTAGATTTTTCTAGCCGTCCTTCATGGCTCATTCGACTCCTTACCCACGGCGTGCCTACACTGGCCAACTTAAAAGGCTTGGACAAGGCGGCCACCACGCAAGCCTCTTCGTTTACCAAATTGGCCTCTACAGTGGGTAAAAATTACGACCCCGCCTTTAATTTTGAAAGCCTGTCAAAGGTGCGGGATCGATGGAAGGGCAAACTCATCGTCAAGGGTGTTTCAAGACCCGATGATGCACAGAAAATCATGGCGCTTGGGTGTGATGCGATCGTGGTCTCAAACCACGGTGGGCGCCAATTGGATGGTGCCATGGCAACACTGGACGCCTTGCCCGATGTCGTCAAAGCCATTGACCGAAAAATTCCCGTCTTGATGGACAGTGGCATTCGCCATGGCGGGGACATTGCAAAAGCACTTGCCTTGGGCGCCTCTGGCGTCTTGATTGGTCGGGCAAGCTTGTATGGCGCCGTGGGACAAGCGGATGAAGGCGCTCAAAGAGCCATTGACATCCTGTCTGAAGAGCTCAAACGAACCATGCAGTTGTGCGGTGTGACCCAGATCGATCAGTTCAATGAAACACTACTCAAAAAAATATAGGGAGACTCCACCATGCGAATGAATCTTTTATTTAAACCGGCCCTTTCACTGGCAGGTGCTTTTATCAGTATCTTTGCTGCCGTTGCGCAGTCCGACTTTCCCAATAAACCCATCAAATGGGTGGTGGGCTACAGCACGGGTGGCCCCACCGATGTGATCGCAAGAATTGTGTCCCAAGATGTGAGCGCCGCGCTTGGACAAGCCATCTTGATTGAAAACCGAGTGGGTGCCAATGGCAACATTGCCACAGAAAGTGTTGCACAAGCCCCTGCAGACGGTTACACCTTGCTTGTCAACACCTTGTCTTTGAACGTCAACGCCATTTTGGCTCAGGGCAGGGTCAAATACGATCCTGTCAAAGATTTTGCACCCATCACCTTGGCTGTCGCCTTGCCCCAGTACTTGATTGTGGGCTATAACAGTCGTTTTAAAACCTTGGCTGATTTGGTACAAAAAGCCAAGTCTCAACCCGAGGCCGTGAGCTATGGCTCTGCCGGCAATGGGGGCTCAGCTCACTTGGCTGCAGCCCTCTTAGAGACAAGAACCCAAAGCAAAATGCTTCACGTGCCCTTTAAGGGCAATGCACCTGCGATGACTGAGGTCATGGCAGGTCGAATCGACTTCATGTTTTACCCCATGATTGGCGTGGTTGAACATGAGGCGCAAAAACAAATCCGAATTATTGCGGTGACCACGCCCAAGCGTTATGCAGATACGCCCCATGTTCCAACGATGGCAGAAGCGGGCTTTCCAGGCTTTGAGGAGTATGTGGGGCCAGTGGGTTTTGTTGCTCCTGCAGGCACGCCAAGCGTTGTTTTAGACAAGCTCTCAAATGCCATTCGCGCCTCTTTGACCAAACCCAGCGTTGAACAAAAGTTACGTCAACTCGGCGGTGTGGTCGTGGCTTCTTCCCCCTTGGAGTACAAACAATGGCTCAAAGATGATTACACCAGGTGGAATCAACTCATCAAGTCCGCTGACATCAAAGACCAACCTTAAAGCCGTCTCAGACTCACTCAAGCTCATTATGACGACTCTATCCTCCTCCCATTTTGAAATCAAACCCAGCGCTCAAACTCTGGGCGCACAAATTCTTGGCTTGGACCTCTCAAAGGCACTGAGCAACGACTGCACAGAGGCCTTGATGCGAGCCCTTGGGACCTATGGCGTATTGAGTTTCCCCAAGCAAACCCTAAGCGCTCGAGAACTTGCCACCTTCAGTGCAAGATTTGGCGAACTTGAAATCAATGTGGCCAACAACTACCAAGAGCCCGGCATTCCAGAGGTGATGATTTTGTCCAATATGCTGGACAACGGGAAACCTCTGGGCATTGCGGACGCTGGACAAGACTGGCACACCGACATGTCTTACAGCAAAATGATTGCCTTTGCCAATGTGCTTTATGGCATCAAAATTCCTTTTCGAGATGGTGTGTCCTTGGGCAATACGGTCTTTTGCAATATGCACCAAGCTTATGAAGAATTGCCAAAGCCATTGAAAGAAAGGATCAACGGTGCAACAGCGACCCACGACTTCAGCAAGTTTTGGGACAAAATGCGCATGGAAAAGGGCAGCTCAAGGCCGCCTTTGACCCCAGCACAAAAACTGGCAAAACCCCCTGTTTCTCACCCCTTGACGATGTTGCATCCGATCACGAAAAGAAGGGTCTTGTACGCCAACCCTGGATACGCCATGTCCATCGATGGCATGCAGGCCCAAGAGAGCCAAGAAATTCTTGATCGTTTGTTTGAACACCAATTGCAAAAACACCTTCAATACAAGCACCATTGGCAGGAAGGGGACGTTTTGATGTGGGACAATTTTGGGACGATTCACAACGCAGTTGCAGATTATTTGCCTCATGAACACCGGTTCATTAAGCGCTGCCAAATCATGGCCACTCGGTTTTTTAACGATGATGGCTCTCCCAAAGCGTTCCCTCCTGCATGGGACGCATGAGTCTGGATGCGAACCAACTCGCCATGAGCGTGCTCATGACACCAGATAGAGCCTTTTTTTCGGGCAACGTTCATGGCGGCACCATCCTTAAACCGTTGGACCAAGTCGCCTGTGCTTGTGCAAGTCGCTATGCCGCTCGCTATGTGGTGACCTTGTCGGTTGATCAAGTGACTTTCAAACAATCCATTCATGCGAGTGGGTCGATTGCGTTTTTATCCTCTGTCAATTTCAGAGTAAAAAAACATCCATGGAAGTGGGCGTCAAGGTGTTGGCAGAAAATATCATCACCCGCGAAGTCAGGTATGTGAACAGGTGTTTTTTTACGCTCATTGCCGTGGAGGATCACAGACAACCTGTTGAACATCCAATCTCTTAGCCTTTGCCCTTAAAAGTCTTCTAGCTCCAGGGCAATCACACTCTTTGAGCCACTTAAAATACCTTGCAGCAAGCTTTGCGTTTGGGTCAAAATATGCTCCGCAAAAAATCTTGCTGTCTTCATTTTCGCCAAGTAAAACCGCTCATCCGCTTTTTGCTCAATGTGTGCTTGGCTCACCAACATCGACTTGGCAAAGAGCCAACCCACCACCACCAAAGAGGCGAGCATCAAATAGGGAACGCTGCCAGCATAGGCTCCATTGGGATCTGTGTGGGCGTGCTCAACCATGAACTTCACGCATTGATCAAAATGGGATTTGGCGCTCTTCAATTGCACGCGCATCACCACCAAGTCTTCAAGCGCTTGCTCTTCGAGCACATCCAAAGTCTCTTGCATCATCTGCGACAGGCGAATGGCAAATTGACCCCCATCTCGAAGCGTCTTTCGCCCCAAGAGGTCATTGGCCTGAATGGCCGTCGTGCCTTCATAAATGCTCAAAATCTTGGCGTCTCGGTAATATTGGGCGACACCCGTTTCTTCCATAAAGCCCATGCCCCCGTGCACTTGCACACCCATTGAACTGACCCATTGACTCATCTCTGTGCTAAAGCCCTTGACCAAGGGCACCAAGAACTCATACAAGGCCAATTGCGCTTGCCTGACTTCTTGCTTGGGGTGGTGATGCGCTCGATCAAATGCGCCAGCGGCAAAGGCCGCCAAAGAGCGAGACCCTTGGGTATAGGCCCTCATGGTCATGAGCATGCGTTTGATATCTGGATGGTGAATGATGGCGACCGCCGTCTTTTGCGAACCATCCACGGGCCTGGATTGGAGCCGGTCTTTGGCATAACTGACCGCCTTTTGATAAGCCCGCTCTGCCAAAGCCACGCCTTGCACGCCCACACTAAAACGAGCGGCGTTCATCATGATGAACATGTACTCGAGGCCTCGATTTTCTTCACCCACCAAAAAGCCCTTGGCGCCTCCATGGTCTCCAAATTGCATGACGGCAGTGGGGGAGGCTTTGATACCCAACTTGTGCTCCAAACTCACGCAATACACATCGTTTCTTTCACCCAATTGCCCGTTGTCCAAGGGCATGAATTTGGGCACCAGAAACAAGCTGATCCCTTTGACGCCCTGGGGAGAACCCGTCACTCGGGCCAAAACCATGTGCACAATGTTGCGAGTCATGTCATGCTCGCCAAAGGTGATGTACACCTTCGTGCCAAAGAGCTTATAGTCGCCGCTCCCTAAAGGCTCAGCGCGAGTTCGGATCAAAGACAAATCAGAGCCAGCCTGTGGCTCCGTCAAATTCATCGTCCCACTCCACTCACCACTGACCAATCGATGCAGATAGGTGTCTTTTTGTGCTTGCGAGCCTGCTGTGAGCAAGGCTTCAATGGCACCGTCCGTGAGCAAAGGACACAGTGCAAAGCTTAAGTTGGCTGAGTTCAAGATTTCAGCACACAAAGCGCCCACCGACTTGGGTAGATTTTGACCGCCAAATTCCAAGGGATGCTGCAAGCTTTGCCACCCCCCTTGGGTGTATTGGGCGTAGGCCTCTTTGAACCCCACTGAGGTCTTGACAACACGATCAGCGAAAACGGGTGGCGCTTTGTCGCCCGAGGCATTCAAGGGCGCCACGACGGACTCGTTAAATCGCGCGCACTCCTCAAGGATCATTTGGGACGTTTCAAGGCCAAACTCTTCAAAGCCAGGCAAAGTAGACAACTCCTGGACATCGCAGATGTGTTGCAAGTTAAACAACATGTCCTTCAAAGGAGCATTGAAACTCATGACGAAGCCTTACAACTTTTGAGTCAACTCAGGGACCGCTTGAAACAAATCAGCCTCTAGGCCAAAGTCAGCCACGCTGAAAATGGGCGCTTCAGAATCTTTGTTGATGGCCACAATGACCTTGCTGTCTTTCATGCCGGCCAAATGCTGAATGGCGCCACTGATGCCACAAGCCACATACAAGTCTGGCGCGACGATCTTACCGGTCTGACCCACCTGCCAATCGTTAGGTGCATAACCCGCATCCACAGCTGCGCGACTCGCTCCCATGGCGGCACCTAACTTGTCGGCCAAAGGCATCATGATTTCGGTGAACTTTTCTGCACTCCCAAGCGCGCGCCCGCCAGAGACGATGATCTTGGCACCGGCAAGCTCAGGGCGATCGCTCTTAGCGATGGCTTTGCTTAAAAATTGACTCAACCCACTGTCCGTGACCGCTTGCATGGTTTGCACGGGGGCAGCATTTGAGCCCAAAGCCACCGCATCAAAGGCCGTGGTTCGGATGGTGAGCACCATCAAGGCGTCTGAAGACTGCACAGTGGCAATGGCGTTTCCTGCATAAATGGGGCGCTCAAATGTTTGACTGTCGATGACCCGCGTCACATCTGAGATTTGTGCGACATCCAACAACGCAGCGACGCGAGGCGCTACGTTCTTGCCTTGTGCTGTGGACGCAAACAAAATGTGTGTGTAGTTTTTGGCGAGCTCAAGAACTTGGGACGATACATTCTCCGCCAATGCATTTGCCAAGGCGGGGGACTCGGTGACAAAGACCTTGCTCACACCCACGGCCTTGGCCACTTCAGCCGCCACGCCTTGGCAAGCATCTCCTGCAACCAAGACGTCCACGGCACCAGACAGCGCCAATGCAGCCGCAATGGTGTTGAGAGTTGCCACTTTCAGTGACACATTATCGTGTTCAGCAATGACCAATACGCTCATTTTAGAAAATCCTTCAACATTACTTTTTTAAACTTCAAAGTCCCCAAGCGCCACCTCAAATGACCTTGGCCACATTTTTTAATTTATCGATCAATTGATCCACATCGACTACACGCACTCCAGCGCCACGCTCAGCGGGCTCACACACCTTTAACGTTTTGATTCTGGGCGTGACGTCCACACCCAGCTCCTCAGGCTTGAACGTTTCAAGTGGTTTTTTCTTGGCTTTCACAATATTGGGTAAAGTGATGAATCTAGGCTCATTTAACCTCAAGTCAGTGGTCACCACTGCGGGCATACGAAGCGACACCACCTCAAGGCCGCCATCAATCTCTCGGGTCACGTGGACTTCATTGTCAAGCACTTCTAGCTTAGAGGCGAAAGTGGCTTGTGGCAAACGCGCCAACGCGGCCAACATCTGACCGGTTTGATTGCAATCATCGTCAATGGCTTGTTTGCCCAAAATGATCAAAGAAGGCTTTTCTTTGTCCACGATGGCGTTCAACAGCTTGGCCACCGCCAAAGGTTGAAGCTCCTCTGTGGTTTCAATCAAAATGGCCCGATCTGCTCCGATGGCCATGGCTGTTCTGAGTGTCTCCGTACACTGTGTCACACCACAAGAAACAGCGATCACCTCGCTGGCAATACCAGCCTCCCTCAAGCGAACGGCCTCTTCAATTGCGATCTCATCAAAGGGGTTCATGCTCATTTTCACATTCGCAATGTCCACACCACTTTGATCGGATTTCACGCGCACCTTGACGTTGTAATCCACCACTCTTTTTACCGGGACCAAGATCTTCATCAAATACTCCACAAAAAATTAATTCTTGACATGACAAGCCAAGAAAGGGGCTATGACTCATTTTAGTTGAATACTGACCCAAAGCTTTAAAAGAGGACACACTAGGCTTAAAAAGCTGCGCAGCAACTGAATTTCAACTTCGAGACGGCACAGGCCCTCCCTCTTGGCCTGACGCCCAAAACAACTGCCTTTGAGGCATTGGAATTTGCAGATTGGCCTTCCTCACAGCTTGTAAAACCGCAAAATTGACATCTGACAAGATATTTTGTTGCCCCGCTTCCGGGTCGTTGATCCAAAAGTTAAGTTTGAACCTCAAGGCCCCCTCCTCAAAGGATTGCAAAAGCACTGAAGGTGCCGGGTCTGTCAGCACCCTTTCACAAGACAATGCAGCCTGCATCAAGACATCCCGGACCAAGGTCTCATCGCTCTTGAAGTCCAAAGCAATCACGGTACTGAACATCACCTGTGGATCTTCAAGGGAGTAGTTTTCAATGGGCTGAGAAATCAAAAGCTCATTGGGCACAATCGACTCGCGTCCGCTGTAAGAGCGTATCAAAGTAAAACGGGTTTTGATATCGGTGATCTCGCCTTCAAAATTGTCCACTTTCACATAATCACCTATGCGAATGGATCGTTCAAGCAAAATCACAAACCCACTGACATAGTTGGCAGCAAGCTTTTGCAAACCAAATCCCAGCCCCACGCCAAGTGCACCTCCAAGAACTGAAAGCGCTGTCAAATCGACGCCCAAAGTAGACGCCGTGACCAATACACCCAGCACCAACAAAGCACTTCTGAGCAAATTCGATAGCACCTTTCTCATGGACAGGTCTTGAACGGTGGGGGCAATCAATTGGCGCTCTATCGCAGCGGACAGCCAAAGTGAAAAAATCAATACAAAAACCATCGAGGCCAAACCTTCAAGCAAGGCTCTTAGATTCATTTGACTTTTACCAAAGGACAAATGAATCGACTCCAACTCATTTAAAAAATCCGGCAAAAGGTTGGTGACCCATAAAAAACAGATCAAACCAGACACACCAAAAGACACTTTCTCTAAAGCCCGCATAAGAGGTGAGTTGGGCGCGACAAACAACAGCACGCGCGCAATTAAACGAACGGCCACTGTAAAGACCAACAACGGCAAGGCCATCAAAATCAAATCGATGGGTTGATGAAGCGCTTGAAAAACGATCTTTAAAACAAAGCAAAAGATCAACGCACAAAAGGGAAGCAACAAACCCTCGTGCACAGGCTCTCCTAGCCAAACAGACTGCTCGTGGCTCACGCGCTTGGTGAGCCACTGACTCCACAGAAACGACAGCCCAACCATCAGCACCAAACACACAGCTTGGATTCCAAAAGAAACACTGAAAAAATCAGTCATCGATGACCCTCTAAAACTTTAAAGCTCAAACCCAAAGAAACGGCTAGCAATCGGCCAAAACCCTTAAATGCACCTCAACGCTGCTTGACAATGCCCTTAAATCATAACCACCTTCAAGACATGAAACAATTTTTCCATTTGAATAGGTGCGCGCAAGCTCAACGATTTGTTGTGTGATCCAAGCGTAGTCGCCCTCTTTGAGCAGCATTTGGCCCATTTCATCGTCTCGGTGCGCATCAAAGCCCGCACTGATAAAGATCATCTGTGGGCGATGTGCTTGTAGCCTTGGCATCCATTGCTCCGTGACAACCCGTCTAACCTCATCACCCTTGGTGTAAGCGGTCAAAGGGACATTGATCATGTTGCTTGGCTGGGGACTCTTGTGTGAGTGAGGATAAAAGGGGTGTTGATAAAAGCCCACCATCAAGACTCGCTCATCACCGGCCAAGATATCTTCAGTGCCATTGCCATGGTGCACATCAAAGTCCACCACCGCAACGCGGTGCAGCCCACGCACATCCAAAGCATGTTTCACAGCGATCGACACGTTGTTGAAAAAGCAAAAACCCATGGACTTTGATTTGGTCGCATGATGACCTGGAGGCCGAACGCTACAAAAGGCGTTCTCAAGTTGTCCATCGATCACGGCATTTGTTGCGGCAAGGACAGCACCCACCGAGCTCAAGATCGCTTTCCAGGTGTGCGCATTCATGGACGTATCAGGGTCGATGTGAACGTACTGTTGTTGCCTCAACCCTTCTTGCGCACTTAAGTCTTGGGCCTTTTGCTTGACATCGGCAATCATTTGAGGTTCGTGTGCCAAGAGCAAATCTTGCTCACTTGCCAGGGGAGCCTCTTGCATGTGCAGTGCGATGTCCAAGCCAGAGATTAACAACCTATCGGCAATCGCATCCAACCTTTGAGGGCTCTCAGGATGCCCTTGACCCATTTCATGCAAATGGCAATTGGGATTTGAATAAAAACCTGTCTTGTTCATCTTCCAAGGCCTCGCATTTTTAAAAAAAGTTGACTGCCGATCAATTCTAAGGCCTCCATTAGAATACTGGCCTGAGGAGCATCTATTTTGACCTTTTATCATTCGACTGCCAAACTGCTTTGCGTGATGCGTATGACAGGCCTATTTTGTGTCATTTTTTCAGCGCTTCTTTGCAGCCCCAGCAGCCGTGCGAGTCCAGACAAGGGCGCAAGCTCACCTCTGGCAAGTCAAAACCCAAAAAAAAACGCCAAGGCACCTCACAAAGGGCTTCACAAAGGGTCCTACAAAGCCAGACAAATCATCAGCGAAACGGGTCCTCCATTCAAGCGAACACCCGAGTTGGTTGCATTGGCCAATCACATTTCACTTGAAAACAATCTGCCAAGCCACTGGGTGCTCGATCAATTGCTCAAAGCCAAAAGCCTGAGCAAAGTCAAACAATTGGTGCTTCCGCCCAGCGTCGGGGTGAAAAAAAATTGGATGGCTTATAAAGCGCGTTTTTTAAGCGAGTCAAGAATTTTAGGGGGTCGTGATTTTGCACAAAAGAACTGGGCATCTTTAGAAAAAGCTCAAAGTCTTTACCAAGTCCCATGGGAAATCATTGTCGCCATCATTGGAGTTGAGACCTTCTATGGCAAAAACATGGGGTACTTTAAAGCACTCGATGTGTTGACCTCTTTGAGCATGGACTTTCCAAAGTCCCATCCACGAGCGCAAGAAAGGGAGGCCTTTTTTAAGCAAGAATTGGGCGCCTTGTTGAAACTGATGCAAACAACCCAACAATCGGTGTGGATTTCAAGCTATGCGGGCGCCATGGGCTTGCCCCAATTCATGCCTTCGAATTGGCACAAATTTGCAGTCGATTTTGATGAAGATGGACACATTGACTTGAACGCAAGCCCAGCCGATGCGATTGGATCGGTGGGCAACTATTTGGCCAAATTTGGTTGGCAGTCACACATGCCAACTTACTTTGACATTGATCCCAATTTTGACAAAACACATTTGCAAGAACTGCTTGCACCAGATATTTTGCCAAGCTTTAAAACCCAACAGTTGATGGATTGGGGCCTGCCATTGACCCCCACGGTACAAAGTCACACAGGCCCTTTGGCCTTGGTGATGCTAGAAAACGCAGAGGCTGAACCCAGCTATGTGCTGGGTACAGAGAACTTTTATACCCTCACGCGCTACAACTGGAGCAGCTATTACGCGCTGGCGGTGATTGAGTTGAGCGCGGCCATCAAAGCGGCTATGCGCGATTGAACGGCCACCATGAATGCGTTGAACCCTAAAAAATTGCACCTGACCAAGTGGACGGCCGTGCAACCGGTGGCCAAACAAAAACACTTCTTGGTCAGTCGGGTGATACAACCCGAGCTACCAACCGATCCAATTGAGTCGGTAGAAATTGAGGCTGTATTTTCAAAAGCCACTCAGGTCATCGCCTGGCGTGATCTGCAAAACGACTCGGTCTGGCACCAAGGGTGGGTTTGAGATGGATGGGCTTGGCGTTGTAAGTCTCAAGTTTTCGACTCACTTGAAAGCGCGTTAAACCACCCCTTGATCGATCAAAGACTTTACTTCTTCATCCGTTTTGTGTAGAACCGACTTCAAAATCTCTTGCGTATGTTGGCCCAAAGCGGGAGGCGGGATCTCGTGCTTGAGGGGCGTGTGTGAAAACTTCATTGGACTGCCCACCAAAGTCACACTTCCCGCCACCGCATGAGGCAACTCAAACTTCATCCCCCTGGCCAAAACCTGAGGCTCCTCAAAGACATCTTCAATGGTATTGATGGGCCCATTGGCCACACCTGCTTGCTCGAGCAATGCCACCCATTGTTTGGTGGTTTTTCCTAAAAATATGGCATTCAAAAGCACCGTGATTTCTTCGCGATTTTTGACCCGCTCACCATTGGTGCAAAACCTGGGGTCTTTGGCCAAGTGTTCACACTGGGCGACTTCACAGAATTTATTGAACAAGTTGTCATTTCCACAAGCCAAAATCAAAGCACCATCTGAGGTCTTGAAGGTCTGGTAAGGCACGATATTGGGGTGTGCGTTGCCAAGAGAGGCAGGCGAGACGCCTGTGGCAAAATAATTCATGGCTTGGTTGGCCAAGATGGCGACACACGAATCGAGCAGCGAGACGTCAATCCATTGCCCCTGTCCAGAAACGGCACGATGAGCAATGGCTGCACAAATGGCCACACTGGCATACATGCCGGTGGTCATGTCAATGATGGGCACCCCGACTCGCTGGGGACCACCGCCCGGCAAATCATCTCTTTCACCCGTGACACTCATCAAGCCCCCCATCCCCTGGGCCATGAAGTCGTAACCCGGGCGGTCTTTGTAGGGGCCTGTTTGTCCAAAGCCCGTGACTGAGCAATAAATGATGCCTGGATTGATGGCTCGGATGTCCTCGTAGCCCAAACCATAACGCGCCAAATCACCCACCTTGTAGTTCTCCACAACCACATCCACATTCTTGGCCAATTCACGCACCAAGGCCTGTCCTTCATTGCAAGAGATATCGATGGTGATTGATTTTTTTCCTCGATTGGCAGCGCAGTAATAGGCAGACTCTTTGGTCGCTTGTCCTGACTCATCTTTTAAAAAAGGAGGCGCAAAAGCCCTGGAATCGTCCCCTTTTTTGGGACGCTCGACTTTGATCACCTGCGCGCCCAAGTCGGCCAAGTTTTGTGCGGCCCAAGGCCCAGCTAAGACTCTTGACAAGTCAAGTACTTTGATGTGTGAAAGGGGGCCAGACATGAAGCTCCTATACTTTTTTAGAGTGTTTTAAACATTTTAAGATTTTAGGCGGGTTCACAGGGGTTTTTGCCTGCAAAGCAGACAAAAAGCATTCCAACAAAGCTGTGTGCTTGAATCGACGCAACACCGGCCAAGGCTTTGGTTGCGAGACCCACATCTATGAACATGTTCGGTCAATGATCCCGGTCTTCTTTTATGATCCGAAAAGGTCAAGTGCTCAGAGAATTAATTTTCCTTTTCCAATGGCAAAAACAAGTCCTCCACGTCAGAGGAGGCGGTGATTTTGCCCTTGGCCAAGAGCATGCGATGGCGATCTAATTTTCTCAAATCATAGAGGTAGTTGACCATGATGCCCCAAGACTGCTTGTAGCCTTTGATCGATGGATCGGCGCACCAGTTGATGCGTTCGACCCGGGCACCATTGTGCAAATGAAACTTGGCAACGGAATCCAATGGATGACCATCAAGCAGCGTTTGGCCCAAGTACACCGCAGCGGCTTGCTTTAAAAAGCTCTCTAGAACCGCATTTTTCGACAAATCCCCAAGGGCATCGATGGCCTTGATGAGCTCAGCGCCATTGAGCTCTGCCAAGCCCAGTGATTTTTGCAAAGCCTTGGTCTGTTTATCGCCCGCGCGCGCCAAAAGCGAGTCCATGTTCTTGGTGGCCCAAGGCTTGAGGCCCGGTATGGGAGACAAGGTCGCAAAGGTTTTAAGTTTAGGAAATTCGTCCTTTAACACCTGCACCACGCGTTTGATCAGTGAGTCTCCAAATCCAACCCCCCTCAAGCCAGCTTGCGTGTTGCTGATGGAGTAAAAGATAGCTGCAGTGGCTTTTTGAAGATTCTCTGGCGCGGCATTTTCATCCAACAAAGGAGTGATGCTATTGGCCAATTCACCCAGCAAGGCCACCTCCACAAAGATCAAGGGCTCGTTGGGCAAATTGGGATGAAAAAACCCGTAACAGCGTCGGTCGCTGTCCAGACGATTCTTCAAATCTGCCCAACTGCGGATGTCATGAACGGCTTCATATTGAATCAGTTTTTCAATCAAAGATGCAGGGGAATCCCAACTCAAACGTTTGAGCTCTAAAAAAGCCACGTCCAACCAAGTCGAAAATAGATTTTCCAACTCCGCATCCAATGCCACCAATCGCTTATTGGTTTTCAAGTGCGGGATGAGCTCTGCTCTGACGCTCAATAAAAATGTCAAACCACCATCAAAGGCGGCAAAGCGCTGAAACAACCGAGTTCTAGGAGAGACCAAGGAGCGACGCAATTTGATCTCAGCAGCGCCCTCCTCTTGCGTGCCGAATGCTTGCGTGTATTCCTCTTTGGCCGACATGACTTTTTTGGCATCAGGCCCAAAGTGTTCGCTCATCAATAACCAAACATCAAGTCTGACTTCAGGCAAACTCAACTCATACCATTTGGCAAACACTTTGGCGCGTCGCCCGCCCTCAATTTCGCTGACCTTGGAGTCAATGATGTCATTGAGTTGGGAGAGAATTTTTCGCAGAGAGCGAGGCGACAAGGCCTCTTCACGGTGCTTTAATGAAGCATCAATTCTCTCTCGAGTTGAACGGTCCTCAGCAACCTTTAAAGCCTCTGGCTTGGTGGGTTGATCTAATTTGGAGCGAAGCAATTTCATGCCGCGTTCAAGCCAATGGGGTCTGTTCATGGGTTAAGTGCCAGTGAAAGTTGCGGGGATGTGTCGACCAAGTGTCTGATCACCTGGTGCTGCTGGTTTAAATGTTCTTTCATGGCCTCTTGTGCATCCGTCGGATTTTTTGCCTTCAAGGCTGCGAAAATTTTCTCATGCTCAGAAAAACTCTTCTCTAATCGATCTGGCAATTGCAGTTGAAGCAATCTCGATAACCTAAGTACTCGTCTTAACTCTGCAATAACTTGAGCCAGCCAAGCATTGTTGGCCAAAGCGATGATGGATTCATGAATCACCCAATTGGTCTTAAAGTAAGCCTTGATGTCTTTGTCCTTGGCAAGTTGACCAAGCCTTTCTTGCCAAATCTCCAAGGCCTCGATGTCTGCATCATTGAGCCGCAGGGCGGCCTCGTAGGCGGCTCGGCCCTCTAAAAGACCTAAAACTGGGAAAATTTCATCGATGTCTTTGCTTGTGAGCACGCGCACAAAACACCCCACCCGAGTTTCGTGTCGAAGCAAGCCCTCCGAGACCAATACCTTCAAAGCCTCTCGAAGCGGCGTTCTTGAAATGGACAATGTCTCGCACAACTTCATTTCATCGATGAATGCACCAGACGCAAGTTCGCCATCAAAGATTTGATCCCGAATCAAATCGGCCACTTCGTGGTGCAAGGAGATGATGGGTGGCTTCATGGGTGGGAAAGTTTGATAATTATCCGTAATTATAGGTAATTACGCATTAATACACCCAATTGTTGAATCCCCTGGTTTCATTTTTCCACACAAAAACATCACCCAGGGTTTGAGCAAATTGCCAAAGAGCGTCTAAATCTTTTTAAAGCGCCCTGCAACCAAGAAATAAGCGCCCAAAAGCACCATGGGCACGCACAGCCACTGCCCCATGCTCAAGCCTGCAGCCAACAAGCCCAAAAACGCATCTGGCTCTCGGAAATACTCTGCTCCAAAACGACAAAGTCCATAGCCCACTAAAAACACGCCCGACACCACACCCATCGGTCGTTTTTTCTTGGCAAAGAACCACAAAACGACAAAAAGCAGCACCCCTTCTAAGAGAAACTGATAGATTTGAGAGGGATGCCTTGGAACCAATGAGCCACTTTGAGGAAAAACCATTGCCCAAGGCAACTGCTCACTGGCTTGCCTGCCCCACAACTCGCCATTGATGAAGTTGCCCACTCGCCCGCTGGCCAAACCCGTGGGCACGCATGGCGCAATGAAATCGGTCACCTCCAACCATGGCTTTTTTCTAAGCCGCGCCCAAATCACCATGGCCAGCACCACACCGATCATGCCCCCATGAAAGCTCATCCCACCTTGCCAAATATAGAGAACTTGCTCAGGATGCTCTAAGTACAAAAGCGGTTTGTAAAAAAAACAGTAACCCAGTCGGCCACCCAAAATGACGCCAAGCACTCCAAAAAAAAGCAAGTCCTCCACCTCTGGATAAGACCATTGTCCAGATTGAACGGCTAAACGGTAAGGCTCTGACATGAGCCTTCGATGGGCAAGAAAAAGGAAAAGGGCAAAGGCAAGCAAATAACTGATGCCATACCAGTGAATGGATAAAGGACCGATGCTCAGCGCAACAGGGTCCCATTGGGGGTGCATTAACATGTTGAATATTGTGCCCGAACAAAGCGTTAAACTACTGAATTGAGAGAAAATGTTTCTCTATTACACCTTACAACCGAAGTAACCCTTTCTTGATACGACAAAAAATGGACATCAAAAAAATTCAAATCAATCGTCGCTCCGCCCAAATCACGGAGGGCAAGTCTCGCGCACCCAATCGCTCCATGTACTATGGCATGGGCTACGTAGAGAGTGATTTTCAAAAACCCATGGTTGGTGTTGCCAATGGTCACAGCACGATCACGCCTTGCAACAGCGGTCTGCAAAAACTGGCCGACGCGGCCATTCAAGGCATTGAGGAGGCAGGAGGCAACGCTCAAGTCTTTGGCACTCCGACCATCTCTGACGGCATGGCCATGGGCACGGAAGGAATGAAGTACTCCTTGGTTTCTAGAGAGGTGATCGCAGACTGCATAGAGACCTGCGTTCAAGGCCAATGGATGGACGGCGTTGTGGTGGTTGGTGGTTGTGACAAAAACATGCCTGGAGGCATGATGGGCATACTGCGCGCCAACGTCCCAGCCGTTTATGTCTACGGTGGCACCATCTTACCTGGTCGCCACAACGGACAAGACTTGAATATCGTGAGCGTTTTTGAGGCCGTGGGTCAAAATGCGGCTGGCAACATGTCCGATGCCGAGCTCAAAGAGATCGAACAAAAAGCCATTCCCGGTTCGGGCTCATGCGGAGGCATGTACACCGCCAACACCATGTCCAGTGCCTTTGAAGCTCTAGGGATGTCGCTTCCTTTCTCCTCCACCATGGCCAACCCGCATGATGAGACGCAAAACTCGGCCAAAGCGGCTGCCAAGATACTGATTGAAGCCATCAAAAAAGACCTCAAACCAAGAGACATCGTGACACGCAAATCGATTGAAAATGCGGTCTCGGTGATCATGGCAACTGGCGGCTCAACCAATGCGGTCTTGCATTTTTTGGCGATTGCACACGCCGCCGATGTGCCTTGGTCCATTGACGACTTTGAGATGATTCGCAAAAAGGTCCCCGTCATCTGTGACCTCAAACCTTCGGGTCAATACTTGGCGGTCGACTTGCACCAAGCTGGGGGCATCCCCCAAGTCATGAAAACGCTTTTAAAGGCCGGCCTTTTGCACGGGGACTGCATGACCATCACTGGCAAAACGGTTGCGGAAAATTTGGCTGTGATCCCCGATCATCCCCATAGTGGACAAACCGTGATTCGAAGCATTGACAATGCACTGTACGCTCAAGGCCACCTTGCTATATTGAAGGGCAACTTATCTCCCGAAGGTTGCGTGGCCAAAATCACTGGCCTTAAAAACCCCGTCATGACGGGCCCCGCCCGTGTCTTTGACGATGAGCAATCCGCATTGAAGGCGATTTTAGAGGGCAAAATCAAAGCGGGTGACATCATGGTCTTGAGATACTTGGGGCCCAAGGGGGGGCCGGGTATGCCTGAAATGCTCGCACCCACAGGAGCCTTGATTGGCGCTGGCCTGGGTGAGAGCGTTGGCCTCATCACCGATGGACGCTTTTCGGGCGGCACTTGGGGCATGGTGGTAGGCCACGTGGCCCCAGAGGCCGCAGCGGGTGGCAACATCGCCTTCATCCATGAAGGCGACTCGATCACCATCGATGCCCATCAGTTGCTCTTACAGTTGAATGTGAGCGATGACGAATTGGCCAAGAGAAAAGTAGGTTGGACCCCACCTGCAGCCAGATATCTGCGCGGCGTACAAGCGAAATTTGCATTCAATGCTTCAAGTGCAAGCAAGGGTGCTGTGCTGGACTTGTTTGAACACAGGACCTTTTAATATGACTTTAAAGATTTTTATCAAAAAAATGAAAAAAAGAACTTCTTCACTTTCGCTTCTTCGCGTTCAAAGGCGAGAAGTTACTCGAATTGCTTTATTTTTTTGCTTTGGCTTGGGGGCGATGTCCAATTCGCAAGGACAAATGGAGTTGGCCAAAGCCAAGTATTGCATGTCTTGCCATGCTGTGGATAAAAAAATAGTGGGTCCAAGCTTCCTAGACGTTGCCATCAAGTACCAAAAAGACCCATTGGCCAAAGATCGACTGGCTCAAAAAATCATCAAAGGTGGCTCGGGCGTTTGGGGCGCGATCCCCATGCCAGCCAATCCTCAAGTAAGCCCTGAAGAGTCCCAAGCTTTGGCGGCTTGGATTCTTCAGCTCAAAGCGCTTTAAAAAACCCAAAGAGGCTTAGAAGCTTTTCTCTGAAAGTTGCTCGAGAATTGCAGGATTTTCAAGGGTGGACGTGTCTTGCGTGATCGCCTCCCCCTTGGCAATCGAGCGCAACAAACGCCGCATGATCTTGCCAGAGCGGGTTTTAGGTAAATTGTCTCCAAATCGGATGTCCTTGGGCTTGGCAATGGGTCCAATTTCTTTGCCCACATGATCCCTTAGTATTTTTGCCAACTTCAGCGCCTCCTCCCCATGAGGTCTTGGCCGCTTTAAGACCACAAAAGCACAAATCGCTTCTCCCGTGGTGTCATCTGGACGCCCCACCACAGCCGCCTCAGCAACCAACTCGGTGCAACTCACCAACGCGGACTCGATTTCCATGGTGCCCATGCGATGACCAGAGACATTGAGCACATCATCGATTCGACCCGTGATGGTGAAATAACCCGTTTTCTCATCTCGAATGGCACCATCCCCAGCCAAATAGTATTGTCCTTTGAAGTCCTCTGGGTAGTAACTCTTTTTGAACCGCTCAGGATCCCCCCAAATTGTTCTGATCATGGACGGCCATGGTTTTTTCACCACCAAAATGCCCCCATGTCCATTGGGCACATCTTTGCCTGTTTCATCCACCACGCCAGCCTCTATCCCCGGGAAAGGCAAGGTGCATGAACCAGGCACCATGGGGGTGGCACCAGGCATGGGCGTGATCATGTGTCCACCCGTCTCAGTTTGCCAAAAAGTATCCACAATGGGGCAATTGGAGCCGCCCACATTTTTGTAATACCACTCCCAAGCTGCAGGATTGATGGGCTCGCCAACAGACCCCAAGAGCCTTAAGCTGCTCAAATTGTATTGTTTGGGATGGATCGATGCTTCGGCCTCTGCGGACTTGATCAAAGAGCGAATGGCTGTAGGTGCAGTGTAGAAGACGCTCACCTTGTGCTTTTCAATCGTGCTCCAAAAGCGTCCCGCATTTGGATAGGTTGGCACGCCTTCAAAAACGATCTCCGTTCCACCCAACGCCAAGGGGCCGTAAGTGATGTAGGTGTGGCCGGTCACCCAACCTATGTCAGCGGTACACCAAAAAATATCATTCGCTTTCAAATCAAAGGTCCACTCCGTCGTGAGTGCCGCGTGCAAAAGATAACCCGCACTTGAGTGCTGAACGCCTTTGGGTTTACCAGTTGAACCCGAGGTGTAGAGTAAAAACAAAGGATGCTCTGCACCCACCCACTCAGGCTCAATGTGCTTGGGTTTGACGCTTGCCAAAGGCTCCAACCAATGGTCTCGGCCCTCCTTCATCTCTACTGGAGCGCCTGAGCGCTTGACCACCAAAACACTTTTAATTTTTTCGCACCCCCCCAATCCCAAAGCCTCATCGACGATCGACTTCAAGGCCAACTGTTTACCCCCTCTGATTTGGTGATCGGCTGTGATGACCAATTTTGCACCGGTGTCCTCGATGCGGTCTCTTAAAGACTGCGCAGAAAAGCCCCCAAACACCACGGAGTGAATTGCGCCTATGCGGGCACAGGCCTGCATGCAGGCCACGCCATCGATGGACATGGAGATGTAGATGATGACACGATCCCCCTTGCCAACGCCGTGGGACTTCAAAACATGCGCATACTGACAGGTCTTGCCCAATAAATCGCGGTAAGTGATCGAGCTGACTTCGCCGCCATCGGCCTCGAAAATCAAGGCGGTTTTATCCCCAAAACCTCGCTCAATGTTGCGATCCAAGCAGTTGTAGGAAACGTTCAACTCTCCGTCTTCAAACCATTTGAAAAATGGTCTTTCACTTTCATCCAAAACTTTGGTGAATGGTTTTTTCCAAGTGATCAAACGCTTGGCATGCTCAGCCCAAAAACCTTGATAATCTCGTTGTGCATGTGCACACAAAGCGTCATAAGCTTGCATACTTGGAATGGCTGCCTTCTCTGAAAACGCTTTCGGTGGGTAATAAATGGGAAGCTCAGTATGGTGTTCGCTCATGGTCTCTTATCTCCTGATTGACTGATGATTGGCGCATGCCAAGTCTAGAACTGCATTTTATGGAGACTTCCTTCACAAAACTGACAAGAAAAACCCTGTATTTCAAAAATAAAACATAACTTTGATCTTGATCAGATTGGATCGACATATTTCGCCCTCGAGTTTCGCCAAGGGATAGAGTGATGGGAGCTGACTGAAGTTGACTGAAGTTGACTAGGGTAACCCTTTGAATGTGCGCCGCAAGCCCAAAATGCAGCACCGCCTGAGAATGGGACTTTTTCTGAGCCCCAGCGCTAAAAAGTCACACCCAGGCAGAGTAAACTTAACCCCTGGACTTGCCAGTACCGACTTGACTTCTATTGGCACTGACAGACCTTGCAACCTTAAGAGAAAACCATGACCATCATTCGACAAGACGACTTGATTGAATCCATCGCAGCAGCACTTCAGTTCATCAGTTACTACCATCCGGCTGACTATATCTCTCACTTGGGCAGAGCCTATGAGCGTGAGCAGTCCCCTGCGGCCAAAGACGCCATCGCACAAATTTTGACCAACAGCAAAATGAGTGCGACAGGTCACCGCCCTATTTGCCAAGACACGGGCATTGTCAACGTGTTTTTAAAGCTTGGCATGAACGTCAAACTCGAAGGCTTTACCGCTAGCCTTGAAGACGCCATCAATGAAGGCGTGCGTCAAGGCTACAACAATGCCGAGAACATGCTTCGCGCCAGCGTGGTCAGCGATCCAGAATTTGCCAGAAAAAACACCAAAGACAACACGCCAGCCGTGATCTTTACAGAAGTTGTTGTTGGAGACACCTTAGAGGTCACCGTTGCGGCCAAAGGGGGGGGCAGCGAGAACAAAAGTAAAATGATTATGCTCAATCCCAGCGACAGCGTGGTGGACTGGGTCTTGAAAACGGTACCCACCATGGGTGCAGGTTGGTGTCCACCGGGCATGCTTGGCATTGGCATTGGTGGCACTGCAGAAAAAGCTGTCTTGATGGCCAAAGAAAGTCTGATGGATGACTTGGACATGTACCAACTGCAAGAGAAAGCTTCTATGGGACAGGTGCTGACCCAAGTCGAGGACCTCAGACTCGAGCTCTACGAAAAAGTCAATGCGCTTGGCATTGGTGCACAAGGGCTAGGTGGGTTGACAACGGTCTTGGATGTCAAAATCAAAATGTATCCCACTCATGCCGCTAGCAAACCCGTGGCCATGATTCCCAATTGCGCGGCCACTCGACATGCTCACTTTGTCATGAATGGACAAGGGCCCGTTTTCCTTGACCCCCCATCTTTGGATCTTTGGCCTCAAGTGGCATGGAAGGCCGATACTCAAAAAAGCCAACGCGTAGACCTCAATACGCTCACCAAGGAGCAAGTGGCCTCTTGGACACCAGGGCAAACCCTGCTTTTAAACGGGCGGATGTTGACGGGACGAGACGCGGCACACCAACGCATCAAAGACATGCTGGCCAAAGGAGAACCGTTGCCTGTAGACTTTAAAAATCGTGTGATCTATTATGTCGGCCCGGTGGACCCGGTTGGCCAAGAAGCCGTGGGGCCTGCGGGCCCAACCACGGCCACGAGGATGGATAAATTCACAGACATGATGCTGGCTCAAACAGGCTTGCTGTCGATGATTGGCAAAGCCGAGAGAGGGCCTGTCGCGATTGAAGCCATCAAAAAACACAAGAGCGCCTACCTCATGGCCGTTGGTGGCGCAGCATACTTGGTCAGCAAGGCCATCAAAACATCCAAAGTGGTTGGCTTTGCAGATTTGGGGATGGAGGCGATTTATGAATTTGATGTGGTCGATATGCCTGTGACCGTTGCGGTCGACTCGGGAGGCACGAGTGCGCACATCACAGGACCTGAAATCTGGAAACAGCGAATTGCAACAGGTGAGTTCAAAGGGATCAAATTAAGCAGTTAAGCGTCCTGCACTTTTCATAAAAGGCGCACAGACAGACCCCTTTGTGCACGCCTTATGCATTCTGCACACCCTTGGTGCCGTCGCATCCCAGAGGGGGGTTAGTGCAAGCGCCTTGAATTTTTATTTTTACTGCTCCCCTTGGAACCACTGCCCCCTGAGAGCTTGCCAGGACTTGATTGCGGCATGCGCTCGAGCGAATCAATGAGGTTCTCGAATTTATCGATAAATAACTTATCAACCTCGCGAATGACACCCTCTAACTTTTCAGGCTCGAAATGTCTCTCTAAAATGTGAATCACATCTTGGACCATGACGTCACGCTGAACATCCATGATCGCTGCAGGCGTGGGGCCGACAAATAGCAGCATCGACTCCTCGAAGAACTCTCCCTCTTCTTCCTCATCGGGCACAAAGTCTTCTTGATCCCCTGACTCAAACTGCTCATTGTAAAAGGTGACCTCAAACGCAGCACCTATGGCCGTCAACTCGTTCAAACCCATACAAAATTCATCTAAATTTTGATGAAACTTCATCTCTCCAACAACCGTCCAACAAATTCTGAGCATGTGCTCTTTGCTATCCACCACAATACCGGGCTCATCTTCATAAATGCTCGAAGAGCCCTTCTTGAAGGTGTTTTCTCCTGTTTGGCTCCAAAGCGGCTTTAATGCATCGCTGATATCTTTGTCCGTCACATCTTGACGAAGTTGAACTTGCCCATGAAGATGAATTTCAAAGACTTCGTTGATTGTGCTCATGAATTGAAGTAACTCTCTAAAAAATAAACAAATGGCAAAAGGCTCACTTAAAAACCATCCATTGCCAAGATCATACTAGAAAGTTACTCCAGAAATGAGACTATTTTTTCAAGGCATTTTCTCGAATTTGGCTCAGTGTCATGCGAGTTGTGATGACCTCTGGGTCTAGCATGACTTCAATCAATGTCCCTTCATCCCTGGCCAAAGCGGCTTTGAACAAAGGCTCAAACTCTAGCGTCTTGGTCATCTTGACACCCACATAACCATAGGCCTGAGCCAACTTTGAAAAGTCTGGATTTTTCAAAGTTGAGCCACTGACATGGGTCGGGTACTCTCGCTCTTGGTGCATGCGGATGGTGCCATAGGTCCCATTATTGAGAAGCAATATGATCGTCTTTGCACCGAACTGAACCGCTGTTGCCAACTCTTGACCCGTCATCAAAAAGTCACCATCTCCAGCAATCGTAAAGGCAAGCCTGTGGGTCAAGATATTTGCGGCAATACCTGCAGGAACCCCATAACCCATGGCGCCTGAGGTTGGAGCCAATTGAGTTTTAAAGCCTTTGGACAAACCGTGATAACGATGAAAACGATGCAACCAAGACGAGAAATTCCCAGCACCATTGGTCAATACCGCATCAGTGGGTAAATACTCACCTACCGTTTTCATGATCTGTGCCATGTCCACGGAACCGGGCAATGTCTGGGGCTGCATATTGGCCAAGTACTCTTGATGAATCGAATCCGTCCACTCACGCCAAGCGATTTTTTCGGCCAAGGGAGGCGTCAAATCTCTCAGGGCCAAAGCAGCAGTATTCATCGTCGCATTGAAACTCAAATCAGCTTGATAGACTCTGCCCAACTCATCCGCACTTGCATGAAAATGCACCAAGGTTTGATCGCTCCTAGGTGCCTTAAGCAAGGTGTACCCATTGGTCGTCATCTCACCCAAACGAGGTCCAATGGCAACAATGAGATCTGATTCTTTGATTCTTTGAGCCAACTTGGGATTGATTCCAATGCCCACATCTCCTGCATACAAAGGCGAATAGTTGTCAAATGTATCTTGGAAGCGAAAGGCGCAACCTACTGGCAAGTGCCATTTTTCCGCAAAGTCCTCCAAAGCCTGCGCGGATTCGACACTCCATCCGCCACCCCCTGCAATCACCAACGGTCGATGTGCAGCTGCAAGCATTCTTTTAAAATCGAGCAAGGAATTTGGATCACACTGGGCTTTGATGGGGAACACTTTGGGCAGTGGCGTGGCTTGTACCTCTTGTCTGAGCATGTCCTCGGGCAAGACCACCACCACCGGACCTGGTCGACCATTCATGGCCAATGCAAAGGCTCTCGCTACGTATTCAGGAATTCTTGCTGGGTCGTCTATTCTCTCAACTCGCTTGGCCATGCCTTTGGTATTGGGGCCAAAAAAAGAGTTGTAATCCAACTCTTGAAAGGCTTCGCGATCTCTAAAATCACTCCCCACATCACCCACAAAGAGGATCATGGGCGTGCTGTCTTGAAAGGCTGTGTGCACACCGATAGAGGCATTGGTAGCACCAGGCCCCCGTGTGACAAAACAAATGCCTGGACGAGCGCTTAATTTGCCAGCGGCTTCCGCCATGTTTGCAGCACCCCCCTCTTGCCGATTGATGACAAACTCAATTTGGTCTTGATAAGCGTGAAAACCATCTAAAACAGCTAAAAAACTCTCTCCCGGCACTCCAAAGGCGTGGGTAACCCCTTGTTCGACCAAACATTGCACCAACAAATGACCTGCCAATTGACGTTTTGCCATATTGATCTCAAACAGCATTAATCGCTTGCCGTCCAACGGCAAACGCAAAAAAGACACCGACCATCAAAGTCAGCGCTGAACACAACAAAACACCAGAAAACCAAGTGTGATCCATAAAATATCCAAACAAAGTGGGCGCAACAGCGAAGCCCGCATCTAGACCAGAGTAGACAACGCCATAGACTCGACCTGTTGCACCCTTTGGCGTTGCATTTCGAATCATCATATCTCTAGATGGGCCACCAATGCCTAAGGCAAAACCCGTCGCTGCCAAGAACACCATGGCCCAAAGGCCACTTAACCAAGTCGAGGCACATAAAGCGATCAACAGCGCTGCAACGGCCATGCAAGTGGCCACCACTTGATCGCTTTGTGTTGGCCATTTGGCAGCCACAAATCCGCCACTGAGCATGCCTACTGCTGCACAAAGCATATAGCTTGTAAGCGTCATCGTCGCCGATTGAAGACTCACGCTGTACAAGGACTGCAAAATAATCACCGAATAATTCTGTACAACGGCCAAGGTGATTGTTGAAAAGAAAAAGAAGGAAAAACACCACCAAACCATGGGCAGTTTCAAAATAGAAGTGTGCTCACCCGTTTCTGCTATTTTGGGCTTGATCTGGGGATGGGTCAATATGCTCTCTTTGTAAACAATCAAAACCCCAGCAATGACCAAGAAAACCAGACCTGCACAAAAAAAGGCTGTTTGCCAACTGCTCATCTGGGTGATTCCCACCATGAACACTGGCGCCACAGCCCAACCTAAATTGCCCGTCAAACCATGGGCTGAATAAGCGTAGCCAATGCGTTTGGCAGATACACGCTGATTCAAAATGGTGTAGTCCATCGGGTGAAAGGAACAGTTACCCAGACCCAACAAGATCGCCACGATGATCAAGTCTTGATAACCTTGTGCATTGGATGTCCAAAAGCATCCTGCGGCCAAAATCAAGAGAGATACAAACATCACGGGTCTGGCACCCACCTTATCAACCACAAAACCCGAACCTGCTTGACCTACACCAGAGATAAAGAAAAACACGCTCATCACGAATCCAAGAGCGGAATAACTCAAACCAAACGCCTTGATAAAAACTGGAAACATCAAGGGCAATATCAAGTGAGAAAAATGTGAACTCGAATGGGCCAAACCGACCAATGCTATGATTTTGGCATCCTCAGCAAGAGTGACCTCCGCAGTTGAGGAGGAAATGGAAGCAGTGTTCATTTAAAGAGATTTAAGTTTGCTATCAGGGAAGACCCAACACGCGAAGCTTTCCATTGTTCAGCAAGGAAAACCCCAAGTCGCCAAGTCCTGAGGTCTTTATTTTCCCACAAGGCGGGCTTGCTTGCTTAAACCATCTTAATCCTGAACGCCTGCATGAAAACGCAACTCACTCAGTATGCGCCTTGGACAAGACAGAATGCTTAAGGGACGATGGACTAAGCCGGCAAGGCTTCTTTGGTAAAGAAAAACTCTCCAGGACTCCTCACAGGGTCGACATTGATCTGTATCGCATCTTTTGGATGGAAATACCCTTCAAGCAACAACTTAGACAGCGGGTTTTCAATGCGTTGCTGTATGGCTCTTTTAAGGGGCCTGGCCCCATATTGGGGATCAAAGCCCACCTTGGCCAATTCGGCAAGTGCAGCAGGCGATATTTTCAAAGCCAAATCTATCTTGGCCAAACGCATTGACAAAATTTGCAATTGAATATCTGCAATTTTAGAGATGTTGTCAGCACTCAAAGAATGAAAGACCACCGTTTCATCAATTCGATTTAAAAACTCGGGGCGAAAATGCTGCTTTAACTCCTCATTGACTGCGTCCTTGATTTCTTGAAGATCATGACCAAGCTTTTGTTGTATCAGCCGAGAACCTATATTGGAAGTCATCACCAAAACCGTATTTTTAAAGTCAACTGTTCGCCCTTGTCCATCGGTCAAACGACCATCATCCAAGACTTGTAGCAAGACATTGAACACATCGGGATGTGCTTTTTCTATCTCATCGAGCAAAATGACCGAATAGGGCTTTCTGCGAACAGCCTCGGTCAAATAACCCCCTTCATCGTATCCAACATAACCGGGAGGCGCGCCAATTAGTCGACTGACCGAATGCTTCTCCATGAATTCACTCATGTCAATTCGTATGAGGTGGTCTTCGCTGTCAAACATGAAGCCAGCCAGGGCTTTACACAGCTCGGTTTTACCCACCCCGGTGGGGCCAAGAAACAAAAAAGATCCCGTGGGCCTGTTGGGATCTCCTAGGCCAGCCCTCGAGCGGCGAATTGCATTGGCGACAGCACCTATGGCCTCTTCCTGAGCGACCACCCGCAGATGCAAGAAACTCTCCATTTTTAGCAACTTGTCTCTCTCGCCTTGCATGAGCTTGGAGACGGGAATCCCCGTGGCTCGAGCCACGACCTCAGCAATTTCTTCTGCACCGACTTGGGTGCGAAGCAATTTATTCTTTCTCCCCTCACCCGATTGATGGGCTTGACTCTCGTTGGCATTGGCCTCTTTGAGTCGTTTCTCCAACTCAGGCAACTTCCCGTACTGCAACTCTGCGACTTGATCGAATTGCCCCTTTCTTGTGAACTCTTCAATTTGAAAGCGAATTCGGTCCATCTCTTCCTTGATCAAAGCACCGCCTTGTGCAGACGCTTTTTCGCTTCTCCATATTTCTTCGAGATCAGCCAGCTCTTTTTCCAACTTTTGCATTTCCTCTTCCAAGAGGAGCAATCTCTTTTGCGAGGCCTCATCGGTCTCTTTTTTAACCGCTTCGCGTTCAATTTTTAATTGTATGAGTCGACGATCAAGCTTGTCCATGATCTCAGGTTTGGAGTCAATTTCAATTTTAATTTTAGCCGCCGCTTCATCGATCAAATCAATGGCTTTATCAGGTAAAAACCGGTCGGTAATGTAGCGATGCGACAACTCAGCAGCAGCAACGATCGCTGGATCTGTGATCTCCACTCCATGATGAACTTCGTATTTCTCTTGCAAGCCACGCAAAATTGCAATAGTCGCCTCTACGCTGGGTTCACCCACAATGATTTTTTGAAAACGTCTCTCTAAAGCGGCATCTTTTTCAATGAACTTTCTATACTCATCTAACGTTGTCGCTCCCACGCAATGCAACTCACCCCGAGCCAAAGCGGGCTTGAGCATGTTGCCTGCATCCATGGCACCTTCTGCCTTACCAGCACCAACCATGGTGTGAAGTTCATCAATAAAGACAATGGTTTGCCCCTCGTCTTTGGCCAATTCATTTAAAACTGTTTTCAAGCGCTCTTCAAACTCACCTCTAAATTTAGCCCCTGCCAATAAAGCTGCCATGTCGAGAGACAAAACGCGCTTGCCTTTCAAGGACTCTGGCACCTCGCCAGCAACAATTCGTTGAGCCAAACCCTCTACGATCGCGGTCTTGCCTACACCAGGCTCACCGATCAGAACGGGATTGTTTTTGGTCCTTCTTTGTAAGACTTGAATTGCACGGCGAATCTCATCGTCTCGCCCAATCACGGGGTCCAACTTGCCCTTTCGTGCACGCTCTGTCAAATCCACACAATACTTTTGAAGTGCTTCACGTTGCCCTTCAGAGTTGGCCGATTGAACACTATCGCCTCCTCTTAAGGCCTTGATGGCCACCTCCATGGTGGCTTTATTCAATCCGTGATCCCGACAGAGCTGAGCGCATTCACTCTTGAAGTCAGCTAAAACATAAAAAAACAATTCACTGGCAACAAACTGATCGCCTCTCTTCATCGATTCTTTCTCAGCCAACTGCATGAGCGTAACCACATCCCTGCCCACTTGGACTTGTTCGCTCGATTGGGTCTTGGGTAAGCGATTTAACAAAGCCAAAACACCTTTGGAGAGGGCTTTGGTATCGACACCAGCGCGTTGCAGTAACGGCGTAACGCTGTCGTGCTGCTCAAGGAGCGCGATGACCAAATGCGCACACTCGATTGAGGAATTGTCGTGTTTGAGCGCCAAAGACTGCGCGTCGGCCAATGCTTCTTGCAATTTAGTCGTGAGTTTGTCGATTCGCATGGCTTTTACTCGTTTTTTTGATTAATAATAAGACTTCATTGAAAACACAGGTGAGGCTTGATTACCCCTTTTCAAGGGGGAGAAATTGAAAAAGTTTCGCTCAACCAACTCAAATCACCACATTCATCAACAAAATCATATCCTCATGACAAATATTCATCAAATCAGCATTGATCACGACCCCTTAGAGGATCGGGTTTTAGTGCGCATGAATACGCAAAAAAAGGAACTTGTTGAAGTTTGGCTCACGCGCAAGATTTCTTTGCAATTCCTTCCCGCCCTGGAGAAGTTAAATATTGAACTGCTCAATCGTCAAAAGGACATCAATCGACCTTTGAACGACGATCAAAGCAAGCAGCACATGGCAGACTTGATTCACCACCAAGCCCTTGAGAACTCAAACTTCTCTACACCCTTTGAGCAATTAAAGGACCCCCTGACAGGAACTCGCCCGTTGCTTGTAACCAACCTTCAGGCCACACTTTTGGACAACGAGGGATTGAAGTTGGACTTGTGCGAGAAAATCAAAGACAACGAAAGAATGCTCGAACTCACACTCGACAAAAACTTGCTTCAAGGCTTTAAACACTTGCTTTCCAAAGCAATCGAAAATTCAGAATGGAAGCTTACCAGCGAGACCCATCATGCAACAGATGGCAACTATGCCCCGGATCTTTTGGCCGGATGGACGTCCAATAGCGGCTATCTCAACTAAACACGGTTTACGCAAGCTGCAATTTAAATCGCATTGTCAGATTGAATGCCCCATTTTGCCAAGGCTTGATCATCTGAGACCCTTGCATCAACCCAGTGAGAGCCTTCAGGCGTGCACTCTCTTTTCCAAAAAGGGGCCTGCGTTTTCAAATAGTCCATGAGGAATTCGCACGCTTTGAAGCTCTCTGCTCGATGGGCAGAACTCACAGCCACCAAAACAATTTGATCCTCTAAGTTAAGCACTCCTACTCGGTGCACAACTCGCGCGCCCCAAATATCAAAACGCTCACGAGCTAGCGTGATCATTTTCTCAATCGATTTCTCTGTCATACCTGCGTAATGCTCAAGCTCCAAGGCCGTCACGGTTTGACCATCCCCATGAGACCTGACAGTACCAACGAATGAACAAACAGCTCCCACACGAGGATCCCCTTTTCGCAGATGGGCAACTTCATGAGAAAGATCGAAGTCTTCTTTTTGAATGGAAACTGAATAATTCACAAACCTTCAACCTCCGGTCACTGGTGGGAAAAATGCAATCTCATCATTTGTTTTAATCAAAGCGCTCGCACCGACCAATTCTTGGTTCAAAGCCACTCGGATGGCTTTTCCTATAGCCAAAGACTCCGAGTAGGGAGACCCAATTGCAATCAATTCCAATCGCAAAGCCTGAAGATCATTGGCGCTCGTTTCATAAAGCTCCTCACCTCTGCCCATAGATTCTCGAATGGACGCAAAATATTTGATAATGATTTTCATCACAGATTTTTTTACTCAAGTGAACAATTCGGAAAATGACAAATAGCTGACCATCTGACCATATTTGATGGTTTGTTGAGATGGATTGTCCAGCAATCCATCTGCCCAGACACAAGAGGTCAACACCCCAGAGCTTTGGTTCTTAAAGAGATCTAAACCACCTTGATCATTTTTTTTCACCCGCAAAAATTCTCTCCTTGCATCGGCTTTTGGCAGCTCAAAATGAGCTGGTAAGGTTTGAATCTTGGGCAGCAAATGACTGGCCCCTTGGAGCGCCAATAAAAAGGGACGCACTAAAATTAAAAATGTGACAAAACTAGAGACTGGGTTTCCGGGCAAACCCATGAAATGTGTTTTCAAAGAAGATTGACCCGCTGCATTGATATGACCCAGCGCAAAAGGTTTGCCTGGCTTCATGGACAAGGACCATAAATTCAAGGCACCTAGCGCCTGCACGCTCGGTTTGACGTGATCCTCTTCTCCAACGGATACCCCTCCACTGGTCAAAATCAGATCGTGACCCTGAGCTGCAAACGACAAGGCATCCATTGTGGATTCTTGATCATCGGGCACAATCCCCATGTCGGTCACCTCACAACCCAATCGAATCAAAAGCGATCGCAGAAAAAAACGATTTGAATTGTAAATTGAGCCTGGCTTCATGTCTTTTGGCTCAACCTCACCAGGCATCACCAATTCATCTCCCGTTGAAAACAAGGCAACCCGAGGTTTCTTGGCAACCCACAAACGATTCTGTCCAATGCTTGCAGCCAAACCCAAAGAGGCTGGATTTAAACGCTCGCCGGCCTTAAGAACCGTCTGGCCCAATTTGACATCCTCGCCTTGTTTTCTGATCCACTGCCCCTTAAGAACGGTTTTTTGAAGTTGCAGCTGTTCACCGTCCAACAAGCAATCTTCTTGCATCACCACTGCATCTGCACCATCTGGTATCCAAGCTCCCGTAAAAATACGAGCAGCTTGCCCAGCCAAAAGTGTTTGACCTGTTGTGCCTGCGGGAATGCGCTGAGTGACTTTTAGAGCGGCATTTGGGACGATTGAATCTGCCACATTGATGGCATAACCATCCATGGCACTGTTGTCCCTAGAGGGGACCTCTAGAGGAGCGATCAAGTCAGTCAACAAGACGCGTCCATCGGCCTCAAAGCATGAAATCTCCTCGGCTTTCATCGGGGCGGCATGTGCTTGAGAGATAACGATCTCCAAAGCTTGCTCTAGGCTCATCAAAGGGGGTCTACTCATTCGAAAAACTCTTGCTCTTGGTGTGGGAAAGTGAGCCGACAGCTCACGACTTGAAAATCTTCAACATCCTTTTTAAAAGGATCCTCAAAATACAACCTCAAAAGACAATTAGCTTACATTCTCAAGCATAAAATCTTTGATCTTTTGTACATCGGCTGGCATCACGGCTACTCTCTTTGGCAAAGACTCAATGCCCTCAAATGCCTCTGGTCGTGGAGGCTCTATGCCCAAAGCTTCTATGATGGTTGAAGCAAACTTGATGGGCAACGCTGTCTCCAAGACCACAATCACCTCATCTTCGACCAAACGTGCTTGGGCGACTTTCAAACCGTCGGCTGTGTGAGGATCAATAATTTCATGATACTTTGTATAAACGTCCTTGATTGTCTGAAGTCGGTTTTGATGAGTGCTTGAGCCACTCGTGAACCCAAACTTGCTGAAAATAGCCTTGAAACGTGGGTCTGCACTTAAATCAAAAAATCCTTGTGCATGAATATCTTTGGAGAAAAGCTTGCTTGTCAGCGCACCATCTTTTTCCAATAAATCAAAGATGAAACGCTCAAAATTACTGGCTTTGGAAATATCCATTGAAGGGCTTGAGGTCTCGTGTGTGTCCGCACTTGATCTGACGCGATAAATTCCAGTTTTAAAAAATTCATCCAACACGTTGTTTTCATTGGTCGCAACGATCAACTGATGGATAGGAAGTCCCATCATGCGAGCCACATGAGCGGCGCATACATTGCCAAAATTACCACTCGGAACAGCAAAACTGATGTGCGTCTTGGCGCTCATCGCTTTTGCTTGAAAATACCCAGCAAAGTAATAGACCACCTGCGCCAAAAGTCTCGCCCAATTGATGGAATTGACAGTGCCAATTTTCAGTTGTTTCTTCAATGGCAAATCATTTGAAACGGCTTTTACAATATCTTGACAATCATCAAAAACGCCCTCAACGGCAATGTTAAATATATTGTCATCCAACAAGCTAAACATTTGCGCTTGTTGAAAAGGGCTCATTCTCCCTTTGGGACTTGTCATGAAAACTCGAATACCTTTTTTTCCTCGCATAGCGTACTCTGCGGCACTTCCTGTGTCGCCAGAAGTGGCTCCCAAAATATTGAGTTCTTGATTTTTTCTATTCAGCTCATATTCAAACAAATTACCAAGCAACTGCATGGCCATGTCTTTAAAGGCAAGCGTTGGGCCATTGGAGAGAGCCTGAATAAAAAGTCCATCCGTCAAAGCCCTGACAGGGGCAATTTTTTCAGAACCAAAAACTGCTTTCGTGTAAGTTTTATCACAAAGACCTTTTAAATCAGCACTTGGAATATCATCAATGAAAAGACTCAAAAGAGAAAATGCCAAACTCGCATAACCTTCCTGAAAAAAAATAAGTTCAAGTTTTTTCAGCTCTTTCGCATCAATTTGAGGATAGTGCTCGGGCAAATACAGACCACCATCGGGTGCCAGGCCTTCGAGCAAAATATCGCAGAAAGATCTTTTTTGGGGCAGTCCCCGGGTCGACAGATATTTCATCAGCTGAGTTCTTCTTTTCTAATTCGAACGATGGGCGCCAAAATAGAGGACAGTTTTTGAATTTCACCAATCGCGTGATTCATGTCTTTTTCCAAACAATTGTGGGTCAAAATGATCAAATCGGTTTGACTCTCTCCCTCACTGGCTGGTCTTTGCAACACGGCATCAATGCTGATATCGCATTGCGCAAGCAGTCCGGTGACCTTGGCCAACACGCCCGCTTGATCCGCCACGCGCAAACGCAAGTAATAACTTGTGATGACTTCAGACATATCAAGAATGGGGTCATCACTCATGCGATTGGCTTGAAAGGCCAGAGGCGGCACTCTGTGCGATGGATGAGCGCTTTGCATTCTCGCCATGTCCACCAAATCAGCGATGACGGCGCTGGCTGTGGGCTCGCTACCGGCACCCTTGCCGTAGTAGAGCGTCGTGCCAACAGCATCGGCATGAACCATGACCGCGTTCATTGCACCCTCCACGTTGGCAATCAAACACTTACTGGGAACCAGGCAGGGGTGAACGCGAAGTTCAACGCCACTTTTCACACGCTTTGAAATGCCCAACAACTTTAATCGATATCCCATTTGCTCAGCGTAGAGAATATCTTGACCTTGTAGCTTGGTGATGCCTTCTACGTAGGCGCGCTCAAATTGAACCTCAATCCCATAGGCCAAAGAGGCCATGATGGTCGCTTTGTGAGCCGCATCAATGCCCTCAATATCAAACGTAGGATCTGCCTCGGCATAACCCAAAGCCTGGGCTTGAGACAAGACGGCCTCAAAAGACAAGCCTTTATCGCGCATCTCAGAGAGAATAAAGTTCGTGGTTCCATTGATAATGCCAGCAATCCACTGTATTCGATTGGCCGTCAAGCCCTCACGCAAAGCTTTGATGATTGGGATGCCTCCGGCCACGGCAGCCTCAAATGAAACCATCACATCCTTGTTTTTTGCAGCCGCAAAAATTTCAGATCCATGAACCGCTATCAAGGCTTTATTTGCTGTTACGACATGTTTGCCTGCAGCGATGGCTTTTAAAATCAACTCTTTTGCAATGCCATATCCCCCGATGAGCTCGACCACCACATCGATCTCTGGGTTGTCGATGATGTCTTGTCCGTTGGAGACAACTTGGACATCTGCACCTACGATCTCACGGGCACGAGCGACATCCAAGTCTGCCACCATCGTGATCTCGATGCCACGACCTGCACGCCTAGAAATTTCATCTTGATTACGCTTTAAAACCTCAAAGGTCCCACGACCCACTGTACCTATGCCCAAAAGGCCTACTTTGATGCTTTTCATTGTGCTTTATTGTGTCGATATAGTTCTAAAAATTTCGCAATCCTATTGATCGCAACTCTTAAATCATCCTCATGGGGGAGAAAGACAATGCGAAAATGATCGGTACGCGGCCAGTTAAATCCCGAGCCTTGCACCAACAAAACTTTGGTCTCTTGAAGCATCTCATTGATGAAGTCCTGATCGTTTTCAATGGGATACATTTTGGGATCTAACTTCGGAAACATGTAAAGCGCAGCACTGGGCTTGACACAACTCACACCGGGAATGGCCGTAATCAATTCATAAGCCAAATCTCTTTGGCGCTTCAAACGTCCGCCTTCCTTGACCAAATCTTGGATGCTTTGATAGCCTCCTAAAGCCGTTTGTATGGCCCATTGTCCAGGGACATTGGCACACAAACGCATTGAAGAAAGCATGTTCAAGCCCTCAATGTAATCTTTGGCAGACTTCTTATCTCCTGAGACCACCATCCAACCGGCGCGATAACCGCAGGAGCGATAACTTTTTGAGAGCGAGTTAAAGGTAAGTGTCAACACATCTTCTGAGAGTGAACCCATAGCAGTGTGCTTAACACCATCGTACAAAACTTTGTCATAGACCTCATCTGCAAAGACCACCAAATTGTGCTCTCTGGCCAGCTCAATGATGCCCAAAAGCAATTCGTTCGAATACAGGGCACCCGTTGGATTGTTTGGATTTATGATAACAATGCCTTTTGTACTGGGCGTGATCTTAGAGCGAATGTCTTTTAAATCTGGCATCCATCCATTTTCCTCATCGCACATATAGTGCACGGGCGTGCCGCCCGATAAACTCACTGCAGCTGTCCACAAAGGATAATCCGGTGCCGGCAAGAGCATCTCATCGCCATCGTTCAAGAGCGCGTTGGTCGCCATCACAATCAATTCACTGGCACCGTTGCCTAAATAAATATCATCCAACAACACACCTTTGATGCCTTGTTGTTGTGAGTAATGCATGACCGCTTTTCTTGCAGCGAAAATACCCTTGCTGTCTGAATAGGCTGCAGCGTTGGGCAAGTTTCTGATCATGTCTTGCTGGATTTCCTCGGGCGCATCAAAGCCAAAGACAGCCAAATTGCCTATATTGAGCTTGATGATTTTGTGGCCCTCTTCCTCCATTTGTCGAGCGCGATCGAGCACAGGACCACGAATGTCATAACAGACATTGGCCAGCTTGTTGGATTTATAAACAGCTTTCAAAGTCCCTCCTTTGGGGTCTTTCGTGATGAAAACCTATAATTTGAACACATAATTGACCCCTTTAGCTTAAAACCCATGAAACTTCAACCTGATCAAATGGACGTTCAAGCCGTCACGGCTTATGAACAGGACTGGATTGCCATCAATGGTGAAAAATATTTTGACTCCTTGCTCATCAGCTCTGAGGGTCAAAAGGAACTTCTTGGAACACTTAAACCCGAGAACTTGACCGCCCTTCACTTGGAAAAATTGATCCAATTGAAAACGATTGGAATTGAACTGGTGATCTTAGGCAGTGGTCAAAAATTGAAATTTATGCCCAAGCAATGGGCCCTTGCTTTCAAACACGCTCAATTGGGTTTTGAAACCATGGATACCCCAGCGGCTTGCAGAACCTACAATATCTTGGCAGGTGAAGGACGAAAAGTCGCCGCCCTTTTATTGATCGAGCCGAAAAGTCTTTGAACGCCAAACAAACGAGATCTAGGGTTTACCCTTAATTTGAATGCTTCCTATCGGCCCCTTTGAGCTTGAGGATGACTAAATTCATCGCCTCATGCAACTCCTTTAAATAAGAAATGCAGCACCGCTTGGAGGCCGATTTTGAAGTTAAAATAAGGGGTTGCCGCTTTTGAAGCGGCCCCTTTGTTACACTGGACAAGTAGAACTATGGCGATTGTTATAAACAAACCCCTTCCCGAATTTGAAGCAAACGCTACCGGGGGCGTGAAAGTAACAAATCACACCCATGTCGGCAAAACTTTGATTCTTTATTTTTACCCAAAGGATAATACCCCAGGTTGTACCACCGAGGCCATGCAGTTTAGGGATAAATACAAAGACTTTACAAAGGCTGGCGCCGTTGTGTTTGGCGTGTCTAGAGACAATATGAAGTCCCATGATGACTTCAAAACCAAACTTGAACTGCCCTTTGAATTGATTGCCGACACCGAGGAAAAAATGTGTCATATGTTTGGTGTTGTCAAAAATAAGATCATGTACGGTAAAAAAGTCAAAGGCATCGAACGCAGCACCTTTTTAATCGGTGCAGATGGTCTTTTGAAAGAAGAATGGCGTGGACTGAAAGTGCCTGGTCACGTGGACGAGGTCTTGAAAGCGGTCAAAGCGCTTAAAAAACCTGCTCCTGCCACAGCCTGAACGGTATTTTTTGTCATTTGATTGGGTTATGATGTTTGCATGAACATTGATGAGTTGTTTAACCCTGTTTATAGTCTCACTTCGTTGAATTTAGCCGCCCGGTTCCCTTGGCGGCTTTTTCATAGGCTTCGTGGGTTTCTATTGACAGCAAACAACCTCGCACAAGAATCCTTTTCTCAACCCTCGAACGTTCAACATACTCATTAAAAGCACATGCCTCTGCCCCCTGCCCCTTCAAAACGCGCCTCCCTTTTAGGCCAAGAAGCCTTTGAAACCCCCATCAGTACAAATCCGATCAAAAGACAAGCCGCTCACTTTGAGCCAGGTCCAGTCCATGAAAAGCCTCAAGTCTTTACACATTTCGATCAACAAGGAGGGGAGGTGAGTCTTGACAACAGCAACGAGGAGCTTAAAAAGTATCGCGCAAGAAAAAATGAACATAAAAATGCCGCGCCCATCAAAGCAAAGGTCATCAAAAAGAAGTCCCCAGGCGTAGCCAAACTTTTCGTGCTTGATACAAACGTGTTGATGCACGACCCCATGTGTCTTTTCCGATTTGAAGAGCATGACATCTACTTGCCCATGATCGTCCTTGAAGAACTTGACAGTCATAAAAAAGGCATGACTGAGGTCGCTCGCAATGCGCGCCAAACCAGCAGATCTTTGGATGCATTGGCTGCATCAAATGCGTCAGACATGACCAAGGGACTGTTACTGAATGGCACGGGTCATAAATACGTCAGTGGTAAATTATTTTTTCAAACCGAGACTTTAGACATCAGCTTGCCTATCAGTTTGCCGCAAGGCAAGGCAGACAATCAAATTTTAGGCGTCGTTCAAGCACTTAAGAACAAGTACCCATCAAGAGAAGTCGTATTGGTGTCCAAGGATATCAATATGCGCGTCAAGGCCAGGGCTTTGGGCTTGGCTGCAGAGGACTATCAAAATGACAAAACACTCGAGGATGGCGATCTTTTATACAGTGGATGGCTTTCCTTGCCCTCGGACTTTTGGATCAAAAATGGCAAGACTGTTGAAAGCTGGCAGTCTGGTAGCCACACCTATTACAGAATCAGTGGCCCCATCGTGCCAAGCCTTCATATCAATCAATTTGTCTACTTTGAGTCCCCTGGTGAACCTAGTCTTTATGCACGTGTCACAGAGATCAGGGGCAAGACGGCCGTCTTTAAAACCTTAAAAGATTTCAATCACTTGAAGAATGCCATCTGGGGCGTGACGGCCAGAAATAGAGAACAAAATTTCGCACTTAATTTGTTGCTGGATCCTGAAATTGATTTCGTCACTCTGACTGGCACAGCTGGAACGGGCAAAACGCTGCTTGCTTTGGTATCTGGTTTGACACAAGTGCTCGATGAAAGACGTTATAGCGAAATCATCATGACCCGAGCTACAGTCAGTGTAGGTGAGGATATAGGCTTTCTACCTGGTACTGAAGAAGAAAAAATGGGCCCTTGGATGGGCGCATTGGATGACAATTTAGAAGTTCTTGCAAAAACCGATACGGGCTCGGGAGAATGGGGAAGAGCAGCAACCAATGAGTTGATCAGAAGCAAGATTAAAATTAAAAGTTTGAATTTCATGAGAGGCCGAACCTTTCTCAATAAATATGTCATTATTGATGAGGCTCAAAATTTAACGCCCAAGCAAATGAAAACACTCATCACACGCGCCGGGCCGGGAACAAAGATCATCTGCATGGGTAATTTAGCCCAAATAGACACGCCCTACCTCACCGAAGGATCATCTGGCCTGACCTATGCCGTTGATAAATTCAAAGGCTGGCCTCACGGCGGTCATATCACATTGGCCAGAGGTGAGCGTTCAAGACTTGCCGACTTTGCTAGTGACGCACTTTAAAAACAAGTGCAACATCATTTGTAAAGTGGCAAGGAATTAAATGGACGCTTTGGTTCAATTTACTCTAATTTTGCCCCTGAGGATTTAACAATCACAGCAGCGTTTTGCCAATCCAGGGACAAGATTTGTTGAAACTCTTCAGGAGAAGCGGTTTGAACTTCAAGGCCCAATTTGATGAGTCTTTCTTGAACAACAGGGTCTGCCAAGACTTTGATCATAGCGCGGTTTATTTTCTCTACCTCTGCCTTGGGCGTGTTTGCTGCGGCCAACAAGCCCATCCATGAGTCGAAATGAAAACCAGGCACTCCAGATTCGGACACAGTAGGAATCTCAGGTAAAAACTTTGATCGCTGCTTACCCGTGTAGGCCAACAACTTGATTCTTGAATCTTGTCTGAAACCAATCAAACCAATCGTTGCAGAGGTCACACCTTGCACTCGATTGGCGAGCACTTCGTTCACAGCATCCCCTGTAGACTTCATTGGAATGTGCTGCATATCGATACCAGCCCTGGTTAAGAAGGAGGCCATGCCCAAATGAGACGCACTGCCATTTCCTGCTGAAGCGTAGTTGTATTCTTTAGGTTTTGCTTTCAATATCCGAATGTAGTCTCTAAGGTTACTGGCGCCCAAAGAACTTGGAGCTCCAATCACATACCCTGAGTAACCAATTAATGAGACTGGTGAGAAATCTTTGATGGGGTCGTAGGGCAACTTTTCGTACAAATGCCCCGCAAGCGTATGACTCGCAGCAGCCAAAATCAAAGTTGCTCCATCAGGGTTGGACTTGGCAACAAAGTTCGTACCAATGGTGCTACCAGCACCAGCCTTGTTTTCAATGATCACCGTGGCCTCTAAAATTTGCCCCAATTCATTGTTGAATGTCCTTGCTACCGTGTCTTGCACTGCACCTGGCCCAAAAGGGACGACCATTTTGATGACCTTTTGAGCCATCGAAGTTGAGCTCAAAAATACGAATGAAGTCGCCGCGATAAATTTAAATAAATACGTATGCATATAAATTCTCCTTAATGACTCAACCACTTCTCAGCCAATTTAACAAAGTAACTGGCACCAATTGGAATAATTTCATCATTGAAATCAAATGATGTATTGTGAATAATGCACGGGCCTGATCCATGATCTGGCATTCGGTGCTCCCCATCCCCATTGCCGATGAAAGCGTAACAACCTGGCTTGACTTTCAGCATGTGCGCAAAATCTTCAGCGCTCATGATTGCAGGATAATTTTCATTGACTGCAGCAGAGCCGACAATCTCCCGCATGACTTCTGCAGCAAATTTAGCTTCTCGCTCATAATTGACCACTGGAGGAGAGGCGCGCAAAAAACTCACCTCAGCACGACACCCATGGGCTTGAGCAATCCCATTGGCCAAGCGATTTAGACCGCTCTCCAATTTATCGCTCGCATCCTCAGAGAACGTTCTAATCGTACCACCCACAAAAGCCAAATCAGGTATGACGTTGGGAGCACCAGAACCTTGAATTTGTGTCACAGCCAACAATGCCCGCTCATTAGAATTGATAACTTTTGAGACCAACGACTGTACCTGCTGGGCCAAATCAATGACGGCAGCCACTGGATCGACGCCCGTATGGGGCAAGGAGGCATGGGTACCTTGCCCGTGAATCGTGACGCGCCAAGTATTGCTTGAGGCCATCAGTGCGCCATGATTAAGGGCAAAGTGTCCCACATGACCGATTGAAAAATTGTGGAGTGCAAACACGGCATCACACGGAAACCTCTGAAAAAGCCCATCTTCGATCATTTTCTTTGCCCCGGCCTTGCCCATCTCCTCAGCCGGTTGAAAAATAAAGTTAATGGACCCATCAAATTGACCACTTTGGGATAAATGCCAAGCGGCAGCCAATAGCATGGTCGTGTGTCCATCGTGTCCACACGCATGCATTTTCCCAGGGTGGATACTTCGGTGAGGAAAATGATTCTCCTCTTGCAAAGGCAAGGCATCTAAATCTGCTCTAAGTCCAATGGACCGATTGCTCGAGCCTCTTTTAAGGACACCAACCACACCAGTGCCCGCAACACCCGTATGAACCTCGAGACCCCATTCTTTAAGACGATTGGCAACAATCTCTGAAGTCCGATGCTCTTCAAAACCCAACTCAGGGTGAGCATGTATATCGCGCCTTAAGCTTACAAATTTGGAAACATCCAAGAAAGTATCGACAATATTCATAAATGGTTTGTACAAAACAGATTAACAATCTGTAAATTATCGTTTAAATTGCAATACCTTTGAATAAATATTGCTCAAAATACCCAACTCAAAAGTTTCAACCAAGAGGACACAGACATTTAGTCCGATTGAATTTTTGCATCACTAATCAATTTGCCGTATAACTTTAAATCTGCTTGAATTTGGTGCGTAAATTCTTGGGGTGAACTGCCAACTATTTCATTCCCGCCATCTTCTACAAGTCTTTTAATGACATTGGGCATCTTCAGTGCTTTCAAGACCTCCAAGTAAAGCTTATGAATGATCGCTGAATCTGTACCACCTGGTGCAAGCAATCCTTGGAACTGCGAAATATCATATCCATCAAAACCTAGCTCAGCAAGAGCAGGTAAATTGGGCAGTGCTTTGCTACGCTTGCTGCTAGAAACCGCAAAAGCTCTTAACTTTCCTGCTTTGATAAGTGGCGTTGCTGTCACCAAAGGCTCAAAGGTGAAAGACAACTGCCCACCCAATAAATCAGCCAATGCTGGTGCCGCACCTTTATAAGGAATGTGAGTCATGTCTACTTTGGCCAACAAAGCCAAAAGCTCTCCAGCCAAGTGCCCCCCTCCTCCGATACCCGTAGAGCCATAACTGATCGCTTTGGGGCTGCGCTTTGCTTCAGCAATGAGCTCTGCTAAATTTTTTATCGGTGACAATGTAGGTACAACGACCGCATATTGATAACTGATAACCAGACTGATTGGAGAAAAATCTTTGACCGAATCGAAAGGAGCTCTTTTATATAAAACCGGGTTAACCACCAACGGGCCACTCGCCGTTAACAATAAGGTATAACCATCTGGAGCAGATTTGGCCACAAACTCAGCCCCTATATTTCCATTGGCGCCAGGCTTGTTGTCAACAATCACTGTTTGATTAAAACTTTGAGACAGGCTTTGCGCCAATAAACGCGCAGTGATATCTGCTGCACCGCCAGCGACATAAGGAACTACCATTTTGATTGGCTTGTCTGGATAGTCTTTTTTGTCTTGTGCATGAACTGAGCTGAGCATTGCACAAATGATCCAAGCGCAAAGCACAAGAAATATCGAAACATGAGATGGTTTCATCAAATTAATGTTTGAGATTTCGACATCATAGGAATTTTGCATTTGGATACACCTTAAGAGTTCTGGCTTCTCGGTTATAAAAAAAACATCATTGCGCTTGAATTTTTACCAACCTCATCATCTTGCCCCAATAAGCCAATTGATCAATGACATATTTTCCAAACTCGTCAGCAGATAGAGTTGTCTGTACCTCAAAACCAAGTTTACTTAATTTTTCCACCGTTTCCTTTTCAGCCAATATTTGGCGAGTTGCAATTGCCAACTTGTCAACAACAGCAGGTGGCAAATTGGCAGGGCCAAAAAATCCATTCCAAGCGTTCAAATCAAAACCAGGCATCGTTTCAGAAAATGCAGGCACGTCGGGCAAGAGAGTCGATCGTTTTAGATTGGTCACGCCCAATGGATTGACCATCCCATTTTGAATGTAAGGCAAAGAAACCGCAAAATCCACTACATAAAAATCCAGATGACCGGCAAGCAAATCATTCATTGCTTGCGGAGCAGATTTGTAGGGTGTATTGATCAATTCCACGTTCGCCAATTTCGCAATGGCTTCACCAGCCAACATGGAGGTGCCATTGGGTGAAGCAAATGACAACTTCCCAGGATTGGCTTTGGCAAGTTCAATTAAATCGCGTAAGCTCTTAGCACTTGAGTTGGATTTGGTGACCAAAACAAAAGGCATGACACCCGTCCTTGCAATGGGGGTAAAGTCTTTCACAGGATCATATCGAAGACTCTTAAAAAGCCAGGGGTTGGCAGAGTGTGAAGTTGCCGTCGTCATCAAAAGGGTGTACCCGTCAGGCTGAGCTTTGGCCACATACTCCACACCAATCAACGCATTGGCTCCCGCCTTGTTATCAACAATCACGGTCTGCTTTAATTTGTCACTGAGTCTTTGTGCAATGACTCTTGCAATGGAATCCGTTCCACTTCCAGCGGCAAAGGGCACCACGATTGAAATAGGTCTTTCTGGATAATTTTGAGCGTATACACATTGAAAGAAACAAAAAGAAATTAAAAGACGATTGAGAATAGATAATTTATTCATATTTCAAGCTTTCTATGCACAAAATGGTGCTCAAATAATTTTCTACATGAGTCAGAAAGATCCATGATCCAAAGGTGGTTTAATAAATCTTCAGCCTGCTTAATTGGCATGATTTTATGGGTAAGGATTAAAAATTTATGCGCTAGTGTTTCATCATCCATTGGAAAATCAGGGTGTCCTTGTGGCAAATCCATAGACTCCGTGACAACGGTTCCATTTTTTAAAAAAATCTCTATCCGGCAAGGCATTCTGCGAGGAAACTGATGGGTTAACTCAGCATCCTCCTTGACCACAACGCGTGCACATAAGTCGTTGAGTATAGGGTCGTTAAAGCGCTCAGTCGTAAATAAATTTTCACTAAAGTTGCCATCTACCAATACACCAGAAACAATCCAAGGCAGGCTGTGATCTGCTGTTTCTCTATTTTTAGGTTGCCATTTAGAAGGGTCGCTAGCGACCTCATTCCAAGCGAACCAGTATGTAGATACGATGACCTTTTGTATCTCAGATACAGAAACTTTTTCGTACAATTTTTTTGCAACCGTAATTGCTGTTTGCGAATGATAATCGCAAAGATATGTTTTCATGTGCGCATCATAGATTCTCGGCTTGAGTTCTCCAACTCTGAAATTCATGACAAAGACATCGCTCAGCTGAAAAAGACCTCTCTCGCCTGAGAAAGGCAAAGCTGGTGCACTCATACCGTCCTTGGCAAGCAAGGCAGCAAATACGCCATTTCTTGCAGCATTGGCTGAAGCACCCGCCTTCCACATTGACAGCTCCCCAGTCCTTGCCACACCCAACGAGACATTGGGCACAACCGCCAATGAAATGGCGTGAGCAATGGACTCCTTGCTCAATCCTAGCAAATAAGATGCTCCTACAGCCGTAGAAACAGTGACATAAAAAGCATTGTCAATGCCTTTTTCCCTTAAATTTGAGGCTTGAAAGAGTTCATAAAAAACTTCGTAGGCAATCAAGACTGATTCAAACAAAGACTTGATATCAGCATCTGTATGCTGGGCGACTGCGATTAAACCTGCCCAACAATCACTTGGGTGTCCCCCACCACCAGGGAAGGTATCCGCACCATCAAAATAACGAATGCCCAATGCATTGGTGAACGCGGCCATTTCAGGGGCTACGTTTAACTTAGCTCCGAGTACATTGGAAAATGCATCCCCCAAATTGGACTCACAACGGGCCGCCGTTTTTCTAGAAATGACTGTTGCTGTCTCGTTAAATGCTGACAAGCCGCAACCTACTACGTCAATGAGTCTTCTTCGACACTCGTGAAAGGTGGCCAAAGAAATCGGTCGACTCTTAAAATCTGTACAGTAGTCTACGATGCAAGAAACAAGTTTATCCATTGATCAGTGTTGGTCGTTTTTAATGGGTCTCAACAAATGGCGCAGGTCATTGTGATCAATCGTGTACATCAACTCCAATAATTCGCCTATTTCTCCTTTTGGGAAACCCTCTCTGGCAAACCAAGCCAAATAGTGCCCAGGAAGTTCAGCCAATGCTCGGCCCTCATATTTACCAAATGGCATCCTCCAGCCTACCAACTTTTCCAATGACTGCGAAGTCACTTAGAGCACTCCAAGCGATCAACTAAATATTGAATCATTCGGCTTTCGCTCCAGAGCGCTCAATGACATGCTGCCACTTCAAGGACTCGGAACGAATAAGTTGCAGCATCTCCTCACTGGTATTGCCTTGAGGGATCAATCCCAAGGACATCAATTGAGTTCTAACCTCTGGCATCTTCAAAGTCAGGTTGACTTCTTTGTTAAGCCGCTCAATGATGGCTTTGGGCGTTCCTGCGCGAACACTGATATAGGTCACAGGTGAGCCCTCAAAACCCGGCAGTTCTTCTGCAATGGTAGGAACGCTAGGTAAAACGCCAAGTCTTTTTGATGTTGCAACACCCAATACCCTTAAAGAACCTGCATCAATGCTCGAGCGGTATGCCCCCAATGAATCGATGGCCATTGAAACATTTCCACCAATGATATCTTGAAGCGCTAAGCCCGTGCCTCGATAAGGAACATGAAAAATTTCAACGCCTGCTCGAGACTTGAAGAGCTCCCCTGCCAAGTGACTGGAAGAACCGATGCCAGAACTTGCAAAGCTGATTTTGCCTGGATTGCTCTTTGCGAAAGCAATCAATTCCTTGATCGAGTTGACTGGTAAATTCTTATTGATCACCAAGACACTGGCACCAAATACAACTTGACTGATGGGCGTTAAATCAGTCACAGGATTGTAGGGCAACTTTTCCATCAAATATGGATTGGTCATTTGTGGGCCTGGTGTGGTGTACAAGAGTGTGTAGCCATCGGGCGTAGATTTCGCCACATAATCAGCCGCCAAGGTTCCTCCACCCCCCGGCTTATTTTCAATGACCAGTGGTTGTCCAAGCAATTGCGCCATAGGTTGCGAAATGGTTCTTGCCACAATATCTGCGCCTCCTCCAGGCGCAAAAGGCACAATCAATTTGATGGGTTTATAGGGAAAGTTTTGAGAAAAAACGCAAGAACATCCTAAAAAAATCAAAAGTAAACATATCGATTTTAAAAAATCGATGGTCCTCAAAATAACTTGTCTTTTCATAAGTTAACTCAATCTTTTTTTATCAATCGGTTGTTGTCTTTACATTCAGCCTTGCGCTGAACACACCTTGAGCCGTTGCGATGATGCCGCCCATCTCATCAACCACATCGCCTTCGCAAAATGCACTGCTTTTTGTAAATCGAATCAATCTGCCATTCGCTTTTAAGATCCCATTGCCAGGAGCGATAAAGTTGACATTCAAGTTGATGGTTCCTCCAGGAATTCGATCATTTCCCAAACTTCTCCAAGCAAGCCCCATCACTTGATCAAGTAGGGTTGAAATCACACCTCCGTGCGCCATTCCCAATCGGTTACTAAGTCGCTTGACGACTTCAAGCTCAATGGTCGACGATCCATCTTTCCAATCTAAGAGCTTGACTCCAAGATCCTCAATGAAATGGGAACCCGATAATGGATTTATAGACTCTTTTGTCATGATCAATGGGTCAATTCACTATTTTTAAAATTAAAACGCTTCAGGGCGTCTTCCTTCAGCTTGTTTTTTTGCACTTTACCACTGGCAGTCATCCCAAGATTTTCAAAGTTTTCAACGACAGCCAAATACTTTGGGATTTTGAAATTTGCAATCTTTGACTTCAGCCAAAAGGCCAACTCCTCTTGCGACAAGACGTGACTATTTTTCAGTGCGATATAAGCGGCACATACCTCACCATATTTTTCATCTGGCACGCCAATGACTTGTGCAATTGCAATTGCAGGATGCGATAGCAAGGCCTCTTCAACTTCTGCAGGCGCAACATTTTCACCACCCACTCTAAATACGTCTTTTAATCGACCGACAAATCGAAGATGCCCATGCTCAGTGAGATATCCTAAATCACCCGTATGCAACCACCCATGTACATCAATCGTTTGCGCAGTCAGTTCCGCTTTGCCATAGTAACCCTTCATGACACTCCATCCACGCACACAAATTTCACCCTGTTCATTGGCCGCCAAAAAGCCAATTCTTTCAGGGTCCCATATTTTGACTTCGATGCCAGGAAGTGGTTTTGCCAATCCATCAATTCTCGCTTGAACATCATCGCGATAATCACTTTTAACTACATTGGGAGAGGCCTCTGACAACCCGTAGGACCAACATATATTATTGATTCCCAAGATGGTGACTATTTTGTGCATCGTTTGCGGTCCAGCCGCAGCCCACCCCCCCTTAAGGACCAATTTTGTAGAATCAAATGCAGGATGGTTCAATAACAATTGGAAAAGGGTATCGTTGCCTGAGATGAATGTACATTTTTCTCGCGCCATCATTTCCAGCGCAGCGCCCGCTTCAAAAGTGGGCAAAGTCACCAAACAAGACCGCATTTCTAAACAAGCCAAAAGCGATAATGTCGATCCTGCGACATGAAAGAATGGTCTGCAATTAAAATAACGATCAAATTGTGTAAGTCCAATTCTATTGGACACAGCGTTCGCATTGTGGAGCATGTTCTCGTGCGTCAACATGACACCCTTAGGGTAAGCAGTCGTCCCAGAGGTGAACTGAATCAATAAAACATCATCTGCAAAAACCTGTGCGGTCCTATCGTTTAAAGCGAGATCTGAAACATGCTGAGCTCTTTGTAAAAAGTCTTCTAAAGGCAGGCATCCCTTGGGTGCATCTTTGCTCAACACAACCACTTCGCGCAACAGGGGCAGGTTTTCACCGGGCAATTGATGATCAATTTGTGGCTCAGCGTCTCTCAAGAGACTCAGAAAATTGATGCCTAAAAATGCATCCATTGTGAAAAAAATCTTCACATCTGCTTGTTTCAAGCAATACTGCAGCTCGGAAGACTTGAATCTTGTATTGACGGGCACTGTAATAGCACCTATCAAGGCACAGCCAAAAAACACATCAATCCAATGCTCATCATTGGCACACATCAATCCAACCAAATCGCCTTTTTGGACATCCGATTCAATCAAGGCTTTTGCGACACGTAACGCATGCTCCTGCACCTCAACCCAAGTTCTTTGAACCGTGGGCGTGATGATTGCTTTTTCTGCTCCTCTTTGATCAACACACGACTGCAACGCTTGTGCTAAACAATGTTTTATCCAATCCATCATTACTCGTCCGTGATGCCTGCTGCTTTGATCACTGTTGACCACCGAGCTTGTTCGGATTGAACAAGGGCTTTGTACTGAGTTGGATTGCCTGGCTGCGTCAGACTTGTGAGCTCAGAGAACTTAGAGATCACTTCTTGCGTCTGCAAAGCATCGTTTGCAGCATCCAGCAATCGTTTGGTCAAATCCGCTGGCAAGCCCGCAGGGGCAACCAATCCATAAGCGCCATCGGCCACCCAAGCGGGCAAGCCTACCTCGGGTGCTGAGGGCACTTCTTTTAAAGCCTGCAAGCGCTGCGAATCACTCAATGCAAGACCACGAATTGTTCCAGCCTTGATCTGCCCGACCAAACCCGATACTTCTCCAATCATCAAGTCTACATGACCACCCATCAAATCTTGCAGGGCTGGGGCAGCGCCTTTGTAAGGCACGTGAATGAATTTCACACCAGTTAGCTTTTGAAACAATTCAGCAACCACATGTGCACTGCTAGCGATCCCTGCAGATGCATACGTCAATACCCCTGGTTGCGCTTTGGCTTTGGTCAAAAGATCGGCTAAATTTTTATAGGGAGAATTCACATTGACCACCAAAACATTTGGCGTTCTCACCAAAGTGGTTAGGTACGTCAGGCCATTGATCGGATCGAATGGCATTTTTTTAGTAATGTAAGGGGCATAGACCATAGCCCCGGTCCCTGCCATGCCCAAGGTGTAACCGTCAGGAGAAGCACTGGCAACGTAAGATACGCCAAGCAAGCCACCCGCTCCCGCTTTATTTTCAACCAAAACCAGGGCTCCCAACTTCAAGCCCATGGCGTGTGCCAACGATCGACCCATGGCATCTGCTGGGCCGCCAGCTGGAAATGGAACAACAATCACAATTGGCTTTTCTGGATACGCGGCCCATGCAAATGGAAACTGAAGGAGAAATAAACAACTCAATAACAATTTTTTCATGACGACTTTCCGTTTATTTTGCAATCAGCCTACATTACGCATTTTTGGGTAAATCGGGAATCGGTACACCAGCATCAATCGCTTCACATTTCCTCTTCTCCGCCAACACAACCGCTTGGGCCTTGGTCAGAACTTCAGCTGCTCGCCCAATAGGAATGAAGCAAACGCCCGTTGAGTCAGCAAAAACAATGTCTCCACACGAGACTCGAATGCCTGCAATTTGAATGTCGCCGTTGATCTCTACCGTTTGAATCCTCCACTTGCCTGTGACTGGCGTGATTTCAGTCGACCAAACTGGAAAACCAATAGAGCGCGAGTGAGCAACATCCCTGATACCGCCCTCGACAATGGCTCCCACTTCACCCTGCCTCAAGGCGGTCTGGGAAGAAATGCCACCCATATTTGAAATTCCAGAAACACCTTGAATGACCACAAAGTCACCGGTCTCAGCCAAGTTATGGGCTTCAAATTCAGCCATGCCGTTGACTTTGGCCCTTGCGGCTTCGTACACGTGATCACGTTGCATGATGTTTCTGACGGTCAACGCAACACCCACACGGCAAGCATCGGGAATGGTTGGCTTTAAGATGCTTGCCCCAATGACACCCGTCACCCCCAGCTCGTCCATCACATCAGAGAGCACGCCTGAGGCATCGCCAAGAGATCTAAAGCCCTCGAGCATGCCTTCAGGCGCCCTTGGAACACGCATGTGCTTGATGTTTTCTTTGGCAATTTTTCCAGTTAATTTTTTTTCTTGCATGATCGACTAATAAATTTTATAAATAATATTGAAAATTTTTCAATGATAACAACTAAATTTCCCCTTGATTTTTTCGTTGTAGTAACGATTGAAAGATCTTGCTTGCATCAAGGCGTCAAATATTTTTTGCTCGACTGAACAATGCTGGAACCAATTGTCTTTGATCTGAACCAAAAAATATGCGTCTTCTGACTTGTAGCAAGCCCTTTTTATCAAAACACTATTGGTTTTGGAACAGTTGAACGCCTCAAGATCGACATCACCCTTCACGTCAACAACGACGGTTTCTGCGCTTGCAAACGCAAAGAAACAAAGGCTTAAGATCAATAATTTTTTCAGCAATTCAATCATCATATGGACTCTACTTTCTTTGTGATTTCATCATAAGCCATTGGCAAATTTAAAGCTATCCGTAAAACACCTACGTTATCGAATTCAACAATTCATAAGATCCAAATTGATTTTTCGATCAAGGTTTAAAAAAAAGAGCTTTTTTGAATAATTCGACCCAACAAGGCTAGGGATTAAGTCCATATACAAGGCGTAAATTTCTGGTAAATTGTCTGCTATTGACTTACATTTAAAAGGTAACAACCGTGTCCGAAGCTATTGTTAGAAATATTGCCATCCATTACGAGGTCATTGGCCATGAAGGACCTTGGATCGCACTGACGCCGGGAAGTCGTCGCCCCTACAATGAACTTTTGAATTTATCAAAAGAAATCGCAAGCGCTGGTTACCGAGTTTTGCTCCATGACCGAAGAAATTGCGGCAGCTCTGAGGTCGGCTTTGATGCAAGCGCTTCTGAGCATGAAGTCTGGGCCGATGACTTGCATGAGCTGGCTTTGCAGTTGAACGCTTTGCCTCTGGTTGTTGGCGGCTCCTCGGCTGGCGCAAGATTGGCCATCTTATTTGCCATCCGTCACCCAAAGGCCACTCAAGGCATGCTTTTATGGCGACTGACTGGGGGGCTGGATGCAGTCAACCACTTGGCTCAAGAATACTATGGTCAATTCATTGCCCTAGCTCAAAATGCCGGGATGGACGCCATTTGCCAAAGCGAGCACTTTAGATCCCTGATTGCGGCTCGACCTTCCAACTTGAACAAATTGAAATCTACTCCCGTTGAAGAATTTATTCGTACCATGACCTACTGGCGAGAGTGCTTTTTGGAATCATCCACTTTACCCATCGTGGGAGCATCAGAAGAGCAACTCCACGCCATTTCTTCACCGGCTTGCCTCATCGCTGGCAACGATGTGATTCATACCCCCGTCACTGCCAGAAAGGCAGCAAAGCTGCTTACCAACTGCGAAATCCACGAAAATGTAGTTACCCATTACCCAGATGATCAATTGTTAAAAGAATGGGATCGCCAGGAATGGAAGCAAGCAGAACCCAAGCTTGCAAAAATCTTTACCGCTTTTTTAAAAAATCACAGCATTCAATAATTACTTAACCCTCATCTTAAAGGAAATCAAATGAGCTTAAAAATTCGACGCGTCGTTACCGGGCACAACGAACACGGAAAAGCCATCGTTGAAGTTGACGAACTGGTTCAAAACGTGATTTCCAACCGACCAGGCGCATCATCTTCAGTGATTTGGTCCTCACAGGGATTTCCAGTCGATAACGATGGTTTTACTGACCCAACCAAAGCGTCCTTTAAAACCACCGTCGACAATGGAACGGTTTTCAGGGTGGTTCAATTTGAACCTGGTGTTTCTCCACGCAACCACCGCACAGACTCCATTGACTACGCAGTCGTCATTTCCGGTGAAATCGATATGACCCTTGATGACGATGTGATGGTCACACTCAAAGCAGGCGACGTTTTGGTGCAAAGAGGCACGGTTCACAATTGGTTCAACCGAACAGACAAGCCATGCATAGTGGCCTTCTCACTCATTAGCTCCAATCCCGTTCAAGTCAATGGCAAACCTCTAGATGCGCATGGTTAATTGATCAATAGGACACCTGTGCACGGAGTTTTTTTAATGCTTTTCTAAAAAAATGCTTCTTTGGCTTTCAAACTACTTGGTCTAATACTCAGCACCACCCGAGGCCATTGATTCGAATTTTGTAATTGATTTAAGGAACGTTAATTTCACAACGCCTGTTGGGCCATTGCGGTGTTTTGCAATCAATATTTCTGCAACTCCAGGCTCCTTGCTGTCCTTGTTGTAATAATCATCTCTGTAAATGAACATGATGATATCGGCATCTTGCTCAATTGCACCCGACTCTCTAAGATCACTCATCATGGGACGCTTGTCTGTTCTTTGTTCAACGCCACGATTGAGCTGAGACAATGCAATCACGGGACATTGCAACTCCTTGGCCAACATTTTCAAGCCTCTAGAAATTTCACCAAGCTCAGTCGAGCGGTTATCATTGTCACTGGACGAGCCTGACATCAATTGAATGTAGTCAACGACGATCAAACCCAATTTACCGCATTTTTTAGCCAAGCGTCTTGCATTGGCCCGCAGTTCCGTGGTGCTCACACCTGGCGTCTCATCAATGTGCAGTGAGATGTTTCTCAAGCGCTCAATGGCCTCTGTCAGTTTGGGCCACTCATCAGGAGAGAGTTTTCCAGTTCGAAGATGTCCTTGATCAATTCGACCAATCGAGCCCACAATACGAATGGCCAGCTGGGAAGCACCCATCTCCATTGAAAAAACAGCCACTGGCAGTTGCTCCTTAATGGCAACGTGCTCGGCGATATTAATGGCCAAGGCTGTTTTACCCATTGAGGGCCTAGCGGCAAGGACGATCAAGTCACCAGGCTGCAAGCCACTGGTCATTCGATCAAAGTCATAAAACCCGGTAGGTACGCCTGTGATGTCATTGGGATTTTGAGACATCTCCTCAATGCGGTCCATCAACTGAACGGCCAAGTTGTCCATATTTTGGAAACCCTGCTTCATTCGAGAGCCTTCTTCACCGATATTGAAGATCTTTTGCTCCGCCTCGTCCAAGATTTGATCGACTCGTTTGCCCTTTGGATTAAACGCCGTGGTTGCTATGTCATCGCTTGCACTCACAAGCTTTCTTAAAATAGAGCGCTCGCGTATGATTTCCGCATAACGCCTGATATTGGCACTGCTTGGGACAAACTGAGCCAAGGAGTTGAGGTATGCGAGTCCACCTATTTCTTCCGATTTACCTTGGTTTTGTAGCGTCTCGTACACCGTGATCACATCTGCCGGTTTATTGGCATTGATCAAGGACTGAACGCTGGCGTAGATGATCCGATTTTCATAGCGATAGAAATCGTTTTCAGACAGCAAATCATCCACCTTGTCCCAAGAGGTGTTATCCAAAAGCAAGCCACCCAAAACACTGGACTCGGCCTCCAAAGAGTGCGGCGGAATCCTCAACTGCGTCACAGCTTGATCAGGATATTGATCTTCTTGTAAACTGGATAAAACTGCTGACATCTCTCACCTTTAAAACATACATGCTAATCCTTTTCACCCAATAAGTCATTGAGTAAGTATGTGTATATGCTGGGGACAAGCTGTCTAAAAGTTTAAATCCTCATGAAAAAAGCCTCCAAGCTAAACACCGGGAGGCTCCTTTAAGGCCGAGGACTTCAAAACGCTCAAGTCTTAAGCAGTTTCTCCATAAACGCAGACCGTGATTTCAGTCACAACATCGGTGTGCAAAGACACACTCACCGTTGAGTCACCTACGACCTTGATCGGGCCTTTTGGCATGCGAACTTGCGCTTTGAGCACTTTGAAGCCCAATTTGCCAAGCTCCTCGGCAATATCAAAGTTGGTGACGGAACCGAATAACCGGCCATCAACACCAGCTTTTTGTGTGATTTTGACGGTCACGCCAGCCAATTTTTCACCCAAGGCTTGAGATTCGGCAAATTTTTCAGCCGCCGCTTTTTCAAGCTCCGCCCTTTTGACCTCAAACTCCTTGATGGCCACATCAGTTGCTCTGCGAGCGCGGCCAGAGGGGATCAAAAAGTTACGTGCATAGCCATCTTTGACACGAACGATCTCGCCTAAATTACCTAAATTAACTACTTTATCAAGCAATATGATTTGCATATCAACTCCCTCAGATCTTATGTTGGTCGCTGTAAGGCAACATGGCTAGAAAACGAGCACGCTTGATGGCGGTGTTTAACTGGCGTTGAAAAATCGCACGAGTACCTGTTAAACGTGCCGGAATGATTTTGCCGTTTTCGGCAATAAAGTCTCTCAATGTATCGATGTCTTTGTAGTCGATTTCTTCAACACCAGTGACTGTGAAACGACAAAACCGCTTGCGCTTAAAGAGCAAGGATTGCGTGTTGCGTTTGGGGCGCTTGTCTTTGTTAAATTTTTTAAATGTGGCCATGATTCGAGCCTCCTATGAAATTTGATTAATTTGGGTCAAATGAAAAACAACACTTTTAGAATTCTTTGGGGAGGCTAAAAAACCTTCAAACTCACATTGACTGCCCAAAGGGAGTTTGATTATTTTTTCCGCCAATTCGCCCAACGCTCTGCCTCTCAGACTGGCCTTAACCAGTCTTGATACACCAGCTTCTTTTAACTCAGACTCGTGCTCTAGTAAACAATCTGCTGCGCTAAGACCAGCGGGGGTGTACCTAAGGGGCGCGATTTCAACCAACGATGCAGTTAAAACCAGGCAATTCACTCAGTGTCAAAAAATTAAGCTTGGAATTCAGCTTGTTGAGTTTTACGCGCTTCTTCACGTTCAACAGACTTCATCATCGAAGAAGGACCTGTTTCAGCCTTTTTCTTAAGAACCGTCAAATGACGCAAAACAGCATCGTTGAATTTAAAAGCGTGCTCAAGTTCAGCAACGATTTCTATAGAAGCTTCAATGTTCACACACAAGTAATGGGCTTTTGCAAGCTTGTTGATCATGTACGTTAATTGGCGTCTTCCCCAATCTTCAATTCGGTGGATTGCACCACCACCATTGGTAATGAGAGTTTTGTACCTCTCCATCATGGCTGGGACTTGCTCGCTTTGATCCGGATGGATCATGAGAATGATTTCATAATGACGCATATAAACTCCTTGTGGTTATAGCTACCCACAGCGTCTCATTAGTGGTGTAGCAAGGGAAAACCAATAATTATAGCCTTCTTTTGCTTTCCACCTCTCAAGCCTCTTGTACGCTAACAACGTTTTAGACCCAAGGCATCCAATTGAAAAATCAAAAAATAATTCTATAGTATTAACTTACAAGTCCCTCTGAAGAACTGAACCGATACCAAGGCACCCTTGATCAATTGGTGACTGAGGAGAACAGGTACAGAGTAGGCCCTAGGGACAAAGCATACAATTGACTTTATCTGAGCCCTAATCGAACATGAACATTCTTATCTCCAATGACGACGGCTACCGTGCGCCTGGCATCCTAGCTCTTTATGAAGCGTTTAAAAGCTTGGGGCATGTGGAGGTCGTCGCACCCGAACTCAATAACAGCGCAAAGTCCAACGCGCTCACCCTCAATTCCCCCTTGTATGTGCATCAAGGAAGTCCCGCTTTTCGGTATGTCAACGGAACTCCAGCAGATTGCGTTCACATCGCCTTGACTGGTCTTTTGGACTTTCGACCCGATTTGATCATCTCTGGCATCAACAATGGCGCCAATATGGGAGATGACACCATCTATTCAGGCACGGTAGGCGCCGCGATGGAGGGGTATTTAATGGGCATCCCTTCAATTGCGTTCTCGCAAGTCGAGAAGGGTTGGGAGCATGTCGACGTTGCAGCCCAAAGGGCCAGAGCACTTGTAGATGCCTTGATGCAAAAGGGCCTCATTCGACATTTTTCTGTTGAGGAAACACTCGATGGGCAGCAACCTTGGCTGCTGAATGTGAACATCCCCAATTTGCCTATGAAAGAACAAAAAGGCTTCAAAATCTGCCGTTTAGGTCGCAGGCATGCAGCAGAAAAAGTCATCACTCAAATCAATCCCCGAGGAGAGACCATGTATTGGATCGGTGCCGCTGGTCCAGCCAAAGACGAGTCCGAGGGAACTGATTTTTTCGCAACTGCGCAAGGCTACACATCGATCACCCCTTTACAAATTGATTTGACAGATTACACGGCCATGGCACCTTGGGTTGAAAATTTCATCAGCACTTTTTAAAATAATTTGATGAAAAAAAGACCTGCATTTCCTGCAAAAATTGACTTTGGCCGAGACAAGGCTCCTCCACAAGTGCTTTTGTCCGCCACAAAAGTGATGACCCCTTCAAACCAAAGGGGAATGGACAACACACCCAAGCCATTTTCCCCACAAAATAAACCAAGTGGTTTGGGACTTGACTCCAAAGCCGTGAGAGAAAAAATGGTTGAAAAGCTCATTGCTCAAGGCCTAGAGGATGAAATGGTACTTCAGGCCTTGCGAGTTGTTGAAAGACATCGCTTTGTTGATACTGCCTTGGTCAACCAAGCCTATGAAGATACCAGTTTACCTATCGGACTGGGACAAACCATCTCCAAGCCCAATGTGGTGGCACGAATGATTTCTTTGCTTCGCCAAGGTCGCAACCTATTGATCACAGGGCAATTGAACCGGGTCTTGGAAATTGGCACTGGCTGCGGTTACCAAGCGGCGCTTTTGGCTGAGGTGAGCAAAGAGGTCTTTAGCATTGAGCGGCTTAAAGCACTGCATGACAAAGCAACACACAATTTAAGAGGGCTTTCCCTTGACAATGTTCATTTGATTTTTGGCGATGGGATGCTAGGTCACCCTGCGGGCGCCCCCTATTCAGGTATCATCTCTGCTGCAGGAGGAGACACGCTGCCCCAAGCTTGGATTGATCAATTGGCGATAGGCGGCAGAATTGTTGCACCATGGGCTCAAGACGGTATGCAAAGTCTTTTGGTGATCGATAAAACCAACAAAGGCATCGAGCGACAAATTCTCGAACCCGTTCACTTTGTTCCCCTAAAATCTGGTGTCGCATGAAAATAATGGCCATCAATACAAGGACTTGTATGCTTCGGTTGATCAACACTTCACCCCTTACCTTGCATTTGATGCTGGCCCTTTGTGTTTCATTTTTTTTAAACGCTTGCTCCACTTCGCGCACCACGCCTGCACCCGTAGAAGATAAAAAAGGAGTCAGCAGCCAAGGGGTATGGATGAGCGTTGGCGTAGCAAAAATAAGCAACGCCTCGGCACCCGCATTGGGATCGGAAAACGCTGGTCAACCAGGGTACTACACCGTCAAACAAGGCGATACGCTCATTCGCATCGGGCTTGACCAGGGTCAAAACTGGCGTGATATTGTAAAATGGAACAACCTAGACAACCCCAACAACATTGAGGTTGGCCAGGTGCTTCGGGTCCAAGCCCCTAACGTGCCTTTGGCATCCATTCCAAGTTCGCCAGACTCGGCAAGTGTTGTGGCTCGACCCGTTACCAGCACCATTGTTCAATCTGCCAACAACCCATCCCCCACATCAAGTCCGACTGCGATTGCAAAGCCCACCAACACAGAAAGCGCAGAGGAGATTACTTTTTCTTGGCCCTCCAACGGGGCATTGAATGCGTACTTTGATGAAATCAAAAACAAAGGCATCGACATCTCAGGTAAAGCGGGCGATCCGGTCTTGGCCGCTGCAGATGGCAAAGTTGTTTATGCCGGCTCAGGCCTCAGAGGCTACGGTAATTTGATCATTCTCAAGCACAACAACACCTATTTGAGCGCTTATGCGCACAACCAAACCTTGCTCGTCAAAGAAGATCAAAGCATCAAGCGAGGACAAAAAATTGCTGAAATGGGCAGCACCGATACCGACCAAGTCAAACTGCATTTTGAAGTTCGCAAGCAAGGCAAACCCATTGACCCGGTGAAGATGCTACCAGCACGCTAACGGATCGATGCAAGCTGTCAAATGGCCTCTGTCACAAACTGTTTCTTTATCCTGATCAACACAGCCACTGATCGACCTTGCTCCTTGAATGACTTCTTTGCGCCCCTAAGTTATGCCTAACGAATTTCACATCCCTATTTTTGAAGACAAGTCTTTGTACATCGAATCGATGGATTTGGATGCAAAAGGCATAGGACATCGGGAGGATGGCAAAGTGGTCTTTGTGGATGGGGCACTCCCTTTTGAGCGCGTGCGACCCAATGTTCACCGCAAAAAGAACAACTGGGAGATGGCCTCCCTTCAAGAAATCTACAAAGAGTCTTTCTCTAGAGTAACCCCCACGTGCCCACATGCGGGATATCACACCGGTGCTTGTGGCGGATGCAAAATGCAACATCTAGAGCCCAGCGCTCAAATTGCAGTCAAGCAAAGGGCTTTAGAAGATCTTTTAAAACACATTGGACAAGTCAAGCCACAAAATATTTCTCGCCCTATCCAAGGACCGGATTGGGCCTACCGATACAGAGCACGGTTGTCGGTCAGAGATGTTCGAAAAAAGAACATGGTCTTGATTGGTTTTCACGAAAGAAAGAGTCGCTACGTTGCTGACATGCAGGTGTGCCCAGTTTTGCCTGTGCATGTGAGCGCTTTGCTCATGCCCCTAAGAAATTTAATTGAATCTTTGGAAAGCAGGGAGCATTGTGCACAAATTGAATTGGCATGTGGAGACCATGTGACGGCGATGGTCTTGCGTCACTTGATTCCACTGGACTTTGGCGATCAGAGAAAACTTTTGGAGTTTGGATCTCTTCATCAAATCCAATGGTGGCTTCAACCTCAAGGCATCGACAGCGTACACCTGATGCCGTCTCAATTACCAGGCAGCTCTGCAAATTACTCCGAACAAGAAAAAACACTCTCCTATGCATTGCCTGAATTTTCGATTGAGATGCCCTACCGCCCAACGGACTTTACTCAAGTCAACCCCTATATCAACCAAGTCTTGGTGAGCAAGGCCGTCCAACTGCTTCACCCCCAACCCACCGACACTGTGATAGATTGGTTTTGTGGCTTGGGGAACTTTACGCTTGCCCTGGCGACCAAGGTGAGTCAAGTCATCGGCATTGAGGGCAGTGATCAATTGGTTCAAAGGGCCAAAGACAATTACGCAATGAACCAAGAGGCGCGAGCCCATATCCAGGGGCATGTAAGCCATGTGTACCCTTCTAGAATGTGTCCTGTCACATTCTTGAGTCAAAATCTTTTTCAAATCACCCCCGAGCAACTTCAAAGCCTAGGTGCAGCTCAGGGTTGGCTCATTGACCCACCTAGGGAGGGCGCCTATGAATTGGTCAAAGCGCTGGGGCAATTGATGCAGGCAAAGGACAGCAATTTCCAAGCCCCCACAAAAATTGTGTACGTCAGTTGCAATCCAGCCACCTTAGCACGAGATGCAAACGTCTTGGTTCAAGGCGGTTATGTCCTCAAAAGTGCAGGTATTGTGAACATGTTCCCACATACAGCGCATGTGGAGAGCCTTGCTGTTTTTGAACTCCCGTAAAAAAGGACCCCGAGGGGTCCTTGAGTCAAAAAGAGCAAACAGTTAAGTGGTCAGTCTTTCTCGCCACCAAAAATACCCAAGAGTGCCAACAAGCTTTGGAAGACATTGACAATGTCCAAATACAAGCTCAAGGTTGCACTGATGTAATTGGTCTCTCCACCGTCAATGATCTGCTTGATGTCGTAGAGCATATAAGCACTAAAAATTGCAATCGAGAGCATAGAGATGGCCATCATGCCAGCGCTTGAACCGACGAACACATTGATCAAGCTACCGACCATCAAAACAATTGCACCAACGTACAACCACTTGCCCATCCCGCTCAGATCTCGTTTGATCACAGTGGACAAAGAGGCCATCATGAAAAACACACCAGCCGTGCCACCAAAGGCCGTCATCACCAGCTCTGTGCCATTTTTAAAACCCAAAACCATGGCAATCAAACGCGACAGCATGATGCCCATGAAAAATGTGAAGCCTAAAAGAACGGGTACACCGGCGGCAGAATTTTTTGTTTTCTCAATGGCATAAATGAAGCCAAATGCACCTACTAAAAATACCACCAAACCCAAGCCACCAGACAAAGCGTAGCTCAAGCCTGTTGCAACACCAAGCCAAGCACCCAGCACGGTTGGTACCATGCTCAGGGCCAATAACCAATACGTATTTCTCAACACACGGTTTCTATCCACCATGGAGGTGTTTAAAAACTGATAGTCCAATGATTGCAGGTTGTCGTTCATTCGCGTCTCCCAAAAGTTACTACAAAGTAGATGAGACAATTCTAGAGAATTTCAAGTCAAAATGTAAATAAATTTAAACATTTCTGTGGTGCAAGAGAATTTCGGGCCTTTAAACCCGTTTTTTAGACCTTTAAGGTAAAAAAAACGCTCAAAAATGACTTGAAAGATCTATTACACTTTAATCGTCTGAAGACAAAGGACTTTAAAACACAATACCCCTAAAAAAATTGGGTATTTTCAATATTTTTACACATTAAAAGATCTCGAAAAATGAAAAATAAACACGTTCTAGAACTGGCCGATGTCAAAAAAATTGCTGCGGCCTCTGAAGCCGAAGCCCTCAAAAACAACTGGGCCGTAAGCATCGCCATCGTAGACGACGGAGGTCATTTGCTATGGCTGCAAAGGCTCGACGGCGCTGCACCCATGACCTCGCATATGGCCCCGGCAAAAGCGCATACAGCCGCTCTTGGCCGACGCGAATCAAAGGCCTACGAAGAAATGATCAACGGCGGACGGTATTCCTTTTTAAGTGTGCCTACTTTAAAGGGTCTTCTTGAAGGGGGCGTTCCAATTTTGGCCGATGGGCAAGTGATTGGCGCGGTAGGTGTAAGCGGCGTTAAATCCAGCGATGATGTATTGATTGCCAAAGCCGGCATCGCAGCTCTTGGACTTTAAGTCAACATCAGCTAAAGAGATGGGTGTTTTTGACCAACCTCAAATTCAATAGGTCAGTGTATCTGGCCTGATTTCTTGTAGGATGGTGGTTGCAATTTCCTCAATGCTTTTGGTCGTCGTTGACAACCAACGAATACCCTCTCTTCTCATCATGGACTCGGCTTGCGAAACTTCCATCCGGCAGTTGAGCAAATCTGCATACTTGGAACCCGGTCTTCTCTCGTGCCTGATCTCACTTAATCTTTCGGGATGAATGGTCAACCCAAAGATCTTCCCAATGTTTGACTTCAATGCAGGTGGGAGTTGTTTTCGGTCAAAATCTTCAGGTATCAAAGGATAGTTGGCCGCCTTTAGACCATGTTGCATGGCCAAATAAAGACTGGTTGGCGTTTTACCACTGCGACTGACGCCCACCAAAATCACGTCGGCCATGGACAAGTCGCGGTTCAACTGTCCATCGTCATGAGCCAAACTGTAATTGATGGCCTCAATGCGATCATGGTACTGCTGGCTTTTGCTGACATCAGAAAACCTACCTACGCGGTGATGAGACTTGATCCCAAGTTCCTCCTCCAATGGGTTGACAAAGGTTCCAAACATGTCCAAGAGCATGCCTTTGCAACTGTCTCTGATCACCCCAAGCACCTCCATATCCACCAAGGTCGTAAATACGATGGGTTTTTGCCCCTCCAACTCCGCCGTGTGATTGATCTGACGTACCGCTTGATGTGCTTTGTCTACGGTGTCAATAAAGGGCAAGCGGACATGACGAGGCTTGAATTCAAATTGAGCCAAAATGGCATTTCCAAAAGTCTCGGCCGTAATCCCTGTGCCATCAGATACAAAAAACACACTTCGGTGGGTCATCGTTTACTTTCTTGGGTAACTTAAAATAAGATGGGCGTGAAGCCCCTATCTGGGCTTGCCTCGCCCTAAAATAGGGTCCATTATCCGGTGAAACCCCTTTTCTCATTGTTTTTACCGCCTCATTTCAAATAAAAACAGTCCATTTTTATATCTCTCTCTAGGAGTTTTCGAACATGTCCGCCCTTTTTGCAGCAACTGATTTAGTGGTTCCGTTTGAAAATTTGAGGATGACCGATGTTGAATCGGTGGGAGGTAAAAACGCCAGCCTTGGTGAGATGATCTCTCAACTGCCAAATGGTGTTCGAGTTCCCAGTGGATTTGCAACGACTGCCTATGCATTCAGAGCCTTTTTAAAGCATCAAGATTTAGACCAGCGCATTGAAAATCGGCTCCAAAGCTTGGATATTGAAGACGTCAATGCATTGGCCATCGCTGGAAAAGAAATTCGCACCTGGATTGAAGACCAACCCTTTCCTCAAGACCTTGAAGAAGCAATCAAACAAGCTTTCCAAACACTAGATGCCAACGGCCTCAAAACTGCTTCTTACGCTGTTCGCTCTTCAGCCACCGCAGAAGACCTGCCAGATGCGTCTTTTGCAGGACAACAAGAGACTTTTTTAAATGTATCGGGCATTGAAAATATACTGCTCAAGATGAAAGAGGTTTTTGCATCTCTTTACAACGACAGAGCCATCAGTTACCGCGTGCACAAAGGGTTTGAACACGCAAATGTCGCTCTCTCGGCAGGGGTACAACGCATGGTCAGGTCTGACTTGGGTGCAGCGGGTGTGATGTTTACGCTAGACACGGAGTCAGGCTTTGAAGACATTGTTTTTATCACTTCAAGCTTGGGGCTTGGGGAAATGGTGGTCCAAGGGGCAGTCAATCCAGATGAGTTTTATGTCCATAAACCCATGCTATCCGCGGGTCACCAAGCCATCATCCGAAAAACCTTGGGCTCAAAACTTCAACAAATGGTTTTTTGCTCAAGCACTGAGAGCCAAAAAACGGGCAAACTGGTCAAAACCATTGATGTACCAACAGAGCTCAGAAATCGCTACTCCCTTGAAGATCAAGAGGTCCAAGAACTGGCCGCCTATGCACTGATCATTGAGAAACATTATGCTCGCCCCATGGACATTGAATGGGGCAAGGATGGGACAACTGGTGAGATCTTTATTTTGCAAGCCAGGCCAGAGACGGTTAAAAGCCAGCAAAAAGGACAAATCGAACAACGCTACAAATTGCACGGATCAAGCACCATTTTGGCAGAAGGGCGTGCAATTGGACAAAAGATTGGGGCTGGCCCTGTTCGCTTGGTTCAACACATTTCAGAAATGGACCGAGTACAAGCGGGAGATGTGTTGGTCACCGACATGACCGACCCCAATTGGGAGCCGGTCATGAAAAAAGCCAGTGCCATTGTGACCAACAGAGGTGGACGCACCTGTCACGCCGCCATCATTGCAAGAGAACTTGGCATCCCCGCCGTCGTTGGGTGCGGGAATGCGACCGATGTTTTAACAGAAGGTGCGTTGGTCACGGTCAGTTGCGCTGAAGGCGACACGGGTTTGATTTACGACGGCCTCCTTGAGACAGAAGTCATTGAAGTCTCGCGAGGTGAAATGCCACCGATCAAAACCAAAATCATGATGAACGTTGGCAATCCTCATTTGGCCTTTGACTTTTGCCAACTGCCCAATGAAGGGGTTGGATTGGCCAGGTTGGAGTTCATCATCAACAACAACATTGGCATCCATCCAAAAGCCATTTTGGACTACCCCAACATTGATACTGATTTGAAAAAGGCTGTAGAGTCAGTTGCTAGGGGACACGCATCGCCCAAAGCGTTTTATGTAGACAAGGTGGCAGAAGGTGTGGCCACGATCGCGGCAGCTTTCTGGCCCAAAGCCGTGATCGTTAGATTATCGGATTTCAAATCAAACGAATACCGAAAGCTCATTGGTGGGAGCAGATATGAACCCGAGGAAGAAAATCCCATGTTGGGTTTTCGAGGAGCAGCAAGGTACTTGAGTGCGGATTTCAGTCAAGCGTTTGCAATGGAATGCGATGCCATAAAGCGCGTGCGAAACGAGATGGGACTGACCAATGTGCAAGTCATGGTGCCTTTTGTGCGAACATTGAATCAGGCAAAAAAAGTCATCGATCTGCTTGGTCACAATGGCCTTGTTCGCGGGGTCAACGATCTTAAGATCATCATGATGTGTGAGGTGCCTAGCAATGCCATTCTTGCAGAGGACTTTTTGGCTTACTTTGATGGGTTTTCCATCGGATCGAACGACCTGACTCAACTCACGCTCGGTCTTGACAGGGATTCTGGTCTGGCTTTGCTGGCAGCTGATTTTGACGAACGAGACCCCGCTGTCAAAGCATTGCTCTTGCAAGCCATCAACGCCTGTCTCAAACATGGGAAATACGTGGGCATTTGCGGCCAAGGACCTAGTGATCATCCTGATTTCGCGCAATGGCTGGTAGACGCCAATATCAGCTCCATCTCCTTGAATCCAGACAGCGTTGTGAGCACTTGGCAAGATCTTGCCAAACACCAAACGCCGTGAGCTCATAGCCCCTTATCGGTCGTTGGCCTTTGTGCGTATATAGGCCCAGATCAAGTCCATGTCTTTTTCTGAAATGACACCTCTCCAAGGTGGCATCTGACCTTTGCCGTTTTGTACTGAGTTTTCAAATCTAGGAAGTTCGGAGACTTTTAATTTTCTCAAATCAAAACTTTGACCTGAGTTGACTAAATTTTCACCATGACAGGTTTCGCAATAGGTGGTGTAAATTTTCTCACCCACTTCAACTTTGGTCTTGTCTTGCGCAAAGCAGGGTTTCATCAAAACAATTGCTACGGCGCTCAAAACCCATATGTATTTCAATTTCATCTTCCACGCTTTTCAATGTGCGGGCGGAAAGCCCAATTTTGTTAAATATTCAGCAACTTCGAAACGACAGATATCAATCGATTTTTTCATGTCCGCTGCACTTAGATCACTCAAAACCTTGACCGAGTCCCAGCCCTCGTGAACCTTTTTTCTAAATTCTTGTCCACTTGGAACTTTCTCGTTCGTGATTGAATCGATTTCTTTCTTGATCGGTTGAAAACTGCAAGTTTCAGACCAAGCAGAGCCGATGAGCAACAAGCTTAAAACAACACCTAAAAACGTTGCTGAAGAAAAGTTCAAAAGACGTCTTGCCATCTCATTCATCGCTTTCACAATTTAAATATGCTCAGATCCATTTTTAGCTTGAAAGAAATCCAACTTTTCCAAAGGAGAAGTTGGATTTCAGTTCAACATCGGTTGCCTCTCGCCCCCAGAGAAATCTACTCCAATAGAGGCATGAACAACTGTGATTTATTTATCAAAGAGTGCAAAAGTCCAAAGTGTCGCGCCTGGTGGAACTTTCTCTAAATTGGAATCCGCTGCACGCAAAGCATAAAGGCCTCCCATTCCACTGAGTACCGTCACATATTGACGACCATTTTTCTCCCAGGTAACGGGTTGCGACAACATGCCTGAATTGGTTTGGAAACTCCAAAGCAATTTACCTTTATCAGCATCATAGGCTTGGAATTCACCGGTCATGAGGCCAGTAAAGACCAAGTTAGATTTAGTGACCAAGGTTGATGACCAATTGGGACTCCTAAAGGGCACTTCCCAAGAGGATTTACCAGTCAAGGGATCCACAGCCTTCAAATAACCTCTCACATTGGGATCATCAAAAATAGTTGTTCGCTTGACTGTACCTGGGCCTGAAGGTTTTCCTGGCGTAAATTGCTCGGGTTCAGGGGCCTGATAGGTCATACCAATGCGCAGAGTGTTCATGTAGAGCTTTTGAGTCACAGGACTAAAAGAGACATGTTGCCAGTTGATGCCACCCGATGTCGAAGGCCAAACGGTCACGTTTCGTCCTTCTATCGCACCATTGAAGACATCTGTGTAATTAGGGCGGCCCGTTTTCATATCTATACCATTGGCCCAATTGACTTTGTCAAACGGATTGGCCGCCAATAATTTCCCTGTTTCAGCATCCAAAACATACAAGAAAGCACTGCGATTGGCCTGCATCACAACTTTCTGAGGCTTGCCATTGATCTTCAATGTAGCCAAGATGGGCGTTTGAATTGCATCGTAATCAAAGGGGTCGTTGGGTGAAGTTTGGTAATGCCAAACCATTTCACCTGTTTTGGGCTTGATCGCAATGATCGAGTTGGTATAGAGATTGTCGCCCTTTCGGCCCCTTGGATTCCATGGTGAAGGATTGCCCGTTCCCCAATAGACCAAATCCAGTTCAGGGTCATAGCTGCCAGTCACCCAAGAACTTCCACCACCGGTGACATTGGAGTCCTTGTCCCATGTGTCAGCGCCCTTTTCCCCTGCGGCTGGTACGTTGTAATGCCTCCACAAATGCTTTCCTGTATTGGCGTCATAACCCTCAATAAAGCCTCTGTGCCCATACTCAGCACCAGCAACACCGACGATGGCTATCCCGCCAACAATCAATGGCGCGCCAGTCATTGCATAACCGTTTTCAATCGTTGCAGGGGCTGGAGACGCTGTTTTCCAAAGTTCCTTGCCTGTTTTGGCATCCATCGCAATCACAATGTTGTTCATGAGCGAGCGAATAATTTTCCCTTCATAGATAGCCGCACCACGGTTCACAATACCGCAACATACGACACGAAGAGTCTCTGGGGGATACTCATGTGCAATTCGCCAAATGGGTTTTCCTGTCAACGCATCAACTGCAGCCGTAGAGTTGTGTGTGGTTGCATAAACGATGCCATCATGAATGATTGGAAATGACTCTGCTCCTCGGTTGTCGTTCATTGAATACGACCAAATGGGGACTAACTTTTTGACATTGCCCTTGTTGATTTGGGTCAATGAGCTAAAACGCTGTGCGTTATAGCCCATGCCATAAACAAGAACATCATTAGCGGTTTTACTGTCATTGACCAAATCTTGAGTTGTTTGGGCGTACGTGCCAATGGAAAAAACTCCCACGAGCAAGCTCATCAATACATTTGCACGAATAAATTCTTTGATTTTCATAATTTGCCTCCTATTAATGCAAAATTATAAAGATCTCTTGACGGCAACTACGTATGATTAACCATTAGAAAAAAATTATAAAAACCGAGGCTTAAAAATAAAGTCAAAGAGAATTTTCGTCTCGAATAAAAAAACAAAGCACGTACCTCATTTAGCCATTCAATCAAAGAAAAATCCATCTTCGATAAATTAAGATTGAGTTTTAATCTTTAAGACGCCTGACGACCCAAGGCAGCACAATGTCCTTGAATATTTCATGATCCTTTAAGGTTTTAGATCGTCCCATATGACCGCCCTCAGGGTTTACCCATGCCTCCTTGGGGGAGCCTGATCTCAAAAGCAAATACAAATCCTCTATAGGGACTTGAGAGTCTTGGGAGCCATTGACCAATAGCATAGGAGCGGAAGGATTTGTAAGCCACCCGGCATCTTTGATTGACATTTTGGGGCCGTAAGCTAAAAACTCATCCAAAGTTTTGACGCCATAAATGGCAGATCGGGCCTCGAACAATCCAAAAATGTATTCTGTGTTGCCCAAAGCTTTCTTTTGCCATTGAGGTTGGAAGTATTCGTGCACAGGACCAGCTTGAACCACCACCCCTTTTAACCGCTTCATCTCCGCATAGCCAACCCTGGCCGACCAATGACCACCCCAACTACCCCCAAAAATGACGACCCTAGAGGCGTCAATGTCCGGACGTTTCTGTAAAGCGTCAATCGCTGAGGAAAAAACTCCCTCAGCACCTGGTTCAATTTTTATTTTATTTTCACCTGTACCTGGCATATCCATTGAAAGAAAAGCCACGCCGTGCTTTAAATATTCGGCCTCGCGAATGGCATTGTTTTCTTTTCTTGAGTCAAGCCCCCCCACAGTAATCACAATGGGAGGCTTGGGAACATCTTTAGGCTTGCGCAAATAACCTGTCACTGCCTGACCTTTAAACTCAAATGTGAATGGCTCAATGACTGGGTCCACCAGTTTTGCATAAGCCTTGAATGACACTTTGGCCAGTTCATAAGACTTGAGAGTCATAGGTGAGTCTTCAACGGGAAAGCGACCGAATAAGTAATATTGCATCGCTTGTTGATACGCCTGTGCTGCAGCATTTTTATCACTTCTTTCAAGTGCCTTGGCTTGATTCATGTAGCTGTCACCAATAGGCATCCAAGCAAGCGCCCAGTCGTCGTGACTTAAACTCTTTAAATTCTTTAATGCTTGAGCAACGTCATTGGCTCTCAATTCTGCTACGGGATAAGCACCTCGATTGGCTCGGTCTTGAATTTCAGTTTTAAGTTGATCTAGAGTCCTCGCAGGGGCGATTTGCGCAGCAGCAAAAAGCACCCAAAAACAAGAAATCATCACAACAAAAATATTTTTAAAGATCTGGTTTTGAGTCACAAAAAACACCTTTCAAAGAGAATTAGGTCGCCATGCTATAGCCTGCGAAACAATCAAATATAGCCATTCATTGGAATGAATGCTTAATACGGTTAAGATAAATCCAAAAAGGCGCAATGAATCTAGTGATTAATCCCAGTTTATTGCTCATTAAATTCCGGTCCATGCCGATCATATAGGTATAGTCAGTAACTGAGGGGATCAAAATGACCACTTTTGTCATATCAATGACCATCTTAACGATGCTCTTGATTTTTATATTTATGATGGTGGACAAGTAAGCTCAGGTTGATTTCACAAATCAACATTTCCCTGGAAATGTTACTCGACCATCGGTTTCTGACTTGATTTTAAGGGCCTTGGTGAGAAGACCATTTCCATAGTAACTACTGACTGTCACGGAAATTTCGACAATTTGCTTGGGCGTGAAAAATTTTGAAAATGCCTCAAAAGTAATGTCTTTGACGTCCCCCCCCTGTGCCATTTCATCCACAAAAGCAAGCATGGCTTTTTCTTTTTCATCAAAAAGACTAGATGACTTCCAATTTTGGATAGCCATTATTTTCTCATTTGGGTATTTACAAGCACTGGCCAATGCATAGTGTTGGTTGAGCTCGTAATCTGACCCCACGATCCCAGCAGTTCGAATAATGACCAATTCACGTAAAAAACGCGACGTCTCAGCCTCTAAGCGAATCGCCCGAGCCAAGCCCAGAGTTCCCTCCATGATCTTTGGAGCATGGCCTGTGGTCAATTGAAGATTGATAATTGCACCACCAGAAGCGAGCCTAGAGGCCTGCTCTTTGATCAATATCGGATCGGTAAAAGGTTGAGGGATATCAGGTAGCCGCGAATATGTTCCGTCAGCAAAAGCCAGGCCAACTAAAAAAGAGGACAAAATGAGTAACCCGAATTTTTTCATCACGACTGCTCCTATAAGAAATAACTTAGCTGATTTGATCACTCTAATTGCAGTGCTACAAATAACTTTAGATTTAACTCTAGCACGCTTTGAGATTTAGAATCCTAGCAAGAATACTTAGTAAGATGAAAATAATAAATATTTGATAAATTCAATGAGTTAGAAACAAACTTTGACAAACAAGTCCTCCAAGGCTTTTCTCTTTATGGGTTTAGAACAAAACTCATTTATACCGACCTGTTCACACTTTAATCGATCTTGCTTGGACAAAGAAGCCGAGAGCGCAACAATGGGCGTTGAAGGGTTCATAGGTGAATTAGACTCCAATTGACGAATGGCTGCAGCAGCAGCAAAACCATCAAGTCTCGGCATATGGCAGTCCATTAAGATGACATCAAACTTTTCCTTTTTAAACAGCTCTAACGCCTGTTGTCCATCTTTAGCCAAGACACAATCGCAACCCAAGGATTGAATCAATGCACCATAGACCGAACGTATCATCTCGTTATCATCGGCCAGCATGACTTTTAGATCTTTCAATGAGCGATCTTGATTCGGTAGTGCTGCAACCTCTAAGCGAGAGTCAATGAGTTCATCTTTCTTGCAATCAACGGGTAAAGTCACAACAAACTCGCTCCCCTTAGACAGTTCTGAGTGCACTTGAATTCGACCGTCCATAAGCTCTATCAACTTTCGAGTAATCGATAGGCCCAAACCTGTGCCACCATAGGTACGACTCTCTGTCGAATCAACTTGAAAAAAGGGCTTAAAAAGATTTTCCATTTCTTCCTTGGGGATTCCTATGCCAGTATCCTTAACCTTAATAACCAAAATGCCAAAGTCTTTTTCAACAGAGCTAAAACTTAATGAAGCTCTAACTTGAACAGAACCTTCGTGCGTAAATTTAACTGCATTTGCTATTAAATTGGTCATGATTTGAATCAATCTCAATTGATCAACATTGATCAGTATTTCCTCAGAAATTGTGCTCTGTGTAGTAATTAAAATACCCTTGGCTTGCGCCAAAGGCGTAAACAATTCAACACAATTATTGATAATTGGCAGAACACTTTCAAATTGGCGAGCGATAACAAGTGCATGAGCTTGTAATTTGGAGTCATCTAAAATCGCATTCAATAAATTAATCAGATGTCCACTTGTTGTACTAATTAAATTTAGCATCTTTTGCTGCTCGAGGTTAACCCCAGAAATATTTAAAATCTCACATGCAGCCAAAATACCGCTGACCGGTGTCCTCAATTCATGACTCATATTGGCGATGAACTTTGCGTGCATGTCAGCATCTACTTTGCCTAAATGCTCTCGGATTGATTCTCGCGTTTGCTTTTTATATATAGATTGAATCAAAATAGCGCCAGCAATCAAACATACAATACCAATTAGAATTGCAACGACAAGTATTAACAGAGATCGAGTCCAAAATAAACCGCTCTCAAACAAATTAAATGATGTCCTTGCAACCAAATTCAAATTCACAGATTTACTGACCATCCCATTTTTATAAAAAGAAGTGAATTGATTCGTATCGTTTGTCTTGGGTTTTTTGGCAGTAATATCAAGTTCATTCCACATCAATGACAGTTGCATGCCATAGGACTTGAAAATATCATTGACCAATTCATCGACCCAACTTGGATCTATGACGCCAATGACTGCACCAACGTATTGACCTGTTTCCAAATGAACTGATAGAACTCGCGCTCCTAAATGTCGTGTGCCTTTAATGACGGTTGTTGACACTGGGATATCAAAAACCGAATTTTTTGCAATTTGTGCCGCCTCCTCAAATGACATGGGAAGATCTAAGCTAGGTGAGAATGCAATAGGCTTTGCATGTTGATCGAGTACAACTATATTTCTTATGGCCGTATTCTTAAAAGGATAGTTTCTCAATAACTCAAATGAGCTTATGTTTTCCAGATTAGTAGCTGATTTAACTATTTTTCTTGCCGCTTCAAGCCTCTCGTCAAGATACAAAACTTGACCCTCAAAATTGGAGAGTACCATTCTCTCAACAGCTTGTGCACCAATAAATTTATTATTTATTTCTTGCTGATGGAGGATTGAAATATAACTGGCCGTCATTCCAAGCATCGAAGCAATGATCAATGTCAAGGTGAACCATAAAATTCGAATCTTAACTTTTTCTTTTTTAAAAAGAAGTGATTCAATGGTATCTATTTTCTTCATGTAGAGCCTAGTAAATATCCACCATCTATCATGATTTTTCTTACACTTGGCATTACACTCATCAGCGCTTCTTTTGAATCTTCATTTTTTGTAATGGCAGCGTAAATTGCTTTACCTAGAAAATCTACGTTGATTTGATCCCATTGGGCAATGATTGGTCTCCAGTCAGGGTTTGCGAAAATCAATTGCTCTTTTAAAAGGGCAAACTGCGGAAATCTTCTTTGCATCTCTGGATCAATTAAAGTAGATAAGCGAGAAGGCACACCACCCAATCGGCAAACCATTTGATCCTGCTTTTTACTGGTAAGCCATTGTAAAAGTAAAAAAGCGCCTTCCGGATTTTTTGAGTTTTGAGCAATACCTATACCCAACCCACCGGTTTCAGAAGAATTTACAACACCTTTTGGATGAAGCGTATAGCCAATGTTTTGAGAAAATTTCGAGGATGAATTTTGCTCTATCAGGGAAAAAATCAAAGAAGAGTCCAAATACATGCATGCTTGACCCTTGATAAAGGAAGCAATCATATCGCCTTGATCGTAATTTGGAATGTCTTTGGGGCCTGTTTCTACAATGAGCTTTAGAGTTTCCAAAGCATCTACCGCACTATTGTTCGCAAATGTCGGCTCCCAATTTTTATCAAAAACACTGCCTCCTAATGGATTCAAGTGCAATAACCAAGCGTGAACGCACTGATGCCCTGCCAACCCTCTTGACGTCATCGCTCCGAGATGACTTTTATCTTTGATTACTGGCAAAAGTCGCCTTAGTTCTTCGTAAGTTTTTGGTGGCGTTAAATTTAATCGATCAAAGATATCTCTTCGGTAGGCCAAAATCGACGTTTCTGCTCCATATGGCATACCATACAAGTGTGAACCCTGTCCACCGAGATACCCTTTTACACCTCCAACCAAACCTATGTTCTCTAGGTAAATAGGAATAATATCTCTCAAATCATAATTGGGATCCATCAAACTTTGATTCAAAAAGAATGGCTCTAAATTCAGCAATAATTTATTCTTTACATATTCTGTTTTCCACATGGCCACGTAACTGATCAAATCAAAGTCACCGTTTGACCTTCCCATCTCTATCATTTGCTTGGCCTTGATATTTTTGCTGTCCATACGTTCCACTTCTACACGAATACCCGTTTCTTTTGTAAAAAGTGGCAATAACTTCATCATTGCAAAATAATGCGGATGAGCCGGAATGCTAATGACCACCTTAGAACCACTGTATTTTGAGTAGTCGGGGCCCGATACTTTTGCATCTTGCGTTTTAGCTTGAATGCTGTTCGTGAGCGAAAAACAGGGATAAACACCCATCGCCTGCAAGAGTTTTCTTCTATTTGTATTCATCTTATTTATTCACGCCCTAATAGACATATTTAATCGTTTGCAGTTCAATGAACAAAAGCAACTCCAAAAGAAATACTTCAAAAAAACCTGTTCATTCCATTCAAATGAACGCCAAAACGCAAATGTACTCAATAATTTCTTTATTACAACTATCGGTTTATATAATATACCAATAAACGGCTTTAATTTAACTAATTAGTATAAATTTAAGTGTCACTATATTTCATGCACTTATCAAATGCACTGTTAGAATAAATTACTAGGTAACTGTTTGTACTTTCCAGATCACTTTAGGCTATTGAGCAACGTCTCGTGTTGACCATTTAAATTTCAAACTCACTGCACTGGGAAAAACTACGGAGTATCACGGTATTTATATGCCAACTTTGCGCAGATGCGTCCAAGCAATCAAGTTACTTACGAGTTTTAAGGTTGGGTATTACCAGATGCACCCAGGGGGTCATTTTTGGCCTTTTAGGCCCAATTGAGCGCTTAACTCAAACACAAAAGACTCCATCGGCTTGGGCAAAGTGTCCATGGTGAAATTTGGCCGCCAGAGTCGACCGTAATTTAGAGGAAATTTTACTATTCCTCACTCAACTTGCACTAATAGGTTCGAGTAGTTTTGCGATGAATGCTTTCTATTTGTGTACATAAGTTCATTTGTTTATTTCAAGACATTCAACCAAACAGCCCAGCAATATGGGTAACTATTTGGTCTTGGCAATTGGGTCTTGCTACTGATCAAAAGCGAAATAAATATGACAGAACACTATGTGACACGAAGATACATTGGGTATCGAGATGACCTAAGGATGAATACTGGACGATTAAGTCTAAGTGCAACACTCTGCCTAATGCGAAACGGCATTAATTTATTACTGCAATGATCATGAGCTCATTTAAAAAATCAAATTGAAATAATTCCTCTAGAATTTCTTTTCAAGAAAGTATCACGAGCATTAAAAATTAAGTCCATAAATCCTAAGTTAACATTCAATCATCTATTAAAAAAAATCAAACAACATCACCTTGTAACACACCAACAATATCCAAAGTTTGTTGCCCACCAATACCCAAGGGTGTGGAGTTCAATGCATTGATATTCGTTGATATCGCAGTCATAGCGGGAGCGACTGAATTAGCAACGCCCACTTTACCTGTTCCTAAAAACCCTTGTTGGGAAGCTGGGAAGTAGGTGTAAGAAAGTGGAGCGCTGTTCAAATTTGAATAATTTACAAAATACTGCAAAATAGCCAAAGAGTCCGCAGCGGTCACTCTACCATCTTTGTTAAAGTCAGCGGCCACAAAGTCTGATACATCCAAATTAGAAGCTGTGCCAACAGCCGTTGAAGTAACCACGCCCCGGCCAGCAGCCATCGTCAAGGCACTCATTGCATCGTTGAGAGAAATGTTAGCAACTTTCGATGCAGCTTGAGCAGTATTGTTGTAAACATTCAAAGTTAACTGACCCAATGGCAAGTTGCTCAAAGTGTAGGCTCCACTCGCATTTGTTTCTGCCGCACCAAAATAGAGGGACTGAGCAGTTGCAGGAGCTCCATTAAGGAGCGCGGAGTCTATGGAGAACTGTGAACCTTTGGAAAGATTGGTTGTCGAACCTACAGTTCCGCCACCAGATACAACACCATTGACCGAAGTCATCATGTTGTTCAGTGTTGCAGTCAGGGTACCAAGAGTAGGTGTGCTGGTATTTTGCAATACTGCTGGAGTTGTCACTGTAGTTGTAACCGGTGGTGTTCCACTGGTCGTGGTTGTTGTCACTGTTCCACCATACGTACCCGAGACGGTCAAAAAGCCCCCATTATTGACAACGGTGACGCCAGAAACTCCAAGACCAGGGGTGAAAGACACATTGGAGGCATTTGAGGGCACATTGATGTTGTAGGTAAATGTATTTGTACCAGGTGCTAAAAGTGTATCAACCACATCAATCTTAACTACGGGATTGGGTGAAGCAACGGTCACAGGTGATGTAACAGGCTGCAAGTTCAAATTAATATTCGCGGGCGCATTTTTAACAACAAAAGTCATGTCCGTGCCAGGAATAATGACCTGCTGACCTGCAGTGACTGCTGTAGCATTAAAACTAAGATCAGGAGAAGATGATCCTTTATTGTATTGCTGATAAACAGTTCCCTTGACCGAATAAATTTGGCTAGGTAAATCAAGCGATTCAACCAAAGATAACGTTGGATTTTCTGTATCCATTATGTATCCATTATTGATTGAAATTCTATTGATCATTGAAGCAAATGAAGACTGAGAGGACTCTGCATTTAAAACAGTCAAGCGAGCCACTGGTTTCGAGAAATCTGAAACTCCTGATGTTGAGACCCATTGAAAATTCATGGAGCCGTCAATTAAATTGGATTGATAAAGTGATCCTGTTCCAGAGGGTTGTAAACTAGAAACCGATCCATTGAGTGAATTAGAATTACCGAGAGTCCCATTGTTTATGGTTATTAAATTATTAACAGTCGGCACCAAACTCACAATTGTTCCAGAAGGCGCATATATAGAAGGGTTGACAATGAAACCCAAAGAGTTCAGTGACCCATTTTTTACATAACTAGAATTTATAAATAAATCATAAACCCCCGTCCCTGTTGCCCCATTGATTGAAAAATTAGACAGCTCAGCATAAATGGGGCCCTTGATGACTGGCTTGGCAGTAACTGCATTTAAAATACTGGCATTTCCAGAGTAGGTCAGAGATCCTGGGTTAATTGCACCAGTGCTTGTAGACAGTGATGAACCCGCACTATTTTGTAACGTTGCTGTATTAAAAGCAGAAGAACTACTTTGAAAAGATGAGGAAGCCAATGTTCCGGCTGAAATGCTTGAGAAATTCAACGCATCCAAAACATTGTTTTCATTGACTTGAGCCGAATTGAGGCTTTTAACAATGATTTGTGGCAATTTAAAATTGTTATTAGAAAGAGATGTAGCCAAAGTAGCATCAGTGCCAACGCCAGCTAGATAAGCGTTACTTGTGTCAAACGTTGGTCCCGTAGAAAGCATGGGCGCCATCACAATTTGATTCGAAAGTCCTCCCGCGTTTTGAGCAAGTGCATACAAACCAATCGTTGGATTGAGGGCAACGATTGAGCTAGCAATTTTTGTATTGGTAAGTGCTGGCGTTGACTGAATATCACTGGATTGAACTATATAAGTCTTCGTGACTGTTGCTCCGTTGGGACCGGATGCTGCTGTGATTTGAATCTGATCCCCTGCAACATAGCCGGTTGAGCCTGTAGCCGTGTTATTAGACGCAATGTTGATACTTTGAGCATCCCGTGAGTTGGGATTCACGAAATAAATAGGTACGCCAGCATTGACCGGTGTGGTAGCAACTGAACCACCGGGGGTAATAATGACAGAGTCTGTGGATCCTAAGATTCCAGTCGTGTAAACTGTATAGCCGCCTGGTAATCCTCCACCTGCGACCAAATCACCACCCCTGACTCCAGCAATGGAATCAAGCCTCAATACAATGTCACCGGTATTAAGACCTGCTGGTGAATTACTAGCAAATCCTAACTGCATCGCTGTAGGTACAGTACTACCGCTAGGTAAAGTGCTTGGAGATGTGCTAGTTGCTATTTCTTGACGTGCAACAGCTTGTGCATGATAAATACTAATTGCTGAACCAGCGCTCATGGCAGCATTAGTAGGTGTTCGCAACACGATAGTATTAAGACCAGTAACCTGCGAAACAAAATCACCTTCTGGAATACCAGGTCCAGTAATATAGTCTCCTGGTCTTATCTCACCAGCTGATACTGCACCAGGTCCAGCGATACTGGTTGCTGCAAAGCTCGTAATATTACTAGATGTGGTTAGTGAACTTGAACCTATTGTGGTCGCAGCAACAGTCGCAGGAGCTGCAGTCTCTAGAAAAGGGATGTTTCCTAGGGTTCTACTTGTAGTTACCGAGATAACAGGAAGGTCTGCACCAGCACCTCTTAATCCGATTGCGGTTTCAATGTGCCCGGTGGTGGCTGGAGTGAGGGTGCCGCCAAGTGAACCTGCTACGCCAGAGGGGTCTTGCGTTATAGCTGCCAATTCTGTTGGTGACAGTGGTCCCCTAAAGTTAATCACCTGGTCTATAAATCCATTGAAACCGTACAAACCTCCGATTGTGAGACCCTTCCCCACGGTTGTGTTTACCATCTGAGTGATATTAACTGGGTCGGTCGAGACAGTCGATAGAGTTGTTGAAGCCGCAAAGTCTCCATCTACAACCATCGTTATATAACCAGCATTGTTATAACTCACGCCAACTGTGTGCTCTGTACCCACTGGATACCAAGCAGAAGAAACAGATGGGGTGGTAAGTCCAGTACTAGACTGAGCAACAACGCCAGAGGGAAGAACATTAAATCTAAACTGACCGAGCGAGTTATATTCTACGTATAACTGTAATGCCACCCCGTCAACAATCGTCCCAATCGTGCCGCCAGCTTGCGCAGAAGGGTTGACAGTAAAAACAGCTGCTTGCCCAGTTCCAGTCCCAGCTGTTCCAACCCCGCCAGTGGTATTCAGTGGATTAGTAAAACCTGTGGCTGTGTATACGGAATTAAAAATTGGATTACCACCTAAAGCTATTTTGCCAATAGCATTAGCATTCCCGCTAGAAGAAAGCTTTAGTCCGGCTGATAGGTTTGAGATGGAAGTCATGATTTATCTAAGTTAAAGATTAAGATGACTTAATGTATTCAATTTCTTGAAAAAGCTTTAGTGAATTATTGGTAATAAACTGTAAGCCTTCGTAGCAATAGTTAACAAGTAATAGAAGTAACGCACATGTAAAAAATATATAAATTAAATTTATTGGGTAAAGTAATTAAACTTTTGATGCAAACATAAAAATTGATCGCACGATTTGAAATCTATTTGAAAGAGTTGATCTCTACAAAAAATCTTTCTACTATTGAAAAGTTAAGTCAAGCACAGTAGTCGGACTTTAAAAGTAAGATCTTGATTTTTAAATAAGAGCTATTTCAACTGTGAAATACTTAGAGAATTAAATAAAAAATTTCT
>CANJNC010000007.1 GCA_947475685.1 Comamonadaceae bacterium | reverse complement strand
GCTGGGTAGGTTTGGGCATGGATGAGTCCCAAAGACAAGGTCAAAGACCACAAAATAAATTTTAAAATTGCTTTAACCATGTACAGCTCTCCTTGAATGCAAGACATTTTGTTGCCCAACCAGGCAAGGAATGACCCCCTTGACCCACATCACTTTCTCTACGCTTGAACTCAACATCCATTCAACTCACACCAATGCGATGGCTCTTGGACAAGGGACCATTAGGTGACTTTTAATGGTCTGGTTAATTGTCTAATTTAAGCTTGGCATCGGTGACCAATTTTTCAAACTTCACAGACTCTGTGGCAATGTAATTGGTGAACTCTTGCGGGGTGTTGCTCGGCACAGCCAAACTGTCTCTGTCCATTTGTGCCTTGATTTCAGGCAAAGCCAGAATTTGGTTGATTTCTTTGTTCAAGCTTTGGATCACGTTTTTAGGTGTTCCGCTCGGGGCAAACAGTCCGCCCCACAAGGAATAATTAAAACCCGGAAAAACCGTCTCGGCCAAGGTGGGCAATTGGGGCAAAGAGTTCATTCGGTGGGGCGTGCTCACAGCCAAGGCTTTGAGCTTTCCTCCTTTGACTTGAGGCATCGCCGCAGAAGCACTGCTAAAGAAGAAGTCCAGCCTTTGAGACATCAAATCGGCCATCAAGGGGCCGACACCTTTGTAGGGCACATGCACCATTTCTGACTTGATGCCAAGCGACAAGGCGGTCGCCGCAAGATGACCCGGGGTGCCTGCTCCCACACTGCCAAAGCTCAATCTGCCGGGCTTTGATTTGGCCAACTCGACCAACTCATTGACAGAGGTGAGTGGTGAATCAGAGGACACCAATAAAACCAAGGGAGCGTTGCCAATCAAAACCACTGGTATGAAGTCTTTCACGGGATCAAAACCCATGTCTTTCATCATGACTCGGTTGACCACGATTTCACCCGTTTGCCCAAGAAAAAGGGTGTAGCCGTCGTTCTTGGCCTTGGCCGCCAAACGGGTGCCCACCACGCCAGAGACGCCCGGGCGGTTATCCACCACCACCGACTGTTTGTAAATTTGACCCAATCGGTCTGAGATGATGCGTGCAAATGCATCCCCTTGCCCACCTGGGGCATAGGCCACGATGATGGAGATAGGCTTGCTTGGGTAATCGGCCTCATTGGCCCGTGCAGAGTGAAGGGTTAGAGAAATTGTTAGGCCAAAAAACACCATCCAGTCATTGGCTTTTATAAATTTGATCAGTCGCATAGTTCTTCCATCTTTCTTACCAGCAGCTCAGTTGACTGCCTCAAGCGTATTTTGGCACACAAAGCGCGTGAGTTTGACCCCTAACAGACCCGCTCAAGGTATCCCCCGACTGCTCAGGGTAGTCAACCTGTTCAAGCGATTAAACTTGGGTTATAAATGCGAGCTTCCTCTCTTCGTTTTCTTTCACGGCTCAAGTACACCGTCAAAAATCGTTCAAATATCCATTCCTCTAGGAGCATAGGCTTGAAAAACTCGCTTGGTCACTATCAATTAATTACCCACCGCATCGACAAAAACCTGCAAGCAGGTGTGGTGATCGACGATGTCGTCTATGAAGCAAGCAAGTTGCTGGGCAACTCGCATCTGCATACCGTCTTGGCCATCTTGGACACGTGGTCAGCTAGCAACAAAGTTCTTTCACAAAAGGCTCGGGCCATCCGCGCAAAAGAAATTCGCCCCAAAGGCATTGAATTAAAGAAATGCAAACTGAGCGCACCCTTGATGTACCCTGGGGACATTTACTGTGCTGGCGCAAACTACACCGACCACATGCAAGAAATGGCTCGCGTGACGGGCTTGCCGCCTGGGCCCAATATGAAGGAATTGGGAGAAATGCCTTGGCACTTTATCAAGTCCTCACGCTCCACCGTTGTGGGTCCGAACACGAAGGTCAAGGTCCCCCACTACTCCAAAATGCTCGACTGGGAAATCGAATTGGCCGTTGTGATTGGAAAAACTTGCAGCCAAGTCTTGGCCAAAGACGCCATGAAATACGTTGCTGGTTACACCATCGCCAATGACCTCTCGGCCAGAGACGCCATGAGACGGCCTCACAATCCACCCACCTCGCCCTTTCACATGGACTGGATTGGTCAAAAGTGTTTTGATGGCGCTTGCCCCTTGGGCCCTTGGATTGTTCCGGCCGATCAAGTCTCTGACCCCCATCAACTTGCCATGAAGCTGTGGGTCAATGATGAGTTGATGCAAGACTCCAACACCAGCAAGCTCATCTTTGACATCGCTGAGCAAATCGAGGCCCTCTCCAAGCGCATTACTTTGCACCCCGGTGATCTGGTTCTCACGGGCACGCCCTCAGGCGTTGGACTGGCCAGGAAAATTTTCTTAAAACCAGGCGACCACCTTAAACTTTGGATTCAAGAGGTTGGCGAGCTCAATCACACCATGGTGGCATAGTGCCCTGGAGCCTTAAAGAAAGACTTGTCATATATTCTCGCTAGAATGTGCTGATCATTGACAAGCAAGCCTTGGGCTCCTCATTTTCTTGACCACCGTGCATTTCCTCAAACCCATGACGTTTCATTGCGTTCGACAAGCCAAAGTTCAAAAACTTTGGTGGGTGGTCATTGCTGCCTTGATGTTTTGTCAACTCTTGGGGCAACTTCACCGCATACAGCACCATCTGCAGATTGAAAATATCGTCTCGGTCGCCAACACCGAGATCCTCTCAAGTGACTCTAGCCTCCTAGAGGGCCATCAATGCGTCTTGTTTGACGCCTTGCACCTCTCCCCTTGCTTGAACGCTCAAGCCTTCACGTTTGCTTCGCTTCAGTATAAATTGGGCTTGCTGTCTTTGCTCGCATTCAAAGACGCGATTGTGCTGGCACCCAGTTTTTTTCAATCTAGGGCACCTCCGCACTTTATTTTGTAAGTCTTTGCCGGCCCATCCCAACTGGCCGAGCTAGACGCTTTGATTTCAATCATTCAATCTCCCGTCTTGCGCAGTTTTTAAAACTGAACCTCCCCCCATAGAGGACGCAACTCAGCGTGATGCATTGAATTTGTCATTTACAAAATACGAGCGAACCCTGTCCGATGAACACCGCAATACCCTGTAGACCTTTAATACGATCAGACACCCAATGGCGTTTCAGTCCATTGACCACTAAGCCATGGATCATGTGCTTGAGTTGGCTCTTTAGTTCGTGCTGTAATTCGTGCTTTGGCTTTTTCTTGAGTCTGGTCTTTGTCATCGCAACGGTACAAAGCTCGAGGGCTCAAGCGCCAAACATCAAAGACAAAACAATTCAATCGATCACCGTGACCACCAAATCCGTGAGCGAAGGCACGCTGATGCAAAGCGTTAAAACATTGAGTGGCGATGAGCTGGATAAAAAACTGGGCTCCTCTTTGGGCGAGACCTTGAACAATGAATTGGGCTTGTCTGCCTCTGGTTTTGGTGCGGGCGCCTCCAGGCCAATCATCAGGGGCATGGAGGGCTCAAGGGTGCTTGTCTTGGAAAACGGCATGGCAATGAGCGATGTCTCGGGCTTGTCAAATGATCACGCCGTTGCCAATGGCCTCTTGCACACCAAAGAAATTGAGATCTTGCGCGGCTCGTCTGCACTCATTTACGGCACGAGCACGGGCGCGGGTGTGATCAACATCGTCAACGACAAAATACTCACCGAACGCCAAGAGAAGTTGAGCGTGGCAGCAGGCTCCAAAATCAGCACGGTTGATCACGGCCTGTCCAATGGTCTTGAATTAAGCACCGGCTCTGGGCCCTTGGCCTTGCATTTGGAAGCCTCCAAGCAGTCTGCGCAAAATTATGCCATCCCCAGCTTTAGAGAGCTTGGGGGTACAAAAGCCAATTGGGCGTCCAAGGGCAACGCGCTTTCACAAAGCCCCCTACCCAACTCATTCAGCTACAGCGACACCCTCGCAGCGGGCGCTTCATACATTGTTGATCACGGCTATACCGGATTTTCGTTGGAACAATACAACCATCGTTACGGCATTCCCTCCTTTGAGGGCTCTCAAATCAATCAAACACAGCAAAAATTTGACCTTCAACATTTGACCAAAAATCCCATGCAAGGCATTGAATCGATTAAATTCAAACTCTCCAATACCCACTATCAGCACACCGAATTAAGCGCCGACGCGGTCGCCTCCACCTTGTATAAAAGCGATGGCCTGAATGCAAGACTTGAAGTCTGGCACGAACCGATTGATCGATGGAAAGGGCTGTTTGGGCTTGAAGCGTTAAAGGGCACCTTGTCCGCACTGGATTTGCTGCAAAACAACCATGCCGCCATCCTCCCCCAGACATCCACCACTTCATGGGCGGGCTTTTGGGTAGAGGAGAAAAAATGGCCGGGTTTCTCCGTGGACTTGGGACTTCGATTTGAGAGGAACCAAAAGAGACCCAACACCCATTTGCCCTATAGCGACTCTTTGGGCGCGTTGGGTTGGAATTCGCCTGTGCTTGAAGACAAGGTCTTCAATTTGCTATCTGGCTCGAGTGGACTGGTGATAGATTTGCCCGCAGGTCATGCAGCCGGACTGCACTATTCGCTCACTCAAAGAGCTCCTGCCACGGATGAGTTGTTTGCCTTTGGCGCACATGATGCCACTGCCACTTTTGACATTGGACAAACCCATTTAAGACCCGAGAGAGCGCACAATCTTGAACTAAGCCTCATGAAAACAAAAGGCCCATTGCGTTGGAAGAGCCATGTTTTTTTCAACAAGATCGATGACTTTATTTACGGCACACTCTTTGGCCAACAAGATCCACTCAGCGGTTTTGATATCCGTCAGTTCAATCAAGCCACTGTGACGCAAAAGGGCCTGGAAGCTGAGATCACTTACCGCTGGAATTCAGAGGGGTCTTCTTACCGACTGTTTACCGATAGCTCGCAAACACAGCTCTTGAATGGACAGTTCACACCTTTGCAAGCACCCGTTCGAGTAGGACTGGACTGGGCTTACCGTGAAGGACCTCTTAAGACAGGCGTATCGGTCAAACATGCCTTTAAACAAACCCACCTTGCCCCTTCTGAAGTGACACAAACGCCTGCATACACTGATTTAAGTGCCTTTTTGTCATTTCACCAAAGACTCAACCACAGCGATTTGAACTGGTACGTGTTTGCGAAAAACTTGCTCAATCAAGATATTCGGTACTCAACCACCGTAGAGACCTTGAGACTTTATGCACCCCAAGCTGGGAGAAACTTGTCCATGGGTATAAAATGGAGTTATTAGATTTTTTTCTGTTCCCCTGCATTTGACTCTCTACTCGCCCTCGCCAAGGGCTAGAAGCTGATCAAATGAATTTGTTTGTTAAGTGTTGCACCATGACCCTATTTATACCGTCCATTGAGCAAGAGTTAAAAAGCATTGCAGCCGAGTCAATCGGCTGGTTGCCATTGACACAGGGTGCTTATTTGCACCTCAGTTGTGATGGCAAAGAAGACAAGGTGATCATCACCGGCGTGCCCGATGCAGGGATGGACTCGGAGAATGTTTTGCTCTTGCTATAAATTGAAGGCAAGGGGTTGTTAAAGGGCACGATTGGAGACCTTTAAATTTCAACCTCTTGAACGTTGTACCTAAAGAGCCACTCATATCTTTCCTTGACCCGCTCCTCGCTCCACTCCTTGCTCACATACTCTGAGGCACCCCTAGCATCGGCAAGGGCTGGGTTATGAAATCTCTTTGCATTGGCATTTGAGCCGTCCACCACTTTGGATGTTCTCTCAATGCGAGCGCTCTCATAATGCTCAAGCGCTTGAGGCAAACTCGAACTGTACTTCTTCAACGCACGGGCCAAAATAAAGCCGTCCTCCAAAGCCATGCCAGCACCTTGTGCTAAAAAGGGCAGCATGGGATGACAGGCATCTCCCAAAAGAGTGATGGAGCCTTGGGTCCAAGTCGGCATGGGATCTCTCACCTTCAGGACCCATTTATAAGGCGTCTCGATCGTTTTGATGAGCGTTTGGATATCCTCATGCCAGCCTTTAAAGTCACCCAAACACTCCTCAGTTGAGCCCTTTTCTGACCAAGATTCAATCTCCCAGCGGTTGCCTTCAATGGCTCCGACAAAATTCATCAAAGCACCGCGCCTGAGTGGGTATTGCACCACATGGGCACCGGGTCCGACCCAGTTGGTTGCGACCATCTCGTGCATGTGGGTGGGCAAATTTTTACAATCAATCACCCCTCGCCATGCCATGATGCCAGATTGCCTGGCTTCGTCATGCCCAAAAAGCGATTTTCGGATGATCGAATGCACACCATCTGCACCAATGAGCAAGTCGCACACCACGCTTTCGCGACCTTCAATGTCAAGTTTTACAGCGCCATTCGTTTGTTCAACCCCGTTGACTTTTGAATTCAAGACGATGCATTGTGAATCCATGGCATGTATTTGTTCAGCCAAGACCCTTTGCAAGTCGGCCCTGTGAACGGTCAAATAGGGGTAGCCATACATCTGCACCGATAAAGCGCCCAAATCAAACAAAGGCCATGATTGGCCCGTGTTCCACAAGCGAACTCTTTTGCCCTGGGTGTCGGTTGCAATGGTTTGCATTTGCGCTTGCAATCCCAAACGGTACAAAACCCCTACGGCGTTGGGCCCCAGTTGCACACCAGCACCCAGTTCTCTGAGTGACTTGGCTTGCTCATACACCGTGACTTTGAAGCCTTGATGCAACAAAGCAAGGGCTGCCGTCAACCCACCCAAACCACCACCTACAATAGAAATTCTCATATTTAAATTCAAAAAAAACATCGACTTCAAAACAAAAAACCATGTGTGCAAAAAAACCCCATTGTCAAAATTGAAATGCACACCCCATCAATGAGGAAAAAAGAATCACCCGAATCACACTTTGCTTAAAAACAATCAACGCCAAAAGGCTTGCAATGAACACGATGGCGGCAAAACTGTTCAAGCCTGAGCCAACGCCTTGAGGCATCAAGACGTGCAGCCCCAAGAAAAAAGCCAAATTCAATATCACACCAACGATGGCTGCCGTCATGGCATTCAAAGGAGCGGTCAACTTCAACTCTTTATGGGTGGCCTCGATGAACGGGCCGCCAAGAAAGATGAATACAAAGGAGGGCAAGAAGGTGAACCACGTCACGGCGAAGGCAGCCAAAAGGCCCGAGACCCACTGCATTTCAGGACCCAAAAAGGACTTCACGTACCCACCAACAAAGCCCACAAAAGTGATGACGATGATCAAAGGACCTGGAGTGGTCTCTCCCAGTGCCAAACCATCCAGCATCTGCTCTGGGGTAATCCATTCATTTGCAGTGACCGCGCCTTCAAAGACATAGGGCAATACGGCGTAGGCTCCACCAAAGGTCAACAAGGCCGCTTTGGTGAAAAACCAACTCATTTGGGTCAAGATATGATCAAACCCCAACCTCCAAGCCATCAGCGCAATGGGGATGAGCCACAAAAGCAATCCAATGAGGACGATTTTGAAGAGTTTGGCTTTGGACATTAAGGCATGACCTGGCACTGGCGTGTCGTCATCGATGATGGCCTTGTCTTTTTCCTTAGCGAGTAAATTGGAGTGAGAAAACGAAGAGAAATGACTTGGATAAAAGCGCCCCCCCAACATGCCCAATACTGCAGCGACCAAGAGAATAAGAGGAAACGGCGCATGGACTTGGTTGATTGCAATGAACGACACAAGCCCAATCAAAAGCAGCATCCAATTTTTAAGTGTTTTAAGGCCAATCCGGTAGGCCGCCTGAAAGACGATGGCACTCACTGCGGGTTTGAGCCCCTCCAAGAGGCCAGCAACCCAACTCAAATGACCATAAACCATGTACAGGGTCGACAAAAGGATCAAAATCAAAAAAGAGGGCAAGACAAACAACACGCCCGCTGTAATGCCGCCCAAAGTTCGGTGCATCAACCAACCCAAGTAGGTGGCCAACTGTTGCGCCTCAGGACCAGGCAAGACCATGCAAAAGTTCAAGGCATGCAAAAACCGTTTGTCTGAAATCCATTTGCGTTTTTCAACCAACTCTTGGTGCATGATGGAGATCTGACCTGCCGGCCCCCCAAAGCTGATGAATCCCAGTTTCAGCCAAAATACAAAAGCATCCCAAAAAGCAATAGAGACGATTCGATCTTGCCCCTGAGGTGTAGAGTTTTCTTGCATGAGCCTAAGGGGTTTTTCTTGATGTGAGTTTGAACGTCATCGTCTAATCAAAGTCACAAATGTACATTGATCATGTAAAGATCATATACGATTTGGTGTCTAAAAAGAAAGTGGCAAATAGCAGGCCCTCACACACACCCAAAATATGCAGGGAGTTTCAAGATGGACGGGATAAAGATCGATGCGGTCTGATCAACTCGAATCGAATCGAATCGAATCGAGACGAGTCAAGTGTAAATCGATTATTTCTTGGAAATTTTGTGAATGAGGCCTTGTTTTTTGCGTTTACTCTCTGCCATTTTCATGAACTCAAACAGATCGTAAACGCTCATCTCAAGTGCATTGGCCACGATTTCAATGGCATTGATCGTTGGGTTGGACAGTCCGTTTTCAATGCGACTTAGGTAGGTTTGGTAAAAGCCACATCGTTCACTGAATTCGACTTGGGTCAGTCCTTTTTCGCGTCTAAGTTCTTTGACACACTGACCGAGATGATAATTAATAGATTTACTCACATGTGTAATGTGACAAAAAAGATCACTTTTAGGAAAACACTAATTCACATAATCTGCTAAAAATGACAATTATCAAAGGAAATTGAAGAAATTTAACTTCAGGTGTTAAAAAATAAAGACACAAAAATGCAAGTGAACGAAAATGGGAAAAAACATTTTCATTTCACACGCAAACATGAAAGTGAAAAAAAATTTACACAAATTGAACGCAAACGCTACCCATTGGGCCAAAATCCCCAAACAAGGTATCTCCCTTTTGGGCAAAAACGACGCGCGTGAAAGAGCCTGCCAATATGACATGACCCGCCTCCAAGGTCACACCATGCTGTCCTAACTTGTTGGCCAACCATGCCACACCCAGCGCTGGATGCCCAAGCACACCAGCAGCAACACCCGTCTCCTCAATGTCCGAATTTCTGTACATCAGAGCACTCACCCATCTCAAATCCACGTCCATGGGCTTGATGGGACGTCCTCCCAAGACCAGTCCAGAGGCGGCGCCATTGTCGGCAACCGTATCGAAAATTTTTCTTTGATCCACCAAACGTGCGTCAACGATTTCTAAAGCGGGAACCACATATTCGGTGGCCCTGAGCACATCGACCAAGCCAATGCCTGGCCCCTTGAGGGAGTGTCCCAATACGAATGCGAGTTCAACTTCAACACGCGGCTTACAAAACCGACTGTGAGGAACCTTGGCACCCTCTGAGATCATCATCGTATCGAGTAAATGGCCATAATCGGGCTCATCAATTTTAGAAGAGGCTTGCATGGCCTTGGAGGTTAAACCCACTTTATGACCAATCAACTTTGCACCGTCTTTGATTTTTCGCTGCGCAACGATTGAACTGATCGCGTAGGAGTCCTCAATTTGGATGTGTGGAAAGGTCTCTGATAAGAGCTTGGCCTGAATACACGCCTTTTCTGCTTTGATCAAAATATCTGCGGCCAACTCTCTCTCACTGGGGGTCATCATAAAAATCTCCTTGAATATTTATCAGTATCAGATCTGCGAAAATGCAATGCAATGCAACGCTGAAATGCGAATTTAAAACGCTCATTATATTCAAGTGCCATTGCGCCAGTACCTGGCCCTCTTAGAGCCATCCAATCGCAAAAAATCCACTAAGTGTTTACCCTAGACCCACGAATCAACTGGGAGAAACACAGCTTGAACTGCATCTAAACCTTGGCCTGCTGTTAAATTGGCCACAAGCAAGGGCCCATTTAGGTGATATATTTTGTCCATAGGCAGCATTGAACCTGCGCACGCAAAAGAGATTGATAAACAACCACCTCCATGACATTTACAATTAAATTAAGTCCAAGCGGGCATACTTTTTCATGTGAAAAAGACCAAGAGATTCTTAAAGCTGGCTTGGCTTTTGGTCATTTCCTTCCCTTTAGTTGCCGCTCAGGCATGTGCCTGACTTGTAGGGGTAGCATTTTGAGCGGTCAAGTCGATCATGGCGAAGCCCACACCAAGTATTTAAGCGAGCATGATCGAGAAAAAGGATTGGCTTTGCTGTGCTGCGCAAAACCTAAAAGTGACCTGCTGATCGAAATTGAGGAGATGGATCCCCATCATGGAAACCAACCCAAACACATGCCCTCCAGAGTTTTGGACATCCAAACGCCCGCGCCTGACGTGAAAATAATCACCCTTGGATTGCCAGCCAATGAGCCAATTCATTTTCGAGCTGGACAGTTCCTAGATATCAAACTTAAAAATGGAGAAAAGAGAAGTTACTCCATCGCCACAACCCCGAAAGCTGAAGGTGTGCGTCAAGTTGAACTCCATGTGAGACATTTGCCTGGTGGCCTGTTCACCGATCATGTCTTCTCTGATCTCAAGGTCAGAGACATTCTTCAAATTGAAGTGCCCATGGGTAATTTCTATTTAAGACAGGAGCATGCCAAGCCCATCATCATGGTGGCCTCAGGAACCGGTTTTGCACCGATTAAGTCCATCATCAATGACATCCATCAAAAGCATCTCGATCGAACCGTTCATTTTTATTGGGGTGCTCGAAAGAAGATTGATCTATATGAATACGATGTGGCCAAGCAAATGGTCAAAGACCACTTAAATTTGGATTTTATTCCTGTGCTGAGCGAGCCCACTGATCAATGCCAATGGAATGGGCGCGTTGGAAATGTTCACGAGATCGTGATGAAAGATCACCCCCATATGCTCGGATTTGAAGTCTATGCATGTGGAGCACCGGTGATGGTTGAAAAAGCCAAATTTGATTTTGTAGAAAGCTGCCGTTTGAATCCCAAAGATTTTCATGCAGACTCCTTCACCAGCAAGGCCGATTTCGTTAAATGAGAGTGTATTTTTTTGAACCGTTAAAAGGAGAATAGAACATGTTGCCAAACAATTGCACCGTACAACCCCAAGAAAGAACTTCAGTGATCAAACCCTATTGTTTGAGCCATGGGACCTTGGAGGTTTACAGTCTCAAGCAATCTAGAAAATTTTATGAAGAATTTTTGGGTCTTGAAGTTGTCCGCCATGGCAAACCTGCCATGGTCCTTCGCCTTGGCATGCGCTTTCATGTCGTTTGTGTTGAAGTAGGCGACCAAATACATCCAGTGAGTCTGCTCAATCACTGGGGGGTCGACGTGGCAACCCGTTCTGAGGTTGACCAAGCCCATCAAAAAGCAATTGAACACCAAGAAAAATACAAGATACGCCAAGTTTTAAAACCCCAAGAAATGCATGGCGTTTATTCTTTCTACCTCGAAGACTTGGATCACAATTGGTGGGAGATTCAACACTATCAAAATGGCTTCCAACACGACGATTTCTTTGACTTTGGGGATCGATTCTCATCTGATGAAGAAGGGGATTCATCCAACTTGGAAGAATTGAAAGTCAACACTCAAACAAGATAAGCACCTTGAACCCCAAACCCAAAGCCACGGCGATTCAAGAAAGACTGGTTCGGCAATCTGCCAGGGCGCTCGCCAGGTCCAATCTCGTCACAGCCTTTGGCCACTGTAGCCTTAGACTTGATGAGCATTACATGCTGGTGTGTGCTCCAAAACCGATGGGCCATCTTGATGCTTCCCATGTGGGAGATGTGGTCCATATTCACGAAGCATTGCCCGCGCAGGTGCTCGGTGAGGTTCGAATGCACCAAGCCATCTACAAAAACCGTGCCGATGTGCGTGGCATCTGTCGCGTCTTTCCACCCAATGTCTTGGCTTTGGCTGCAATGGGTTTGGCACCCAAGGCCAGGCACGGCTTTGGGTCATATTTTTATCCAGAAGTGCCCATGTGGAGCGATCCTGCACTGATTAGAAATGAAGAGGCCGCTCTAGGGGTGGCTCAAACTTTGGGACAAGCCAGCGCTGTCATCGTGAGCATCAATGGCGCCGTGACGGTTGCTGATTCTTTAGAGAAAGCAACCGTTTTAGCTTGGTTTTTAGAAGATGCTGCGCGGGTTGAGCTCGCTTGCCAGGCCAGCGGCAGAGAAAATCATGTCATCTTCAACTCCCAAGAACAAGCCACACATCGCGCAACATGGGTGGGCTCCATAGCGGAGCGCAAATGGCAATACCTCACCCACGGGGATATTGAAACGATTTAAAGTTTTCGCTTTTTACTAATTCATTGATGTTCGCTTGAAAAGCATCTTCTCATATAATGAAATAGACACCAACCTGAAAAAAGTTTTAATTGCATGAAAATACTCATCCTCAATGGGGTCAATCTCAATATGTTTGGAAAGCGTGACCCCAAGCACTATGGGACTGAAACGCTTGGAGATATTGACTCTGAGCTGTCGAAATTGGCAAAAGAATTGTCTGTCACCGTTGAATCCTTTCAAACCAATCATGAAGGCGAAATGTGCGAGCGAATCCATGGCGCGCACACCGACTCAACCAAAGCCATTGTCATCAATGCTGGGGCGTGGACCCATTACAGCTTCGCCATCAGAGATGCGTTGGCAATTTTGACCATTCCCATCATTGAGGTCCACATGTCCAATGTGCATGCCCGTGAAGAGTTTCGTCACATTTCAGTGTTCTCCTCTATTGTCCGAGGTCAAATTTGTGGATTTGGTGTCGACAGCTACCTGCTCGGTCTGAGGGCCGCATACAGTGCAGCTCTGAAAAGTTCAAGGATTTAATGAACGGTCTAAAAACGCATTCAACATGCGTTTTTAGAACCAATCCAAATTACTTCTTGATAAGACCCGTTGCATTCTTGTATCTGATTTGATCTAAAACTGATTTGTCCAATCCCAATTGTGACAATGCTTGTGCTTGGGTATCCATTGGCACATAAGGATAGTCACTTCCGTAAAGGACTTGGCTGGAGGGGACCAACTTCAGTAAACTGGCCATGGGTGCAGGATGTGTTGCATTGGCTGTATCGTAGTAAAGTCTCCTCAGCTCAGCTTCAATGCCATTGGGCGCAATTTCATTGATATTTTTTTGTGAGCCATGGAAAAAATTAATACGCCCAGCCAGCATCGGTATCGTTCCACCTCCATGCGAGAAGATCCATTTGATATCTCTAAATTTAGCAAATGAGCCACTGAGCAATAAATTCACAACAGCTCTTGTGGTGTCATGGGGTACTTCAATGACTGCGGGATAGGTACCCGTATTGAGTCTGCCACAACATGCCGCAGCCAGCGGGTGAAAGTAAACAACCGCTTTTCTGCGATTGAGCTCAGCAAAGATCGGAGCAAAATCGGGGTGACCCGGCCATTTATCTCCATAATTGGTTTGTATACCAACGCCATCGGCACCAAGAACATCAAAAGCGTATTCGATTTCCTTCAATGTGCTGGGAACATCTAGCATCGTTAAAGCGGCAAATAAACCAAAACGACCAGGATAATCCTTGACCAATTTTGCACCATACTCGTTGACCAACTTCACCATTTTGTTGATCTCTGGCACGGGTAGATCAAACCAAAGGCCCGGAGTCGAAGCAAGAGAGAGGATTGCTTTTGTCACGCCCGCTTTATCTAGATCTGAAATTGCATTTTTCAATGTCCAATTTTCTAGTTGCGGGAAATGAGGGATTTTTCTTTCCTTTTCCCAGTCTAGCCAAGCTTTGTGATACTCGGGTGGATAAAAATGGTAATGCGTATCGATCAAAGGACTTGCGGATTGGGCGTTAGCGATCAAAGACGTAATAGAACCACCCACGACACCAAGACCGCCAACGGTCTTGATAAATGAACGTTTCCCGTGATCTAAAGCGTGCTCTTGACTATTTTCACATGAGCAAATCATGGTTTGTGAAGCATGCTGACACGAAGGGGACAAAAGGCGTTGAAACATTGAAAGAACTCCTAAGTAAGTACATTTTCAATGTATCACTTCATGACCCACTGCTGTAGACCGTGATTACCCTCATGCAGGTGTTAACCCTAGGAGTCTGAGCTTGAGATTGAACTTACCAAGACTTCATTCGGCTCGAATACCTGCCTTTTTAACAATATTGCCCCATTTTTCACTTTCAGACTTTATGTATTTAGTAGTTTCGTCCACTGAAGTGGGCAAAGGATTTAATCCTGATTTTTTAAGCTGTGAGGAAATCGATGGGTCCTTTAAGGTGGTGACAATGACTTGATTGAGTTTTGCAACGACATCGGCTGGTGTTTTCAAGGGAGCTGTAAAAGCATACCAATTTACAGCTTCAAACCCAGGAAACCCCAATTCAGCAATTGTCGGTGTTTGGGGCAAAACATCCAATCTTTTGGAACCTGTCACTGCAATTGCCCTTAATTTACCAGACTGAATAAACTGAATTGCATCAGGTGGACTGGAAAAAATCGATGGAAGAACACCAGACAATAAATCATTCATTGCAGGTGCACCTCCCCGATAAGCAATGTGTTGAATGTTTACATTTGCTGTGATTTTGAACAACTCTCCAGCCAAGTGCCCTGCACTGCCAATACCAGATGATCCAAAGGAAAGCTTAGAGTTCTCTGGCTTACCTAAACGAATATAGTCCTCGATTGATTTGATCTCGCTGTTGGCATTGACGACAAGAACATTTGAAAAAACAATCGCCATGGACAAAGCCTGCATATCAACTGCTGGGTCATAAGATAACTTATTGATGTGCTGGTTCACAGCAAGCGAACCAATGGTCCCCAACATAATGGTATGACCATCAGGCAAAGAACGAATGGTTTGTTCGGAAGCTATATTGCCACCCGCACCTGGATGGTTTTCAATAACCACACTTTGCTTAAAAAGCTCAGACATCTTAGGTGCCATGGCTCTGGCAACAGTATCCGCACTTCCACCGGGTGAGAATCCAATCATTATCCTGATGGAGCGACTTGGAAAGGAATCAGCGCAAAACGCCTCTTTAGGGCAAAGCAGTCCCAATGACAAGAGACAGGCACAGATGACATTGAAAGTAAATACAAGTGGATCGTTGAAGAAAATTTTAGGCATAAGCATCAATCAGGTATTCCTATTAAGTTGGACTTAATTCAGAAGGATATTTATAATCAACAAAAAATGCAGGACTTCCAAGTCCCTCCAGTACTTTATCTATATTGTAATAAGTATCATGTCTATAGAATTACTAAAAATTAAAAAAAATAGCGAACTGAAAGTTACTCTTTCAAGAAGAAATGCGATTGAATTCGGAGCCTTGTCCTCTTTAGTAATAACACTTTGTGGCTTAAGTGGCGTTATGCCCTCCAAAAGCATGGCCCAAGCGAATACAAATTATCCCTATAAACCCATACGATTTATTGTTCCATTTGCAGTTGGCGGATCTGGCGACTTGATAGCCAGAGTCATTGCTGAACAACTCAGCAGACAAATGTCACAAGTCTGGGTCATTGAAAACAAAGGCGGCAATGGGTCCGTATTGGGCACTGAAATCGCTGCCAAATCCAATCCTGATGGTTACACCGTTGTTCTATCAAATGGTGCGGCCATAACTGTTGGTCCTCTCATGGGTCAACAACTTGGCTATAAACCCATGGAGGACCTGACTCATGTTTGCCTACTAGGCACATTTACCAATGCATTGATCGTCAGAGCCGATCATCCGGCAAAAAATTTCAACGATTTCCTCAATATGGCCAAATCAAATCCTGGAAAATTGAGCTACTCCTCTGCAGGGGTAGGATCAGCGGGGTTTTTAACCGGGGAACTACTAAAGCACTTGACCAAGGTTGACATGATTCATATCCCTTACAAAGGGACTGGGCCCGCAATGACAGATTTATTGGGCGGGCAAATTGATGCGATGTTTAATGCATTGATTGCAGCAACTCCCTATATCAAAAGCGGTAAAGTGCGGGCACTCGCAGTGACTTCACAGCAAAGAATTCAAGATCACCCTGAAATCCCAACCATGAACGAATCGGTCAATGGTGCAATAGGGGATGCCTGGTTTGGTATTTCTGTCCCATCAAGAACGCCCTCATTGGTCGTTGAAAAATTAAAAATAGAAATAATTAAAGCAATGGAAAACACTGACACGAAACAACGACTTCAAGATATGGGATTAAACAGCAATGTCATTGGACCAAAGGAGTTCAATCAATTCCTACAAAATGAAAATAAAAAATGGGGCCCAGTTATCAAATCAAGCAATTTAACAAGTTCTTCTTAAAAATCAATCTATATTTAAAGATTCCGCTAAACCAGAAATCATAGAGGTTTCTAATAAATAATCCAAAGCCAAGCTTTTGTCTTGGCTTTTTCTTTTCAATTCCTGCAAGGTCAAGAGTCTTTTAGACATATCTTTTTCTTGCATACGAGCGCGATTTTTTGAAGATTGCTCAATGACATGCTTAATGGCAATAGGCCTTCGCTGACGTTCGTATTTATTTAAAAGCTCAATACCTTCGCCTTTCAATATACGGTTTAATTTGTCAGCCAAATTAAATGCATCATGAACACCTCCATTCATACCCATGCCTCCACTAGGCGAGTTGATATGTGCGGCGTCTCCAGCGAGAAGTACTCGACCCACCACATATTGCTTGACAACCCGCTGGTGAATTTTATAAGGTCGAATTTCTAAGATTGGACTGTCTCCAAAGCTTGATGAAATTTGATTGATCTTTCGGCGAACCGATTGACTCTCAACAGCAGAATCTATGGACTCGTCCAAAGAAGGATAAAGACTGACTCGCCAAAGATTTTTTAACCGGAGGAGACTAAACGTACCATCTGAAGTCCAACAGTAGTTAATATAAGATAAATGATCAAGGTAATCTTGAAATGGAAAATGCGTTGTTGCGAGTATGGTTGTTTCCGGAAAAGTTTGCCCTTCAAACTCTAGACACAAATTTTTTCGAACAATACTTCTAGCACCATCACAGCCAATTAAAAATTTAGCTTTAAATGTAGTTAAATCAGATGTTGAACTCTTGGAGTTAACAACTACAGATGATGCGTCTTGGTTGAAGCTTTCACAGGGATGACCCCATAGCAAGGATACATTTGGTAATTTATTCTCAATATAGTCTCTTAAGAACCCACTCAATCTCCATTGCTCGCATTGAAGTCTATATGGGTGATTTGTATGGTCTTTTAGTATAGATAAATCAAATTCCGCAAATTCATTGGTATGGTTCATTCGAACTTGCCAAGTAGGAGCGACTAAACCTGAATCGATCAATTGAGCAGTAATTCCTTGCTCATCATACAAATCCAATGTGGGAGGATGAAAGGTAGAGGCCCTCAGATCAGTTTCAATATCACTTTGCGCTTCTAAAACACATACTTTATGACCATTCAATCCCAGTCGCATCGCCAAAGTCAAACCTACCGGGCCAGCACCAATTATCAAAACATCGTAAAGCATCTTATTTACCAAGAAAATTAATGACTAGCGTTGAATCTATCAATCCATATCGGATTATTAACCCAAGGGACAATGTTCCCAAAGTTTTCATCAATTTGACTCACACTATTCCAAACAGTAGCCAACATGCAAGAGATAATTGGTTTTGCATCTGCCACCTGGTTGCCTTTGATCAGGGGCAATAAGGTTGGCATTCCTGTTCCAAGCATCACAATTACATCGGCATCAGACTGATTCAATGTAGCCAAACTATCCAAAGCATTTTGTGCTGAAATTCCATAAATCGGATGGAAATGCTCAGTTGCAGGCAATACACTCACAACAGAAGATACAATAAGTCCATGGGACTGCCAATACTCAACGCTGAGTTGGGTCAATGCATCTGGGTATGGAGAGCAAAGAGCTATACGTTTAGCTGATAAATTATTCAACGCAGCGACAACCGATAAACCAGAAGTCGTAACCGGAATACCTAATAATTTGCTAATTTTATTAACAATTGACTCTTCTTTATCGCGTCCAATCAAATAAGAACTGCCTGTGCAAGCGATTGACAATAATTTAATAGGTGCATTGCCAAATTGATTACATGAATTTTCAAGATTAGAAAAATAATCGATCAATCTTTCCTCAATGGTGTTACAAGAACTGATTAATCGAGCATTGATAAAACTAAAACCATTGGGAAGCAATGTCCAAAACTCAGGTTCAACTGTCGTATTGGCTTGGGGAGTTAAAACACCAATGAGACCTTTTGATCCGTATTCTATTTCCATAAGAAGAACCTTAAATTAAGTGCCTACTATTGGATTGCTTTGATAAGTTCATCATAGGTAATCTATAAGTGCTTGATAAGGCGAAAAATCAAAATTAATTTAGAAGTCTCATGAAGCATCTTTTTGCTTTGATGGCGCCGCGTTTATAAAAGCAGATAAAGTCATGCACTGCTTATCAATCGCCTGAATTAAGGGCCAGCGATTCATGTCTATTTTAAAGCGTCTAGCACTCTCAACTTGAGGTATCAAATAAATATCAGCCAGGGTTGGCTCATTGCCATAACAATAAAGTCCTCTATTTTTTTCTGCATTTAAGATTTTTTCTAGCGCATCAAAGCCACTGACAATCCATTTTGCACACCATTCTAAAATTTGATCTTCGTCAGCCTTGAAGTGTCCTCTTAAATGTTCAAGGACCCGCCTATTGTTAACCGGATGAATGTCACAACCCACTATAGCAGCGATAGAACGAACATACTGTCTAGCCAATAAGTCTTTAGGCAAGAAAGGCCTACTGGGGTAAGCTTCTTCTAGCCATTCAATAATTGCTGGTGATTGTATAAGAACATGTTCATCGACTCTCAAAGCTGGAACCAAGCCTTGTGGTTGAATGGACATAAAGGCTGCTTTTGAATGCTCCTCCGTTCTTAAGTCAACAGGAATGTGATTTGCATCCAAGCCTTTTAAAGCTAAAGCGATTCGCAGGCGATGAGAAGTTCCACTGCGGAAAAAAGTGTATAAATCAATCATCTTAAAACTCTAAAGTCTGACCTTCAACCATTGGAATAACTTTAGTCTGACTTGATTTCATCGCTTCTTGAAACTCTGCTAAGGTGCCTTTCGTAAGTGGGTTAGAGTTATAGTGAATTGGAATCACCATCTTAGGCTTTATCAAGGTATTGATGGCATAGGCAGCATCAACTGGATCCATCGTAAAATTCCCACCAATTGGAATCAATACCAAATCAGGTTTGTAATACTCACTGATAAATTTCATGTCTGAAAATAGACCCGTATCTCCCATGTGCCAAATTTTGAACCCATTTTCTAACTGAATAATATATCCAACAGCCTCACCAGCGGGGTGTGATTCATTTTTGTTAGTCGTTGGGTTGTTAAAAACGATCAAAGACGAGTGATCTGCTCGAACAGCAGTTACTTTGATTCCTTGAGCTGGAAGAATTGAACCAGATTTATTGAAGCGATGGGTTAAATTAGCAGGCATTAATCCCAAAGTAATTAAAGGAGTAATCATGTCAGCAGGACCATATAGAACTGCACTATTTAATTTGGCAATATCGGGCGCATCACCTAAATGATCAACATGACCATGAGAAACAAGAACAAAATCAACTTTTCCAAGAGCAGATAAATCTTTTTTGTAAATCGTGGGAGCTTTGGGGCCACCAGTAATCCACGGATCAATAATGATATTTTTACCTCCGGGAGAAGTTAATTTAAATGAGGCCTGACCTAGCCATTGAAGTTGGGTTTTACCTGAGGGTGTTTGTGCATGCGTAAACGAAATAAAACCCATAAAACAAGAAATAGTGAGTAAAAGCCGCAAAACATGTTTCGCTAATGAACAAATAGACATGAAATCTCCTTAAATAGATTAACCGTGATGATACATCAGTGAAAAAAATATAAATTTAATCATAAAGAACTAAAAAACAAGGTTTCTTTTAAGAAAAGATACGCCAAAACTTCATGCAATAGGAAAAAGTCAGAATAGGAATTAAAAAAGGGTGCAAAGACTGAATTCTTATGATTTCTAGCCGAATCAAACTAAAAAATACCCTCAAAGAACTCGCCTTATTGGAAAAAAAATTCATTTCAATACAGGACCAATTTGTCGAAATCCTGAGGAAACACCCGAAATAAGTCCAGATCCTATTTCAAAAGATTTAGAAATAAGCAAAGAAAAGAGCAATGAAAGCAGTGAAACTGTTCCATATACAAAAGCTGAATTTACGCCTTGCGTAACAGAATCAGAAAGGTTGACTAAATTAGCAATAGAAACTCTCAAAATTGATTCAATAGAAAAAACACATAGTGAAACAAAGGACGATTTAAGCAAAAAATTTAACCAACTCGTAAAAATAAACTCCGTTGGCTTCCAAATGGCCCATGGGATCATGATGGGACCTAAGGCTATTGCCAAAGCAATTTGAAATTTTGCTATGAGTAAATACGTTAAACCAATAGCAATTGAAGAACCGATAAAGAAAATAGAAATAATTTTTAATAAAAAAGAGATGCCAGCCTCTATGCCTAAGTTAAATGGATCGACTGTATTAGGTGCACTCCAAATAACTAACATAGACTTCAAAAGATTTTCAGCGTAGATTTCGCTTGAAGTTCCATTTGATTGAGAATTTGACGTCAAGAGAAGAGTCACATACTGAACAGAATCAGCAATAATTTGTCCTAAGTTTTGATCCAATACTTCAAACGCCAAGCCTAAAATTATGCATGGATAAATCAAATCTATAAAAATTTGACTAAAAACAGGTTTGATCAACATATTTTTAATCACAGTCCACATAAACACAATTAAAAAAAGTGAAACAATCAATTGACGACCAAGAGAATTGAATGGGTGTCGATTTCGCAAAGAATCGATTTGATCTTCTAAAGAATTGATAGCCAATTTCAACTGGTTAGTAGCATTCAGAGCAAGATTTTTTGTTTTATCAATCTCCTCGATCGAGTTTAAACAAGTACCAGAAGTTGAATCACAAGATTGAGGAAATGCACAATTGAATGTAATCAAAAGAAGAAAAATAAAAAGAATTTTAAAAAATTCATTTATCATTTCGAAAATAACCATTACCTAATATATTAAAAACCTTTAACTCGCCCTCGTACCTCGACCGATCAAGATTTTCTCTCGCTAGTTTGCGGTTCAATTCAAGTTGATCCTTAAAATTACGTTCTAATAAATTTACTCCACTACTAGGTGTATTGATTGAAACATTAAGAGTTTTTAAAAAATCAGCATTCTGGGTAATGATTCGATTCACTTGAACATTAAGCAGTTGCATGGCTTCGTGTACTCCAGATGTAGCACCAATTTTCATTTCTATTTCACTTGCGAATTCGTAATCACGCTTTAATCGACTCAAAGCAGATAAATCATTTGAAGATATTGAAATTGCATCACTTTGAACGCGATCAATTCGATTTTTTTCATATGCAACGTATTGATTCCAATCCAAATTCAACATTTTTGCAGAATCGAGTCTTTTTTTGAAGTTTTCCTGAATTTGGTTAATCGACCCATAAATAGACTGAACTTTGGAAAAAAATTCTGTAGAAATTAAAAGATCATCGTGGTTTTTACTTAATAGTGAATTGATAGAGGAAACAGGTAAATTTTTGAGTTGTAAAAGTTGTGTTTCAAATTGCCTCATCTGTGTCTCATATTGAGATGTGAGATACATTATTTGTTCAGCAGTTTGCGCTGCAGTGAGTGAATTTTTAACAAAATTACTTGGATCAAAAACAACAAAACCGTTACACATTGATGAGAAGAAAAGAAGTATGAACAATAAAAATATCATTGCAATTTCTCAAGTTTACTCATATAAGCCTCAAGACCATTCTTATGAAATAATTGATCAAAAAGACCGATTGCATATGAGTCAGATCTAGTCAAAGCCAAAACACGAAAAGGAAGTTTTGCATCGATCACACGCACTCTTTCATCTTGCCAAATTAAGTACTGTGACTTTGGAGTTAAATTTTTTAAACTTTGTATATGATCATCTCTTAAACCTAGAAAATCCTTGTAAGTTGAATAAGATGCATCCACTTGAAGATTTGGTAAAAAGATTTTAGTTTTAATATTGTCATTGATAGCAGCACTTATACTCAATTTTTTAATGTCATCAACCGACTGTGTACTTAAACCAATGATCGCCATTTTTTTCCGCATAGTTTTTATCCAGTTTTCAAATTGATCGCTGAATCTTTTATCTTTTAACAAATACCAAGCCTCCTCAAGATAAATTAAGGATGGCGATTTACCATCTATATAGTTATCCACACATAACAATAGGTACTCAATAATCGGTCGCGCAATCTTTTCATTAACGAGAATTGAACTGAAATCAATACAAATAATTGAAGTAACTTGACCGGATAGATTTTGAAAAAATGTATCGATTGGATTATCAAACAAGTATCCAAACCCAAACTCACTTTGATCATCTCTCACCCAAGGTGAAAGTCTTGATGAAAGATCTTCATCAATACCATCCAACATTAGCTTTAAATGTGATAAGGTTAAATTATTACTTAATGAACTGGTTAGTAATTTCAAAGCATGGTTTAGACGATCCACTTTATATGGTGAAATTTCATCATTGTTGAACGTTGTCAATAAACCAATGATCCAAGAAGAAATTAATGGAAATTTCTCTGGGTCCTTTAACCATTGCAACGGGTTCATGCGGTAATTTTCATTTTGATTGGTCGATAAATTTATATACTCTCCCCCTAAAGCTTTCACAGTAAGATAACAACTTTTATCTTTATCCAAAATGATTGTTTTACAAGGATAGTATTTTTGCCACATTGAAATTAAAAAATTTACCAATGTTGACTTACCACCACCACTTTGACCTATCAATAAAAAATGACCTACATCGCCTACGTGAAAATTAAAATACTCCGGCACCCCAGAGCTGGTAGGAAACATACATAGAAAAGGTGAATTTATTCTTCTTTGTTCACTGAGGTGTTGATTAAATTTGGATTCCGACTTAACTGATCTTAAAAGAACTAGATGTGCTAAATTCGAAATGCCAATTAAAGTACTCCTAACCATTACGTCTACAGCACCTGGAATAGATGTCATAAATGCACCAATTTGATGTAGGACTTCCTTTATTACACCGAACCCAATATTTATCAATACTTCGGAAACTAATTTTCTTGTTTTATCCAACTCATCCAAAGATTCTGCAACCAATAAGATAGACATAGTGTGGTAGCCAAACTTATTTTCAGTTTCCGAAATAGAAATCAAAGCTTGCCTTGAGTCGTTGGCAAAAGATAACTGGCCTAAATCTGACCGAGTGGATTCAACACCAGAAACTTTCTCAAACATCTGTACAAAAGGACTCTTTACTCTAGATCTATAATACTGTTCCTTTTTCATGAGTGTATTTTTTGAATTTTCATTTGATAAAAATTTGTAAACATGAATAATTGAAAATTCCGCATTTACATTTAATAATTTTTCAATATCAGTATTTTCAACTTGTCCTGGATAGCCTTTTATGGTTAACATAGAAACATATTTATTTTCCAAAGCACCGATAAATTTAATGACACCATTTTCCACTCTTTGAATTGAGTCCATTGACAAAAACTCATTTAATGAAAATTGATTCACTAAAGATGATGGAACTTTTGACCGAAATGAAGCCAAGTTGATCCTGTTTGAAAGTTGAGTAAGTAAATTATTTTTAGATAGTCTTTTAATTTTCAAATTTTGTAAAATTCTTTCATATGAATCCAGTTGAATTTCAAATTCAATAATTGACTTTTCGATAATTTGTTTTGTGTCTTCGTTTTTTAATTTAAAACTTAAATTTCTTAATTTTAAAAAGATATTTTGAAAAATTTGACTCCATCTTTCAATAGACTGACTTTCATTTACTTCTGGGAAAAATGATATAAAAATGAAGTGCTTATATGAAAATAATTTTCTCTTGCTGAGATCCTTTGACCACTCGATTTCTATATAATTTGAAATAGGATTGGCAATATCACTCTCAATTTTTATTTCTATTTTTCTCTTATCAAGATAAATCCATATGGTATTTTTTTCATTGAGTATTGTTAGTGCATTGTTAAAAATTTGAGTTGCTCTATCAAAATCTATTTGAGAACTGGAATATTTATCCAAGCCATCAATCTCATAACCAGCTAAAAGAGAACCGTCTTGATTGATAATCAAATCTGATGTCAATTGCTCAAACCAAGGTAATAACTCCGATACTGAGCTATTTATTGAATGATAATTGTAAAGAACGGATTTCAAACTTATCATTGACTTTTACTCATGTTGCCATGGATCCCAAAAATCCATTTCTTTAGAAAAGTTTCTATAAATTTCAAAAAACATTTCATCTTTTTTATAAATTATTTTTACAGCTTGATAAATCAAAGGTATAAATAGCAACAAAAAGTACAAATTTAAAATGATAATTGAAAATGTAATTCCAATTAGTATTGCGAACGTATTTTGACTTATATCCATAATTGTATTTTTATGTATCAGGCTTAAATAAATAACAGAGTGACTCATTATTTTTACTATTCAATATGATAGACAACTTGCGCTTGTTCCAGTTGCACTTGTAATTACTGTTCCTATACCCATGATTAAACCCAATCCCATTGAAATATATAAAAGTGAGCCCCATATTTTTGTCATACCTAACCAATGTCCGATGACACTGATCACAATGCATAAAACTGCAATATAAGGTGCCAATTTTCCTTTTGTGTAAATAATAAAACCGCACATCAATTGATCTATAACTGGAAACGACATGGCCATTGATTGAGCCGTCGCAGATAGTGAAAAAAACGACAACAGCAAGCATATTGTCGTAATAAGTAAGATTTTCTTCATTTAAATTCAAATTTCGATTTGATTACGTACTCATTATTTTTAATCCCCATAATTTCGATTATTTGAGTAACTACTGGAAGAAAGGTTCCATTCACTAATATCGAATCTAAATAAAGAACAATAGGATTTACTGTTTTTATTCTATTTTTTATATGATGTGATTGACCAATTAAACTGCTGCTTTGAATCATATCTTCTAGCCTTTGCAATGCATCAAAAGCTGAGTTTGCGTGAAGAGTTGTAATTGAACCTGGATGCCCTGTATTCGCTGCTTTTAAATATCCATCAGCTTCTATACCTCTCAATTCACCAACGATTATTCTGTCTGGAAGACCTCTTAAAGCTGATGTGATCAAACGATTAACGCTGTATCCTTGTTCTTCATCTGTTTGAAGATATAGAACATTCGGTATTTTTATATTTAATTCTTGAATATTTTCAATAACTATTAATCGTTCGAATACTTCAATACAGTTCAACAATGCACTACAAAAAGTTGTTTTACCAGAACCCGTTGAACCAGCTATGATAATATTTCTTTTCTCCCTTACATATCTTTTCAACTCTATGTAAGTTTCTTGATTTATTGTTCCTATATTTTTGAACTTTTCTAGCGATATCGACTCACTCGCTAATCTTCGTATAGTCATTGCAGGGCCATAGAGACTGACTGGAGTGTTCCATGCTTCAAATCTAAAACCTGGAATTGCTGCACTAATGACTTGGAAATTTTTGCCTATTGATTTTTCATCCGAAATTATCTTATTGGAAATACTTGCCAATAGTGTAATCAAACCTTTTATTTGATTATTCGAAATCTCGACTTTATTTCTTTCCGATTTAAAGCCAAACCTTTTGATCCAAACGTCATTTGGTTTATTGATCATTATTTCAGTAATGCTCAAATCTCCCAATAGATGTTGGATAGGGTTTAAAAAGTTTTCAATTACTAGATACTTTGATTCCATGTACCAACTGTATCTTTTACTTTTCTATTATTTTTGTATAAAAACTCCCTTTTTTATCGTTTTTTTGAAACTATGAAATGTCAGTAGATGATTGCACCAAATACATCTATCGCTTACTTCTTGAATAACGTCCGCGCCCAAGATATATTTTCCTCCGCAAGTTAAACACGAAATTAGCTCTTCAATACCGCAATCAATGTTTTTTGTTGTTGAAAACCACGTTGAGGGCTTTACATTTTGAATCTCATCGTGTCCGTACTCAATCCAGTGCAATCTATATACGGATAGCATTGCTTCTTTTTTGCCAATGCCGTCATCTAACAAATTTAAGTACTGAACTGCCATGGCAGAGTACTGCATTTTTTTTTCTAACTTCACTGTTTTAGCAGTTGACGTACCCGGCAAACCGTTAGGCGGTCTAATTCCCATTCTTTTATAGTATTGCTTTGCATACAACTCTGTTTTAGGAAGTCCGACAATCCACATTATGTCTTTTATCTTTGAACCCCATTCAACCAACTCTTCGATCAATGAAAACTCTTTTGAAGTCAAGGATTTATTTTTATATCCTTGCATTACCACTCCTAGTGGTTGAACTTATAAAAAGATTTCTTTGTTCAATCGTCTCAATCGTTGAAATTCTTTCTATCGTGGAGTTATCAACCGCTGGTTTTAAAAGAAATCTCTCTGTCAAATAAACTCTTTCCAAACCGGTGTGATCTAATTTTCTAATTGCACGAAGAATCGATATTTCACAATTCAATTTAATTGACATTTCGATGAGGGTACTTTCATCCGCTTTTAAACAAAGAGTGAGGAAAGAACGGTTGATCTGCTTGATGCTTTCGTTGATTAATTCGTTTGTCATGCTTTACCTTTTCGATTATTTAGATCGTTTTCGGGCTTTTCTTGCGGAAAAGTAAAGCAATATTAACCTATTTGGGCTACTTTTTTAAAAAAATTACCAATTAAATACTATTTCTTGATACCTTTATACCTATTAAGAATTCATCCAGGGGTCTACGCAACAATGGATTGCATTTGGAAGGCCCTTTCCACCCAAAGTCCTTAGTCCGAGTTCTACCTCTTCCAATTTGAAGGTGTGAGTGCACAGTTTATGCAGAGGATAATGTTCAGAAGAGATGATGGAAATCGCCATTTCTACGGCTTGATAGCTATGTCCACGCATCCCACGGACAGTTAAATGCTTTTTGAACAATTGATCACTTTGAAACTCCCTAACAGGAACCCCTTTTCTTCCACATAAAAGAACCAATCCTCCCTTCCTAGCTATTTGAATGGCTGAAAGGACAGTTTCTTCACCACCAGAAGAACAATCTATGACAATATCAGCGAATAATCCGCCGGTTATATCTGCAATTGACTCCAATAAATCAACTTCGTCTATTGCAATTGTATGGTGTGCACCAAGCTCCCTAGCCAAGGTTAAGCGATGTTGATCAGCTTTAAGGCCTGTTACGATAATTTGGGATGCACCAGCTTGATGTGCCGCAACTGTGCATGCCAGACCTTGTTGACCTGGGCCCTGTATAACAACACACTTACCTAGCCCAGCCTTGCCTTGAATATTCGCCCACTCAACCCCATTTCCCAAGGGTAAGGCTAAAGTTGCCAATTTGGCTGGCATGGCCACTGGGATCTTATGAAAAACTGTGTTGGAATGAAGATATTGATACCTTGCGTAACCACCCCACAAAGATGGCTGCATAGAAATTGGAGTTGAACCATACCTGACACCATTTCCAAGTAGCGTGTCAGTTTCATCGCATAAACGAAAATCACCAGTCCTGCAATATTGACAGTGGCCACAAGGTAAATACTCCTCTAAAGCCACCCGGTCACCCTCTTTCACCCCCCAACGCGCAAAAGCCTCATTACCAATTTTATGAACATGACCAACCGTCTCGTGACCCAAAATCATTGATCCCTTTGTCCGGGGATAGTTTATAAAGTAAGGCCAGTCACTGCCGCACATACCAGTCATCTCAATTTTTAATAAACCAGTAGTAGATGTGACCTCCGGAAAATCGAAGTTAACCAATTCAATTTGATTATTTTCCTTGGCCACAGCAGCCAGAACCTTATTTTGTTCAATTGACATTTTGTTCTCTATAAAAGGATTTCAGGAGTTCTACGTCTAATCTACTGCAATATCTCCTTTTTTAACAACTTGAGACCATATTTTTAACTCATTCTTAATCAGCATCTCTAATTTTTCGGGTTTACCACCAACAGGTTCAACACCCATTTTAGAAATAGCAGCTCTTGTTTCCGGCATATTTAACACTTGATTGATCTCATTATTTAACTGGATCACAAGAGAGGATGGCAAATTTGCAGGGGCGGAAATACCAAACCACGCGCTAATGGGCGGGATAGGAACACCGGACTCGGCCATGGTTGGGATTGAAGGAAACTGAGAAATTCTTGACTGCCCAAGAACAGCGAGCATTCGCATTTTTCCGTTTAGCACCATCTGGGAAGAAGTTTGCAATACAACAAATGCAGACTGAATATGGCCGGCAACAATATCATTGATCAAAGTAGCTGAAGCTTTATAAGGCACATGTGTTAGTTTTATTCCAGTCTCTTGAAGAAACATTTCACTGGTCAGGTGATGAACACTTCCAACTCCGGGTGACGCGTAGTTGACTGAACCGATGGGTTGCTTATTCACATAATCAAAAAATTCCTTCATATTCTTTGCTGGCATAGAGTTCGTTACAACAAAGACCAATGGACTTGTTCCCAACAAAATAATAGGCGAAAAATTTTTAATTGGATCGTAAGGCAAATCATTGCGCAAGGCAGAAAGTGTGCTGAATGCAGTAGCTGAAAACAACAACGTTTTACCGTCAGGAACAGATTTAGCAACATAATCTATTCCAATCAAGCCTCCCGCTCCAACCTTATTGTCAACCACGATTGCAGCGTTAATTCTGGAGGACAATTTGGATGAAATTAATCTTGCCAATTGATCCCCTGTTGTCCCAGCAGACGACGGCACTATAAACTGCATAGACCCCAATGAATTAAGGTTAGGTTGGGATTGGGATTGGGCTTGAGTATTTGTTATTAAAAAATACAAAAATAATAAAATGTAAATTCGCATATTCAAATTACACAGAATGTTCAGATACATGTGTTTTTCCAGGATTGGCTTTTAAACTATCTGCCGCTCCCTCCTTAAATGGAGTCCCAATTGGTAACTGAACTGAGGCCGATCGCACAAAATGAGAATCGGGATTCAAGGCAGGAGGTGCAATTCCTTTATCTAGATTTTTAGCCGCTTTTAACAAGCGATTTCTTGCCATGATAATTGCATTATCAGTAGAGACTAGATTCTCCAAACTCCGATCTTGAATTGGTCCCATGCATTCTTGCAAAGAAGCATCTTGCATGCCAATCCCTTTGACGCCACTGTAATAACGGCCCGATTTCTGCAGATCACGATCAATCAGATAGTCGTTTCTTTTATTCGCGACAGGAAGATAAGTACCTGGAATAAGTTGTGCATACATACCCTCACCGTTATCCATTGAATAAATTTCCTCCTTAGACAGAGCTTGAGCCGGCTTATAGGTCGTACTCCATACCCAGCAATTTTCATCATCAATTGGAACAAATGCGTGTCCATTTAAGGCGTTATCTCCGTAGGGAGGAATCATTGTGTACCAAGGCATGATCCACTGGGATATTCGCCAATAATAAGAACCCTCTTCAGCATTGCGTCTTGCCCCAATTAATAAGCCGCCATCTGATTCTTGAACCTCAAACTGTGGTTTTCTATCGCCTTGAAATTTAGCGCCTTTAGTACCTTTATGCAAAGGATCAGTATGCAATTCACCGCTGTGTAGAAAGGAGACATGACTGGAGTCAATTCCCCCCTCCATCGCTTGTAAATAATTATTCTCCTGCAATCTCTTTGAGACATAGCAATTTTCACTTGGCACCAAATTCCACTCAAACTTTGGTAAATCTGGCATTTCTTCCTTTTTACCCATAAAAGCCCAAACAACGCCACCTTGCTCAATGCAAGGATATGAAACAAGTTTAATTTTTTGGTTAAACCCATTTCCTTCCTCTGAAGGAACGTCAACACATTGACCATTTACATCATATTTCCATCCATGGTATGGGCAACGAATTCCAGATTCTTCGTTTCGACCAAACCAAAGGGAGACACCTCTGTGGGCACAAAATTCGTCAATTAAACCAACCTTACCCTTTGAATCGCGAAAAGCCAATAACTTTTCAGATAAAACCTTAACTCGGATCGGATTAGAGTCAGGCGTTGGAAGTTCGCTGGAAATTAAAATAGGAATCCAATATCGTCTGAAAAGATTACCCATAAGGGTACCTGGCCCAGTTTGAGTGAGTTCAAGGTTTGTTTGACTACTTATCGCCATTTTCTATTCCAATTCATTTACAAATAATATAGTTCAATTCAACTCAAGTTAGAGAAAATGGTTTTTGATAATTCATTCGACCATGCTTCAAAAGGTTTAACTTCACCGTAGGAAGTTAACTTTTTTAGAGTTGTTTCATAAATTATTTCATCTGTCTGTAGTAAATCAAGAGGCTCCGAATAAGGCTGAGAAATATGCCACGGCGTGTCAAGATAAACCTCAATTCGATTTATCTCAGGATCTCTAAAATACAAAGACCATGAATTTCCGTGATCAATGGTCTGAATCGTCGTAACGTCATTTCTTTGTGAAACAATTTTATACATTTGCCTTAAATCGCCAAGGGTCGCAACTTGAAATGAAATTTGTTGAACTCCTAAACCAGGTCCAGCGCCGATGGGTCGACCCGTTTCCATCACCAACTGATGGTGCGATAAAGGATCTCGCGTCAGAAATACCACTTGACCGCCTCTAACTTCGCCACGATCGGTTTGAGTAAAACCTAAAACACTTTTATAAAAAGAGGACATGACATCTATATCGGAAACAAATATTCCAACATGCCTAAGATTTAAATTTGGTAATTCCATTATTCCCACCATTGCTAATTTATTTACTTTATTCTTGAAATTTAGACCTAAATTAACCCTCGAATTTACCACAATTTAGAAAAAATGAAAGAGATGAAAATACTTAGAATTATTTTTCTTTTAATTTACAAATAATGCAGATTATCAATTAAGGTAGCTGAATAGATAGACTTTAAACCAAGGGACGAAAATGAATCCAAAGACATATATCTGCATTCAACGTAAATGCAGTTTCAGCGCCTTCGCATTGATCATGTTTTTCACGACCAATCTTTTGGCCCAGGCCCCTAACAATTACGCTGACTATCCAAGTAGACCTATTAAATTCATTATTCCACAAGCGGCAGGAGGTGGAACAGACTTAATTGGAAGAAAAGTTGCTCAAAAACTATCAGAACAACTCAAGCAACCTACCGTTGTAGAAAATAAAACTGGAGCGGGTTCTTTGGTTGGAACCGAGTTTGCCGCCAATGCGGCCTCTGATGGTTACACCCTAATGATCGGTGGCCTTTTTAATATGGTAATGAACAAAGCCCTGATTAAAGATCTAAGCTATGACCCTGAAAAAAGTTTCATACCCTTAGGATACATATCGGCATACTCATTTGTTCTTTTAGCAAAACCAGATTTACCCGTCAACTCCTTTGCAGAATTTTTTAAATACGCAAAAGAAAGACCCAATCAACTCAATTTTGCCTCCGCTGGAATTGGAACACTTCAACATGTTTGGGGCACCATATTGTTTAACGGCATGGGTTTAAATTTAACCCACGTTCCATTCAAAGGCGCGGCACAAGGATATCAAGAAATGCTCGGTGGAAGAATAGATGTGATGTTTGATAACATGTCTGCCTCCAAACAGTACATTCAAACTAATAAACTTAAAGGTCTGTCACTTTCATCTCTAGAGCGTAACCCACTGATACCTCAAGTTCCAACAATCAATGAAACTGGTGTAACAAAATTCAATGGTGAGAGTTGGTTTGCTCTTTTTGCGCCAATCAATACTCCAGTGCAAATTGTGAGTAAATTAAGGACCAGTATGGAGTTAATTAATAAAGATCCGGAATTTATAGCTCAAGTAGAAAAAGACGGCGGAAGAATGCTAAACATTTCAAGTCAAGATCAGCAGCAGTTTTTAAAAGATGAAATCAATAAATGGGTTTCACTCGTTAATAAGAATAACATCAAAGCAGAATGAAACTATTCAGCTTTGATGTTTGTCAGTCCTATTACCCTTGACCATAAAGCTGACTCGGCTCTAGTCAAACTCACCAATTCCGTAGGAGTTGAAGTTTTAATGATTAAACCCTGCTTTAAAAAGCTCTCTTTAATAGAGGGCTCGTTCAGAGAAGCGATAATTGCATTTCGATAACTATCGACCATACTTTTAGACAAATTTGGTGGGCCCCAAATTGAATACCATGGATCAACATTAAAGTCTTTTGCTCCAAGTTCATGGAGGGATGGTATATCTGGAAAATTAGGATGCCTTTCTTTTAAAGTTCCACCGATAATTTTTAATTTACCAGCTTGACCTAGTGGAACTGCGACTTGTATAGGCATGAACATCGCTGGAATTTGAGAAGATAAAAAATCATTAAAAGCAGGTGCAGAACCTTTATAAGCAACATGCTCAATCTCCGCACCAGTCACCTGCTTTAACAACTCCATCGACAGGTGGTGGTGAGTCCCATTTCCGGGGGACGCATAAAAAAGATTTTTGTTATTTTTAGTCCACGCAATAAATTCAGATAAATTTTTCACGCCAACTTGAGGGCCTACAACCAACAAAAAGGAGGTCGATGTCACTTGTGTTATGGGAGTAAAACCATTGATGACATCAAAATCTATATTTTTATAAAGAAAGGGCAGTGTCACCGTTGTTGCTGGAATAACCATCAAGGTATTTGAATCGTTAGACTTTGCAACATAACTCATCCCAATCATGCTAGATGCGCCAGCACGATTATCGACTGTGTAATTGATATCTAACCTTTGACTCAAAGAAGGGCCCAGTGCGCGGGCGATTAAATCTGGCGTTGTACCTGGAGTAAGTGGCACAACAATTTTAAGTATTCGTTGTTGAGCATTTGCATTGTAAGCAAAATAACTGGTCAATAAAGTCAAAACACTGATTGAAAATAATTTTAGAAATTGTCTTTTTAATATAACCATTTTTCTTCTCGATTAAAGAATAAAACTAACGAGTCCCATTGAGCCGAGTTCATATGCATCTAAAAGAACTTTTCTTTTAGATAGGAAAAGTTGGCTATCAATAAGTCTTACTTCGTGTTCATATCGGCCGACATAAGTACGAATATCACCTTCTCTTCTATGGCGATAAATGACAAAGTTTGCATTAACAATAAACGTTTTTAATAACGAATTGACTGAATCAGTTGGCTCATAAAATTGAACATTTCCAATAACTCGTCTTGTCCTAGAGTGAGGAAATTCAGAGTGTGCATTTTTATCTTTCAACCGATTGACACGCTCAGTAATTCTTCGATAATCATCTGCGATTAAAAAAAGAGCTTTACTCGACTCACTTTTCGGCGCATCGTTAGATGGGATGTGATAAGTACAATCATCAGTAAGGAGTTTAAGCCACTCATCCAAATTCCATTGATCTAATAGAAATGCCTCGCGATATAAAAAGTCCTCAATTACGGATCGAGTTACTTCGCCGGTAATTTTCATGTTATTTCCAACTTATTTTTTTCAGACATCAACTCACTCCATCTTAGCCAAAAGGCTCTTAAATGAAGTTCATCCGTGTTAAGTTGCTCACCCTCTTTAGCCATACCCCTAGACATGATTGACCATTCAACTTCTTTAAAAGTTGCCATGCCTTTTTGTACAGACTCCAAAGCCTCAACGTCGTCGGGAGTGGCAAAACCACCAGGGCCGTAAAAGGTAAGGAAACTATCGAGCCTGACTGCTCGGGCCTCAACTGACTCATTGACAGGACCTAAAGCCCACGCAGTAACTTGCATTCGATCAGGTGCAATTGGGAAAAAAGTTCTGATCGTTACAGCGGAACCGTCATTGAGAACTAAATTTGGAAAGACAACCAAATTGCGATTGGTATCTGCCACTCTAGTTGCCCGAACTTCCCCCAAACGATTGACAAGTTCTTCGCGGATTTTTTCTATAACTGGCTTTGCTGCTTCACCATACAAGGGGATCCATTTGGCAACAGGTCTTCCCCGGAAATTAACATTATCAATTACCGCATGACCGTTTCCAAGAGCTTTTCCTATTCCATGTGATGGCATCAAATGGCCTTTTTCAGGTTTTTTGATTTCAACACCTGATCTTTTCATATAGTTAAGCCAAGTCGAATGAGTCGTGATTAAATGATAGTCATCAAAACTGTTTTCAACCAATAATTTCCAATTTGCTTTAATATCGTATTCTTGCGTGCCTTCCAGAACCTCCATTTTCCCATCTGGTGATTGGTCAACAATCAAGTCAATATACTCTTTAGCACCAGCCAAATAATCGGGCAAGGGTTCAACATCAGGGTTGAATGAAATAAAAATAAAGCCTTTGTAATTATCTACTTGAGCGGGTTGTGCAAGTCCTAATTTTGACTGGTCAAAGCTAGGCGGATAACTTGCTTTTCCAGGAACACCATCCAACTCTCCGTTTATGTTGTAGCTCCACCCATGGTAAAAACAAAAAAATCCCTTTGAATTACCTTCGGATTCACGGCAAACAACTGCCGCTCGGTGTCTACATACGTTTAAATAAACTCTGATTTTTTCATTCGCATCTCTGCATAAAATGATTGGTCGACCACAAACGCTGCGTGTTTTAAAATCCCCTTTGTTTTTAATTTCCGACTCGTGTCCAGCATAGATCCAGCACTTATCAAATATATGTTTAAACTCATCATTCAATACTTCATCCTCAACAAGCGCACGCCTGTTGACTTGAAAATCTTGATTTGCTGGATCGTTACGTACATATCTATTGAACGACATTAAAAAAATCCTTAAATACTTTTCAACATTTTAAATAGGAAGAATTTCTTCTCTCCAAAAACCTAGCGATTGCTGTGCAGCTCTGTCAGAGAAACTAAATATCATTGTTTCGTTTTCGGATTCAAAACTAAAAGTTTCCCATGAAGGGATTACTAAAACATCGTTAGAACTTATTTCAACGACGCGATCTTTTAATTGAATTCGACAGTTACCGTATGCAACGTTAAAAACTGTGTTCTCAGTCGTTCTGTAATTAAGCCCTTTGAAGCCCTTTGGTAGCAATTGCATAAAGGCAGCCATCGTCTTAAAAGGATATGATCCGTCAAGGGGATTGACGTAACGAAGTTTGAATCCATGTGCAAGGTCGATTTTCACACCATCGTCTTTAGCCAAGCTCAATAATGCATCCCTTGTTTTATCAAACGAATAATGCAATAAAGAGCAAGGATTTTGTTCATGTGTATGAGTGAAACTCAAGGGCGCTAAGTTAGATCCATATTGAGCGTAACTGTTCCCATGTTGTTTACTAATAGGAAAAATATCTTCAGGATAATTTTCTCTGAAATGGGCACCAAATAGTGAACTAAACGGAGTATCTAATCCGTCCATCCAAACAACTGCACCATTTCCCAAATTGCCATGATCATGCCAAGACCATGCTGGAGTAACAATAAAGTCACCAGGATAAATTGAAACTTTTTCACCGTTTACAGAGGTATACGCTCCCTCCCCGTCCATCACAAAGCGAAGTGCATTGGGTGAATGCCTGTGTGATGGCGCAATCTCTCCAGGCATGATGATTTGTAGACCGGCAAAAAGTGAATTCGAAATAAAAGACGAGCCCCTTAGAGATGGATTCTCCATCATTAAAACTCTTCTATCTGCTTCCTTTTTTTCAATCAAGTGCGTTGATTCATCAAGTAAAGGACGCATGACCGAGTAAGGCCAAACATGAGGAACACACTGAGAGCCTGGGACCATTTTAATTTTTCTCTCCCAAAGTGGAGAAATACTGAGTGGGCTGATGCGATCTGAAAAAAGACTTAAAGGAGTTTGAGACATTTCATTAGGACCCTTCATAGGAGTCTAAGTCGTAGTTTAAAATTAATAGGGCAAAGATGCAGACCATCTTGATTTGCACTAACTTGAAGTTGGTATAAACCCTAATACGAAATAATATTTAATCCTATTTAAGATATTAGCATAAGTTATTAAATTTTCTTATAATTTCATACTTCTATGCTCAATTATTAACCAGTAATCATTCCTAATTTTATTTTATGAAATTGCAACTTAAAAAAGTCTCTAAATTTCTTCTACTGCTAACGCTCACCCAATTAAATTCCTTAAGTAGCTTTGCTCAAGCAAATGTAAGTCCAAGTTTTCCTTCAAAGTCAATTAACTTTATTGTTCCATACACGACAGGAACTACAGCCGATGTCTTGGCTAGGTTAATTGGCTTACGCTTAGCATCAAAATTGAATGTTCCAGTTGTTGTCGACAATAAAGCTGGGGCATCTGGAATTATTGGGACGGATGCAGTTTCCAAGGCCCCACCCAATGGGTATACCTACCTTTTTACAGCGACTTCACACGGTACAACAGCAGCCATTAAGAATCAACTGCCATTTGATCCCATAAAAAGCTTTACACCCGTCATCCTTCTAGGCACAAGCGCAATGGGATTTGTAACCGCCCCTGACTTACAAACCAATACCGTTAAAGAGTTTATTGAGCTATCAAAAAGCAAGCCCAATCAACTTGATTACTCTACTCCTGGCGCTGGCGGTATTCAGCACTTGGCAATGGAGCTTTTCCTGCAAGAGACAGGTCTTAAATTGACTCACGTACCCTACAAGGGCTCCTCAGGTGCCATGACCGATGTAATAGCGGGTCATGTCAAGGCAACCATTGTCTCTCTTCAAACAGCCAGTCCGTTTATTACAAATGGACAACTCAAAATGATCGCAGTCATGAGTGATGAAAGATCAACTGCATTTCCTCAAGTACCCACCTTCAAAGAACTTGGATTTTCGGGATTGGTGGTTGATACTTGGTATGGTGTACTTGCTCCACTCAATACCCCAAAAGATATTATCAATACAATGAACAATGAAATAAATTTAATTCTTACTCAAGCTGATGCCAAAGACTCAATGGTCAAATTGGGTCTTCACGTAAGCGGAGGTAAACCTGATAAACTAGAAAAGTTATTGTCCAAAGAAATCCCAAAATGGATTTCCGTTGTTCAAAATAGAAAAATAAGCGTTGAGTAATTAAAACCCAAAGGATGAAGATGAGTATTATTGAAGACCTTGTAATTGCATCAAGAGTCTGCGCTGAATATGGCGTTATTGATGCATATGGACACGTTACCGTAAGAAGCGAAGCCAATCCTAACCATTACTTCATGTCTCGAGACGTAGCTCCTGAGTTAATTCAAGAAGAAGATATTTTAGAGTTCGATCTTGATAGCAATCCTGTTCATCCAAACTCACCAAAAGGATATAACGAGAGATATATTCATGGTGAAATTTATAAAGCGCGTCCTGATGTCAATTCAATAGTTCACAATCATTCGCACGCTGTTGTTCCATTTAGCTGTACGACTTGTGAACTTAAACCCATTTTCCACATGTCCTCTTTTATTGGTTTAGGTATTCCAAACTGGGATATTAGAGATGCTCAAAAAGGTACCGACATGTTGGTTCGCAATAGTATGTTGGGAAAATCACTTGCAGACAAATTAGGCAAGCATCCTGCAGCACTTATGCGTGGACATGGATCAGTGGTAACGGGAAATAAAATTCAAACAGCTGTAGGCAGAACCATCTATCTTGACTACAACGCAAAAATGCAATTTCAAGCCATGATGATGGCTGGCTCTAGCGAGTCTGTCGTTTACATGGATGACGATGAAGTAGCTGCCAATGTCTCATGGCAAGAATATTACAGATCTTGGGACTTATGGAAGAAAAAATGGCTCAAGAAATTAGCCATTGAAAAAAACGAAAAAGCTTAAATTAATTGAAATGCCCTTTTTATTGCTAAATAGGGCATTTTTATAATACACAGACCTAAGGTGTCAGTAGTTTAGCTCCAGGAGCGGCGAACTCTTTAGGCCAAACAACCACCCATTTGCCATTTTGGACTTGTTTGACTTTATAAAGATCGGTTCCATTGATGAAGTTATTGGGCCCATCCCAACGTATGCGACCAATGATTGTATCAACCTGACTCTTTTTAATCCAAGTCGATAAAACTTTATCGTCTAGGCTTTTGGTCGCATTGACTGCAGCTTCCAACACTTGCCAAGTTGAATAAGCTACAGAGGCCATCAAATCAACCGATGGATCAGGCAGATTGGCTTTTTGTCCACGCTCTTGAAATGATTTTACTAAGACAGATGCAACAGCATTATTGGTAAATGGCGGATGGTCTTCAAAGACAGTCAAAGCTAATACGTTTTCTCCATTGGGTGATCTTGTCATTAAACTTGAGGCAGGAAATGCAACAAACGAAATGGGGGGAGAATAATCAATTTTTTTCATTGCATCAATTAAAAGATTTCCCTCTATGCCTACAGCACCAATCCATAAAAAATCAGGATTGGCTTCCTTAATTCTTGCTGCAATAGCACCAAAATCTCTATTACCGAAATCCCAGTCTAAATATATATTTTCTTTGATTCCTCGCTTTTTAACTTCCTCCCGAGCACCTTCAGACACAAAGAAGACTGAAGGAAATTTGCTGGTAACAATGGCTATATTTTTGGGTGGTTTGCTACTTGCAGCAACAGAATCGAGAACAAGTTTAGGCCATACACTCTCAATTGCATAAGCGCCACCAGACACAGAAAACTGCATGTCGTATTTTGCTTGAGCAGGAAGACCAAAAGTATTGTGAAGCAATATTTTGTTGTATCTCTGAGCAACACCCATTGCAGAGAGTATTGCACCAGTACCATAAGGCCCAATGATTAAATCAACTTTATCCTCAATGATTAATTTCTCATATATGGTCCTAGTCAACTCTGGCTTTGATTGATCATCTTTTAAAACCCACTCGATTTGTCTACCTAATAAACCACCTCTTTTGTTAAGTTGTTCAATAAAAATTTCACCAGACAATTTTTGCATAGCAGCCGTTGCAGCAAAAGGCCCCGATAGAGCTAAGGTACTCCCAATTCGAATAGGTGGTTGTTGGGCTTGGGAAAGATTTAGTAAGCAGTAAATTAAGCCACAAATAGAAATACATAATGTTTTAAACAAGCTCATCAAATGACTCCGAATATATTTCGATTAAATGAATAGGACACCGAATATTAAAATTATTATAAAGACTTGATGTAATGGTATACCCTAAAAAAAAGAAACACCCAATCAAAAAAAATGAGCTAAAAAAATAAGAAAGCGATCATCGATTACTCAACCTTGATAGAATTTTTGAGTATTAAATTTTTATACTTTGCACTTTCAGACCGAATAAAGGCTGCAGATTCTTTAGGATCCAATCCAATAGAAGCATGTCCGATATCAAGCAACTTGGATTTAATTTGCGTATCATTCAAAATCACTCTCAACTCAGCATATAGCTTTTGTATGATTTTGAGGTCTATGTTTTTCGGTGCAGAAAGAATCCACCAATTGGTAATTGTAAGATCTGGATAACCAGCTTCTTTCGTTGTTGGCACATTTAATATTTCTTCAAAGCGTTGTGAACCAGTCGTAGCCAACGCTTTAATTTTTCCAGCCTTGATTTGAGTACCTACCGCTGACCAAGAACCAAAGGCCAATTGAATATCGCCACCTACCATTGCCATGACCATGGGAGGCGTCCCTCGGTAAGCTATATGCTCAATGGAATTACCAGCGAGTTGAGAAAACAGTGCGCCAGCGAGTTGTGGTGGTGAACCGGTTCCTGGCGAGCCGTAATTAAATTTTTTGGGATTACTAGAAGCTTGTTGAGCAAAGTCTTTCAAACTATTTGGCCCAGACATAGAAGTCACTGCAATAAGTGGCGCCTCTGCTATCAAAGAAATAGGTTCCAAAAGTGCGATGGGATCATAGCCGAGATTGGCAAAAAGATGCTGATTAACTGAGTAATTGGCTGTAGGGGCCATCAAAAGGGTATAGCCATCCGGCTTGGCATTCACTACCTCAAGAGTTCCAATTTTCCCATCTGCACCCGTTTTATTATCAACAATAAATCGTTGACCCAATTTTGCCTCAAGGGCTGGACCAATCACTCTGAAAATTGCATCCCCCACCCCACCTGCGGCATAAGGATACACAATGCGAATTGGTTTAGTTGGCCACTCTATCTCCTGAGCATAGAGCATCGACACATTTAGACAAGCCAATAAGAATAGGGTTCGAAAGGTTTTAAACATAATGAAAGAAACGTTAAAAGACGACTGTGGCAAGTGTTAGCCTATCAATAACCTGTCGTAATCGAAGATTGAAGAAAAGAGTGATGTCCAATCATATGCTCTTCCCACTTTAAAATTAAATCTACATTACCTAGTGTTAACCCGATATCGTCAAGTCCATTGAGTAACATATAGCGCTCGTTTTGATGGATTAGAAAATCACAAAGTTTATGATCTTTATTTTGAATTTCACACTTTTCCAAATCAACAGACAACTCTCCTCCCCCTGTATTGGAGACGAAATTTGAAATAATAGAATACCTCTCATCATCCAGTGATATGGCTAAAACTCCATTTTTTAAACAATTTTCTCTAAATAATTCTGCAAAACTCTTCCCAATTAAACACTGGATACCAAATTCTTGTAGCGCCCAAACAGCATGTTCCCTTGAACTGCCACAGCCGAAATTATTGCCGACCAAAAGTATTTTTGAATGCTTGTACGTATCCATTTCGAGTACAAAATCCGAATTTTTCTCTCCAGTCGGTTTGCGTCTAAGGTAGGCAAACAAACCTTCACCTAGATTTGCATGTACATCTTTTAAATATGCAGACGGTATGATTTGATCCGTATTCATATCGTCACCCAAAACAGGAGCCACGACGCCTCTTAATTGTGTAAATGAATTCATATGCTCATAAGTAATTTCTTACATCCACGATTGAACCAGCCAAAGCAGCGGCAGCAGCCATTTGAGGACTGACCAAGTGAGTTTTAACATCCCGACCTTGCCTATTTTCAAAATTTCTATTTGTCGTTGATAGCCACCTCTCACCAGGAAGACCTATATCACCGTTTGCTCCTGCACACATTGAACACCCAGATCGATGCCACTCAAAACCCGCGTCTAAAAAGATCTTGTCTAAACCCTCTTGTTCTGCTTGCTTCTTAATTTGTGTTGAGCCAGGAACGACAATCGCCTTGAGATGAATGGCAATTTTTTGATTCTTGACAATTGAAGCTGCAGCTCTTAAATCCGAGATTCGGCTGTTTGAACATGAACCGATAAAAACACGGTCAACTTTGATTCCTTGAATCCGCTCTCCTGGAAGAACATCCATGTATGATATCGCTTTCAAGGCTTGCTGCTGATCGTTTAAAGACATGTCTTGAGGATCTGGGATCAACTCATCGATACCAACCACCTGAGAAGGATCTGTACCCCAGGTTAATTGAGGTGTTAGTTCAGAGCAATTCAATTCAATTTCCTGATCAAAAAATGCACCATCGTCACTCTTTAAGTTTTCCCAAAATGCAGACATGCTGAGAGATTGGTCACGCATCGGTGAAAGAGGGGTCTTGGAGCACCAATCCATCGCTTTTGAATCTGGAGCGATTAAACAGCTTCTAGCGCCCCACTCTATTGACATATTGCATAGCGTCATCCTTGACTCTATATTCATTTCTTGAACGGTTGAACCAGTAAATTCAACAACAAAACCACGACCAGCATTAACGCCCAAGGTCCGTATTAAATACAATGAAACATCCTTGGCACTCACGCCAGGTTGAAGGACTCCAGTGATATTGACCTTCAACTGCTTAGGTTTATCCAATACCATCACTTGCGTAGCTAAAATATGCTCCAACTCTGTTGTCCCGCAACCAAAAGCCAAGCAGCCAAGGGCACCAACAGTTGAGGCATGACTGTCTGGACAAGCGAGTGTAAATCCGGGCATAGCAAACCCCATTTCTGAGGACACAATATGCACAATACCATGCTGCTCAGATGAGACATCTATCAATTTGAGCTGATACTTTTTAGCGTATTCACGAGTTATTTTAATGTGTTCAGAAATCAATTCCAGCCCTGGTCTAGTTGGCACAGTATGATCTTGAACAATGACGGTGAGGTCGGGTCTCCTGATTGAACGACCCGACAAATCTAATCTTTTAAAAGCGTGGGGCACATGCAGTTCATGAATCACATGTCGATCAATATAAAGTAAATGTCTACCGTCATTTCTTTGACCAACAGAGTGTTGCTCCCAGATCTTGTCGAAAAGTGTTTTTTTAGTATTCATAATGAATTCAATTGACTCTTGTTAAATCACATTTGATAAAAAGTATTTTTCTATTTCAAGCCATTGTTTCAAATCTAACACTTCATTGTATTCGTCAAAACTCGCCATCTTTTCCTTTACAGAAAGAGTACTGCCTTCATGAATCAATGCTTTATAAACATCCATAAGCGACTTGACGACAGCATATCTAGCTATGCCAGCGTGTAGCGCAAGCGCACAACCGACCTCATTGAGTAATTCATCTGTCAAATCGGTTGTTGGAGGTGACTCTTGAATTACACAAACCAAAGGGGCTTTAACAATTGAGGCAACATAGCGTAACTCTTCAGGCGTATTGGCTCCCATAACTAAAGCAGCGTCTGCACCTGACTCTATGTAGGCTCTTGCTCGATTGGCTGCATTTTCCAGTCCATGCATAGATTTTGCATCAGTACGCGCAATGATTAAAAAGTCTTTAGACGTTCGAGCTTCAACTGCAGCTTTAATTTTTATCACTTGTTCTGAAACATCCACAACAGGAATACCTTGAGGCAATAACCCACAACGCTTAGGCGTGACTTGATCTTCTATGTGTATCGCTGAAATCCCACTCATCTCGAACTCTCTAACAGTCCTAATGACGTTCATCAATCCCCCATAACCTGTATCAGCATCACAAATCAGAGGGATGGATAGATTTTGGGAAATTCGCGCAGCATGAGAAATATTTTCACTCATCCCAAGAACTCCAATATCAGGCATTCCTAGTAGACTAGCAGAGACTGCATTACCAGAAAAAGCGACGGCTTTAAACCCTGATTTCTCAGCAATTTTTGCAGAAATACCATCATAAGCACAAGGTATTCGATGAACAACACCACTGCGAAAAATCTGCTGAAGATTTTGTTTTTTATCAACTATTTTATTAATCATTATTTCAAACTAGAGAGTTAATTTAAAAAGCAGTTTTAGAACGCTTATTGCTTTTTTCTTAAAAGAAAATCTAAAATATTTTTTATAATTTTAGGCGAGAACAATAAAGCAACAAACCAAGACAAAATCCAATTCCGATTGACCATGAAAATACCATAAAACCCAACAAATAAGAAAAAAAGCATGCAAATTGATGAAAACTTTTCCTCAGGCAGCCACGGATGAATTTTTTTTTCATTTGTAAAAGCTGGTCCGTTCGCTTTAGACAATTCATCAGCTGTTTGATTAGTTTGTTTGGAATCGCTCATAATTAATCCTTAAAAACATTTTTTCACATATTATGAACCTATCATCTCTAAATTGAAAATACATCCTCAATGACTTGAGTTTTTAATTTTAAAGTTCCAACTAGATAGAATTACAACGATTGATAGACCCTCAGACTCATATGAACACCTTTAAAAACAAGTTTCTTCCGACATCTTTAATCGACTTTATTCCAACCAATAAGGTTGCGTTGATTATGTGGGACATGCAAAACGGCCTTGCAGGCAAGGCCAGCAACTTAGATCTCATTAAAGTTAATGCAAAATTACTATTAGATACCGCAGACAAGCACCAAATACCCGTCTTTTGGAGCAAACATATCCTCCCATCACTTGATCTCATAACTGATCCGTTTTTAATGTTTTTAATGAAAAAACAAAAAGTGAGTGATCCAAATATGCTAGTTGAAACGATGAAGGACGGAATGTTCGACGCACAATACTTAGATGGATTAGAGCCAAGACGAGGACATATTGTTCTTGAAAAAAGCCAACCTTCATTTTTCATTGATACGCCACTTGATCTGCGGCTTAAAACTCTTGGGATCAAAACTCTGGTTTTTGCTGGAGTTGCAACCGATATTGGGATTGAGTTTACATGCAGACATGCGGCATCGTTAGGTTACTTTAGCGTGGTTGCTGAAGATGCTTGTGGTTCATACACAGATGTTGCACATCAAAGAAGCCTTGATTTTTTAAGAAGTTGGATTACACCCGTAGTAAAAACAAAAGATATCATTGAAATCTGGAATTGAATTTTTCATTTTAATTCGCTGATAGCTTTGTTATAAAAGCTCAAATCAACATATGAATCAATGGGAAGACTTTTCCTCGAACCACTGGTTTGAATTTCTTGGCGTAAATCAAGCATATTTCGAAATCCTTGATCATCTAGTTTTGCATCCAAATTAAAACCAAATCCTGATTCATTCAACAAATCATAAGTTCGATTTGCAGCAAAATCTGACAAATTTAATTTTGACTTCAACACTGAAACACAGTACTCCTTATTCAATGGATCTCTTATCCAACGCAAGGATTCAATATAAGCTTTTAAGTATCTCTTCAAAAGATCAGGTTTTTCATTGGCCCAGTTTCTCATGACAAATGCTCCAACCGCTTGATAGGGGCCTAATAAATCGACCAATCGGCCAAGGCTTCGCAAGCCAAGCTCTTGAGCCTGAACATTAAAAGGTAAATTTAAAATTGCAGCAGAGTTGTTTTTATTTTCAATCAGTGCCTTGTAGCGATACAAAATTGCACCTGCAGGTTTAACCAAATAGTCCCGCCCCTCTAGTAAACCATAGCGCAATAAGATTTTTTTAGCTTGCAGTGCGTATGCAGTGTCTACAGCATCCACAATGATGGTTTTTCCTTTCAGATCTTCAAACTTTTGAATATCCGGTTGAACAAAAAATTCATTCATTCCACCGTCTCCACCGGATACGATCACAACATCCTTTTTAGCCACTTCTATCATCGCTAGTGCGTTGTCAAGAGCTGAATGAACAACATCTATTCGAGCGGATGCCAGATCTTGACGTTGCTGACTTGAACTTTCAGTTAAATTTAGTTCAACCTTGATACCATTCTTTTCAAAAATACCCTTGTTGACACCAATATAAATTGGTAAAACTTTTGCATTCGGAAATCCGCTGACACGCACAACCTCAAGCTCAGCAGCCATAGCCAAATTGATCGTCAAAGAAAGGAAAATTAAAACAAAGAAACCGACAAGAAACTTAATACCAATTTTCAATTCTTACTCCGGTTTGATTTGTGCGGCAATAGCCAACTTTTTAAAATTCGCTATTTCTTCGGTAATTAATCGATCCATCTCGTCCGGAGTATTTGAAACGGGATCAATCCCAAGAGGTTGAAATTTATTTTTAACTTCAGTTATATTCAAGATACTTGCAATTTCATGGTGCAGTTTTTCTAATATTGGCTTGGGAGTTTTGGCTGGAGCCAATATTGCATACCAAAAAATCCATTTATAACCTGGTACGCCTGATTCAGATACAGTTGGTAAATCTGGAAAATCTGCCACGCGAGACACACTAGTCACCGCAATTGCTTTTGCCTTGCCATCTTTCACCAATTGAACTGCAGTAGCGTAAGGAGAAATAAAAATATGCGTTCTTCCAGCGATTGTGTCAGTCAATGCTTCAGGTATGCCTTTAAAAGGAACATGAACGAGATCAATATTGGCTTTTGATTTAAGCAGTTCAATTGCAAAGTGAGAACCACTACCCGTACCGGCAGAAGCAAAATTTAATTGTCCAGGTTTCGATCGAGCTAAAGCTAAAAACTCGCCCATTGTATTAACTCCTAGTTGCGCAGGCACGATCACAAAAGCTGGGCCGGTTGACGTCAGAGATACGCCACTGAAATCTTTCTGAGAATCGAAGGGAAGTTTGCTATAAATACTTGGAGCAATCGCATGAGCCGATGATATAGATAAAAGTGTATAACCATCAGCTGCAGATGTCGACAAAGCCTGTGCAGCGATATTGCTTCCCGCTCCCAGTTTGTTTTCAACAATGACCGGCTGCCCCCACTTCTCAGTCAATTTTTGAGCAATTACTCTAGCAGCAATATCAGGTACTCCTCCAGGTGAAAACCCAACCAAGATTTTTATGGGTTTTGATGGATAGGGCTGAGCTGAAATATTAAAACATAGGGACGCAAATACCAAGAAAATAATATGCATTAGAAGTGATTTCTTTTTTTTCATTGATTCAATCTCTTAATCATTAGAACAATCTCTTATCTTAGGCTTAAAAAATAAGACCAAATATTTGCTATCTCATCTGTACTTAATACATCTTCCCATGGGGGCATCGCATTTTTCCCATAAGTCACACTGTCTATAAATCTTATTTTTTGTTCAACTGGAAACAACTCTAAATTGATCCCCCACTGCGGATTTTTCATCCTATTGCCATGACAAGTAGAACAATTTTTAGCATAAATTATTTCCCCACTTTTAATTGATGCTGTCTTTTCCTGAGCAAATACATTAGCAAAAAATATTGCCATCATTAAAAAAACACTACATTTGATTTTTATTAAAAACTCTTTCGGCATTTACTTACCCTGCAAAGCAAAAGTCCATACAGCTCCACCACTAGGGATCATCTCACCAGCGAATCGCTTGGGATTGCTACCTCCGATACCCGATAAAATAGTGACGTATTGCTTACCCTTGAAGGTGTACGTGATTGGAGGCGCATTGATTCCAGAACTCGTTTTAAATGACCAAAGTTCACGCCCATTGTTTTGATCAAGAGCAATCATCTCTCCAGTTAACTTCCCTGTAAAAAGTAAGTTACCGTCTGTAGACAAAACACCGGCCGAGTTATACATTTCATTGATTGGAACCTTCCATTTGACTTTACCAGTAACGGGTTCTATGGCCATGTGGTATCCAAATGGCTCATCACTAGGCTTGTAGTATCCAGATTCAACACCCGTATAGCCATTCCCAAGAGATAACTCGGCTTTGACAAATTTCATGACTCTTGCTTGATTCCAAGAATTCAAAAAAATTAAATTTCTACTTGGATTAAATGAAATTAAACTGGCGTTGGTCCCTCTTGAAGGGTACACATTCACCGTTTCTCCTGCAATTGCCTTTTGTAATAAGTCCGTTAAAACAGGTCGTTCAGTTTTTAAATCTATGTGCGAGGCCCAACTCACCTTGACATATGGATTTGCTGAAATTAACTTGCCATTTGTACGATCTAAAACATATAAAAACCCATTTTTATGGGCATTAATCAAAACCTTTTTCTCCTCACCATTAATTTTAAGATCTGCTAAAACACTTTCAGCGGTTGAGTCAAAATCATAACTGTCGTTGGGTACATATTGATAGTGCCAAACCAACTCGCCTGTCTTTGGTCTTATCGCTAAAATGCTTGATGTATAGAGACTATCAGCACCTTCTCTATACTCAGGGTTATAAGGTTCAGCATTTCCAGTACCAACGTAAATTAAATCTAACTTTGGATCGTAACTTGCATATTGCCATGTAGCGCCACCACCATATTTCCATGCCTCAGGTTTATTTTGATGCGGCCAAGTCTCACTTCCTGGCTCTCCAGGTGCAGGAATGGTGTAAGTTCTCCAAAGCTGTTTGCCCGTCTCTGGATCATAACCCTCAATAAATCCACGCGCAGTTGTGTCACCTCCTCCCATGCCGTTGATTAAAACACCGTTGGCAATCAAGGGCGCAATCACGCCTTTTGTTCCGTCCTTCCATTCGGCAAATTTCTTACGCCAAATCTCCTTACCAGTTTTCATGTCCAATGCAAATAAATAATCATCTATGGATTGTCTAAATAACTTTCCGTTGAAAATGGTTGCAGGTCCTCTCATAAGCGCCCCGCCACCAGCGACCCTTAAAGAAGCTCTTTCATACTGCACAGGCACTCGCCAAAGCTGTTTGCCAGTCATTACATCCAATGCAAAGGTCCAATTTCCATTGACGATATACATCACACCGTTAAAAACAGTGGGCTGGGAATGCTCTCCCACTTCATTGCTCAGACTGGTGCTCCAAATGGGAACTAATTTTTTTACATTTTTGCTATTGATTTGCTTCAATGGACTGAACATTTTCAAGTCATATCCAAGTCCAAAATTTGTGATGTTATCGGTATTTTTTATACCAGCATTCAAATCTTCTATGGTTTGTGACTTTAGATTCATTACCCCAAACAGGCATAAAATATAAATTATTTTCTTCATTTGATTTACTCAACCCTTAAAAGATGGTGTGAAAGTGCTTTTTAGATTTTGCTCATAACTAACATTGGGCTAATCTTTTAAATGATGGTTTTACCTTTTCATCATAATTTTTAACTCGATTTTCCCAAACGAGGTTAACCCTTAAATCCACACAATGCAAAAATCATTAAGAATTAATCAAAGTTTTACTCCTCTTTTAGATCACCTGTCAATTAAACTCATAAAGGTGAAGGAATATTCCTTAGAATAGGTTAAAAATCCCGATTGTTAGGCGGGGTTTTTTTATCTCAAAGAACCCACATCGCCCAAACCAAAATGAACCATTTAGATTCCTTAAATTATCCTTACGTCTCCAGAAGAAATGCTGTTTTTGCTAAAAATGGAATGGTGGCGACTTCTCAACCTTTAGCGGCCCAAGCCGGACTGAATATTCTCCAAAAAGGAGGAAATGCAATTGACGCGGCCATTGCAACAGCTGCGGCTCTAAGCGTAGTTGAACCAACTGCCAATGGGATAGGGGGAGACTGCTTTGCTTTGATTTGGCACAAAGATCATTTGCATGGCCTAAATGCCAGCGGCCCTGCACCCATGTCTTTGAGTCTTGATAAAGTTCATGGGCTTGGTTACCAAGAAATGCCCAAATGGGGTCCGCTGCCAGTCACCATTCCCGGTACTCCTGCTGCCTGGGCAGCAATGAATGAGCGTTTTGGGACTTTGGCTTTGAGCGATACTCTCGCCCAGGCCATTGAATTGGCCCTCGAGGGGTTTCCAGTCTCTCCATCCATTGCATATTCTTGGACGCAACAACATCAAGAATTCAAGAAAAATCTGACCCAAGAGTACTTTCACCACTGGTTCGATACATTTGCTCCTCGCGGGGCTCCGCATCCTGGTGAACTTATTAGACTTCCCCATCACGCTGAAACACTTTCTTCCATTGCTCAAAGTCAAGCCAATTCCTTTTATAGGGGTGATCTCTCACAAAAAATTGCGGCATTCATGTCAAAAATTGGTGGCTTTATTCAAGAAAGTGACCTAGACGCTTTTAATGTGGAGTGGTGTGAGCCCATATCTGTCAATTATCGAGGTCATGAAGTCTGGGAAATTCCTCCCAACGGACACGGCTTGGTTGCCTTGATGGCGCTTAATATTTTGAAAGGTTTTGACTTTACTGATCGAGACAGTCTTCAAACCTATCACCACCAAATTGAGGCCATTAAACTGGCATATAGCGATGGTTTCGCTCATATTTCAGAGCCTTCACACATGCGAGTGAGCGTGAAAGACCTTTTAAGCGATGACTACGCTTCCATTCGAAGAAAACTTATTGGCTCTCAGGCTCGAATTCCAATTGCAGGCATCCCACCAAAGGGAGGAACCGTTTACTTATCTACTGCAGACAAATTTGGCAACATGGTCTCAATGATTCAGAGCAATTACATGGGATTTGGCTCTGGATTGGTTGTACCCGGAACTGGCATTTCCTTGCACAACCGAGGGAATAATTTTTCACTTCAAGCAGGTCACCCAAACGTGATTGAACCTGGAAAACGGCCCTATCACACCATCATTCCAGGATTTTTAACCAAAGGCGGAAAAGCCATTGGCCCCTTTGGCGTGATGGGAGGTTTTATGCAACCTCAAGGGCATGTACAAATGGTGATGAACACAGTTGATTTTGGACTGAACCCTCAAGCATCCCTAGATGCTCCTAGATGGGAGTGGAAAGAGGGTAATAAAGTGGCCATAGAAAGATCAACTTCTGAGCACTTGTTCTACGGCCTAGAAGGCCTAGGTCACGAGGTTGCTTGGAACAACAACCGTGTTGCTCTAGGTAGAGGTCAAATCATATGGAGAAATGATGAGGGCATTCTTTGTGGTGGAACTGAGCCTAGAACAGATGGTGCAGTCGCAGCTTGGTAAGAAAGTTAAAAATCAACATTAAAACTCAAGAAACTTGCAACAAGATCTCACACAACTTCTCTGGTTCATCAACCATCACATCATGGCCCGTATCCTCCATCACAAATGTTTTCCATGAAGGATCTGCTTTGCACTGGGACAGTGCTTGATCAAATGAAGCTTGTGGGTACTTAGGCGCTCTGATGTACGTTTTCTTGGCAACTTTTTCTCTAGCTCCAGTCAATTGAATCGCTTGAGTAGCAACTCCATTGGGTTGGGGCGTCATCTTTTCTTGTAACCAAGCCCAATTTTTTTCATGCAAAGAAAATGAATTTGCTGGCGGGGCTTTTCGACCAGCCTCGCCCTTTGCAACAGCCTCAACCAAAGCTTTGCGACTGAACTCAGAGGCAATATCAATGCCCTTTTGGCCATTTTCTGGCTTGAATGCATCCAATAAAACCAATGAAGAAACTTTGGTATGAACCTGTTCAAGCGCTCCAGAAACAGGCCAACCTCCGTAGGAGTGGGCTACAAGGCAAACATCCTTTAAATCTTCCCATTTGAACAAATTCACAATGTCTGCAACATGTGTATCTAAATTGATTTCTTTACTCAATAAGTGAGAGCGATCCCCATTGCCTGTCAAAGAGGGGGCATAGACTTTATGACCTTGAGAAAGTAATAAATCCGAAACCCTAGACCAACACCAACCTCCATGCCATGCTCCGTGAATCAGAACAAAAGTTTTTCTTTGCTTTACATTAAATGTCGTTTGCTGTGCAATCGATGCACCAGCCATTGCAAACACTCCAGCACCTAAAATGCTCCGGCGTTGAATTTCTTGTGAGCTCATGCTTAAAACCTCCTAAACAGTCAGACATGCTAGCAAGAATTCATTGTTTTTAATACCATGCAAACCCCATGAGGAAAATTTACCATGATCTTGAATAAACTTTTTACTTATGGCGCCCTTTTTTCTAATTTCAAAAATCAGAACGCAGTTGCGCTTCAAAAAAATCAACTTTAAATGAAAGGGGCCAATGTAACTAAAAAAATCGTCGACTCGTTAGAAAACAATTCATGACTTTTAACTCTGAGTGACCTACTGACAAGCTTGGCAGTTTTCCATCATAACTCTTTTGGTAAAAAGCGATCAGCTGAATACTTACCACCGCCCTTGATCACTAAAATTAAACATAATAATCCCCAAAGTAATGCGAATTCCATGCCTTTTTTGCCCCAACCCCAAGTTGGATAAAGGACTGCAAATGAAATCACAAACATTTGTACCGCAACCATCAATGCAACAAGACGAGTACCTAGTCCAAGTATCAAGAATATGCCACCAAAGAACTCAAGACATCCAATAAAGTAAGCCCAAACAATAGGGTAGTCCCAGCCAAAATTAACAAAGTTTTTGGATGCCGGTATTGCATCATCACCAAACAATTTAGGAAAGCCGTGTGGAATAAGCCATACACCCAGAAGAATGCGAAAAATGGTCCATAAATACGGATTGGCCAAGTTATAAACAATACCCAACTTTGGGAAAAGCAATCGGTCTGTATCGATGTGAGGTGTCATTTTTAGGCTTTTAGTTGGAGTTGAAAATATGGGAAGCAATAAAACTCAAAGAGATCACTCAATACTCACTTGAATTTTTTGTATAGCAAGCGTCCATTTATTTATTTCATCACGTAGGAAGGTATTTTGGTTTTCCTGCGTTACGTTAAGCATACGCCCTCCATCGCGTTCAATTTTCGAAATAAACTCTAAATCTTTATTAATCTCAGACATGACATTTCGAAATTTATTAACAACGCTTACTGGCGTATTGACAGGCACAAACAGTCCAAACCAACTCTCACCATCAAATTTTGTGATGCCAGACTCATTGACTGTTGGTGTATTGGGCAATAAATTTGTTCTCTCAACGGATGAGACAGCAAGCCCTTTAAGACGTTTTGACAGCACATACTGTTTAGCCGCTGAAATATTGTCAAACATGAAATCAATTCTCCCACCTAACATTTCCTGGTGAACCGGAGCTGCACCCTTAAAAGGAATGTGTAAGACTTGCAGATTCATATTATTGAGCAATACGGAAAACCAAACATGCTGCAAAGTTCCTATGCCAGCAGACCCAAAGGAAAGTTTATCCGGACGGTTTTTTACATATTGAGCAAACTCTTGAAGATTGTTCACCGGTAAATCAGCCCTGGCCATCAATACGAATGGATAAGCTGAAATGTATCCAACGGAGACGAAATCTTTCTCTGGGTCGTATGGTAATTTGGGAATCAATATTTTGTTCATCACCATATTGGCAATGGATCCCATCAAGATGGTATGACCATCACTCAAAGAACGCGCCACATATTCTGATCCGACGATTGATCCACCACCAGTTTTATTGTCAACAATGGCCGATTGTTTGAAAAATTCACTCATTTTTTGTGCAACCGATCTTGCCAAAATATCAGTTCCACCTCCGGAGGCAGAGGGAACAATAATCTTGAATTGCTTGCTTGGAAAATCTTGCGCAAAAGTCGGCGCAAAGTAAAAAAACAAAAAGGCAAAACTGGCAAGCCTAAAGAGGCTCATAGTTTTTAAAAAAAATGCTTTATTGATCAAGTCTAAATTGAGAGACGAATAAAATTTTAGAGATTGAATCAAAAAAGGAATAAGTAAAATAATGGCAGTCCAAGAAAAATTAGAAAGAAAAACTAATTTCTTTGTCGATAGAGGGAGAACATAAATTAAGAAGCCAGCGGCTAAAGTCGTTGACAAAAAATGATGTGAGGCGCTATCCATACCAATGCATTGTTGGACCAGATTCTTCATTGAAAGCTTTCCATCCTATATAAATTTCATCAGTCGCCGCAAAAGGGTAAGAGGGGGAAGTTTATAGACGCCTAAAAGTGCAACGCAAATCAGTCCATGCACAATCAACCATATCGACCAAAAAACATTGGTATCAATTAAATCGAGTATGCAAAAAATAAATTTGAATCAAAAAGTCAGTGTACTTTGATATCACAAGTAATCATCAGGATAAACCCTTTAGCCACTTTTTCTCTCTAAAAGCTTCACATCCAAAAGTCATTTTGATTTTTTCTAGGGCATTTTGGAAAAATAGATTGAGACTTAAGAGAGTCTCAACATTATTTTAGGATTATTGAGTACTTTCCCTTAGAATCAGATCTTCAAGAATAGGGTAGAAATATTCCTCTAACTTCGCGTTTGATGACTTACTTAAATTATTTATCTTTAGTTTTACTCTTGGTTTGCATGGGCCTTGGCGCCTGGAAGGGCTGGACTTTTCAGGCTTACTACATGTTGATGTTTATCGTTTTGTACATCATTTCTCAAAGAATCAACGCGGGTATATTTTCTTTCGTACTCTTGCCTGAGTTGAGCCTTGAGACAAAAAAGATAGTGCACTTAGAGGGTGCGTTTGTTTGCGTGTTTTTGGTTTTTTACTTGGTTAGAAAACTTCACAGCTATATTTTTAAACAAGTTGAAGCTGTACCAGGCCACAGATTCATTGGGTCTATCTTTGGATTCATCACAGGTGTATTGTTGATCCTGTTTCTGACCTCTATCATGAATTTGACCGACTATAAAAACGAAAAATGGTGGCTAGACTCCATTGAATACCAATTGTCCGTGCTCTCCCTTCAATTGATTGATCAAATTTACCAATAACTTCCCGTTAATTTGATTTGACACTTTCAATCATATAGACCTGCGCTTTGTGCACGGTTTTATCTATCACCATAGCAACATTGCTAAAACCTACAGTCGCCACAAAGACGCCCAACATAAAAGAGATGATATATCCCATGAGATGCTCCCAATTGACTTGTCCATAGCCATAGAAAAAACAATTTTCTAATCTATTTGACCCACAACTTTGTATCGGGTTCATTCCTTGTAACTTGATAGCTGTCATGACAATCATTGGGGCTTTGGTTAAATCAAGCCAAAGAATCATTATAATGAATACTTATGTACTATTAAATAGTTTTCTCCAATTCCAACGATCTACTTTTTGCTTTGTACAACTCATCCAAAGTGATTTTTCTAGCTTCTATCTTACTTTGACTGATGTGGGCCTTAATGAGGCGTTGCGCATCGGCTTTTCTTTTGCTGCGAATGGCGTTTAATATGGCGGCATGTTCTTTGTAAGTGACTTCAATTCTTTGGGATTTTTTAAAGTCCAGTCTTCTGATCAAACGAATTCGATCTGTAATTTGCTGATAAATCTTTAATATTTCTTTGTTTCCAGCACTTGCAACAATAGAGAAGTGGAAAATTTCGTCTTGGGTTCCAACTGATTTTCCATCTGTAGAATACTCGCTATCCTCTTTGATCCAAAATTTAGCCAATGGTTCGAGTAACTCAGTTTTACCCTGATCGACGATGCCCCCAATGGCATTTATTTCCAACAGTATTCGCAAGTCGTACAACTCATCGATGGCCTCAAAATCAATGGGCGCCACAAACCATCCCATTTTAGGTAAAACTTGTAAAAACCCTTGTTGCTCCAATTGTTGCAAAGCTTGCCGCAATGGAGTTCGACTGATATTGAGCCTTTGAGTCAGATCAGCTTCGGAAAAACGTTCCCCAGGAATCAAGTCAAAATTAAAAATCAAATCTTTGATAGATTCAACGGCTTGCTGAGCCAAAGATGTAGTCGATTTGCTAGAAACGGCTTGCTCAACCATCGGCAATACAGGCTGAGGAAGGTTTAAAACCGTCATATTACTGTCTCCATGAAATCATACTGACATGAGCGGAGATGATTTTCCAGCCAATGCCGAATCGAACCCACGTTTGTGTTTGAAATCCCCTTAAATCACTGTCTGATCGAACAAATTCAACTTGAACAGTGGCCATTGACTCCCCAACACTGGTTACTCTTAAATGAGACAGCTCTCGCGTGAAGTCCGGTATGGGAACCGATTGTCTGTAGGCATCTAATTCAGCCATCCCCCATTGCTTATCAGCAATCCCATAGCGCGTCACACCAGGATCGTCCCAAAAATAAAATCGCAAAGCGACCACATCATTGGTCATCAAAGCTTTTTCATAATCATGGAAAACAGCCGTGATGTCATCAATGACGTGTTTGAGATTAATTTGGATCTCGTTCATGAAACAGACTCCATGTATTTTTTCCATCCTCCAAAGTGGCTGATATCTTTTGAACCATCGCTCGCGCTTGCCTCGCATATAAAACCCTTGACCCACTGGCCATCACCGAGCTCTATGGAGCCTAAACCTAGGGGGTGCTGTATTAGCGCAAAAAAAGAACCCACTTCACGAGCAGGCATTCGATATATTTCAACCCAAATAGCGCTACCGCCTTCATTGACACGAATTAGACCGGGTTTCGGGGGCAATGTTGAATTCAAAGCAACCAACTTATAGGAATTTGATGTTTGGGTAGAACCAACAAATCTACATTGCCTTTGCTCCATTTGCCAATGCAAAGGAAACCCTTTTAAATGAGCACCAACGACAGCGATTTCAATATCATCTTCTTTCAAAGGCAATGAGGAAAGAAGACCATCGTCTTTGGCATAATCTTTGAGGTTCGCTCCTAGGGGCAAATGAGCGTGTGCTTGCCATTCATTGCCCAAGTTGATCAGCGCGTATTCAAATCCTGCGGGTGCAATGAACGTCACGCCAAAAGGCAAACCTTTGCAAGTGATATCTGCTGGTACAGAAATAGCCGACCACCCTAGCAAATTAACGAAATTTGTATATTCGCCAAGCTCAGAATTCTTTTTAATAGGCTCCAACACCAATTCATTCAAAGTGGGTATCGTTGGTGCAGTGGGAACCATCAAGACATCTATATCTTTCCAAATTGCATTTGCAGCCACTCTCAACTGTGCCAAACGATACATTGCATTGAATGTGTCTTTAGAATCAAAATCGCTGGCTTTTTCAATGACTTTTTTGACAGTTGGATCAATCACATTTGGCTTTGTTGACAAAAGTCCTTGAATGACAGCGTATCTTTCAGCGACCCAGGGGCCGTCATACAAAAGTTGCGCAACTTCATTCAATTGACCCATCCCAACTTCAATCAACTCCAAGTTCAATTGATTTAACTTTTCGATGGATTGATCAAACGAGGTTTGATAACCAACACGCTCATCACAGTGAGCATTTTTTGGAATACCTACCTTTATTTTTCGATCCCCAACTCCAAACCATCCCTGCATATATTGAAAGGTATTGAACGTAGGCTCATCATCTGCGCCCTGTAACAGACTTAAGATCCCAGCTGCATCGGCAACGGTCAATGCAAAGATGGAGAATACATCGATCGTTCTACAGGCCGGGAGCACACCATTCATGGGTATTGAACCAGGGGTAGGTTTCAGGCCAACGATATTGTTAAAACCAGCTGGGATGCGACCAGAGCCTGCCGTATCTGTTCCGATCGCAAAGGGGACAATGCCACGGGCCACCACCGATGCCGATCCAGAACTTGACCCCCCGCTGATGTACTCGGCATTGAACGTATTGGGCACATGACCATAAGGGGATCTAACACCGACCAAACCAGTTGCGAATTGATCAAGATTGGTTTTACCAATCAGTATCGCACCAGCGCTTTGCAATCGACTGACAAGCGTGGCATTTTTTTGAGGCGTGAAAGAAAACTCTGGGCAAGCCGCTGTCGTATTGAAACCAATTGCATCGATATTGTCCTTAACTGCAAAGGGCACACCATAAAGAGGACGCTTCGATGGATCGAGAGACTCCAGTTTATCAAGTTGAATTTTTAAAAAATCATCTGAGCAGACACTGATCCAAGCTGGGTCTGTTCGGTCAATGCTATCGAGTAAGCTTTGCAAAACATCTCTGGGATTGGCATTGCGTTTTTCATACGCCCCTTTCCAATCGCTTAAGGTAAACAATTTGTCATTCATTTTATTCAATCGCTTTTAAAAACTCTTCAGACGTGCTTGTCCAGCCAACGATTGCACCTTGTGCAGTGATCATCTCTAGAGTAGATTGTTTAAAATGGGGAAAATAACTGGCAGTCGCATCTTCTAACAACAAACACTCATATCCTCTGTCATTTGCTTCTCTCATTGAGGTCTGCACACAAACCTCTGTGGTGACCCCCATGAATATCAATTGGTCAATACCAAGACTCTGTAAAAGCCGATGAAGGTCAGTTCCATAGAAAGCTCCTTTACCAGGTTTATCAATCACAAGCTCATTGTCCAAGGGTGAAAGTTCTTCGATGATCGCGTTACCGGGTTCACCTCGCACCAAAATTCTTCCCATGGGCCCTTTGTCTCCAATTCGCAAGCTAGGATTTCCGCGATCGCGCTTAGAAACAGGGCAATCGGTGAGATCAGGCAAATGCGACTCGCGTGTATGAATCACCAAACCTTCTCTGTCTCGCCAGCAGGTCAGTACCTTTTGAACCGTTGGGATGATGTCTTGCAGCGGCTGGACTCGATTTCCAAGACTCTCTCCAAATCCGCCGGGCTCTACAAAGTCTCTTTGCATGTCAATAATGATCAATGCAGCAGAATGAATTGACAAAGGGAAACCAAAGGGTTTGGCTGCTTCAAGGAGGGTGTGCGTTTTCAATGAATGCTCTCTAAGACTTGACGTTCACCAGCCATGTATGAGCCCAATGTTTTGCGATCGGCCAAGCTTGATTCAACGCTATAAACAATTTTGCCTGAACTTACAACGGCAATGCGATCAGACAGCTCCAATATTTCATCCAAGTCTTCACTGATGAGTAGTATAGACGTTCCACTGTTTCTTGCTGCAATCAAGCGATTTCGGATCTCTTGAGTTGCTGCAAAATCCAGTCCAAAAGTTGCGTTGCAAACCAGCAAAATATTTGCGGGTTTTGACAACTCTCTTGCCAATACAACGCGTTGAATATTGCCACCAGACAATTCACCAATCGAGGCATCTGCACCCGATGTTTTGATGGAAAATTCAGCAATTGCTGTTTGAGCTTTTTCCCTTAGCTTTGACCAGTTGATGAATCCCAAAGTCGAAAATCCATCTTCATCAAACTCTCTGAGTGCTAAATTTTCCTCAACCGACATGGCTCTGACACATGCATTGATCAAGGGCTCCTCTGGCAAACCTCTGACCAACAAAGACTGATTTTGCGACCTTGTGGCATGAAACGCTTGGCCTGAGATTGAAATCTCGCCAGACAAAATTCCTCTTTGACCCGTCAAAGCTTCCATCAGCTCCTTTTGACCATTGCCAGAGACACCTGCCAGCCCTAAAATTTCACCCCTTGACACGTCAAAACTGATGTCATTGAGAACCAACTCTCCCCTGTCACCGAATGCGGTCAAATGTGAAACATTCAATACTGAAGTTGCGCGAGCGGCTTGGGGTTGTTTGGACGTGATAGACCTTGGTGTGAAATGATGTTGCGTTTGTCCGATCATGGCGCTAGCGAGTTCATCCGAATTGGTCGATGAAACCCCTTTACTCAAAATCAAACGACCCCGCCTTAATACAGACACATCGTCACAGTAAGCCATCACCTCCCTAAATTTATGTGTAATCATGATGATCGAACACTCTTTGCGATGCGCACGAGAACGCAAGGCAAACAAAACTTCATCGGCTTCATCGGGGGTTAAAACTGAAGTAGGCTCATCTAAAATCAAGAGCCTAGGGTGCAATAAAATTTGTTTAAGAATTTCAAGTTTCTGTTTCTCGCCTGCAGACAAATCCAAGGGTGTTGCGTCTAAATCCAATTTGAAGGGTGCGTCTTGCATAAATTGATTCAATCGATCCCTTACCTTCGCCCAATGGATCACATTGGGAATGTCTCCAAGAGACAAGAGTAAATTCTCAGCCACTGACATCCCTGGAACAACCGTGAAATGCTGGTAAACCATCCCAATACCCAGATTGCGTGCATCCGTTGGAGAATCAATCTTCACCTCCCTCTCATCCAACAAGACAGCACCTTCATCACTCTTGTAGTATCCGACTAAACATTTGACAAAAGTGCTTTTACCCGCCCCGTTTTCTCCAAGCAGCGCATGAACTGTTCCCGCTCTGACCTTGATCGAAACATCATCAAGCGCGATGAAATCACCAAATCTTTTGGACAGTTTGTAACTTTCAATGGAAACGGCAGACTTCATTTTTAAAACTTCTCGATGCATTGAATCAGTTGCTCAGATGAGGCTACCGCTCCAAATACCCCACCTTGCATTTTAATCATGCTGATGGCTGACAAGTAATTGTTGTAGTCTGTTGCGCCCGTGCAATCGCTCAACATCAAACACTCAAACCCACGATCGTTGGCATCTCTCATGGTGGTGTGAACACAAACATCTGTGGTGATGCCTGTCAAAATCAAATTTCGAATCTTTTTAGTATGCAAGATCAATTCAAGATCTGTTGCGTAAAAAGACCCTTTTCCTGGTTTGTCAATGATGACTTCATGAGCGAGAGGGGCCAACTCGGAAATAATTTCCCATCCAGGCTCGCCCCTGACCAAGATTCGACCACACGGCCCCATGTCCCCAATGCCAGCGCCAATTTGTTGCGAGCGCCACCGCTTATTGGCCGGTAAGTCACTTAAATCCGCACGATGTCCCTCACGGGTATGGATGACATGCAGCCCTTTTTGACGGGCAAGTGCGAGCACTTTTTTGATGGGTTCGATCGGCGCACGGGTAAGGCTCAGGTCATAGCCCATCTTGTCCACATAGCCCCCCACCCCACAAAAATCAATTTGCATATCAATGATCACCAACGCTGTGTTGGCGGGCGTCAAGTGACCATCAAAGGGCCAAGCATAGGGATCTGATTTAACGTGGTAGGTCATGGTCGCTCTCTGTTTTTAATTCAATAGATTTTTTTCATTTCCCACAAAAGCTCGCGTCGGTGCTTCAAAACCACAAGATGAACCGTCCTTGTGTATGATATTTTTATCCCAGGGTAAAACGTATTGCCCCCTCACCATATCTTGCATAAAGGTGTAAGGACAATCTTGAGCACCCCCTTTGACGGCCACATACCCACGGTGATAAAGTTGGTAGATGTTGTTTTCCACACTCCAATGCTCTCGTGCCTCACGGATCAGATCTGCGCGAATTTCAGAGCATATGATTTCATCGACACGGCCTCCTCCCATACTCACGATCTGACCCTCATGGTCGCAAAACATCGCCTCTCCCATAGAGTCAAAAGTCCCATCACTTCCACATAAGCACACGCTGGCTGTTGCCATCAAATTTTGAAAGGCGTTTGCTTGGTTGGTGATTGTCCATGAATGGCGAATTGGTGCTGTATAGCCTGCCGTCCTGATCATGAGCTCTGCACCTTGATAGGCACACTCTCTGGCCATCTCGGGGAACATGCCATCATGACAAATGATCAAACCTATTTTTAGACCCTTGGGTCCTGTAATCACCGGAATACCCATATTTCCTGGCTCCCAAGCTTCTACAGGAATCCAGGGATGAAACTTTCGGTAATAGAGTTGAAGTTGCCCTTTGTCATCGATGATCAAGCCCGTGTTGTAAGGGTTGCCTTTGGGGTTTTTCTCCATGATAGAAAAGCAGCCCCAAATGCGGTGATCAATACAAGCTTGTTTAAAGGCATTCACCTGAGGACCATCCAAACTCACCATGAGGTGATCCGCTGTACTCATTGACAATCCATGCAAAGCGTATTCAGGAAAAACGACCAAATCCATGTTCGGGTAGCTTTTACGGGCTTTTTCAACCATAGAGGTAATTTTCACGGTTTGACCAGCAAGATGCTCAACAGTCTCAACCACCGGCAACTGCAGTTGAACCAGTCCAACCACCACACCCGCGGGTGATTTATTTAATCCACTTAAACCATTCATAAGACACCTCTTTGCTCAAGTTAAACCATTCACTGTATTTTTCCTAACTCTGAAGGCGCTCCCCTCAAAGCCCTTTGGGGCGCACACGTGATCACCAAAATGATCAACGTTAGGAAATACGGCACTGCATTGAATAAATAATAGTAGCCATTAATGCCAGCAGACTGTAGGGCCGGGCCTAGGGAGCCCGCTCCACCAAAAACCATGGCGGCCATCAAACAATTTAAAGGCTTCCACTTTGCAAAGATGACGAGGGCGACAGCTATCAGTCCTTGACCACTTGATAAGCCCTCATTCCACCCGCCTGGATAACAGAGTGAGAGGGATGCACCCCCAATGCCTGCAATTGCGCCTCCAAGCATTGTCGATAAAAACCTGACCCGAGTGACTGAGACGCCTTGAGCTTTGGCCGCATCGGAAGAATCGCCAACCATTCGAATGATCATGCCCCATTTCGTATGCTTGAAACCCCAAGACATCAGCAAAGTGATCAAGATCCCAATTGGAAACAGCACATTGATCTCCAACGCCGATCTGACCTGCTCGGACGAACTCCAAGAACCTAAATTCAACGAAGTCAAAGAAATGGCGTTGAGTTGGATGAGAGGCTTGCCTACATAAAAGGCAATCCCTATGCCAAGCATCATGCAAGCAATTCCCATGGCAATGTCATTGACTCTGCGAATTGAACAGATGGCGCCATGAATAGCAGCAAAAAGCCCACCCACACATGCGCCGCCTAAAACTCCAAGCCAAGGGGAGTTAAAGAGATTTGCAATCAAAAATGAAGCCATCGCTGATAAAACCAAAACACCTTCCAATCCCAAATTGATTCGACCGGATTTTTCAGTGATGCATTCACCCAAGCTTACGAATAAAAATGGCGTTCCAACACGAACGGCGCCTCCCAAGACGGCAAGGACTAAAAACTGCATGGTTTGAGCGTCCACTATTTCACCCCAGCCCCATGGTGATCAAGCTTTGAGCGCCAAATTCGAGACCACTGAACGCGCCCTCTTGCCGATTCAGCCGCCAAGATAAGCACAAACGCAAAACCCATTAACACTTGAATTGAAGCATCTGGCAGTCCAAGCCTTCTTTGCAGCAAACTCCCAGCCGATCCAAACCCTCCTAAGATAATGGCAACAGGCACAATGAGCATGGGCTTGTGCCGCGCAGCAAAACTCACCAAAATGCCTGTATACCCCAAGCCAGCAATCACAGAGGCATTTGAAGCGGTGTGTATGGCAGCGATTTCAAAACCACCGGCCAAACCCGCTGCAGCACCACCAAGTGCACATGCGGTGATGATCAAAGCATTGGTGGGGAGACCCACAAAGCTCGCCGCTCTAGGGTTGCCACCCACGACCTTTGTAGCAAAACCATGGGAAGTGAACTTCAACCAAAGAGATGCGATGACACAAAAAACAAGACCCCAAACCAAACCCCAATGGACATCGTATCCAGCAATCCCACCGATGAGCAATTCTGGACTCAAGGCAAAGGTAGACGGCTTGTTCAAGCTGCCAGGATCTCGCATGGGCCCTTCAACCAAATGTTTGAATAAATTCACGGCCAGATAAGCCAGCAACAAACTGCTGATGGTCTCATTGACGCCTCGGTACTGCCTCATGACACCCACCAAGGACATCCAGCACGCACCGGCTATGCAGGAGGCCAGCATCAAAATACAGGTGCCTTGCGTGTTCAATGGAACACTCCAAAAATAGGGAACGCTTGAGCACGCCAAGGCACCGACCAACACGGAACCCTCACCCCCAATGACGGTCAAGCCCGCATTGGCTGGAATGGCTACACAAAGTGCAGTGAGCATCAAAGGAGCTGCCCTTTGAAGCGTGTTTTGAATCGAAAACGAATCTCCAAATGCGCCTAGGAACAATAACTTCCAGGCTTCAACAGGACTTTTGCCCGATAAGAAAACAATGAGGCCAAAAATAAAGAGTGAACCAATAAGAGCAACAAAGGGCAGAAAAAAGCCCTCTAGATGGTTGATCGTCTTATTGCTCATATTGGTTCTTTGCACGTCAACGCTTATATCTTGCCAATCACACCTTCAACAAGGTAGTTCATGGATTCCAATTCGATGGCCGTTTGCTTAAACGCAGCCCCCTTTGGAATGACAACCTTGCCCGTGTTGTCTTTAAGTTCGCCCGCAAAAATGGAGAACTCACCTTTTAGCATTTTCGCTTTGACGGCATCAGCGGCTTTCCTAGCTGCCTCTGGCACCATGGAGCCGTAGGGAGAAGTTTTAATGAAACCGTCCTTGAGGCCTCCACGGATGAAATTAGGATGAGGCTTACCAGTTTTGGCCGCATCGACCATGGTATTGACCGCGGTAATCCAATTCCACTCTGCACCTGTCAGATAAGCTTGAGGGGCCAATTTAGATTGATTGGCGTGGTAGCCACAAACAAACTTGCCTTTCTTGGCAGCTGTCTCAACAATCACTTTGGGTGAGTCTACATGCATGGTGAACACATCCACGCCTTGATCGGCCAAGCTATTTGTGGCCTCAGCCTCTTTCACAGGCAAAGACCAGTCACCAGTAAAAATCACCGTTGTCGTGATCGCTGGATTGACCGATCTGGCTCCCAAAGTGAACGCATTGATGTTGGCCAGCACTTGTGGAATGGGTTTGGCCGCTATAAATCCAAGCTTCTTGCTCTTAGACATGTGTCCTGCAATGACACCATTCAAATATTGACCCTCATCGATATAGCCAAAATAACTACCCGTGTTCAAAGGGTGCTTGTCTTTGCTCCACAAACCACCGCAGTGCGCAAAACGAACGTTGGGGTTCTTTGCTGCAACTGCCAAAAGATGGGGATCAAAATAACCATAGGAGGTTGGAAAGAGCAAACTTGCGCCATCTTGAGAAATCATGCCTTGCATGGTCTTTTGAACAGCCTGCGTCTCTGGAACGCTTTCCTCTTCAACGACTTTGATGCCAGGTGTCTTTTTGAGCAACGCAGCCGACTCAGCTTGCGCTTGGTTGTACCCATAATCATCCTTGGGGCCGACATAGATGAAACCCACTGTGAGCGCAGTTTGCGCACCCGCCATACCAGGCAACCCAGACGCCAACAACCCCGCACCCAATGAACCAGAACCCAACAACCATTCACGGCGATTCCAAAGACTTTTTTGCATAAATTACCTCTTTAAAAATGTTTAAAAAAACATTGAATCCAATGCATGACGCAATCTTGTATTCAAGCTTGAATACCAGCGCAAACTTCATGCCGAGGTTGATAAATGCAATTAAGAGTACTTAAATATTAATAAAAAAGCGAAATAAGCGATTAATAATCAAATCGAAAAATAAATGCACTACTTCGGTGCGTCTTTTATGGTGCAAAAAATATTAGATGAAGGATGTGCACCATAAAAATAAGCAAAGCGACTGCTTGAAAGCATCCAGGGCCAGTGCACACAATTGAAATAAAAAAGCCGCTCACCTTCATGGGCTCGGATCGTTTAAGAAGTCCGACTAAGCCGGCTTGATCTGCCCTTTAATGACCACTTCTTTCCACCTGGCTTGCTCTTTTTGAATGAACCTTGCATAGTCGGCGGCAGGCCCACCACCCGTGACAGCACTTTCAGACTCAAATCGAGCGGCCAATTCAGGCGCATTCAAAGCCTTTGCCGATTCTTGTTGAAGTTTATTGATGATTTCAACGGGTGTGCCCGCTCTCACATTGAGGCCATACCATTGGACCGTTTCAAAATCTTTGTACCCACACTCGGCCACCGTGGGGACATCAGGGAGCGCCGAGATTCGATGCTGTGTACCCACCGCCAAACAACGCAATGAACCACTTCTGATGTGCTGAAGCAAGGCGGGCGTGCCAGCGGAAAAAATCTCAATGCGACCTGACAACACATCGTTCAAGGCGGGTCCCGTGCCGCGGTAAGGAATATGCGTGATAAAAAGTCCCGTTGCAAGCTTCAAAGCTTCAATGGCCAAATGCCCAGCACTTGCATTGCCAGCAGAGGCGTAATTCAACTGACCGGGACGGGCTTTGACGTAGGCCACAAAGGACTTGAAGTCTTTCACAGGCACATCCTTGTGAACCACAAAAAGACTAGGCACTTTAGCAAGCAAGGTGACAGGAGCAAAGTCTTTGTTCACGTCATACCCACTGTCGGGATAGATCAAGGGATTGACGGCCAAAGAACCTATATGGCCAAGAATCAATGTATAGCCATCCGCTGGAGTTCGAACAATCTCTTGCATCGAGGGTACTCCGCCGCCTCCACCTTTGTTGTCGATCAAAAAGGGCACGCCCATTTGCTTACTCAATTCATTGGCAACAGCCCTTGCAACGATGTTGGAAGTCCCCCCAGTCGCAAAAGGAACAATCCATCGAATGGGTTTGTTGGGCCAGTCGCTTTGGGCGCTTGAGCTCAAGGCGTTCAATCCCAGGGCGCCAGCCCCTAAAAGTTGAAGAGAGTGACGGCGGTTGATCCGCAGGGATGAAGGGGGCAAGAACATAAGTGGAACATCTTTTAAAGTTATCAAATTCTAATCACATTTGACTCAAAACCCTACAAAAAGTCGGATCTTGGGAAATACCGATCAAGGGCACACACAAATCCTATGATAATGTGCAAAAAACTTAACAAGGAATTCTTTGATGAAAGATCTCAATCCACCCATTCAAATTGATCAACGCATATTTGACCTCTACGATGAGTATTGCCATGGATCCATGGCTAGAAGAGAGTTTTTTGCAAAAGCCAGCACCCTGACTGCGGGTGGTTTGCTCATGGCTCAATCTCTGATTCCAGAGTATGTCCAAGCTCAAACCATCTCATTTACAGATCCCCGAATCAAAGCTCAGTATGTAAACTATCCCTCCGAAGGAGGTTCATCCGGTCAGATGCGAGGCTACTTGGTTCAACCCACTAAAGCCGGCCCCGCTCCAGCGGTCTTGGTGGTTCACGAAAACCGAGGTCTCAATCCCCACATTGAAGATGTGGCTCGTCGGTTGGCTGCAGAGGGCTTTCTCGCCCTAGCGCCCGATGGCCTTGCCCCAGTTGGGGGCTACCCTGGCAACGATGACGAAGGAAAGGATATGCAAGCCAAGCTCAATCCAACCAAGCTTTGGACCGATATGAAAAACAGTGCCCTTTATTTGAAATCACACCCCTTGTCCAGCGGGAAGTTGGGCATCACGGGTTTTTGCTGGGGTGGGGGTGTGACGAACTCACTGAGCTGCGCGCTTGGCACGGGTGTTCAAGCTGCGGCCCCGTTTTATGGAGACGCACCGGCCGGCGAACAAGTGGCCAACATCAAGGCCCCGCTTTTGTTGCACTTTGCTGAAAACGATCCTCGCATCAACGCCATGTGGCCGCCCTACGAAACGGCTCTAAAGGCCAACAAGGTCTCCTATCAGCCCTACACCTATGCAGGAACTCAACACGGCTTTCACAACAACTCAACCCCGCGCTATGTGGAGCTGGCTGCTAAACTGTCCTGGGAGAGAACCCTTGCGTTCTTTAGAACCCAATTAATCTAGGGTAATTTTTGCGTTGGTCAGCAAGGTTTTATACAGTGCTGTTTCGTTTTTCACCAATTGATCCAGATCGCTGGCACTTCCTGCAATGGGCAGATTGCCCGAGTCAATGAATTGCTTTTTGACTCGGGGCAAGGACAATGTTTTTTGAATGGACGCATTGATTTTGCTGATCACTTCCACAGAAGTCCTTTTAGGCGCAAATATGGCGAACCAATTGCTCGCATTAAAGGACTTCAAGCCCAATTCGGCCAAGGTTGGCAGCTCTGACAAAACAGCTTCGCGCTCTGGACCCGTGACCGCCAAAGCCCTGAGGGAACCCCCGTTGATCATGGCATAGACCGTTGGTGTTGAGTCAAACAACACATCGATCGTCCCACCCATGAGATCGGTGAGTGCGGGTGCTGTGCCTTTATATGGAATATGGCGCATGCGAGTACCCGTTGAGAACAAAAAGGCCGTAGCAACAACATGCGTGTTGGAGCCGTTTCCTGCTGAGCCAATGGTCAATTGATCGGGGTTTTGCTTGGCAAAGGCGATCAAATCAGAAACCGCTCGAACGGGAAGATCTTTTCTCACAAGCAGTGCATAACTGAATCGGGCAACTGGCGCGACTGGCGAAAAATCACTGGTCTCATAGGGGAGATTTTTAGATAAAAGTGGGTTGATGACGAAATTGGCAGCACTGCCCAAGAGCAAGGTGTATCCATCTGCCTCAGAAGAGGCCACCAAGCGAGCCGCCACACCGCCGCCAGCGCCAACTTTGTTGTCGACAATCACTTGCTGCCCCAAGACTGCGCCTAAGTCTTGAGCCAACGTTCTCGCCACAAAATCACTGCCTCCCCCAGGGGCAAAGCCCACCACAATTTTGATTGATTTGTTGGGGAAATTTTGTGCATTGACACAAAGGGTTGAGAAAAGACTTACCAGAAAAGTCAAAAGAAATCTATTCATGGACATCATTTATTTGATTGAAACTTTCATCAAGGTAGAAAAGACCAGTCCTCAGTTTAAGCTTATTTGGGCAAATAAATTCCCAAAATTGACTGATTTTTTCAAAGTGTCACAAGGGGATAACACCCATGAGAAACACGGCTCAATTGATCATAAAATCGAGGCCATTGCGCACTTTTAAATTGCATGGATGACAAGAACATTCCCAAAGCCACTTCAAGTTCAACGCTCAATGCCACCAAGAAAGATTTAAGAAATTGAGTGCAGCCAAAAGAATTTTTATGCTGGGCGCCAGCGGCACGATCGGACAAGCGACGCTTCGTGCCTTGATCCAAGAGGGTCATGAAGTGGTCTGCTTTATGCGCAAAGAAACCTCGCCGGCTCATGCGCAAATTCGCCATGATCATCAAGCTTGCACGTTTCGTGATGGCAGCGTCCTGAATGAAGACTCGATCTCTCAAGAAGGCTTTCAAGGCGAGCACTTTGATGTGGTGGTGTCTTGCATGGCGTCAAGAACGGGTTCACCCAAGGACGCTTGGGATGTTGATTTCAAAGCGCATTCAAAGGTGCTGGCTTTGGCCAAGACCATGGGTGTCAAGCAATTTATTTTATTATCGGCAATTTGTGTTCAAAAACCTTTGCTTGAGTTTCAGTATGCAAAGTTGGCATTTGAAAAACTGCTCATTGAGTCAGGCTTGATTTATTCAATTGTGAGGCCCACTGCATTTTTTAAATCACTGTCAGGACAAATTGAAAGGGTTAAAAAAGGAAAAGCCTTTTTGGTCTTTGGCAATGGTGTGCTCACCTCATGCAAACCCATCAGTGATGCCGACTTGGGAACCTTCATCGCCAACTGCATCCAAGATGAGAGTCGACACCACAAAATACTCCCCATCGGTGGACCAGGTCCAGCCATCACACCCATGCAACAGGGTCAGTACCTTTTTACCTTACTGAATAAACCACCAAAATTCAAACACGTTCCCGTTGGACTCTTGGATGTCATTATTTTGACCTTATCGGCTTTAGGTAAGCTCATCCCCTCTTTGAGAGACAAATGCGAATTGGCGAAAATAGGTCGTTACTACGCAACCGAGTCCATGTTGGTATTGAACACCAAGACCCAGGTCTACGACCCGCTCTTGACACCCGAGTTTGGACAAGACCGCTTATTTGATTTTTACAAAAAAATGATCTTCAACCGTGAAGCCATTGATCTGAAAGATCACGCTGTCTTTAAGTGAGCTTGTCACTCAATACTCATCGGAGCCCATTTTTGAAACATAGCCAGGACGTGTTAAAACATCAATTAAAAAGCATCCTCCCTCTTTAACCACTTTAGAGCCTGTCTTTAATGCAGCCTGCAGTGCTTTAACCGTTTGGACTCCTCCTACGCTTTGCCAGCCCTGAGATTGAGCCAAATCAGCAATGTTCACCGCCGGGTCGTCCAAGCGCTGGCCAATCCATTTGTTCTCAGGGGCACGGTTGCGTTGCTTTGCAACGGCTTCCTGATGAGCCTCATCGTTAAAAAAGGATCGGTTATCGGCCACAATCACCAGCAATGGGATTTTGTGCCTGGCAGCACTCCAAAGTGCCATGGCGCCCATTAGCAAATCTCCATCTCCCAAAACCGCAACAGGTAACCTCTCTGAGCCCCTCAGTGCCAAAGCCGCTCCCACGACCATCCCCGGTCCAGAGCCAATCCCTGCACCCCCATCAAATCCCAAATAGTCCAAAGGATGATTGAAATCACAACACGCACCTGGCCACCCCAGGGGCAAACGAAGAAGTGACAGAGGCGTTGTTCTAAAGAAGTCGTTGATCGCAAGCGCCAATGTGGTCAAGTCAATTTCACTCGTTGCCGTGCTGTGCGTGTCCTTAAAGCCCTGGGGCAAGGGGCCATTTGAGCTCAATTGTTTCCGATAAGCAGCCAAAGTCAAGGTCTCGCGTCGATGTGTGTTGTCACGGCTCTTCACTGACCTCTTAAAGCCTTTGGGAAGGAGGCTTGATAAACCGGATACCACCTGCTCAGGCGTGCTTGCGATGGTCAAGTCAGAGAGAGGCAACTGCTGATGGTCCATGCTCCAACCATTGATGCGAAAACCATCTAATGTGACATTGACGATTTTGGCATTGACAGGATCGGATCGATAGCCTTGTCTCAACGCCCCTGCCAAATCAATCCAGTCCAAGCTCACGATGAGGTCTGCCGATTTGATCAAGGCTTTGTCATCCGTTGACAACCTAAAGCCTGCCGCCCCCGTGTGCAGTTTGTGATTGGAGGGAAATGAAGAGGCCGTCTTCAAATCCGTGATCACCCTTGCACCGAGTTTTTCAAACAATTGAATTCGCTCGCCCCACGCTTTTTCGTCCCTGTTGACTCGCCCCAAAAGAATGACAAGATTTTCAGCTTTCACGACCCATTCAAGCAACTCGTTCATGTCTTCTTTTCTTGGCGCTGGTGACTCGGGCATGGAGAAACGATCCAAAGGAGGAATGCGCATTCCCTCAGGAATGCCATCCTCTTGAATGGACACATCCAAGCAAATGTAGACCGGCCCACACGGTGCCGCCCTGGCAATGTTATTGGCTCGAATGATGGACTCCACGCACGAGCCCACTGAGGCCGGTTGATCGTCCCACTTGACATAAGGCCGCACCAAAGCGCCTTGGTCTTTAGAGGTATGCAGCCATTCAATCCAAGGTCTCCTGAGCATGGCGTCAACGGGACCTGTTGCGCCGATGACAATGACTGGCGCTCGGTCACACCATGCGTTGTAAATGGCCATGGTGGCATGCATCAAGCCGACGTTGCTGTGCACCGCAGCGGCCATGGGTCGACCTGTCACCTTTGCGTATCCATGTGCCAATGCAACCGCGTGTTCTTCGTGTAAACAAGTCAACATCTGCGGTCTTTGATTTCCGAGATAATTCACCAAACTGTCATGCAAGCCTCTATAGCTAGCACCAGGATTGAGCGCAATGTACTCAATCCCTATGCGCCTGAGCATTTCCGCTACCACATCGCTGCCCCAACGCATCTCAGTGTCCAGTGATGCGATTGGAACATCGCGACCTTTTTCAATTGAAACGTTCACGCCAGGTGCAGATCTTGAAAAAGGACGGGTTTCTTTATTTTTTTTCATAAGAGCAATTAGTCAACTTTGACCCCTGCAGCCTTGACGACAGGTCCATATTTTAAAAAATCAGTTTTAATCATTTCAGAAAATTCATCGGCTGAAGTGGCAAACGGATCGAGTCCGCCTACAGCCTTGATACGATCGAGTATGTCAGCATCATTCAAAGATTTTTGAATTGCCAAGCGCAACTTGAGCAGTACATCAGCAGCAATGCCTTTGGGTGCAAAAACACCAATCCAAGTGGTGATTTCCAAACCAGGGTAAAACTCACCCAAGGTCGGCACATCGGGGTAAGAAGGTGATCTGCGCTTTCCAGCCAAAGCAATCGCTTTTAATTTTCCCGATTTGATGTGACCTGAAACCGAATTGCCACCAAACATGATGGGCACCTCTCCACTTAAAATAGCCATCGTTGCTGGTCCTCCCCCTTTATAAGGGACATGCATTAAATTGACACTCGCTCGTGTTTTAAGCATCTCCATGGCCAAGTGGTGAGAGCTGCCATTGCCAATTGAAGCATAGGCCAAAGGCGGATTTGCCAAGCGAGCAATTTCCAATAAGTCATTGAAACTCTTGATCGGCAAAGACGTGTTGGCGGCCAAAACAAGTTGTGTGCTGACCAAAGTCGAGACGGGTTGCAAATCCTTCACTGGATCTACTCCCATTTTGCTATACAGATGGGGGTTGATGACGATTTGACTATCGGGTGCGATTAAAAGCGTGTAGCCATCGGGATTGGACTTGGCCGTTAATTCACTGGATAAATTTCCATTCGAGCCAGGTTTATTGTCAATGACCACCGCTTGGCCAAGAAAGTCTGAAAGTTTCGTGGAAAAAATTCGACCTAAAGTGTCCGTGGCACCTCCAGGAGGATTGGGCACCATAATACGAACCGGTTTGCTTGGGTACTGCGCGCAACATGCACCTGCCAAAAAAAACGAAACGCACAAAGTATAAACAATGGCACAAATGTGCTGAACTAAAAAGCCAGGTCTTTTTTTGAGCGCTATTGATAAGATTTGCTTCATTGATGAACATGTTTTTAATACTCAATGTCATGCAATGTATCTCACAATAGAGATCTAAGCACTCAGTAAAACCATTACTTCTTTGATAGTTCGGCCACGCTCGATATCAATTTGTTTTATATCCTCTTCAATCCTAAACACTTAACCTTTCAATCACGCGTCTTTTGGTGCGTTGTCGATGGTTCTTGAATTCAACGGCTTTTATATTTGCATACCCTGGGCTCAAATATTTCAGATTTACTCAGTCAACATTTAGCGTTTACCCTAGGTTTTAATCGATTCTTAAACGCCTAAGATTTACATAACCATTTGGTTATGTAAATGTTCAAATTATTCATTAGACAAACCCCTTGCCTAGTGACATGATGATCTGTATAAATAAATGAAACTTATACATCTTCTCTATTTTCATTTATAAAAAACATGAGGGCTCTTAATAAATCCATGTCAATTAAAAATAAATTAGCTTACTTTCCCAGTATTTTAAAAAGTTATATAAGCACTCTTATTTTAATTTTTTACGCTTCATTGATTCAGGCGCAAATATACCCGAGCAAACCCATCAAAATGTACCTGCCTTATGGCCCAGGAGGCATCGGAGACCTCACGGCTCGAGTGATTGCGCAAAAGATGAGCGAAAATATGGGTCAACAAATCATCATTGATAACAAGCCTAGCGCTGGTGGTGCTCAGGCTTTTCTTTCTGGCTTACAGTCGCCTGCTGACGGCTACACACTGGTCATGGGCGGCAATGGCTCAGCCATTAGCCAATCGCTTTTCAAGAATTTGCCCTATAACATTTTGACCGACTTTAACCAAGTCTCGACCATGGCCAAGTTCAGTTTGGTTCTCTTGGTGAACCCTGATTCAAAATACAAAACTGTTGCTGACGTGATTGCTGCAGGAAAAGCCAAACCCAAAAGTCTCAATTTTGGCTCTGTCAGTGTTGGGTCTACTCAATTCTTAGCCGCTGAGTTGTTCAAGCAAATGGCTGGCATTGAAGCTCAAACCATCCCCTACAAAGTGTCAGCTGGACTTTTCACTGCAATTCGATCTGGGGAAATAGATGTTGGATTTGAATTTATCCCTCCTGTTTTAACTTCCATCAAAGCCGGTAGCGTTAAGGCTCTAGCAATTGCTGCAGATAAGCGCCATCCAGGACTACAAGATGTTCCAACTGTCGATGAAAGTGGTTTAAGAGGCTATGAGGTTACCTCTTGGAATGCCGTATCGGCCAAGACAGGAACGCCTCAAGAGGTCGTTGAAAGGCTCAATAAAGAATTTACCTCAGCAATCAATTCGCCAGAGGTTTCTCAAAGCCTTAGAAAAATGAACTCCGAGCCCTTTCCCATGAGCCAAAAAGAAACACGAGAATTAATGATCTCTGAAATTGCCAGGTGGAAAACCGTCATCGAAAAAGCCAACATTCCTTTAAATTAAATAGAAAGTCTGAGAAATGAACCCTCTTGAGAAAGTAAATTTAGACATAGCCATCGCAACGTATGGACATACAAATGCACTGAAAAATGGAACTGTTTCTATCCAAGGCGTGGCTCCTCACTTTATAGAAATCAAACCCATCATTGCCGCCTTTAGGCGCATGGTCCGAGACGTTGAATTTGATGTTTGTGAGATGGCTCCTGCAACGTATATGCTGGCAAGAGAAGCTGGGGCGCCCTTTAAAGCCTTGCCCATCTTTATCTTTAGACGATTTCACCATGCTGGACTTGTTTACCGTGACGATGCAGGCATTGCGCAACCCAAAGATCTCGAACACAAGAAAGTAGGCGTTCGAGCCTATTCGGTCACGACTGGCATCTGGACCAGAGGCATCTTGATGAATGATTACGGTGTTGACAACGCCAAGATTACATGGGTCGTGGACGATGAAGAGCACGTCAAGAGTCTGGTGCTTCCAAAAAACGTGACCCATGCCACGACCGAGCAGTCTCTTGTCAAGATGATGGAAGCGGGCGACTTATCTGCTGCCTTTACTGACAATGCGGGAATCGGTCGAGCAGGTGCACCCACCGATGGTTGGCAGTCAGGGGGGAGAATCAAGCCTGCCGAATACAAAGAACTATTTCCCAATGCACTTGAGCTTGAAACTCAATGGTTCAACAAAACAGGTATCTATCCCGTGCATGGGCTAATCGTTGTCAAGGATGAGCTATTGAAAAAGCATCCTTGGATAGCAAAGGCATTGTTTGATGCGTTTTTCGAATCAAAAGAAATTTATCTCAAGCAACTCTCCGATGGTGAGTCAGTGTCAGACAAAGATGATCACTATCGAAGCATGTCTAAAATCGTAGGGAAAGATCCACTGCCTTATGGCATTGATGCCAATCGCGCGTCCATTCAAGCCCTTATCGACTATTGCCATCAACAAGAACTGTTAAAGAAAAAATACGCCATCGACGATATGTTTGTCAACATCAACCATTCAAACTAATCAAGGAAAAATGAAATGAAAACCACATTGATCGATATCCACCCCCATATCATTTCAAAAGATACCAAAAAGTATCCGATTGCTCCTCTCGGTGGTGAACAATCGAATTGGTCTGCAACCCGTCCGGCTGATGTGGAAAAATACATCTCCGAAATGGATGCGGCAGGCGTAGACAAGGCTGCAATTGTTCACTCATCGACAACATATGGTGTAGATAATGCCTATGTTGCCGACTCTGTTGCGCTTCATCCCAAACGATTCACTGGTGTTTTTTCAATCAATATGCTGTCTGAAGACGCTCCTCAAAAGATTCAATACTGGGTTGCCCAAGGCCTGGGTGGATTGAGAATATTTACAACGGGCAGCACCATGCCTGGACAAAAACCTTGGCTTTCAGACCCGTTGCTCATACCAGGCTGGGAGAAAGCGAGCGATTTGAACCTCTCCATCGCTGTTCAATTGACCCAGGCCGGTGTGCCCCAGTTGGAAACGCTGCTAAAAAAATATCCCAATACCAAAGTGATCATCGATCACATGCTCAAACCTGATATCACCTCAGGCCCCCCCTATCCCAATGCTGACTTTCTCTTTGATTTGGCTCAATACCGCAATGTCTTTCTCAAACTGACCAGCCGAAACGTGGTGGACTCCCAAAAAGCACCCGCAAGTGCAGAGACCTTTTTTGGAAAAGCTGTCGAAACATTTGGTGCACATCGCATCGCATGGGGCTCTAATTTTCCTGCCTCTGAGGGGACGTTGGACAGTCTGGTCAAAGACTTCAAGAAATCGATTTCATTTTTAAACAAAGACGATCAACATTGGATCATGGCTGGTACAGCCCAAAATCTTTACCCCTCCTTAGCTGACTAAACCATGACTCAAAAAATCACCCTCAATAGCTTACTTGGCGAATACCCCAATACACATGCCTTGCGCGCTGGCGAATTGACTTCAGATCGCATTGATTTCAAATTTGCGGATGTTGAAACGGCCAGCAAAGCGTTCAAACGAGTGGTCAGAGACTATGAGTTTGACATGGCAGAGCTGGCCATTGTGACTTATCTGAGCGCCAAAGATGTGGGACGCCCTTTAGTCTTGCTTCCCATTGTTGTCAGAGGAAAGTTCCAGCACGAATCGATTGTGACCTTGGCAAGTCGACCTCCTATGACCGCGGCAGAATTAAAAGGAAAAAGAGTCGGTGTGCGCTCCCACTCGGTGACCACGGTCACCTGGGTCAGAGGCATCCTTGAAAGCGACTATGGTGTCGACCTTGACGGCATCAAGTGGGTCACTTTTGAAGATCCTCATGTACCTGAGATCAAAGATCCCATTGATTTTGAGAGGGCAGATAAAGGCAAAAACATGATGGATATGTTGGTCAATGGCGAAATAGATGCGGCCGTCATGACAGGAGCAAGCCTTAAGGATCCAAGGGTCCAATTTCTTATTGCAGATCACAAAGACGCAGCCGCCGCTTGGCACGCAAAATACAATGCCGTGCCCATCAATCACATGATAGTTCTTAAAGGGTCTATCCTCGAAGAAAACCCATGGTTGCCTCAAGAGCTTTTCAACCTATTCTCCTCTGCAAAAGCAAAGGCGGGCTTACCTCCTGCCAATGGCTTAGATAATTACCCGCTTGGCATTGAAGCCAACCGCAAGAGCTTAGAGATTATCATCAACCACGCATACCGGCAGCATCTCATTTCAAGGGTGTTCTCGGTGGAAGAACTTTTTAATGATCGAACGCGGTTTTAAATTTTCAGCTTCTATGATCATTGAGATTTAAATATATGCAAGAGCTCAATTTCAGTGGTTTTGTCAACCTTGGGCTCAAACCCAAGCAGTTGCAACTGATCGTGGCCTTGGACGAATTAAGAAACATCAGTAAAGTTGCTAATTACGTGAGGATTACACAACCTGCAGTGTCTAAATCACTCAATGAGCTGGAAATAGATCTTGGGGTCAAATTGTTTGATCGCTCGAGCAGGGGAATTGCTCCGACGATTTATGGCGAATGTCTTGTTCAATACGCAAAAAAAATACTGATTGAGTTCACCAATCTACGCAATGAGCTTCGGGGTCTCAAATCCGGCGCCTTTGGATCCATCAAAATCGGCGCACTCACTGCAACGGCCCCTTCAATTTTGCCGCAAAGCCTAAGACTCCTCAAGGAAACGTCGCCCCTTATCAATGTACTCATTAAAGAAGGATTGATGGAGACCCTCTTACCCGAGCTATGGAGCAACAAGCTTGATCTCATCATTGGAAGACTCGCTCCTAGCAATGAAACGGAAGGACTTGCCTCTATCAACTTGTCCTATGACTCAAGTTTAATTGTGTGCGGGCCTAAAAATAAATTGGCAAATAGAAAAAGGACCACATGGTCCGATTTAGAGGGCTTGCCTTGGATACTTCCGCCCTCAGGCACTTTGCTCAGAGAGCCGCTGGAGCAAGCATTCAAGGCGAATAAACTGACATTTCCCAACAACACGATTGAAACACTGTCCATACAAATATCTACTGCATACGTTCAGTGCTCCGATGCCTTGGCTGTCTTGCCTAGTTCTAGCGCACTTTATTATCAAAACCTCGGCCTCATCAAAGTTTTACCTATAGAACTGTTTGAATACCATCGCCCGATTGGTATTTTATGGAATGCCAAAAAGTCACTGACTCCTAGCGCAAAGTTGCTAGTAGAATGTCTTGAGTCCTTGGTTGATAAAAACCAAATTCCGTCATAAATTTGTTTGATCTCGACCATGATTTTAGAAAATGAAAATGATTTAATTCTGCACTACACAAGCCTAGGCTGGGAATACATCGCTGACGACGGCTTTGTTGGGCTCATTGGACCGATGTTTCAAAAAACTGTTAATTCAAAGCTTCATTTTTGTTTCCCAACACTGAAAAAACATAAAAACAGAAACGATGTGTTGCAAGGCGGTGCTTTGCTCACATTTTGCGATAGAGTCCTAGGTGTCGTCGCAAGGGCTGAAAGTGCCACCCCCAAAACAGCTACCATTCAACTCAATATGGACTTCATTCACTCCATCAAAATAGGTGATGTGGTTGAAGCTTGCCCCGAACTTGTCAAAGACTCCAAGCACCTCTTGTTTGTGAAAGGTACTTTTTATGTCAAGGGAACGGTCGTTGGTGAGGCCCACGGCATTTGGAAAAAAATCAAACAAATCCATTGACTCAAACCCACGGCTTTGAGATTCATTCAAAGGGCTTGGATGTGGCCCTCAAAGCCAATTCATTTAAGCCCAAGCCGTTTGTAGGCAAACCAAGGATTTTGAATGGCGCTCACGCAACCCATAGGCGAGAAAGAAGAAGACATGCCTTGAGGGTGGTGAAAGGTTTTATTTCACGATGTTTTGGGGTTTGCCACTTGCAAAGGCATTGATATTGTCAAAGGCCGTGCCATAGTAGAGTTCATAATTGTCTTTCTCTACAAATCCCAAATGGGGCGAGCATAGGCAATTGCTCAAGTGAACCAAGGGATCACTCGCTCCAAGAACGGGCTCTTGCTCATAGACGTCCACGGCCGCAAAACCAGGACGCCCCTTTTGCAGTCCGGCCAAAAGCGCGCCCGGCTCAATGAGTTCAGCTCGGCTCACGTTCACCAAGATCGCGTCTTTTTTCATCATGGCCAAATCGCTGGCTTTGACAAAATGCAGCGTCTCAGGCGTGAGCCTGAGTTGAAGCGTCAAAACATCACATGTTTTAAAAAATTCTTCCCGCGATGAAGCCGTTTCAAACCCAGCCTTTTTGGCTTTATCCATGGTGGTTTCTCGCCCCCAAATCAGTGGTTTTGCACCAAAGGCGTTGAGCAAGTGGCTCAACTGTCCACCCAAACGGCCAAAGCCTAAAATACCCACTGTTTTCCCCCACAATTGACGTCCAACGGTCCCTTGCCACAAACCACCCTTTAGGCGCTCAGCTTCATGGACCAAATTGCGCAAGCTCGCCAGAATCAAGAGCATGTTGAGCTCAACCGTGGCAGCGCCCGAGCCACTTCCATCACACACCACCACACCATGGCGCTCACACGCTTGGACGTCCACGTGGTAATTGATTTTCCCGGTCTGAGAGACCAACTTTAAATTGGGCAATCTGGCTAAAAGCGCCTCGTTGATGAGCGTTCTTTCACGGGTGAGAACAATCACCTGCGCATCGATAAATCTTTCAACCAATGCGTCAATGTCCTTGACGGTATCGTTATAGATCGTCACTTGGTGATCTTTTAATTTGGGAAAACAATCCAAAGTTTTCACACAATCTTGATAGTCATCCGGGATTACAACGTTCATGGAAACTTTCTGATAAAAATAAATCGTAAAAATACGCTAAAAAAACTTTCTGGCCTAGGCTAAACACTAGGCTTAGACTTGATGCATTCGTGAACAATAGCTACGTCGTCACCTTGTGCAAAGTACAAGATCAATTTTAACCTGAGCAGACAAGACCTTTCTTGGGCGCATGCATGAAGATGCATGCTCTTATTGGGTTTTGGTGTGTTAAAGGGCCGGGCACTGCGCTGCGATGATCAAACTTGGAGAATCCATCATGTCAATCACTTTGCCAAGACCTCGGCTTTGCCCAACGAGTTGCGTCAAGCAAGGACTGTTCATTCTTGCTTTTCTCTCTCTTGGGGCCATCAACTTGTTTGCGCAAGCGCAAAACTTTCCTGACAAGCCCATCAAAATGATTGTCGCCTTTACTGCTGGGGGCACATCCGATATCTTGGCCAGAGAGGTGGCCCATCAACTGACTCAAAGGTGGGGCGTGAGCATCGTGATCGAGAACAAAGCAGGCGCCGCCGGCAATTTGGGCACGGAGTTGGTGGGCAGAGCCCCAGCGGATGGCTACACCTTGCTCGTGACGTCTTTTGGCCCCATCGCCATCAACCCCACTCTCTTTAAAAACCTGAGTGTCAACCCACAAAAAGACCTCCAACCCGTGGCCCTGCTCGCTGAGGTGCCCACCGTCTTGGTCGTACCGATCTCCATTGGTGTGCATACCGTGGCTGAATTTTTGGCCTATGCACGCGCCAACCCTGGCAAAAGCAACTATGGCTCCACGGGCATCGGCACTTCACCGCACATGACGGGTTATTTTTTCAGCCAAAAAACCAACATTGGCGCCATCCATATCCCATATAAAGGGGCCGAGGCCACACGTGACTTGGTGGCTGGGCGTTTACAGTATATGTTTGCAACCGTCCCATCGGTCATGCAATTGATCAAGTCCGATCAATTAAAGGCGCTTGCAGTCTCCACCAAAATGCGCTCCAGAGGCTTGCCAGATGTGCCAACCCTGATGGAGACAGGCGTAGACATTGCAACAGGGTCTTGGTTCGCCCTCTTTGCACCCAAAAACACCCCCCTGCCCATCGTTCAAAAGTTAAATACCGAAGTGGTGAAAATATTAGAATTGCCACTCGTCAAAGCTCGCCTGGTCGCTCAAGGTGCAGAACCCGTTCCAATGAATGTGGAAGAGTTCACCGCTTTTACAAAAAGCGAATACGAAAACTGGGCGCCCATTGTCAAGTCCTCGGGCGCAAAGGCGGAGTGAGCCAGTAGACCCTCACCCACGAATGAGACTTTCAAACTTGCACTTTTTGTAAATAACCCTAGACCATGAGCATTTCAAGACGCCAAGCCATGCAAAGCATGGCACTTTCAGCCTCAGCTTTGTCTGGCTGTGCCAGTCTTGCCACTCAAGACCCCATTTTTGATGCACACTGCCACATCATCGATCACCGCTTTCCAGTCATTGCCAACCAAGGCTATATCCCCCCTCATTTCCCGCTTGATCAATACTTGAAGGAAACAAAGCCTTTGGGCGTTGTCTCAGGTGCCATTGTCTCGGGCTCCTTTCATGGTTTTGACCAAACGTACCTTCAAGCAACTCTAAAAGCCTTGGGGCCTCAATGGGTCGGTGTCACACAAATTCCCAATAGCATCAGTGACCAAGAGATTCTTGAGTTGACACGCATTGGCGTCAAAGCACTTCGCTTTAACCTCTTTCGTGGTCGCATTGACGATGTGAAAGACATCGTCTCTTTGGCCAACCGGGTGCATGCGATTGGGGGTTGGCATGCAGAGATTTATGCAGATGCGGCGTCGCTTGCCCCTCATGTGGGCGCTTTGTCCAAGCTTTCACAAATCGTGATCGATCACTTGGGGATGACGCAAAATGGCCTGCCCGTTTTATTGGACCTGGTCGATGCAGGTGCCAAGGTCAAAGCGACAGGTTTTGGTCGAGTCGATGTCGACATCCCTCGTGCCCTTGAGAAAATCACGCTCAGAAACAGCAAGGCCTTGATCTTTGGTACCGATATACCCTCCACCAGAGCCCAAAGAGCTTTTGCACCAAGTGACATTGAATTGATCAAAAAAGTGCTGGGTCCGTCCTTGAGCCGGCAAGTGCTATGGAGCAATGCCATGGCGCTTTATCGATTGAATAAAGGGGCGCTCAAAGCTTGAGCGCGCAAAGTTGATTTGATAAAAAATTTTAAGGAGATCCAACCATGTTGAAATTTAAACTGGCGAGCGTGTTTGCGGGACTGAGTCTGTTGGTGGGCTGCGCCAACCTGATACCTTCGAGCCACTTGTCTTTGCAAGACATGGGCTCTTTTCATGTCGGTGGGCGTGAGGTGACCCTCACGGGCAAACCCATCAAAGAGGTTTATTTCACCGCGGGCGGTGTCCCAGCCAAGGTCGATCCCAACGGGGTGTACCAAGTCGAGCAGATGTACGTGCAATACTTCATTCCAAGCAACAAGAAAGGCACTTTGCCCCTTTTGATGTGGCATGGCGGAGGACTGAGCGGGGTGACTTACGAGAGCACACCCGACGGTCGAGAGGGGTGGTTGAACTACTTCATCAAACAAGGCTGGAGTGTTTACAACAGCGATGCGGTTGAAAGAGGCCGCTCAGGATGGTCCATGTACCCTGAAATCACCAAAACCGATCCCGTCTTTCTCACCAAAGAAAATCCGTTCGAGCGTTTTCGAATTGGACAAGGCGCGGGCAGCTACAACAAAGACCCCTCAAAGATGAAGCCTCTGGCGGGCAATCAATTTCCTTTAGAAGGCTATGACAATTTCACCAAACAAGTGGTCCCGAGATGGACGAGTTCGGATGAGCCCACGATTGCGGCCTACATTGAACTCGTGGACAAAGTGTGCCCGTGCGTGGTGCTCGTGCACTCTCAGTCTGGGCCCTTTGGTTACAAAGTCGCCCAAGCACGCCCAGACAAAGTCAAAGCCTTGGTTTTGGTAGAGCCTGCAGGGATTGGAGACGTTGAGAAAGTGGCTGCCTTGAAAAACATCCCCACACTGAGTGTCTATGGTGACTTCATTGCAACCGATTCTCGCTGGCCCACGATCAGGCAAAATAATTTGAAATTCCAAGAGGCCATCAAAAATGCAGGGGGTCACCCAGAGCTCATCAATTTGCCTGAGATAGGGATCAAAGGCAACAGCCACATGATGATGATGGACAGGAACAATCTAGAAATTGCGGGCGTCATTCAAAAGTGGCTCGCTGAAAAAGGGTTTGTACAAACTCGCTAGGCTCAAATCGGTGGGTTGGATAGGGTCTCGCGAACAAAAAATCACCGACAATAGAGTCCTCCTCAAGTCTTCAAGGCGCACTGTAGTCGCCTTGATCTCTTTTTTTTGTACTCTTTGCGCGCTTTCAGGAAATTTGTCATATGCACAGAACCCGTTTTGGCACAAGGCTCCTGCCATGGACCCTTGTTTTATCAGGCCTCATCGGCTGCAATCTGACCCTAGCTGCTGAGATGTACCCCAGCAAACCCATCAAAATGCTGGTGGGTGCAACACCAGGCGCCTCGTCCGACACCTATGCCAGAATCATCTGCGATCCACTGGGCAAGGTTTTGGGGCAGTCGGTGGTTATCGAGAACAAGACTGGAGCGAGTGGCCTGATTGCCATGGCAGGCATGGTGCAAACAGGGACAGATGGCTACACCATGCAATTGACCTATACGCCCCATACCCTGAGCCCTGCTTTGTTTAAAAAATTAAGTTTTGACCCGATCAAAGATGTCACGGGTGTCACCATGCTGGTCACCTCCCCGTTGGTCTTGGTGGTGGGACAGCACTCCAAAGTCAAGAGCCTGAAAGACTTGCTTGAACTGGCCAAAGAACGCCCCTTGAACTTTGGCTCTGCAGGCATTGGAAGCGGAGGACATTTGAGCGGTGAGATGCTCAGACTCGACACCCACATCCGCACCAGCCACATTCCCTACCGGGGTGCAGCACCGGCTGCCGCCGCCGTGGTCGCAGGCGATGTGGACTTTGCCTTTGTCGCTCAAATCACGGCCAAAGAATTGGCGCTGGCCAATAAACTGCGGATCTTGGCGGTGACCAGCAAAAACCGATCCCCCGCATTGCCACAAGTTCCCACCATGCAGGAGTTGGGTCTCAAAGAGTTTGAGTTTTTAAATTGGTTTGGCGTGGTGATGTCTGCCAAAACACCGCCTGACATCGTCAAGACCGTTCACCAAGGCATCATGGACGTCTTGAAAATCCCGTCCATTCGCTCTAGGCTTACAGACGACGGCTCTGAGATCATTGGCAACACACCGGAGCAATTTAACTCGTTCATCAGTAGCGATGCTGTCAAATGGAGCTCCTTGGCGGCGCAAATGGGACTCAAAGGGGACTGAATGAGGCCACAAGAAAATAACGAAGGTCCTTTAAGCAGCGTGGGGGTCGTGGACTTGTCCTCTGTGATTGTGGGGCCCGCTTGCTCATTGGCTTTGGCAGATCGTGGCGCGCAAGTGATCAAAATTGAGCCCCCATCTGGGGATTTGATGAGAAAACGAGGAGGAGGCGCCAAGCATCCGGTCATGTTGAACATGGCTATGGGCCCGCACAAATTGAACTCGCACATCAAAACGAAATGATTTTCTCTGAAACCAAAAAGGCTGTTTAAACATGAACACTGAATTACGGATCACGCAAGATGGATTTGTGAGAACACTCCAATTGAACCGACCAGAGCGAAGAAATGCACTTTCTGAATCTTTGAAAGCCTCCCTCATCTCTGAGATACTCAACGCCGACGAGGACGACACCGTTCGAGTGCTGATACTGACGGGAAGTGGCGATTCGGCCTTTTGTTCTGGCGCAGATTTGAAAGACATGCGTGAAGACGACCAACAGGGCAAAACCTTCAGATCTCCCATGAACCGCGAGCAAAGAAGCCTCTTTGAAGTGGCCTTGGAGTTTAAAAAACCCTTGATTGCCGCCTTGAATGGCTCAGCGGTTGCGGGGGGCTTGGAGCTCGCCTTGGCGTGTGACTTGAGGGTCTCTCACGCAACTGCCAAATTTGGTTTACCAGAAACCAAAATTGGCATGGGCGCAACTTTTGGCTCGGTCATCCTCCCAAGACTCATACCGCCAGCCCACGCCCTTCACATGCTCATGACGGGTGAATACATTGATGCACAAGAAGCCTTGCGCTTGGGTTTATTGAACAAGGTGGTCGATGCGCAATCGGTGCTCAGTGTCAGCGTGAACCTTGGGCTCCAAATTGCACAAAATGCCCCTATTTCAGTTCGACGCGTCAAAGCCTTGGCCTTGAGAGGCTTGAGCATGCCCGTGTCTGAGGCCTTGAGACAAGACCCCGGAGCCAATCCGTATTTGAGCGAAGACCGACAAGAGGGCATCAAAGCCCGATTGGACAAAAGAAGCCCCGTTTGGAAAAACCGTTAAATCCCCGAAGGATTCTTATGCACCCCTACCCCAAAGTTCTGATCACCGATGAAACCTTGAGAGATGGCCTTCAAATTGAGCGCGAAGGCGTGAGCCTTGAGCAAAAACTCTCAGTCTTGAATGCCTTGGTCGACGCCGGCGTCAAAAGAATGGTGGTCGGCGCCTTTGTGAACCCCAAGTGGAGCCCGCAAATGGCCGACACCTTGGAGTTGGTCAAACGCTTGGTGCCCCAAGCGGGCGTTGATTTCTTTGCCCTGGCCTTGAACGAGCGAGGTCGTGAAGAGCGACTCAAACACTCACCACCGCTTAGCATTGAGCCTCTTGCCACCACTCACTTGCACATGTGCGATGTCTTCATCAGGCGCAACACCAACAAAAGCCTTGAAGAACAAGAGAACTTTTGGCGCTTGCCGGTTGAGAGAGCCGCAAAAAAGGGCGTCCAAGAGAGTGCCATTGGTTTGAGTGCTGGATTTGGCTCCAATTGGAGCGGCAAGTTCACTCATGAAGCACGCATGCATGAACTCCAACGGCAAGTCGATGCCTGGAGCGACATTGGTGCAACTGTCACCCGAATTGACATGGCAGACCCGATGGCGTGGAACACCCCTCTTGAGGTCGCCAAGGACATCGAGGGCATCAAAAAACGGTTCCCCTCCATCAAGGTTTTTCACCTTCATTTTCACAATGCCAGAAGCATGGCCATGCTCTCCATGTACACGGCACTGAGGCTATTGGATCACAGCGACACCCTGATAGCCGATACGGCCATTGGTGGCATCGGAGGATGTCCTTATTGTGGCAACGGTCAAGCCACTGGCATGATCCCCACCGAGGACTTTGTGCACTTGCTAGACGACTTAGGCATTGCCTCTGGCATTGACCTTGCCAAGCTCATTGAAACGCACCACCTGCTGGCCAGTATTTTAGGGCGACCCTTGCACTCCCAAGTCGCCTTGAATGGGGGCTTTCCGAAAGGCGGTGATTTTTACCCAATGGATGTGCCAGCAGTCTATACCTTCAAAGAGGCGCAGCATTTCCGTTTGGGCAAAAGCGTTTATGAAGGCAACCCAACGCCTTGGATCAAAGCTTGAGTCCACCCCTTTGATCCAAGGCCTGGCTGAAGGGCCATGCCCATGCCCTTGCACTAAAGGGACTGGTACGCTTTGGCTGACCCCTCAGACAACATGGCCGTGATCTGCTCAAGGGACAGTCCCGCCTCACGCAAAATCTCCACGGTCTGTTGACCTAGCAGTGGAGCGGGCAACCAGTCCTGGCGGTGGCCACTAGAGACTTCATTGGCTGGCCTGACATCCAAAATCTCACCCTCGCTTGGGTGTTGGCGCTTAACGAGCAGGCCCACTTCCATCAAATGAGGATCTTCAATCAAACTCTCCAGTGTGTGATAAGGGGCAGCGGGAATATCGTTTTTTTTGCAGACCTCCATCCAAAAGCCAGTGGTTTGTTTCATCAACTCACTCGAGCGCAGCGAATAGTATTCATGCACGTTTTTAAAGCGTGCGGCCACACTGCAAAACTTCTCATCTTTTTTCAAATGCGCAAGTCCCATGACTTCAAAAAGCGGGAAGACCTGAGCATCGGTGTTGGCTGAAATGCAGATGTAGCTGTCCAGTGTCTTGGAGGGCGCATAAAACTCATTGACAAGTCTTGGGTCTCCCATCCCTCCAATCGGTGGCACATAGGTCTGATTGTACAAATGTTCGGTGAGCACTTGAGTGGCCATGTTCTCAAACATCGGAATCTGAATGTTTTGCCCCTCGCCTTTTCTCTCTCGATTGAAAAGTGCCATGGCAATCATTTGCACTGCGATCAGTCCACCGGTTCGGTCTGCGAGCACATAGGGCAAGTAACGCGGCTCACCAAACGCTTTGGCGTTCAGGCCTGCCACGCCACTGGAGCCCTGAATGATTGGGTCATAGGCGGGAATCTCTGCATAGCGGCCATCTTGACCAAATCCAAACATACCGCAATAGATGATTTTGGGGTTGATGGCCTTGACCTCTTCATAACTCAACTTCATGCGCTCCATGGATTTAGGTCGCACATTCCACGTCATCACGTCGGCAGTTTTGATCAACTCCACCAAAGCCTTGTAGCCACCGGGGTGTTTGAGGTCCAAACAAATCGAGCGCTTGTTGCGGTTTAAATGCAGAAACTTGGGCGCCATCCCAGGGGTTTTGCCTCTTCCCCCGAGGTGACGACCCACGTCCCCTGAGGGGCTCTCCACTTTGATCACCTCGGCACCATGATCTGCCAAAATTTGAGTGCAAAGTGGTCCAATCACCACGGATGTCAAATCCAACACCCGAATACCCGACAACATACCTTGGGACATTTTTACTCCATCTCCATTCCAGCAGCTTTGGTCACACGCGACCACATGGCTGCATCATTTGCTTGCAATTTTGCAAATTCTTCTGGGCTTTGCAGGATGACATATCCGCCATTTGCATCTAGGGCTCCACGGTCTGCTTTGACTGCGGCGTGCATCAGGGCGTTTAATTTACTCACCATCATCGGCGAAGCCTTGGCAGGCAGATAGGCTGCGACCCAATTGGAGAGTTGATAGTCGGGAAATCCTTGCTCCTTCATGGTGGGCAGACCCGGCAAGATCGCCAGTCGATCTTGCCCTGTCACAGCCAATGCCTTTAGTTTACCCGCTTTGACCAGGGGAACGGCGGTGCTCAGGTCACTCCAGCCTACACTCACTTGGCCACCCATGATATCGCTCAAGGCCTGAGGAGCACCCTTATAGGGGATGTGTACGAGCTTGGTACCACTCATCACCTGAAACATCTCTCCTCCAATGCGACTCGGTGCGTTGGCACTGGCAAAGGTGTATTTCTGCGGATTGGCTTTGGCCATTTTGGCAAATTCTTGCACTGAGTTCGCTGGGAAATTGGAACTCGTCACAAAGATAAAGACATTGAAGTGCAATGAGGTCACCGGTGCAAAGTCGTTCACCGGGTCGTAGGGCAAACTCTTGAAGAGACTCGGGTTGGCCGAATGGGTGGTGCCTGTGGTCAAGAGCACCGTATAACCGTCAGCGGGTGCTTTGGCCACCAACTCACAGGCAATGAAGCCATTGGCCCCACCGCGGTTATCTACCACCACGGGTTGACCGGTTTGCTTGGTCATTTGATTGGCTACCAAACGAGCAACTTGATCGGTGGCACTTCCAGCGGGAAAAGCCACAATGAATTTGATCGCTCGGGTGGGATAAGAAGACTGCGCATTTGCGATCGAGCATACATTGAAAAACACCCACAAACCCAGTAGATATTTATTCAAAGTAGCTCCGCTTGGTCAATCAATGATTATTTTTGCTCGCTCAATGACTCGCGCCCATTTGAGTGCATCTGCATTGATCATTTTCTCAAACTCATCAACCCCACCACCCCCAACCTCGGCATAGAAGCTGTCAATTTTTTCTTTGATATCGGGACTTGTCAGTGCTTTTTGCACTGCGCGATTGATCTGATCAATCACCGCCTTAGGGGTGCCGCCAGGAGCCACCAAACCATACCAAGTCATCACCTCATACCCAGGATAACCCGACTCGGCAACCGTCGCAATCTCAGGCGTGAGACTAGAGCGCGTGAGCGAGGTTCTGGCCAAGACACGCAGGCGTGCGCTCTTCACGTGAGGCCCTGAGGTGGAGTAACCTGTGATCATCATGTCTACTTGTCCGCCCACCAAATCGGTCAAAGCCGCTTGCGCACCTTTATAGGGAATATGCAAAATATCCACCCCACTGGCCTCTCGCAACAACTCCAGGGCCAAGTGACCGGTGCTGCCCTCGCCCCAAGACGACATCTTCAAAGTCTGCGGCTTGGCTCTGGCCATCGCGATGAGCTCCACTAGTCGAGTGACGGGCAAATCCGCACGAGTGACAATCACAAAGGCCTGCTTTGCCATCAACACAACAGGTGCAAAATCACGTAACGAATAATTGACTTTTCGGTATAGCGAAGGAGCAATGGTCAACGTATCGGGCAATCCCACCAATAGGGTATAACCATCAGGCGTGGCCTTGGCAACGAACTCGGTTGCAATGCGACCACCTGCTCCAGGGCGGTTGTCCACAACCACGGGCTGATCCCATTCCATGCGTAATTTTTCTGCAATCATGCGTGGCAAAGTGTCCGTGATGGCACCTGGTGGATAAGGCACCACCAGGTGAACGGGGGCCGATGGAAATTTGCTCTGAGCATACAACGCCCAGGGACAAATTAAACACAAAAACATAGCACCCCAAAGACAAAAGATTTTTTTCATGCATTCCCTTTCAGTGCTTTGCTGCAAAGTTTTTGCGTTTGCATTTGATCAATCGAAAGATCGCGATTGAACACCACGCCATCAAGCGCCCTTGCCCACGGTTGTCACACCAACCCCAAATCGAACATCCGAAGCGACGCGCGTTCAAGATCTCTCTTCAGTGGTGAACCAGAGCCAGCGCCGCCACCCGAGAGTACCACCCTGAGCTCCTAGGATTTCATGGTTCAATGCCTGCAGCCTTGGCCATGGCACCCCAACTCACCAACTCTGATTTGATGTAGTTGGTGAAATCGTCTGGCGTATGCACTGGATAGGCTTGCAAGCTTTGCGTGGCCAAAAAGTCGCGCATTTCTTGGGTGTTGAAGATTTTCGTGACTTCACTGTTCAATGCAAAGATCGTCTCTTTGGGTGTTGCAAACGGCGCCAAAATTCCGCTCCACCCCACCACGACCAAATTGCTTAGTCCAGGGACTTTGAGCTCATTGATGGTGGGGACATTGGGTAAAAAAGGTGTCCTGGCTTTAGAGGCAATCGCCAATGGCTTGAAATTTCCCGCTTTGATTTGGGCCAAGGATTGGGGCAATCCATCAAACATCAACGAGACTTGTCCTCCGATGATGTCGGTGTAGGCCTGAGCACTTCCCTTGTAGGGCACATGGCGCATTTTGAGTCCTGTTTTGGCGTCAAAGTACTCCATCACCAAATGGGCCAAGGTACCAGCGCCAATTGATGCATAGGTGAAGTCGTCGGGATTTTTCCTAGCGTAATCCACCACCTCTATGAGCGAGTGGGTTTTGACCGAATTGCCCGAAAAGAGCACCACATCGTTGAAGCCCAAAAGCGCAATCGGTGCAAAGTCCGTGAGCACGTTGTAGGGCAGCGCTTTGTTGGTGGCCGGTGTGACCACCAAAGGAGACAACGATGACACCAACAAGGTCTGCCCATCGGGTTTGCTCGCACTTACATATTGCAGCGCAATTGCACCAGATGCACCGGGACGGTTATCAACAATGACCGACAGACCTAGCGTTTTGCGCAATTGCTCACCGAGGGCACGGGCTTGGATATCGGCAGCGTTGCCAGGAGGAAAAGGCACCACCAGGCGAATGTTCTTAGGGATCAAGCTGACCTGGGCCCAGCCAATCATGCAGGTGAAAAGCGATAAAATCAACACGCCGAGCTTCAAGATATTCACGCTTACACTCATAAAAGCTTCCTATTAATTTGCTACGATTGATTATCAATAGAAAGACACATAAACATGCAAGGGAAAATACCATGTCTCGCCTAGAGAAATTTGAAACATTGATCGTGAGTGAGCCCGCCCCTCATGTGCTCCTCATTGAATTGCATCGACCCGAAACGCGCAATGCATTGAACACACAAATGGGCATCGAGCTCAGACGTATTTTTTCGCCACTGGTCTTTACACCTGGAGAGTTGCGCTGCATCATCATCACCGGTACAGGGGACAAAGCGTTTTGCTCTGGCGGGGACCTCAAACAAAGAAAAGGGATGACGGACCACGAATGGCGGCTACAACACGCCATTTTTGAAGAAGCCTTTTACGCTGTCATGGACTGCCCTATTCCTGTGATTGCGGCGGTCAATGGAGTTGCCTATGCTGGAGGCTGTGAGCTTGCCTTGGCATGTGATTTCATTTACGCAAGCGACCAAGCCCGTTTTGCATTGACCGAGGTCTCCATTGGCATCATGCCAGGTGGGGGTGGCACACAAAATCTACCCAGAGCCATCGGCGAGCGCAAAGCCAAAGAGTTGATCTTGATGGCAAAACCCTTCTCGGCTCGCGAGGCTTTGGAGTGGGGCATGGTCAGTCAACTTTTTGAGGGCGCTGATTTAATGCAAGGCGCATTGGAAGGTGCAAAAAGAATCGCTGACAACGCACCGATTTCAGTGCGTCAAGCAAAAAAATCCATTCACCACGGCTTGCAAGTCGACTTGAAGACTGGGCTTCACTTTGAAGTTCAAGCCTATGACCGCATGATCTCCACCGAGGATCGACACGAAGGCATTTTGGCCTTCAATGAAAAAAGAAAACCCGTCTTCAAAGGACGCTAAATTTATAGTCCCCCGGTCGGTCTCCATAGACCAAACTCATTCAAATATAAAACACGACAAACACCACCTCTCAAATACAAACCAGCATTGACCATGGGTTTCAAGTCGCAGGGTGAAGAGACTTTGTGCATTCACAATGGCTTGGCACATGAAATGGCAAACCCCTCCTGGTTATGTTCTGGCCTACAAACGCTGGAATTCAAACAGCTTTTATCCACGCTAGAACAGTCGCAGATCAAAGCCTTAATTTTTGGCCATCTCCAATGAGCTTGGCGCAAACAAGTCAGCCGAGTTGACCAATCTCTCTGAGAGGCCTTGCTCGTGATGGTACGCCATGAAGGTGTCCAAGACATGCCGATTGGCCTCATAGCCATAACTCCAAAAATCCTCGCCCATCAGGGCTTGACTTGCCTGCATCTCGGCGACCCCCCAAGGGAGGGTGACCGCAAAATGTCCGATCTGAGACAACTCTTTTGTTGCAATCTCCTTGGCCTGCAAAAAAGCTTTGAAGACACTGGTGCATAGCCAAGGATGCTGCTGCGCCAAAGAGGCTCTGATGCCCACCACATGCATCGTGGGAAAGAGCTTGGTCTTTTCATAGTAGGCACTCTCAACAGGCCTAAAGTCTGCAAACAGTCGCTTGACCTTGGGATCACCTTGTAAAAAACACGATGGCGCTTTGGCTGAAAACACCGCATCAATCTCACCTGTCGCCAAAGCCTGCGACAAGGACAAATCCGAGGGCAGTTGTTGTACATCGATGTTGGCAGGCAAACGAATGGGTGACCTCTCTTGACGCCCTGGCTCCTCTAGGCCACCTCGTCGCCACAACAACTCATGGGGTTGAACGCCGTACTCGTGCTGAAGTAGACCTCTTATCCACACATTGGCGGTGATTTGATACTCGGGGATCCCAATTTTTTTACCCCTCAAATCTGCCGGGCACTCAATGCCACGGTCAGAGCGAATATAGATGCCCGAGTGCCGAAACGCACGCGACAAAAAGGCGGGGACGGCCACATATTTGGCGCTCCCTCTGGCGATGTTCAAGGTGTGTGAACTCAGTGAAATTTCACAAATATCAAATTCCTGCGTCTTAAACGCTCGGTGAAAAGTCTCCTCCGGGTCCAGTGCAAGGGGCATGAGCTCACAGCCCTCGACTTGAACGCGTCCATCAAACAAGGCTCGGGTTCGGTCGTATTGGCAACAACCCAGACTCAGATTTAATTTTGCGGGCATTTATTCAGCTTTGATGTTGGATTGTTTAGCGGCTTGAGCGTATTTTTGCTCGTCCGAGCGTATCAGCTTCATCATCTCTGTGGAACTCAACACAAAGGGCTCTAGACCCGCGACTTCCAGTCTTGATTTGGTATCCATCAGGAGCGCAATCGATTTGATATCGTCTTCGAGTTTCTTTTGAAGGGACACAGGGGTCCCCATGGGCGCCATGAAGCCGTAGTAATTGTCCAAAGAAAAGTTTTTCAAGTCGGCAATGCCAGATTCACCCGCGGTTGGCACACCAGGCAACGCAGGACTGGGTTTGCTGGACAACAAAGCAATCGGCTGCAGGGTGCCTTGTTTGATGAAAGAGACCACCGCTGGAATGCTGGCGGCCACGATATTGACCTGACCGCCCAAGGTGTCTGCCACGGCTGGCGTGCATCCTTTATAGGGAATGTTGGTGGCTTCTAGTTTCATGGTGTTCATGTAAATCGCCATGGCAAAGTAATGCGGACTGGCCATGTTGCAAGCGGCATAGGCATGTTTACCCGGTTCGGCTTTAATCAGTTTGGTCAGCTCTTGAAGGTTATGGACTTTAAGCTGAGGGTTGACTGCAATCAACATGGGCGCTGAAGTCACCAGCCCCAAGGGGACAAAGTCTTTGGTGAAGTCAAAGGCCAATTTGGGAATCAAGACTTGGTTGATGATGTGCGTGTTGGTCGCCAGCAGCAAGGTGTAACCGTCTGCAGGTGAACGAAACACCGACTCTGCACCAATCGATCCACCCGCACCAGCCTTGTTTTCTACAATCACCCCTTGCTTCCAAAGGGAGGCGAGTTTTTCAGCAAAAATTCTCGCCGTCACATCGGCGGCGCCTCCAGGCGTAAAGGTCACAATAATTTTGACCGCCTTAGAGGGATAGTCACTCACTTTTTCTTCAGAGACTGCGCAAAGGGACAGCACACACAACAAATAAAAGAATACGCTCTTTAAACCGCAAGACGCTCGCATTGAAAACTCCTAAAATTAAACACTTCAATTGATGGACCTAAGACCATGACATGCAATGAACATGCCGCTTGTAAACGCACCATTTTAAGCCGTGTTCAAGTGCAGTCCACTTTGGATGGCCCACATGGCTCAAAGATGAAGTCGATGTT
>CANJNC010000006.1 GCA_947475685.1 Comamonadaceae bacterium | reverse complement strand
GACATCATATTCATTAAATTGTGGAGGTTGGTTCAGTCAGGACAAAAGCGAGAATGCAAGTTAAATTACAAATTAATTGGAATGTATTTGATTCCAGTTGTTGATAAACCAGTAAGGTTGATGTTTATGATATTCAATGAAGTATCTTCGGCCAATACTGCTAGATCTCCAGGTGAAGTCCCGGTTTGAAGCATTTGAATGTACGGATTTGCTTGACTGGTAGTGGGTGCTAAACCAACGACATTGGTATAAAGTAAATTAACTATTTGAGCAGGAGTTTTTGCTCCAACAGCGTTGAGTGCTAGAGCGCTTAACTGCGAGTATGTCATATTGTTATCAAGATAATTGAGCCCAATACCTACGTAAGTTGCATTTTTGACAGATGAGGGACCAAAAATAGCTCCAATTACTTTTGCAACACTCCCCGCATTCCCAGCCAAATCGAATGCAAGGTTTGTATCTGTTAATTTAATTCTATTGATATTAATTAATGTATTTGTACCGAACTTTCCAGTTGTATCAGTTACCGTTAAAAAACCATTGTTAGAATTAATATTAATATTTGCAGAATTTTGATTGACATTGACTAGATCATTACCACCACTAGAAATAATAGTATTGTTTCCTGCAGTAAGAGTAATTATGTTATTGAGATTGTTGCAATATATGACATCCCCAGCTGGACTTGTAATCACTTTATTAAATTGACTACCCCATGGCATCGTAATATTGTCATGAGCAGCAACGCCTCTAGAGTCAACTCCAATTGAGGATAAAGTTCCCGCAAGCAATGATAGATTACAACCAATGGTCTGGTTTGACAAGTCTACTGTTGAACCAAGTGCTGCTATAGGTGCTGTTGTATGAATCGGCGCAGTGGGGGAAACTGTAAACGTAGTAATTTTTAGGTCCGTTGGTACCCCATACAAGTTTTGAAGAGCAGCGATGTCTAAGGTTGAATAACTTGATTTATTAGTATTTAGCGAATATTGATTTGGTACATATGACATTATTGTATATTCTTTATTGTCCCATCCTGAAGGAGCAAAAGGGCCAAGATAACTTAGGTCTTCAGTTGAACCAGAATTGTATTCGCCGGGATGTTTTAGGCCAAGAGCATGACCTGTTTCATGAATTAGTGTTTGAAATCCACTTCCCCCAGCATCCATCATAGTGGATAAAGTAGATCCAGTATTATTCATGAAAACACCTTTTTGTTTATAGGTGCCATCTGAGTTGGTTTTAATCAATTGTGTCAATCCACTGCTACTTGATTGAGTACTTGTACCATACAATAAATTTGCGTTTTTTTCATCGGTTGTAAATGTGAAATTTATGTTGGACAAAGATGAAACAGTTTGAAGTGCTTTTTTAATTATTACTTGTTGTTCAGCAGTCATTGCTGTAAATCCAGTCTGGGATGAACTTGGGTTGGTCGTCATGAATGCATATGTCAAATTTAAAGTTTGATTTGACGGATTTTTCCAAAATGCATTTGGAGATGATTTCATAGCTTTTATTAAAACATCTTGCAGCAGATCATTTTTTGTATGTTGTATGGTGTTTAAGGTAAAACTGCCAGTATTGGTTGAAGAGTCGACTGTTAAGTAATATGTTCCTGTATAAGGTGCAATAATTTCGATAGAAGGTTCTAAGTTAATCGTGCTTTGAGTTGCTCCTTCTTGATTAATAGAAGGGGTGTTTAAATTATTTTCAATCACATTTCCATTTAAATTTAACAGCGACAACTTTTCTCCTTTAAGCCCACTCAAGAGAGTTGTATTGTCTGCGTAACAGTTGAATTGGTAGAAATTTCCTGCGACTAAGTTGATTGCATATGTTTTAACTTTCGAGTCGACTTGAATCGTATCTGAAACTTTATTGCCAACAATGATTGTTTTAGGGTTTGATAGTTGGGTATTATTGATGGCGAAGTGGTAATTGTCAGCGTTATAACCCGTGTCTCCATTTATTAATAAATAATAATTACCAGGATTTAAATTGGTAAATAAAGTAGGTGAAGTATTTTGAAAAAATGTAGTGTAAGTTTGGAGTGTTTTGCCATTTGAATCCAAAATTGATAGACAGTAATTCGCCGATTTGATCTCAGTATTGTCAATTGTTACAAGTGAAGTAATTGGAGCATCAAAACTAATAGCGTAAGTAGAAGTTTTGGATATGGAGAAAGAAAAATAACCTGGATCATTTGTATTACTCGTATGTCCAGTTATGGTGTTATTTAAATTAACTTTTGTAGCCGTTGATAAAGTATTGTTTGGTTTTTGCTGAATATTGCCAAGCAGTTGATTGCTGTAAGTTAAAGAGAACGAATAAGGATCTGGTAAAAATATATTGTTATTGCCGACATAAAGATAATATGTCCCCGATGCGCCTAAGTAAGTGTCAAATGTAGAATTTGTTAATCCGTATCCTAGTGTTGCCCAAGATATTCTTTGATTTTGTGAGTTTGAAATATTTAATGTATAAGCATAATTGCTGAGAGAGGTAGAATTTACAAAAAAATTAATTTCTAATACAGATGGCCCATTTACTTGAATCGAGTAATATTGAAACCCTCCTTTGACAGTGAGTGCACCAATTAAAGTGTCACCAATTGATATTTTTTGAGCTGAATTAGATGAGGTATTGCCTGGTACTGCATTGACGTTTGCCATTTTTTAAGTAATTGAATTGTTCTGATCTAAATAAATTCTAACCTTAATTAGATTCAACTATCAAACTCGGGCTTAAGTGGTCGTATTAAACTCTATATTTTTTATTTGAAGTGTATAGCTGCTTGCAAATGCGTTCCTGTTTTTAAAACTCTAGACTTCACCACCTTCTTTTAATATCAAAAGTTCTAACGCATCAAGAAGCGAAAGTTCATGTATGGAGGTAATGGTATTCGGTAGATTTTCTTTGTGATTTACATGTGAATGTTTAGGATTTGAAAATACGGATATGTATTTAGCGATGATGCGCGGACTTATTGGTAAATTATTCTCAAAAGATTCAAGTAATTTATTTTTGCCTTTGATATTTAAATTATTGGTGTGATCTTTCAATTCTTGAAGCAATTTTCCAATTTTCACAACGGATTCAAATACTTGGTCCTCAAGTCTTTTTTGTCTATTTAATTCTTTAATAATTTGTTCGATAGATATCTTAAATTTATCAGAATGCATAAGAATTGAAAATGATGTTGGTTCTGAATCATCAAAAGCTAAATTAATTTTATGAGAATTTTTCATAATATTTTCGTCTCATCTAGCTTCATATATTCACGACAACATCAATTAATATAATTATTAAATTAAAATATAATCTAAATTATTATAATAGATTTTACATTCATTTTTGACACCAAAATCGATTCTGGTGGACAAATTATTATTTAAAAAGAGGTTGCAGGTAGCAACTTCAAGGAATGAGGCAAGATGCTGCCGAATGTCAAAGAAATCTGAAGTAATCAATTCTTTTGAACTCCTCCAGTTCTTGCTTTTCCAACTTCTTGCGTTCAGTCTGCATGTTCGCGCATCGAATAATTTTTTTTGAACAAAATATACACAATTTCCTTTGAAAAAGACGGTTGATTTGAATCAGTAAGCAGAAATAATAGATCTGGGTGCTTAGTAAAAACTGATCTAATGGAATGGTTTTACCTTAAATTCTGGTTTATGCCAATTGCCATACAGACCAAATTAAAGGTAAAAACGGGTTTGACAATTTAATGACGTTTCAAATTGCGGTTCATTTATATCGGAATTGACTTTTATTTAATCAAAAAAATTGGAGAGCAACTCATGCTGTTTTTAGTTATCAGTACACCAAGACCAGAGCGTCCAAGCACACTTGTCCAAGATCGCAGCCGATACTGGGATTGGATTAATCCGTTGATTAAAAAAGGCTATGTTAAATCAGTTCATGCCCGAGTAGGTCGTGGAGCTGTTGCATTGTTTGATGTTGATTCCAATGAAATATTACATCGCTACATGAATGAATGGGCTGATATTATTCCTGCTCACATGGAGGTTTTTCCGTTGATAGATATCGATCACGCTAAATCTTTTCTAGCTACTCAAACGCAAAACTGAGGATCAAGTGATGCTTAATTATTTTATCAAGTCGGCTCCAATCTTTGGCTTATTTGTTCTTGGAATAAGCAGCGTTACATTTGTACATGCTCAAAACTTTCCTGATAAAGCGGTAACCATGGTTGTCGGTTTCCCTGCTGGAGGTGGCACTGACATTGTCGCTCGCAAAGTGGCAACTCCTTTGAGCGTTATGTGGAATCAGCCCGTAGTGATTGATAACAAAGGTGGTGCAGGAGGCACGATTGCCACTACACAGGTAGCTCGGTCTGCAGCTAATGGTCATACCATCATGATGGCAACAATGGGCAACATGGCTATCAATCAGCACTTGTATAACTTAACTACCGATCCAGCGAAAGAACTCTCACCTATTACCAACGTGGTTGGTATTAGTTTTGTACTGGTTGCCAGAACGGGTCTGGCCGCAAATAATGTGGAAGAATTGATTTCAATGGCTAAAAAGAAACCCAATGAGCTGAATTACTCATCCTCGGGTATTGGCGGTGCACCGCACCTCGCTGTAGAGTTATTTGGTTTCATGACAGGCACCAGTTATACTCATGTCGTTTATAAAGGGAGTGGTCCTAGTATTGCTGACTTGCTTGCTGGGCAAGTTGACTTTACTATGGATAGCCTTGTGCAAGTTTTGCCGCTGATCAAGTCAGGACGATTGAAAGCGCTTGCCGTCTTGGGTTCCAAGCGTTCACCTTTATTGCCCCAGGTGCCAACTATTTCTGAGTCTGGTGTATCAGGTTACGAGTTCACGAATTGGTTTGGTTTGGTAGCACCAGCGCAGACACCAAAACCCATCATTCAAAAATTATTCGCCGATGTCTCTAAAGTACTTCAATCTGCTGAGTTGAGAAGCGAGTTGGAAAAAATGGGTGCTGATGTCATCAACAATACACCAGAGCAATTTGGCGCACAAATTCAATCTGATGTTTTAAAATGGGGTGAAATAGTACACAAAGCCAACGTCAAGGCGCAGTAAAGACATATCCTTACCATCGAGTTTTTTTAAGTAAATTAAGGCCTTTGATGAAGATTGCCATCCTAGATGACTTTCAAGATTCGGTTCGCTCGCTCAATTGTTTTCAAAAACTAAGTGGTCATGACGTTTTGATCTTGAATAGGCACATTGAAGATATCGATGAGCTTTCTGAAGTATTAAAGGGCATTGAAGCTCTGGTATTGATCAGGGAGCGATCTTTCATCACCTCAGAACTTTTAGAAAAATTACCAGAACTGAAAATCATTGCTCAGGCTGGAAAAGTTGGTCGTCACTTGGATATGGATGTATGCAATAGACTTGGGATTTCAGTTTTTGAGACGCAGGGAACATCAGTTGCCAATGCCGAATTCACTTTGTTAATGGTTTTGGCAAGTTTGCGAAACTTCGCCCAAGAGGTAAATAATATGCAAGCTGGCTTGTGGCAAAGAAGCATAGGCAGGCAACTGAACGGGCGTACTCTGGCTATCTTAGGTTTAGGGCGCATCGGTGAACAAGTTGCCAGTGCTGGTCAAACTCTAGGTGCAAGAATTCTTGTTTGGGGGCGTGAGTCTTCAAAGTTGAAAGCCCTTCAAAAGGGTTGGAATTTTGCGGCGTCGAGGGAGGCATTTTTTTCAGAAGCAGATGTACTGTGTGTGTTGCTTAGACTCTCACCTCAAACCACGAATCATGTCACGGCTACGGATTTGGATCTGATGAAGCCGGACTCAATCCTAGTCAATACAGCTAGAGCTGAAGTGATTGAGGCTGGTGCGTTGTATCAAGCTTTAAAGCAAGGTCGTCCAGGTTTTGCTGCGGTTGATGTCTATGAGCAAGAGCCCGTACTTTTAAAACGTCATCCTCTTCAAGATCTCAAAAATTGCTTATGTACGCCTCACTTAGGATTTGTAGAAAAAGACAATTATGAAAATTATATGTCTCAGGCCTTTGATCATATTAATTTAGCTGCATCCACCTTGACCAAGAAAGACTAAAACAAGCTAGTCCCAATGTATTTCTAGAACTTGAAGTGAAAATTTGTCTTAAATTGCCTCCCTACAGACGAATGGATTTAGGAGTTTTAATGTGAGTTTTTTTGACGACTTGCCTCAGGCCATTGTTCACGTTGCAAAAAACTAGAAGAATAAAACCCAAGTCGACTATTATATTTAAGGGCTGCATCGCTGTTCATCTGCGAATACCAGTGCCTGACTTTAGAAGCCAAAATTCCAAAAAAAACAATCAAATTAGTTTGCAAGTTTTAACCTAATAATTTTGTATAAACTTATTTATACATCTGAATAAATAAAAAGTACAGTTGGTCAACCTAGGCTGTACTTTTTTGGCAACATTCGGAGTAAACTTAACAAAATAATCGACCGTCATCTGTTGCATAAAAATCGCTTAAAAGAGGAGTTTATGAACTTAGATAAATGTAATCAATTAATGGGTGATGAAAGAATTTCAATAGAGTCTTTTCAAAATCATTGGGAAAGTCTTTTGACTATAGGTTCAAGTCCTTCTTTTTGATTTAATTATCTTAAGATTGGGGCATCTTATAAGTTCAGGCGACAGAAAGCGTAAAATATTTTGTAAAAGGCTTCAATGATTGCGAACACGAAGGATTGTAAATGGCAGAAATATTAGGTTTGGGACTCTCTCATTACCCACCTTTGTCCACACCAGATTCTATTATGTCGGGTATTTTGCGATATACCTTGGGAGATGTGAGTATTCCAGACGCAGCCAAAGATCCTAAAAATTGGTCATCCAAAATGCGGGAAGAGTGGTCGGATGATTTGGGGGTAAAGGCTGCCGCAATCCATCGCGCCCAGTTGGTTGAGCAATTTAGAAGGGTTAGAAAGTCTTTAGATGACTTCAATCCAGATGTCGTCTTGATTTGGGGGGACGATCAATACGAAAATTTTAAAGAGGACGTTGTTCCACCATTTACTGTATTTGCTTATGAGGATATGGACATTTATCCATGGCGCCACGCACAAAATTCCTCAATGGTCGATTCAGGCAAGCCAAATGCTTGGGGGGAAGGTCCAGATAAGCATTACCGGTTGAAGGGAAGGCGTGATATTGCAAAGCATTTGATTTCAGGTTTGATTCAGTCTGATATCGATGTTTCGTATGCTTACAAGCCACTTCATCACTCAAGCCTAGCACATGCTTTCACCAATGCAATTCTTTATCTTGATTACGATAGGGTCGGTTGGGAATACCCAACCATTGCCATGCCCATCAATTGTTATGGGTCTAAGGTCATTTCTGCAAAGGGCTTCTTGACCAAAATGGACGCTAAACTTGAATTGGATCCGCCATCTCCGTCTCCCAATAGGTGCATGAAATTAGGAGCGCATACGGCAAAAATTCTTTCTGACTCTCCTTGGCGAGTGGCTTTGGTGGCCTCTTCAAGTTGGTCGCACGCGTTCTTGTGTGATAAAAACTATAGACTTTATCCTGATACCCCAGCAGATATAAAACTTTATGAGGCAATGGTGAGAGGAGATTTTGACTATTGGAGGCGTCAAACAACCGAGTCGTTTGATATATCAGGTCAACAAGAAATACTCAATTGGAGTCCCCTCATAGGAGCTATGGAAGAGTTAAAGGCTAATTTGAATTGGAGTTCCTTTGTTGAAACGCATGTTTTTAACTCGAACAAGGTATTTGCAGTTTATGATCCCATTTGAAAAACTTTGGAATTATTTGTAAGCGAGGTTTGGTTTTTCGTTGCGGGAAATAAAAAAAAAATTGTTTCGCCTATACTGTCTTGGATACTTTTGTTTTATCTTAGTTCTTCTTCAATAGGAATTGATCAGATTTTTACATTTTTATAGGATTTCTTTTTTTGACTAATATCAATAAGCATCTATTTTTAATTTCACCTCTCTTGATGTGCTGTTTTCTTTTTTCAAAAGAGGTCGCCAGTGAAGAGAACAATGCTTTAGTACTTAAAGCCATCGAATCCTTGGATGTCCCGCGCTATTTAGGAAATTGGTATGAAATTGCAAAATTTCCAAATTGGTTTCAAAAAAAGTGCAAAACCGATACCAAGGCGAATTACTCCGTTAAAAACGATGGAAGCCTTGCAGTTTTCAATCAATGTCGCCTTGAAAATGGGCAGATTTCAGAAGCAATTGGTACTGCCAAGCAAATTGGCGATACAAGATCCGCCAAGTTAAAAGTCCGATTCGCACCTGAATGGTTGTCATTAATTCCATTTGTTTGGGGAGATTACTGGGTAATTGATTTAGATACAACTTATCAATTGGTGGCAATCAGTGAGCCCAAACGTGAATATTTATGGATATTGTCAAGAACGCCAGACCCCGATGATAAGCAGTTGAACGATCTTCTTTTGCGATTAAGTGCCAACGGCTATGACTTGAGCAAATTAGAACGGACTCCACATAAACAAGATATTTATTCAAAATAGTAGAGTGGTGGAGAGAGAAATTTTTGCGCTTTTAAGTATTTTAAAATTTAAAGGATAGACTGGTTTCTTCAACGTGAATACTCTCAAGGTGTTTTCCCATAAATTCAGTCATATGGTAGACGCAAGTGCCATCCAATAAACTTAAAACAGTTGCGTTAAGAGATTGACCGATGCTCCTAGGCAACTCACCAAGCCCTTTGGCATTGATTTTTAAAAGATTGATTTTTGAAAGTTCGATGTCACCGTTGCTTTTGTTCCAACGAAGTTGAGCATCCACACAGAATTCTCCCGAAGTGCGTGTTAATTTCTCACTCCAATTGCCACACAGCTCAATTTTTTCAATTTCTTTTTTAAATTGAGTGATGGGATGATCGATTGTAATTGTGTATTTTTCCATGGGAAACTTCTTATTCAAAAAGGTGTCTATCACACCTTTTGGTATTCCAATCGAAAAAGCATGAGCTAGCATGAAGACATATAAGGGCAAAATAATAAAAATGATTCTTTTTAGCATGATAAAGATCTAAGCCCATTGATTCAGTTTTAATTAGGGAAGTTTATAGGCTTTACTATTTTCAAAAAAGCAATAGTTGGTTTAGAATTATTTTTGAACTATAATATTTCAAATGTTTTTTTTGGCTGTTAGCTCAGTTGGTAGAGCAGTAGACTCTTAATCTATTGGTCGGGTGTTCGAATCACTCACAGCCTACCATTTTTCAAATGGTTCTAAAACGCCGGCTCTTCTCAATACACTGGTTGCTTGCACATTCCAAATACACATGTATTTTGCTCAGTCTCCCGGTTGTATATTGACCTCTGGTAAGAGTGCCTTCCAGCGCATCAAGTCTTCGCGAATTTTTATAGCAAAGATCTCAGGTGAACTAAGGATGGGTTCCATTCCTTGTTCTCTAATAATTCTGACCGATTCAGGTCTTTCCAAAATTTCTTTGATATCTTTATAAACGGTATTCACAATAGCATTCGAGGTACCTGCAGGAGCAAAAATGCCAAACCAACCTGAAATGTCGGGTGGTTTAGCATTCATTTCTAAAAATGTAGGTACATCGGGTAGTATTTTTGAGCGTTGAGGCATTACGATTCCCAGAGGTCTTAATTTACCTGATTTAATATGAGGCATTGCTGTCCCAATGGATGCAAATGCGGAGTCGAGTTGACCCCCTACGAGGTCCAGGGTCGATAAAGCCTCTCCCTTATAAGGCACGTGGGTCAAGGTGATGCTTTTAGCCTTGGCCAGTTTCTCGCCATAGATATGAAAGGACGAGCCGCTGCCAAAAGACCCAAAGCTCAATGGAATTTTGGTTGATTTGGCTGCAACGACGAAGTCTTCAAGTGTTAGAAAGGGAGAGTCGGATCTGACTAGAAATATTGTCTCAACATCCACGAGTTGAGTGATGGGGATGAGGTCACGTTCGGTGTTATAAGGTATTTTTTTGAATAAAGCTGGGATTTGAACGAATGAAGTAAATGTTGAAAGCAATGTATAGCCATCGGGTGCTGATTTGGCTACAAAATCTGTTCCAAGCATTGAAGTGGCACCGGGTTTATTTTCAACGATCACGCTTTGACCCCATTTTTTGCTCAATTGCTCAGCAATCATTCGAGTTAGACGGTCTGGACTGCTTGCCGCTGCTGAGGGCATGATAAATTTAACGGTTTTCGAAGGCCAAGTTTGAGCATACGTCAGTGAAACGCTTAAGCTTAAAACACATACAGCCATTGAAAACATAAACTTTAAAGGCCGTGACTCAAGAGAATATTTCATGGTGAACCTTAGGTTGTGGATGCAGTGTTTGCAAGCTTGGCATCACATGTCTGGCAAATAATTGTGTTGATTGGATAGCATGCTCAAGAGAAAGATTGCCGAAAGCAAATCTTGTCAATAAATAATTGACCCCAGATTTATGAATTTCATGTTTTAAAAAATCACATACGGTATTGGGTTGACCCGCAATGATCAGACCTTCATTTCGAGCTTCTTCATAACTGGCCGGAAAGGCATTAAATTGGGGTTTGCTGTTGTGCATTGTGAATAAATGCATGAAGCTTGAATACCACTTTTCGTATGCACTTTTAGCCAAAACTTCAGCTTCTCTTTCTGATTCAGAAATGACCACATGTCTTGATGTGCCAATCAAAGGCATCGCGAGATGGTTTTTGCTTGTTTCACTCCAACGCTGCCTAAATCGATCGGTGATTTGTCGGACTCTCTCTAGCGGGCCATTGACGACAGCATTCACATTGTTGGCAGTGCACCAGTCAACGCCTTGAGGGTGACCCACACCGTACCAGAGCGGGGGGTGTGGTTTTTGAAAAGGTTTTAAGACAATAGGGACATTGTGATAATTAAAATGTTCGCCCGTATAGGAGACCGTGGATTGTGTAAGGGACTGCAAGAGCACTTCAAAGCTCTCTAGGTAAATAGATTGAGCACGGTCATTGTCGACACCAAAGTAACCAACTTCAAAAGGCGATACACCTCGACCGATGCCTAGTTGTAGCCGTCCTTTGCTCATGTGATCCAACATGCAGATCTCATCTGACAATCTAAGTGGGTGATACAAAGGTAAGGTGTATACAAGTGGGCCAAATAAAATACGTTTCGTCTTTTGAGCAATGGCTGAGAGATAGACGGATGGCGAAGGTGACAATCCTAAAGGCGTAAAGTGATGCTCTGCCACATGATAGGCATGAAACCCCAGTTGATCATAGATACTGACCAAAGCCAGTCGATCTTCATAAAATTGAGATAAATCGATGTCACGGGTGTCTAAGTGATCAAAAATACCGATTTTCATGAAGTGTTCTTTATTTGTGAACTTTGATAAAAAAAGTTTATTTGCTGTTTGTAAGTCTCCATTTGCATTGTGACATATGAAAAATAGTTGATCATCTAAATACAAACCCGAATGTTCAAGTTTGCAATTGATTTAATCCTTCATATAGAATGAATTTCTCTGTTCAAGTCTGATCTCAGACCTCAGAGAAATAAAACCAACCACAGAGACAAATTATGTTTAATAAATCTTTCTTTACTGCTTCAGTGATTTCGTTGATTGCCTCGAGTGCAATTGCGCAACAAGCGCCTGCGGCTCCTCCATCATGGAAGCAGGGAATGGCAAGTGAGCAAGCGCAGTCGCCCCTACATCCCTTTGCACCTCACATGACAGGACGTGCGTCGTCTGACTTGCCTATTAATAAGTTAAAGGTGCCTGCTGGCTTTAAAGTGGAAGTTTGGGCTGAGGGTGCACCAGAGGGCAGATCATTAGCCCTGGGTGACAAAGGAACTGTATTTGCGAGCAATAGAAATCTTACCAATGTTTACGCGATCGTCGATACGGCTGGCAAGAGGGAGGTCAAAGTCTTGCTTAAAGGACTCAAAGCACCCAATGGCCTGGTTTTTGACAAAGGCACGCTGTACGTGGCCGAAAGAAACAGAATTACCCGATTTGATGACATCGAGTCTAAGCTTGATAACCCTGGCGAAGGCAAGGTGGTGATTGATAACTTAGATCCTAATAATGCACCGGGCCACTTTTGGAAATACCTTGTGATGGGTCCCGATGGCAAGCTTTACTTTAATATTGGTTCTCCACAGAACATTACCATGCCCACCTACAACGAAGCTTCGATCGTTCGAGTAGATCCTAAAACAGGTATTTTGGAGAATTATGCTGAAGGTGTCAGAAACAGTGTTGGTATGGCGTTTCACCCAGTCACCAAGGACTTGTGGTTTACCGAGCATGGTCGAGATTGGTTAGGCACTGATTTACCCAACGACGAATTGAACGTGGCCAAGAAAAAAGGCCAGCATTTTGGTTTCCCATTCTGTCATCAAGGCGATACGCTTGACCCTGTATATGGTCAAAATCGTTCATGTGATGAGTTTTCTCCACCCATTTTGAAACTTGGTGCACATATTGCCCCTCTTGGCATGAAGTTCTACACCGGTAAAATGTTTCCTGCAGAATACAAAAACAGCATGATTATTGCTCAACATGGTTCATGGAACCGCGATCCCAAGCATGGATACAATTTGATTCGTGTTTCTTTGGATGCCAAGGGCAATGCTACGAAGCATGCGTTTATTGATGGCTTTTTAGAAAACGAAAAAGGGGACCCTCCAATGTGGGGCCGTCCTGTGGATGTGTTGCAAATGAAAGATGGCTCTATTCTTTTTTCTGATGATTACAACGGGATCATCTATAGAGTGTCTTATTCAAAGTAATTTTATGAAAACATTCTATTATTCACACCTGAAACGTGTGAAAAAATGGAGTACGACGGCAGCCATAAGAACGGCTGCCGTTCTCACTTTATTAAGTCCTTTCTCTCAACTGAGCCTTGCGGGTATGGAGGAGGGGCGTTTAAAGGCTCAAGTCTGTACAAGCTGTCATGGTGTGGATGGCAACTCGGTCAGCCCAAATATCCCCTCTATTGCAGCACAACCCAAGCAGTTCATCGTGACAGCTTTGTATATGTACAGAGAAGGGCGAAGAAAAAGTGATGTCATGTCGGTATTTGCAGAGAAACTCTCCAATGCCGACTTGAATGATCTTGCTCAATATTTTTCATCACAAAAATTAATCTCTCCAGTTCGTGATGCTGATGCGACGGTTATTGCTAAGGGTAAAGAGATCACCGAGAAAAACAACTGTGTGGCTTGTCACACAGCAAATCTAACTGGACAACAGCATATCCCTAGGTTGGCTGGGCAGCATCAAAACTATCTCTTTGAGCAACTTAAACTCTTTAAGGCTGCTCAAAGAGGAGACTTTGATGGCACCATGACCTCAGCTGCTCAAGCGTTGCTCAGCGAAGAGTTGGAGTTGTTGTCAGAGTATTTGTCAACCCTGAATAAGTAATTATTGTCTAAAGAGTCTTTTTAAAAGACATTTGTAAAAGGAGTAAAGCCCTCATCAGAGGGCTTTACTTTATAAAGAAACATAAAAAAAGTATTGCTGCTAAGATTTAATCTCTTTGAGTCGATCGGAGGCAATGAATACATACATCGCTGGAACAACAAACAATGTGAAAAGTGTTCCAATTGCGAGACCCGCAAAAATCACAATGCCCATGGCTTGGCGGCCTGCTGCGCCGGCTCCAGAGGCGATGACCAAGGGAATCACGCCAAACACCATGGCGGCCGTTGTCATGAGAATCGGACGAAGTCGAATGCAGGCCGCTGCTTCAATGGCCTGGCGTTTAGTTTGACCGGCTCGTTGCAACTGTTTAGCAACTTCCACAATCAAAATCCCATGTTTGCTGATCAAGCCCATCAAAGTGACCAAACCCACTTCGGTATAAATATTGACTGAGGCCATTCCAAGAAATATAAAGATCATGGCGCCAAATAAAGCCAATGGTACGGAGACCAAAATCACGATGGGATCTTTAAAGCTTTCGAATTGAGCGGCCAAAGCAAGGTACACAATGACAATGGCAAAAAACATGGTCAGCAAAAAACCACCCGATTCTTTGACATATTGTCTGGACTGGCCTGAATAATCTACGCTGTAGCCGCTTGGCGCAATTTCTAGTACGGTGTCTTTGAGGAACTTCAAAACCTCGCCTTGAGAAGCGCCGGAGACGCCGGAGATGGTCGCAGAGTTCAACTGCTGGAATCGGTTGATGGATTCAGGAACAACGTCAAATTTCAAGCTCGCAACGGTAGATGCCTTCACCAAAGTACCGTTGGGCAACTTGATGTTAAAGTTGAGCACATCTTCTGGGTTCAGTCGATCAATTTGCTGAACTTGGGGAATGACTTTATAAGATCGACCTGCGATTGAGAAATAGTTGACATATCCTCCACCTAAAGCCGTGCTTAATGCAAGGCCTACATCTTGTTCAGTCAAGCCAAGGGATGTGATTTTGTCTCGATCGACCTCTACAGTGGCTTGAGGTTTATCAATTTTCAAATCCACATCGACAAAATAAAACTTGTTGGCTGCACGCGCCTTATCCAGGACTTGTTGAGCAACTTGGTTGAGGTTTTGAAAGGGCTCAGTGGTGGAGATCACAAATTGAACAGGTAGGCCTGAGGAGCCTGGTAGGGGCGGGAACTGGAAAGCGGCCACCCTAACACCTGCGATTTTGTTCCACTGAGCCTGCAAATACATTTGAAGTTCTAAAGCGCTTCTTTTACGTTCTTCCCAAGTTTTGAAAATAACGCCACCGATGCCAACGTTGACTGTAGGTACGCCTGTGATTTGAAACATCTGTTCGTACTCAGGAACGGATTTTGCTACATCGAATACTTGTTTGGCGTAGATTTGCATTTGGTCTGCAGTTGCAGTTGGCGCACCAGTCACCAAGGATGCAACAAGACCTTGGTCTTCTTGAGGAGCCAATTCAGATTTAGACATTTTGAACATCAGCCCCAATAGCACCAACAAAATCACACCCATTACGATTAAAACTGGCCAAGTGTTCAAAAGACTATGAAGTGTTCTTTGATAACGACTTTGAACCTTTGCAAAAATGGCGTCGATTTTTTCAACCAAAGGGGAGGAATCGTGCTCATGATTTTTAAAAAACTCAGAGCACATCATGGGAGACAGAGTAAGCGCGACGATCCCAGAGACCGCAACAGCGCCGGCCAACGTAAAGGCAAACTCTGTAAACAGTGCGCCAGTCAAGCCCCCTTGAAAACCAATCGGGACATAGACAGCAATCAGCACAATGGTCATTGCCAAAATAGGGCTGCCCAATTCTCTAGCGGCTTTGATGGCGGCGTCAAATGAGTTCAGTCCCTCATCCTTCATTTGGCGATCAAAATTTTCCACCACAATGATGGCGTCATCGACCACCAATCCAATCGCTAAAACAAGCGCCAAGAGAGTCAGCAAATTGATGGAGTATCCAAGTGCCAGCATGATGAAAAATGTACCAATCAAGGACAAAGGCATCGCAATTACTGGGATCATCACAGCTTTGAAGTTACCCAGGAACAAGAAGATCACCAAGGTCACAATCACCAGCGCTTCAGCAAGAGTTTTAAGAACTTCATAAATAGATGTATTGATGAAAGCTGTGGAGTCATACACAATGGCTCCGGTCAATCCACTGGGGAGTTGCTCTTTGACGCTTGGGAACATCTTTTTCACGCGTTTTGCAACATCCAATACATTGGCGTCTGGCGCAACTTTGATACCTATGAAGACAGATCGCACCCCACTGAATGCGACATTGAAATCATAGTTTTCGGAGCCCAAGGAGACTGTGGCAATATCTTCGAGTTTGATCAATGCCCCGTTGCTGGTTTTGATGTTGAGTTTTTTAAACTCATCAACCGAATGCAGATCTGTTCCGGCAGTAAGCGGAATGGTGACCATGGATCCTTTGCTCACGCCTACGGGCGCAAGAAAGTTATTGGCTGCGAGAGATTGACTGACGTCTGCAGCTGTGACGTTAAAGGCGGTCATTTTATCAACATCTAGCCAAGCACGAAGCGCAAAGATGCGGCCTCCTAAGATCTCGGCAACCTGAACACCTTCAACAGAGTCAATTTTTGGTTTGACCACACGTATCAGATAGTCGGTCACGTTGTTGGTGGGTAAGTCGCTGCTGTAAAAACCCATGTACATTGCTGCAATGGTTTGACCCATTTGAACGGTCAAGACGGGTTGTTGAGCTTGAGGGGGGAGCTGATTTTTGACAGAAGCGACTTGTGTGTTGATCTCCGTCAGAGCTCGATTCGCGTCGTAGTTCAAACGCAAGGTGGCGGTGATCGTTGATACCCCGTTTGAACTTGTAGAGGAGATGTAGTCAATGCCTTGAGCTTGCGCAATGGCTGTCTCAAGGGGTTGAGTGATAAATCCAGCAACCGTTTGAGAGTCAGCTCCAAAATAGGTCGTCGATACTGTGACGACGGCGTTTTGAGTTTTGGGATACTGGCTGACAGGCAAATTAAAGATTGAGCGCAGGCCCAAAACAATGATCAGCAAACTGACAACCGAGGCGAGAACCGGTCGTTTGATAAAGAGATCTGTAAAATTCATATAGAGCTCAATGTTCTTGTGGCTTAGGGTTGGGGTTGTTATTGGGTATGGTGGTGTTGTCGATCAAAACGGGCGTGCCATTTTTCAACTTCAGCTGACCCGATGTCACCACTTCTTGCCCTGCTTTTAATCCTTTGAGAATCGCCACTTGGTCGCCTCTTGAATCGCCCGTTGTCACAAACACTTGCTTGGCCACTTTTTGTTTCTTTCCATCTGGAGTGCCCTCAGGCGTTTTACCTTCCTCCTCTTCAATCACAAAGACGGTTGATCCATACGGGTTATAAGTGATGGCAGTTTGGGGCAAGGTCAGAAATTGCTGTGCTTCACCAAGCGTGACGTTGACTTTGGCATACATCCCAGGCAGGAGTTCACCCCTTGGATTGTCAAAGGTGGCTTGAATTTGAATATTTCTTGAGTTTGAGTCCACCTTGGGATTGATCGTTGTGAGTTTGCCGATCATTTTTTGTGCAGGATAAGCGTCTACACTCAACTCAATGGTTTGCCCGATTCTCAGTTGAGAAATTTTTTGTTGTGGCTGAAAGAAGTCGGCAAAGATAGGATTGAGCGTTTGGAGGGTCACGACCTTGTCGCCCGGGTTTAAATACTGTCCTGCAACAATGGCTGTGATGCCAAGTTTTCCATTAAAGGGTGCTTTGATGGTTTTCTTCTCTAAATTGGCCTTTTGAAGCGCAGCTTGTGCGCGTTTGATCTTAAGGTCAGCCAAATCAAAATCTACTTGCGCTTGACTTATTCCTTGAGCGGCCAATTGTGCCTTGTCCCTTTGGTAAACGATGTCTGCCAAATCGGCACTGGCTTGAGCCGCATTGTATTGAGCAAGCTCAGACTCTGCATTCAACTGTATCAAGGCGTCACCAACTTTTACGAGTTGTCCAGATTTAAACAAGACCTCCTTGACCAATCCAGAGACCTCGCTGCTCAATTCAACGCCTTTAACGGGTGCGAGGTTGGCAATTGAGGAGATCTGAGGCTTCCACTCTACGGGCGTGACCATTAAGGAGGTCACGGTTTGTGCTCCAGGTTTAGGTGCGCTTGCAATGAGTTTTTGAATATGCAGATAAAAGCCAAAAGCCAAACCGGCAATCAGCACCAATATACATCCGAGCATGATGAGCATGCGTTTGGTCATTTTCAGTTCTCACTTTATAGATTGATTAAAATTCAGAGGTCTTAACGGGTCGGTTGGTCAAAGAGTGGACTTAATGCAAATGCGCCATCTTTTCACTGCTCTTGGAAGGTTGTGCAAAAGACGGTGCCCAAGGAGCCCCACCCATTGACTGGTACAAAGCAACGGTATTGGCAAGACGATTGGCTTGAGCGTTGAGTAAGCCAATTTTTGCTTGAGCGATGTTGCGTTGTGCGTCCAATAAAACCATGTAATTGATTGCACCTAAGGAATATTGTTTTTGAGCAATGGTCAAGTTGTCTTTGGCCAATTCAACGTTTATGTTTTGCTGTTCATAGCTTTTTGTGTCGAACTCTATAGCGGCCAGTGAATCCGCTACGTTTTGAAATGCACCCAAGACAGTTGATTTGTAGTTATAAAACGAGGACTCATAACCTGCCTTTGCAGCTTGTACTCTGGAGTTCAATGCACCTGCATTGAAGATGGGTGCGGTCAAGCCTGTACTCAGGGTCCAAAAACTCCATGGCGTGCTGAATAAATTGTTGCTTAGGGTTGCCAAAGATCCACTATTGGCTGAGAGATTGACTTGAGGATAGAGGTTCGCTTTTGCGACCCCAAGGGCTGCAATGGATTGATTCATCAATGCCTCACTGGCTAAAATATCTGGTCGTTGTCTAAGCAGCTCAGATGGAAGACTCACAGGCAACTCTTTGGGCATGGTCAAATCCTGAAGGGCCAGACTTGACCACTTGGTTTGAGATGGAAAATCACCACAAAGAATAGCGATTTGATGAGTGGCTTGTTCTAAGGATTTTTCCAATGAAGGCAAAGTGGCCTTGGTTTGAGAGACTAAACTGGCTTGAGCAAGAACGGGGGCTGCATTGATTGCACCCAATTGAAGTTGTTTTTGCATGATGCCAAGTTGTTTTTCTTGAGCAGCTAAGATGTCTTGTGTTTGCTTAATCTGCTCATTGACTTGAGCTTGGCGAAGGGCTGCTGTGATCACATTGCCCGATAAGCTCAGTTCAGCCGCGCGCCATTGGTAGTTTTGAAATTGAGCTTGAGCCTGCGCTGTGGCGATGGCGAATTGATTGGCTCCAAACAAGTCCAAGGTATAGGACACATTGACTGAGGTGTTGTACAGATTGAAGATGGAGCCACCCGGGACGTTGGACGTGGCCTGGGAAACTCGCTGACGATTCACTCCGACTTGAGCATTGACGTTGGGAAAGGCAAGCGAGCCATAAGTGGCCATGGCATTGGCTTGAGCTTGGGTCAGTGTCGCTTTGGCCGCGGTTAAATTTGGGTTGTGATTGAGTGCTTGTTGCACCAATTGATCAAGTGGTGCGGATTGAAAGGCTCTCCACCACTCCTTGTTTGGAGATGCATTCCAGGCAAGGTGTTGCTCCCGGTCTGTGTTTGATGTGAGCGTTTCTTTAGATCTGCTGGAGTTGAAGAGGGAGTAGGCATTTTGGTCTACTCCAATGGAGGACTTTTGCACAAAAGCCTTCGCATCAGCACTTTCCTTGAAGCCTTCTTTGCTCAAGTCGATCGCTGTTGAACACGAGCTGAGTAAACACATCAAAGATATCCGTCCCCATAGGGATGCTTTTTGATTTAAATGGAGGCGAGTGTACATTTTTAGATTTTTGGAGGGTGTAGCTTAGCCTACGGATTCAGTTCAAAGGAGAAAGATAGGCCTGCATCAAAATGATGCAAAGTTATTTCGAAGTGCAAACCATTAGGGTTTACGCATATTGTATTGTCGTCTATGACGGATTTCATGTCTTCATTGAGGGAATTGAAGTTTAAGGTAAATGTAAACTATAGGTATAATAATTTGATCGCCTCATTTTGGTGCAACTGAGATCGCAATTCAGCGAAAGTCTTTATTTTTAGCTTTGTTTTCTTGGCTAAAAAGCTAAATTTTATCCAATAGCGCGTAAAACCCGTCCTAAAGGGGGGGGAATAAAAACGATGTTTTTTTAGGTTGAGGGGTGAGCTCTTTGCTGCTGGACAATGGACTGTCGAATCATTGAGATAGGCGCATTGCCCAAGCTTCCTGCAAAAAACAAGGGTAGCTAGAACGTAGCACCCTAGAGTTTTTTGCGAACGCCCAGATCATCACACCGGTTAAAAATGATCTCCCATTGTCCACGGCCGCATTGGTAAATATGTGCTGGCGATATTGAGTTGCCAAGATTCAAGAGCACTGATCAAGGCGGGCAAAGTGCTGAGCGGCACCCAAGTCCAGCCAATGAATTATTTGCTGATCGGCATTGCAACCCCATTGCCTAGGGCCAATTGAGTCTGTTTTTGCGACGCACAAGCAACTTTCATCCTGTAAAATAAAACCATGAGCATTAAATCAGACAAATGGATTCGCCAAATGGCCAAGGATCACGGCATGATTGAGCCGTTTGAGCCTGGTCAAGTTCGCATGCGAGATGGACAAAAAATTGTGAGTTACGGAACAAGCAGTTATGGTTATGACATTCGGTGCGCTCCCGAATTCAAGGTCTTTACCAATATTTACAGCACCGTGGTCGATCCCAAAAACTTTGATGAGCGAAGCTTTGTTGATATTGAGTCGGATGTCTGCATCATTCCTCCAAACAGTTTTGCACTTGCCAGAACGCTTGAGTATTTCCGAATTCCCAGAAATGTTTTGACCATTTGCTTGGGCAAGAGCACCTATGCTCGCTGTGGCATCATTGTGAATGTCACGCCCTTTGAGCCCGAATGGGAGGGCTTCGTGACCTTGGAGTTCAGCAATACCACGCCACTTCCCGCTAAAATTTATGCTGGGGAAGGCTGCGCGCAGGTCTTGTTTTTTGAGAGCGACGAGGTTTGCGAGACCAGTTACAAGGATCGTGGCGGAAAATACCAAGGGCAAATTGGCGTGACGTTGCCAAAAACGTGAAGAAGCCTAGCTTGCAAGGCTCATCGGTGAGACAATAGCATTCCTACATGAGTTCATTTTCAAATATTCAGCTGGCCCCAGTGCTAGCACGCGCCGTAGCCGAAATGGGTTACGAGTCCATGACACCCATTCAAGCCCAGGCCATTCCTGTGGTTTTGACTGGTCAAGATGTGATGGGGGCTGCGCAAACGGGTACAGGTAAAACAGCAGCTTTTTCCTTGCCCTTGCTTCAACGTATATTAAAGCACGAGAACACTTCCACCTCACCAGCTAGGCATCCAGTTCGTGCGTTGGTTTTATTGCCCACTCGCGAATTGGCCGATCAGGTTGCGCAGCAAGTCAAGCTGTACGCGAAGTATTCACAGATTCGAAGTGCAGTTGTCTTTGGTGGCATGGACATGAAGCCTCAAACCCTTGAGCTTAAAAGAGGAGTCGAGGTATTGGTGGCAACCCCTGGAAGACTGCTTGACCACATAGAAGCAAAAAATGTCGTATTGAACCAGGTTGAATATGTGGTTTTGGATGAAGCTGACCGCATGCTTGACATCGGTTTTTTACCCGACTTGCAAAGAATTTTAAGTTTTTTACCCAAGCAACGCACAACCCTTTTGTTCTCTGCTACTTTTTCGCCGGAAATCAAAAGACTTGCATCAAGTTATTTACAAAATCCAGTCATCATTGAAGTGGCGAGACCCAATGAGACCGCATCCACCGTCAAGCAACACTTTTACAGCGTAGTCGATGATGACAAAAGAAGAGCTCTTAAGCAATTGATTCTTAAAAATGGGATCACTCAAGCTTTTGTCTTTGTCAACAGCAAATTGGGTTGTGCTCGCTTGGCGCGCTCCCTTGAGCGCGATGGCCTCATTACCAGTGCCTTGCATGGTGACAAGAGCCAAGATGAACGCCTCAAGGCATTGGAAGCCTTCAAGAGTGGTGAGGTCGATTTGTTGATTTGCACGGATGTCGCAGCCCGAGGACTGGACATCAAGGATGTGCCTGCTGTCTTTAACTTTGATGTGCCCTACAACGCAGAAGACTATGTACACCGCATTGGCCGCACGGGGCGTGCTGGTGCATCAGGTCTTGCCATCAGTTTTGTGTCTGCAACCGACAGCAAGCTCGTTGGTGATATTGAAAAATTAATTAAAATTAAAGTTCAATTGGAATCGATTGAATATGATGACGGTTATTCTTCCAAGCCTAAAGAGTCTTCTGGGGACTCAAGGAACTTTAGAGACGCCTCAGAGGCTCGATCTAGAAGAGGCCCACGAGAGGGCTTGGACCATGCCCATCAAGCTTCTTTTGCCCCTTCGTGGGGTCATCGCACCTATGAGAAAAAGGCCGTTGCAGTCGATCCTTTCTTTGACAAACCCTATGAGCCAAGCAGCGCACCGGAGCAGTTGCCCTCTTGGGAAGCCACGACCAAGCTCACCTCAAGGTCCATCTCTGCAAATATCAAACCCAAGAGAAAAGTGGCCGCTTTGTTCAAAACCGAGACGCAAACAAGCTCTTGACGCTTTCAAGTGGTTTTTGCCTGGGGATTCAATCCAAAAAGGGCGCTGCAACCTCTTGCGTGGCCTGTGTGAACCAAGTCCCCTTGTCGTTGATTGAATTCAAGGGCAGTTTAAATGCACTCAAGCCCTTGCCCCATACACAACCGGTGTCTACACACACTGCATTGTTTTTTTCTGTCCCACCAACAGTGGACCAGTGTCCAAAACCAATGTGTTGGTCTTGAGTTTTTCGTCCTTCAATTTCAAACCAAGGTGAAAATCCTTGCGGTCCTTGTGTAAGTGATGACTTGGCATTGAAATTGAGTTGTCCAAGAGGGCTACAAAAGCGCATTCTGGTGAGCACATTGACGATGAGTCTAAGCCGCTCCATGCCCTTTAAACCATCGTCCCAAGTCGAGGGCTCATTGCCATACATTTCCTTGAGAAAGTCTTCGTAATCTGGGCTGCTCAAGATGATTTGAACTTCACTTGCAAAGCCGATGGTTTGCTTGGCGCTCCACATGGGGTGAACACCTGCGTGAACCAGCAAGTAGTGGGTTGCCATCAATGCCAGAGGCTGTGTTCTAAGCCAATGGGTCAGCGAAGATCGATCTTTGGCATTCAAGATATCTTCAATCGTATCCCCGCTTTTGGGTGTCTTGATGCCTTTTTCTACCGATAAGAAGTGCAGATCATGATTACCTAAGATAGACTTCGCACTAGAGCCATAAGACATCAGTCGCCTAAGAACGCCCACATTGTCAGGGCCGCGATTGATCAAGTCGCCCAAAAGGTAGATGGTGTCTTTGCTGGGTGAAAAGTCGATGGTTTCTAACAACTTGCCCAGTGTCAGGTTGCAGCCTTGGATGTCGCCTATCAGATAATGAGCCATTTTGAGGGTGTTCCTATTGGTTGGGGTTCAAATGCGCTCAAAAGTCGCAACAAAAAGGTTTTTTTTAAATGAACTTAGTGATCATCATCATACTCACTCTTATCAATGGACTCTTTGCCATGTCAGAAATGGCCTTGGCATCCAGCAGAAAACCGCGTCTAAAGGTTTGGCTAGATGCGGGAGATGGTGGCGCTAAATCGGCACTCGAATTGATGGAAAACCCAACGCGTTTTTTATCCACAGTTCAAATCGGGATTACGGGCATTGGCATTTTGAACGGTATTTTAGGAGACGCCGCTTACAGCCATGAAGTTTCAGCTTGGCTTGAGAGGCTAGGACTTACCCATCACGCCTCAGAAATTGTAGCGACAGCTGTGGTGGTTTTTTTAATCACATTCATGACTTTGATCTTTGGTGAACTTGTTCCCAAAAGGATTGGACAACTGTATCCAGAAAACGTTGCAAGGTGGACATCACCCTTGATGCTTGGTTTGGCCTTCATTGCAAGACCGATTGTCGTCTCTCTTTCTTGGACCACGTTTGCAATTCTTCGACTCTTGAACATCAACACTCAAAAGGATTTAAGTGTGACCCAAGAGGAAATCAGTGCAAGCTTAAACCAAGGTGTGCTCTCTGGGTTGATTGAAAAGCAAGAGCATGAGATGGTTAAAAATGTATTCAATTTAGATGACCGTCCTTTGAAATCCATGATGGTCCCTAGGTCAGACATTGTTTGGCTTGAGGCTGAAATGGGTGTGCAAGAGTCGTTGTTGAAGTTAAAACGATTGACGCCTCATTCTTGGTATCCGGTTTGCAAGGGGGACTTGAACCAAGTGGTGGGTGTGGTAAGTCTTGGTCAATTGGTGCATTTATCAAGTTTGTTTCAGCCTTTGTCAGAGTTGATGGTGCCAGCCTCCTTTGTGCCTGAGACTTTAAGTGGTCTCGATTTATTGGAGCAGTTCAAACGCCCCGATACTTTGATGCATTCTCAACAGTCAACTGCTTCTCGCATTGTGTTGGTGGTTGATGAGTACGGAGATGTTCAAGGGCTTTTGACGCCCAGGGATCTTTTGGAGGCGATCACGGGTGCTTGGATGAATGCCATTGAGCACACGCCAGAAGGCACCAAGGCTCGATTGGATGGCGCTGTCGTGCTGGATGGTTTGATTTCCCTCAATGAGCTCAAAGACAGGCTGCACATTCAAGGCTTTTTACCTCAAGAGAGTCTGGGGCATTACAACACCCTGGCTGGGCTGATACTGTTTTTAAAAGGGCAACTCGCACAAGTCGGCGATGAGTTCGTTTGCTCAGGTTGGGTGCTTAAAGTGGAGTCGCTGGATGGTAGACGCATTGACCGGGTCCGAGCGACGCCGGCATAAAAGGGTGCTTGAATTTAAAAGAGCCAGGCCAGTGCACACAAACAAGCAAATGACCAGACAAGGATTTTAAGAAGAGACTTATTTTTTTAAAAGATCTTTTGCGCTTAAAAAGTCTGCTGGCTTTGCCATCTTCCTTGCAAATTCAGCTTTGATTTCTTTCAGTACATGCGATTTGACGGTTTCTTGCATGGCTTGCATGCGAAGCTTGATATAGTTCTCTCTTCTTAGGGATAGATCGCCTTGACAAAGTGTCGCGGCCTTGTTCCATAGCACTGCATTGATTTGATTCAAGCTCAACTCTTTTTCGATGGCTTGTAGCATCAGGTCTTGATCATTGACGGACATGTAATCTCTTTCTCCAAGGGGGCAAAGCTTGTTTGAAGTTTTGGGTTTGAGCTTATCTCACAGCTCACAGTTCATATAATAGCGGATCTTGGCCACAAAGGCCTCAAGCGCCTTGGTGCAAGGCATCCGTTTAAATAAGGGGAAACGCAATGAGTCAGCAAACAATGATACAAATGATGGTCATGCCAAGTCCACAGGGTGGAAGATATCAAGCCACTCAGGTGCCCCTTCCTGTGCCCGCTGCCCATGAGGTTTTGGTTCAAGTCAAAGCCTCCTCGGTCAATCGAGGCGAGACGCAATCCGTTTTAAAGCACAAAGATCCTCTGGCCAAGCCTTTGGCGACAGGCATTGAATTTGCCGGTGTTGTTTGTGCTTTAGGCCAGGACGTACAAGGTTGGCATATTGGAGACGAGGTCATGACCCGCTCGCCTGCAGGGTTTGCTCAGTTTGCTCTGGCCCCTGAGAAGTCTTTGATGAAAAAACCAAGTACCATCTCCTGGCTTGAAGCGGGGTGTATTCCCAATGTTTTCATCACTGCACATGACGCTTTGGTCACCGCTGGACAAATCAAAACGGCCAAAAGTGTGTTGGTGACAGCGGGCTCGTCTGGAGTTGGCGTGACAGGCATTCAAATGGCACGTTATTTGGGTGCTCAGCAGGTGTTTGCCACGACCCGCTCTAGTCAAAAAATATCTTCACTCAAGGCTTTGGGTGCAACTGCTGTGCTCAATACAGAAGAGCCGTCTTGGGTGGATCAACTTCTTGTCCTGACTCAGGGGCAAGGTGTGGATTTGATCATGGATCAGGTAGGCTCGACTCTTTTGGACGCCAACATGTTGGCCTTGGCTTTAGGTGGACGCTTGATCACGGTAGGGCGCAATGCTGGAAACATCGCAAGCATCAACTTGGATGAACTGGCCAGAAAGAACGCAAGTGTGATTGGTCGAACCTTTAGAACGCGAACATTGGCCCAGACGCAAGAGTGCTCTAGACGTTTTGATGAAGACTGCGCCAAAGGCGTTGCCGATGGCTCAATCAAAGTGATCTTGGATCGAAGCTTTAAGTTGGCAGAACTCGACCAAGCTCAGGCCTATTTGATGAGCAATGGTCAAACCGGCAAGATTGCGATTGAGGTCAGCTAAAAGGGGATTGCGTTAACCACTTGGCTCACACTCCAATGACTAGACCTCCAAAGGAGCCGTCCAAGCGTTGTAGCCATATACCCAGTCGGGGTTGGTCTTGTTTTGCATCCACTGATTGGCGCCTGAGGCTTTTTGAATCTGAGAGGTTCTAGGTCTTCGCAGTGCTTCATAGCGTTTAAAGGTGGCGTTCAAATCCTCCCCTCTGTATGCATCCAGGCACCTTGCCATCACGACCGAGTCCTCTAGCGCCATAGCGGCACCTTGTGCCATATAGGGCGTCATCGGGTGGCAAGCATCCCCTAAAAGCATCACTCTGCCTTGAACCCAAGTGCTCAATGGATCGCGATCAAAGAGGGCCCATTTATGTACATCTGGGCATGCAGCGATGACCGCTTGGACATCAGAATGAAATCCAGCGAAGGCCTGTTGCAAAGTTTTGAGATCCCCTTTAGAGGACCAAGACTCTTTGGTGGTCCAGTTGGCATCTTCTGGTTGACTGGTTACAAAATAAATTTCATCTCGTTTTTTTGTGACATAGTAAATCACGATGTGGCGATCAGGCCCCCACCACTTTGTTCTGGAGTCCCCAATCTCCACGCCTTGGAGACGGGATGCTGGGTAGGTGGTTCGGTAGGCGATGCGACCGGTAAATCTTGGTGCTTCTGGGCCTAACAGAATTTCTCTGATCAAGGAGTGAACGCCATCTGCGCCAATGACGCCATCTGCGTGAACGCTTGAGCCATCCGCAAATTGGAGTTCAACGCCACTGTCGTCTTGGTTCAATGCGGTGAGTTTTTTGCCCAAATGAATTTGTTCACTGGGGACCATTTTGGTCAAAGCTTCGTGCAAATCGGCTCGGTGCAATGCATAAAAGGGAGAGCCATACTTGGCAATCACGTGTTCTGACAAGGGATAGTCGTTGCTGACTTCACCCGTATTCCATACGCGGTTGAGGTTGGTTTGAGGCTGAAAGGCGTTTTGAGCCAAGTGCTCTTTGAGACCCAGTCCGTGCAAGACTTGGGTAGCATTGGGGCCCATCTGAATGCCAGCGCCCACTCTAGAGAATTGCAAAGTTTGCTCGTAGATGTGGGCTTTGATCCCAAATTTTGCCAATGCGCTTGCGCAGGCGACGCCACCGATGCCAGCTCCAATGATGGCGATGTTGGGTTGATTTGAATGAGAAGACATGAGGATTGAAGTTCGATTGGGGTTTAGACAGCGGACGAACTGAGGGTCAAGTTATTCGCTTGTGACCCCAGAGGTTTTGATCACTTGGGCCCACTTGTAGGTGTCTGCTTTGATTCTTTCTGTGAAAGACTCTGGGGTGCCACCCACGGGGTCGCCCGACAAAGATTTGATCTTATCGAGCATTTCTTTTTGACCCAAGGCTTGATTGATGGTGTCGTTGAGTTTTTTGATGATGTCGCTAGGCGTGGCACTTGGTGCAACGACACCATACCAGACGGTGGACTCATAGCCGGGAAGACCTTGCTCAGCAATGGTGGGCAATTCAGGCCAGGACAGAGAGCGTTTTAAACTCGCAATCCCAATGGGTTTTAACTTGCCACTTTTGCTAAAGGGGACCAAGCTGTTCTCAAAAGTCATTTGAACCTCTCCAGACATGAGACTCAAGACAGCCGAGGCACTGGCTTTATAAGGAATATGCACGACATCCACTTTGGCCATTGAGGTGAACAATGCGCCGGCCAGGTGAGCAGAAGTGCCTTGTCCGGGAGAGCTGTAATTGTATTTGCCTGGGTTGGCTTTTAAAAGCTCAAGCAATTCTTTGAGATTTTTGACGTTGACCGATGGCGAGACTGCCAAAACAGAGGGCGTTTGTGCAACCAAGGCCACAGGCGCAAAATCTTTCAAGGGATGGTAACTCATTTGAGCATAAAGGCTTGGGTTGATGGAGAGCGTGGTCACGCTGGCCATCAAGACGGTATAGCCATCAGCAGGCGCATTGGCCACTTGGGTGGCACCTAGCATGGTACCGGCACCGGGTTTGTTTTCAACCACCACAGATTGCCCGAGTAATTTCGAGAGTCGATCGGCCAAGACTCTGGACAAGGCGTCAGCACTGCCACCTGCCGCGTGAACGCAAACGAGTTTGATTGCGTGATTGGGATAGTCAGTCTGTGCAAAGGCCAAATTTGAACTTGCACCGTTGACCAAGAGACAGATGAGTAGTCGTTTGAAGTAAAGAGACAAGGTCATTCGGGTCATACAAAAAAAGGTGATGGACGTTGCGATGGCGTTGATATTGAAAAAACTTTTTCCTAGGCGAAAGCATAACCCGTTTAGCGCAATTGAAACATAGAAGTAACCATAGGGTATGCATGACACAAGTTGCAAAAGACATGCCTCTCATCACCAAGGTGAGCGAGAAGATCAGATCGTTTCATCAAATTGATTGCGATTCTAGGTGATAGTTTGTAATTCGTTCGACTTCCGTTTTGGAGCCAAGGATCACACTGACACGTTCATGAAGCTCTTTGGGCTTGATGTCTAGGATGCGCATTTTACCGTTGGTTGAAGCCCCCCCTGCTTGCTCAACGATCCAACTCATTGGATTGGCTTCATACATGAGGCGCAGCTTACCGGGTTTGAGGGGTTCTCGCTTATCCCATGGATACATGAACACCCCTCCACGTGTCAAGATTCTATGCACGTCGGCCACCATGGATGCAATCCAGCGCATATTGAAGTCCTTTGCACGAGGACCCTCCTTGCCAAGCAAGCACTCGTCAATGTATTGTTTGACGGGTTTGTCCCAGTGGCGCATGTTGCTCATGTTGATGGCAAATTCTTGGGTCTCGAGAGGAATTTGAACATGATCTTGGGTCAAGATGAAAGAGCCTTGTTCGCTGTCCAAAGTAAACATCGCCACGCCATCGCCTACTGTCAATACCAAGGTCGTTTGAGGACCGTAGACACAATAGCCAGCCGCTACTTGTTGACTGCCTTGTTGAAGAAAATCCTCTTTAGAGACCAATGTCGAGGAAGATGTTTTTTTCAACACACTGAAGATGGTCCCAATGCTGACATTGACATCAATGTTGCTAGACCCATCCAGTGGATCAAACAGCAACAAGTATTCACCTTGAGGATAACGGTTGGGAACCGAGTAGATGTCATCCATCTCCTCAGAAGCCATTGCAGCCAAATGGCCGCCCCATTCATTGGCTTCGATCAAGACATCATTGGCAATGATATCTAATTTTTTCTGGACCTCGCCTTGAATATTTTCCGTATGCGCCGAGCCCAGCACACCACCCAATGCGCCCTTGTTCACAGCATGGCTGATGCTCTTGCAAGCGCGCGCTACCACTTCAAGCAAGAGCCGAAGTTCTGGCGGAATGTGGCCTTTGGCCCTTTGCTCTTCAACCAAATACCTGGTTAGAGAAATACTCATCTTGAGTCTCCAAGAGCTCTAGATATGACCTCACGGACATCGTTGCTCAAATCAGGCTTGGCTGCCACGCGTTTGATGGCCTCATAAGCGGCATTTTGATGGGGTTGAGACAATTTGCGATATCGATCCAAGCCTCGTGCCAATCGGGCTGCCACTTGGGGGTTGAAGGCGTCAATTTCCAATACTTTTTCAGCCCAAAATACGTAGCCCGATGCATCGGCTTTGTGAAATGCACCTGGATTGGACATGCAGTAGCTAAAAATCAAACTTCTAGCGCGATTTGGATTTTTAATGTGAAAGTCAGCGTGTTGAGTGAGTTGTTTGACTTTTGTCAGCACCGAGGTGTGCCTCTCGCATGCACTGGCTTGCAGCGCAAACCACTTGTCAAGGACCAGGGCTTCGTTGCGAAACAGGGTGTGAAAAAGTTCAAGTGCTTTGTCACCCAATTCATGACCAGAATTGACCAAAGCGCTCATGGCAGCAAAACGCTCAGTCATGTTGTGTGCATCTTTGAATTTTTGAAAGGTGATGCCAGGCCAAACCTTGTCACCACTTTGCAAGGCTTGTAAGCAAAGGTACTGAAGCGCCATGGATGTGATGGCGCGTTGGCCCATTTCAAAGGGCTCTGGTTTATATGTGCCAAGGAGTTGATGGTTGTGATAAATCCATTGCCAGTCTTCAAACAAGTCCCGAGCGATTTGAGATTTCATCTCCTCACGGATTTGATGAATCAAAGCGGGATCTACAACAGTCAATTGTTCTGCAATGTAGGATTCGCTTGGAAGCGTGAGGACCAGCTCCTTGAATGCATTGTCAAGTTGTGGATTGCGAAGAATTTGACGCAGCCCATTCATCAGATCGTTTGATATCGGATCGTTGAATTCAAGATTGCCTGTGAGTTTCTTTTCATACGCTTCAAGGGCGGCTTGAAGGCAGATTTTTTGAGCCGCGTCCCATTGATTGAAAGGGTCCGAATCAAACGCCATCAGTGTCAATAACTCACTTTCGGACAAGGGTTGCTCTAGATTAACGGGTGCACTGAACTGGCGCAAGACTGAAGCGATGGGTTTTGAGGGAACGTTTTCAAAGACGTATGAGGCACTTGATTCATGAAGAACCAATAACTGTGTCGCATGCGTCTCTTGACCCAAAGAGCTCAAAAGACCGACCTCAACTGGAATCAGATACGGGTCATTGTCAGGGTGATTGCTTGGTGGCATTTGACTGAGGTGCAAGGTGTAACGATGGTTGGTTTCATCATACTCACCATGGGCTCTTAAGAGAGGGGTGCCCGCTTGAGAGTACCAGCGTTTAAAGATCTCTAAATGTTCTTTGAGGGCGGATTGTGGATTTGCATCTGCAATGGCACTTACAAAGTCATCGCACGTCACCGCTTGTCCATCGTGGCGTTCAAAGTAAAGAGCCATGCCTGCTTTAAAGCCCTCTTTGCTCACCAAGGTCTGCATCATGCGAACGACCTCGGCACCTTTTTCGTAAATGGTGACAGTATAGAAATTATTGATCTCTAAATATTGATCAGGCCTCACAGCGTGAGACATAGGGCCTGCGTCCTCAGCAAACTGAACAGTTCTTAGGAGGCGAACATCTTCAATTCTTTTGACAGCGCGAGCGGAAGGGTGATGGGCGATGTCTTGAGAGAACTCTTGATCTCTAAAGACCGTAAGCCCTTCCTTGAGTGAGAGTTGAAACCAATCTCTACACGTCACGCGGTTGCCTGTCCAATTATGAAAATACTCATGGGCAACCACACTTTCGATATTGGCATAGTCTGAGTCGGTTGCAGTTTGGGAGTTGGCCAATACAAATTTGGTGTTGAAAATATTCAAACCTTTGTTCTCCATGGCCCCCATGTTGAAGTCAGAGGTCGCAACGATCATGAAGCGCTCAAGATCTAAGCTTAAATTGAACCTTGTTTCATCCCAAGCGATGCTGGCCATGAGCGAGTTCATGGCATGTTCTGTTTTGTCCAAGTCACCTGGGCGAACATAAATTTGAAGCAAATGTTCAGTCCCCTTTTGAGATGTGATCCGTTGCTCTCGACAAACCAATTGTCCTGCGACCAAAGCAAAGAGATAGCAAGGTTTTTTATGGGGATCAGACCATTTGGCAAAATGTCGACCCTCCTCCAAAGCACCGCTGTCAACCAAATTGCCGTTGGACAACAACACTGGGTAGAGGCTCTTATCTGCTTTCATAAGAACGGTATAGGACGACATCACATCCGGTCGGTCCAAAAAGTAGGTGATGCGTCTAAAGCCCTCGGCTTCACATTGAGTGAAGAAAGAGTCTTGGCTGACGTACAAACCCATTAATTTTGTATTTTTACTTGGGTTGCAAGTTGTAAATATTTCCAACTCGAAGGCTTCATTGCCTTCGGGTAGGTTTTCCAACACAAGGTGTGAGCCTTCTAATTTAAAGGAGGTGCCTTGGCCGTTGACCAAAACACGCGCCAAGTTCAATTCCTCCCCGTGAAGTCTCAATGCTTGAACAACTGTATCGGGGTTTCGTCGCACCTGCATTTTGTTCAAAACACGAGTTTTGGTGGGGTCTAAGTCAAAGGTCAAATCGACTCGGTCAATGAAAAATGCGCTGGCTTGGTAGTCTTGTCTGAAAACAATCAGACCGTTGTTATCTTCTTGCACGTCTTGGCTCCTCGATTTTTTATGTTTATGTGTTGTGTTTTGAGATATGAAGGTTGATTCAAGCAATTGATCCTTGATGAGTTCCTTTGCAGGGTACCATTAAACGCCTTGCTTTAAGGACGCTTCAATAAAGGCGTCTAAATCACCGTCCAAAACTTTTTGAGTATTGGAAATTTCAACAGACGTTCTAAGGTCTTTGATCCGACTTTGATCCAAAACATATGAACGAATTTGATGGCCCCAACCCACATCGGTTTTGGTGTCTTCTAATTTTTGTTGCTCCTCCATTCGCTTTCTCATCTCGAAGTCATAAAGTCTGCTTCGAAGTCTTTTCCAAGCAACGTCTTTGTTGCTGTGTTGACTTCTGCCGTCTTGACACTGCACAACAATGCCTGTTGGAAGATGGGTCAGGCGTACCGCGGAGTCAGTCTTGTTGATGTGTTGACCGCCTGCACCACTGGCTCTGAAGGTGTCAACGCGTACATCGGATGGATTGATATCAATCTCAATTGAGTCATCCACCTCAGGATAGACAAACACACTTGCAAAGCTGGTGTGTCGCCCCCCGGAGGAATCAAAAGGAGATTTTCTGACCAAGCGATGAACACCTGTTTCAGTTCTCAAAAGTCCAAAAGCATATTCGCCCTCAATTTTGATGGTGGCGCTTTTGATGCCGGCCACGTCACCAGCAGACTCATCCTCTAGCGAAGCTTTGAAATTTTTCCTCTCCGCGTAACGCAAGTACTGTCGAAGCAACATGCTTGCCCAGTCGCATGCCTCTGTGCCACCCGCACCCGCTTGAATGTCTAAAAAAGCATTGCAAGGATCTGCAGGGTTGTTGAACATTCTTCTGAATTCGAGCTTTTCAATGCTTTGATTCAACGAGGCAGTTTCAAGTTCAATATCTTCAAGGGCGAGGTCATCGTTTTCAGCCTTGACCATCTCAAAGAGTTCTAAGTTATCAACAATCTCTTGTTGTAATTTTGAAAGATTGATGACAACATCTTCTAAAGACTTTTTTTCTTTGCTCAATTCTTGAGCCTTTTTAGGCTCATTCCAAACACTGGGGTCCTCAAGAGAGGCGTTGACTGTTCTTAATCTCTCGGTCTTTGCATCGTAGTCAAAGATACCCCCGAAGATCAAGGGTTCTTGTTTGAAGGCTTGAGAGGGTCGAGCCGATTAAATTTGCACGTTCTGCGTCCATGAACAATTCCTATCAAAAAAGCGCTGGAAAAGACAGTTGGCTTGAAAGGGGATTCAAGTCTGCCTAAAGTCGCTATTTTCGCACGATAGATGTGCCATCTGACTCGTCATGGCCGTTATTGCTGTCCAATTCAGGCAAAAAAATAAGAATTTTGCGTGCTTTCTCATGCACGGGAAAAGGACCCGTGCCTATAAGTATTTTCGCAACCTAGTTTTTTTGTTTGATTTGGCTTTCTTGCTGCCAGTTTTGATGCTCATTCATGGCTTGCTCGTCCACGGCCTGCAAGCCTATCAGGACATCGCCCACAACGATGACGGATGGGCTTTGAAAGTGCTGGGATTGAATTTCAAACAGCAAACGCTCTAGCGTCGTTACCATGTGCCTTTGCAATGGCGTACTCGCTTTCTCGATCACAGCCACGGGGGTGTCAGCTTCAAGGCCGTGGAGAAGTCCATTTTGAATGTCTTGAGTCAAGCTCATGCCCATATAAATGATCAGAGTCAATTTAGAGTTGCACGCAGTTTGACCCAACTCAATCCAATTGACGCCCATTTTTCCGCTTTTGGCATGGCCCGTCACAAACACCACACCGTGTGCGTGGTGACGATGTGTAAGGGATAGACCCAAAGAGCCCATGGCCGCCAACCCTGAGGTGATTCCATTGATCACCTCGGTGTTGACTTGCTGTGCCCGAAGGGCCTCAATTTCTTCACCACCTCGGCCAAAGATACAAGGGTCTCCCCCCTTCAAGCGCACCACTCTCTCGCCTTCCTTGGCGCATTGAGCCATCAGTTTTTCAATAAAGGCTTGGGGAGTTGATTTGCAACCGCCTCTCTTGCCAACAAATATTTTTCTACATTCGCTAGGAATCAAAGCGCAAACTTCTGGCGATACCAAATCGTCATACAAAACAACGCTTGCAGCTTGAAGGGCTTTTAAGGCTTTGATGGTCAAAAGCTCAGGGTCGCCTGGCCCAGCTCCAACGAGCTGTACGACAGGCCAATGACTTTGTGAGAGTTTGGCTGAGTCCAATGAAGAGGATTTACTTGAACTTGTCATGGAGGAATAATTTTGAGGCTCAACTGTTCGATTGCATTGATTTGGGCTTGAATGGACAAGGGCAGTTTTAAATGACCCTTTAAAATCGAATCGGTATAAAGTGCTGTTTTTTGGGGGTCCGTGGTTTGTGGGTAATCGATGAGTATTTCAACAGGTCCTTGAACTTGTTCGATCAAAGTCTCCGATTTGCCTTGCACAAAACCCGTCATTTTAGGTATTCGCCTCGGGTCTGCAGCGCATTCACCTTCTGTTCCTCTTAAAAAAAGTACATTTTTATTAAAAAGTTTAAACACTTGAGACATCGACTCTAGGTATTCAGGGTGTGTGTAGCTTGAAAGTTGTAAAACTTTACACTCATCTTCAAGGGGATTGAGGATTTTCACCAAGCTATGGCTTGAGTTTCTAAGGCCAATTTTTTTCCTAACATTCAGCAACTCGCAAAGTTGAGGCGACAAATGTTCCATTGAAACATACAAGACTTCCCCCTCTTTCAAGTTGGATTCATTCAAAGAATGGACGTCTTTGACGCATGGCCAATCAAGCAACTCAAACATCTCTTTGGTGCTGACTCTTTTGTCTTCGGTTGGATAGCCGTGAACAAGAACGGCGTAATTGAGCTTGGCCAGAGCGCCAGCCAAAACTGGGGTAAAAAGCGGGAGTTTTCTTGCGCCGTTGTAACTCGGAATCACAATCACTGGTTTGAGTTGTCGATGGTTTGGGTTCTCACGACTGAGATGAACTCGTTTGATATTTGATTGAATGGCTTCTAAAAAACCAATCATTTCTTGTGGGGTTTCGCCTTTGATTCTCATGGCAATACAAAAAGCACCTAGCTCGATATCGCTGACTTGCCCGCTCAAAAGAAGATGCATCAGGTCTTGAGCTTGTTCGGTGCTCAAATTTCTCGCGCCTTCTTTGCCGCGACCGATTTCTTTGATGTAATGACTGATGCTCATGGCTGTATTCTCGCCTAATTTGTACTTTAGACTCAATTTTTTTAAGCCGATCTGCGATAATCGGGGGTGAAGGATTTCCATATCCATTCCCTGTCGATTGGACAATTGGGAGCCAATGTGTATATTTTAGGAATTGAGTCTTCTTGTGATGAAAGTGGTGTTGCTTTGGTCAAATTTGATCGGTTCAATGCTGCTCCAGTTTGCGCGGGGTCCTTGTCTTTTGAACCCGAGTTGCCTCAATTGCTTGCGCACGCGTTGCATACTCAAATTGAAATGCATCAGCCCTATGGTGGTGTGGTGCCTGAATTGGCAAGTCGAGACCATATTCAGCGAATCATTCCTCTCTTGAATGAAGTTTTGAGCGCCTCTGGCGTTGGCATTGCACAAGTTGATTTGGTGGCTTATACAAAAGGTCCTGGGCTGGCGGGTGCCTTGTTGGTCGGTGCTGGAGTGGCCGCCTCTTTGGCTGCATCCATGAATCTGCCATTGCTGGGCATCCATCATTTGGAGGGACATTTGTTGTCTCCTTTTTTGAGCGCCAATCCACCGACCTTTCCTTTCGTGTGCTTGCTTGTTTCTGGGGGACACACCCAACTCATGAGCGTTCAAAGCATGGGTCAATATGAGTTGTTGGGCGAAAGCGTGGATGATGCAGCGGGTGAAGCGTTTGACAAATCCGCGAAATTGCTGGGTTTGGATTATCCAGGGGGCGCTGCGCTGTCCAAACTGGCGGCACTTGGAAACCCCAAGGCGTTCAATTTTCCAAGGCCCTTGATGCACAGTGGCCGACTGGATTTTTCATTTGCTGGGTTGAAAACCTCTGTGCTTACACAGGTCAACAAGATGAGTGAAAAGGAAATTGAAGCATCCAAGAACGATTTGGCGGCTTCCGTTCAAGCAGCTATTGTTGAGGTCTTGGTTAAAAAATCTCTCATGGCTATAAAGCAAACAAAGCTTAAAACATTGGTTGTCGCTGGAGGCGTTGGGGCCAATCAATCTCTTAGAGAGACCATGAGCAAAGAGTGTTCTAAGATTGGAGGCAAGGTTTACTTTCCAGAGCTTTATTTGTGCACAGACAACGGCGCCATGATTGCCATGGCCGCTGCAATGAGGGTGCAATATGGCATTGAGACAGGGACCAAGCACTATGGCTTTGATGTCAAGCCTCGCTGGAGTCTGGCGGAGTTGGTCAACTAAAAGTGGGTATCAAAGAGATCGCGTCCAACACGGATTATCTCAACACCTTGACGCAGGGCAGGCAAAAGCCCGCCCCCTTGAGGTAGAAGCCGAATTTAAAAAGGCCTCTTCTTAAAGAATATTGAGCAAGGTAACTTGATCAATGGGTTTTTTCTTGGTGAGAACCAAATTCAAAACACCATTGTCTAATTTGGCTTGGCTCAAAACGGGGTCGATCGCTACAGGCAACTCAAAATTCAAGTTGTACTTTCTTTTGGACTCAGGTTTGCTTTCAATTCGAACGATTTGCTCATCAATCTTGATGAGCAAAAGTTCTTTGCTGATGCCAGGTACATCGATTTCAAGTGAGTAAGTTGTCTCGGCTTCTGTGAATGAGTTGACATGGGTAGGCGCCTTGACGACATCTCCTAAAAATCTCTCGAAGGCTTGAATAGAAGGGCGTTTTTGTGCTTGATTGAGTGTCACAGACAAAGGGGTAAATAGCATATCAAAATCTCCAGATGGTTTTAAAGTTCTTGAACAAGAAATTCGTTCAACGGTGCTTAAAACATGGAGACCTCGGTCTGTAATTTCAAGGCTTATTTCTTGAAATTATTTATATTTTTCACTGCATTGAAATTTACCGAAGTGACCCAATACCGCTGTTTTTTCAAGCAAGGTATGCGTGAATCGCGAACTCCTCATCGCTATGTCCTTGGATGGAGGTTGAATCATTTGAAGAAGATGTCAGTTTATTTTTTTAAAACTATAGTATTGCTTTTTTGGAGCTGTGTTGGTTTTTGAGTGCAGTTTAATTCTGCGTCGATACGAGCGCTGGTTCTTGAATTTGGGTTTTGAGATGTGAATTGGGTTATACTCGATGGGCTTTGCTGCCAAGGGCTACAAAGTGCACGCTCTCCTTTCGTTCCAAGGGGATGCGCAAGTCAAAACAATACACAAGGAAATTGATATGTTATCAACAACGATCGCGCAAGTAGTTGCGCAAAATGCTCGCGTAGCCAAAGACACGGGCAGTCCTGAGGTGCAAGTTGCACTACTGACCGCTCGAATCAATGAGTTGACCCCCCATTTCAAGACGCATGCAAAGGATCACCACGGACGTCGTGGTTTGCTTCGCATGGTCAGTCGTCGTCGTAAATTGTTGGATTACTTGAAGTCCAAGGATTTGAATCGCTATTCAGCCTTGATTGCTAAACTCGGTTTACGCAAGTAATTGGTATTTTTTGCCAAAGGCGTCTGAGTTATTTTTTTAGCTCAGACGCCTTTATGCATCTTGTTGATGAGAGTATTCGTTCTTATCAACAACAACGGAGAGTTTGATTGTGGATCGAAGCTGTGTCATTCCACCAAATGCGTGCAAACAAGTTGGCCGCACAATTTTGATGGAATGGCATTCTGTTCTATGACGACCCTCCTGGCTAAGGTGGCATGGCCTTCATGCCCCAAAACACTATGGAGTAAAGCAAATGTCGCTTTTTAAGAAAGTAACCAAGACCTTTAAATGGGGTCAACACACGGTCATTATGGAAACGGGTGAGATTGCTCGTCAAGCCACGGGTGCTGTTTTGGTCAACATTGAAGATACGGTTGTATTGGCTACAGTCGTAGCATCCAAATCGGCAAAACCAGGTCAGGATTTCTTTCCTTTGACCGTTGACTATATCGAGAAAACTTATGCTGCAGGAAAAATTCCAGGTAGCTTTTTCAAGCGCGAGGCCAAGCCAAGCGAGTTGGAAACTCTCACCAGCCGTTTGATTGATAGGCCCATTCGTCCTTTGTTTCCTGAAGGTTTTTACAATGAAGTGCATTTGGTAATACACACATTGTCTTTGAACCCAGAGGTGGATGCAGATATCGCAGCCCTCATTGCCTCCAGTGCAGCGTTGAGCATTTCAGGCATCCCTTTTAATGGCCCCATCAGTGCTGCTCGCGTAGGGTACATCCATGGCGAATATGTTTTAAATCCAGGTCAAACTCAGAGAAAAGACAGCATCATGGATTTGGTGGTTGCGGGTACAGAGTCTGCTGTTTTGATGGTGGAGTCTGAGGCCTTGCAATTGAGTGAAGAAATCATGCTGGGTGCGGTGATGTTTGGTCATGAGCAGGGCAAAGTTGCAATCGATGCAATCCATGAGCTGGTCAAAGAAGCAGGGCACCCCGTTTGGGATTGGAAGCCGGAAGCTAAAAATGAGCCCTTGATTGCCAAGGTGGGTGAGTTGGCTGAAGCGCCATTGAGAGCAGCTTATCAAATTCGAAATAAACAAAATAGAACTCAAGCATGTCGAGAGACCTATGCGTCCACCATGGCGGCGTTGACTTCCCAAGGCGTTGAATTTGATTCTGTCAAAGTCGAATCTTTATTGTTTGATATTGAGGCGAAAATTGTCCGCTCACAAATTTTGGCCGGTGAGCCACGTATCGATGGACGCGATACTCGTACCGTGCGCCCCATTGAAATCAGAAATGGTGTCCTGCCTAGAACTCACGGATCTGCTTTGTTTACTCGAGGTGAAACCCAGGCTCTTGTCATTACCACTTTGGGTACGGACCGCGACGCTCAAAGAATAGATGCTTTGGCCGGTGAGTTCGAAGATCGCTTCATGTTCCATTACAACATGCCTCCGTTTGCGACTGGAGAGGTTGGCAGAATGGGCAGCACCAAGCGCAGAGAAATTGGACATGGACGTCTGGCCAAGCGTGCTTTGGCTGCTTGTTTGCCCGATAAAGTTGACTTCCCCTACACCATGCGTGTGGTTTCTGAAATCACCGAATCCAACGGATCTTCTTCCATGGCCTCTGTGTGTGGCGGTTGTTTGTCATTGATGGATGCAGGCGTTCCCATGAAAGCACATGTGGCAGGTATTGCCATGGGTTTGATCAAGGAAGACAGTCGTTTTGCTGTATTGACAGATATCTTGGGTGATGAGGATCATTTGGGTGACATGGACTTTAAAGTTGCCGGTACGACCAACGGCATCACGGCTTTGCAAATGGATATCAAAATCCAAGGTATCACGAGAGAAATCATGCAAGTGGCCTTGGCTCAAGCCAAAGAAGCGCGTATGCACATTTTGGGCAAGATGCAAGAAGTTATGGGCGAAGCAAAAACAGAGGTGAGCAATTTTGCGCCACGTTTGTACACCATGAAGATCAACCCTGAGAAAATTCGTGACGTGATTGGCAAGGGGGGTGCGACCATCCGAGCACTCACCGAAGAGACTGGTACACAGATTGACATTTCTGAAGATGGCACAATCACCATTGCCTCTACCGATGGTGCAAAGGCAGAGGAAGCCAAGCGCCGAATTGAGCAAATTACAGCTGAAGTTGAAATTGGCAAAATTTATGAAGGCCCCATCACCAAGATTTTGGATTTTGGTGCCTTGGTCAATTTATTGCCAGGAAAAGATGGCTTGTTGCACATCAGTCAAATCAGCCATGACCGCATTGGCAAAGTCACAGACGTATTGGCCGAAGGTCAAATTGTCAGGGTCAAAGTACTTGAGACCGATGAAAAGGGTCGCGTCAAATTGTCCATGAAGGCTTTGATGGAGCGTCCACAAAGCACTGACGAAGGCACGGAGCATCAACACTAAAGGGCTTCCTGCGATACAAAGCGACTTTTTCTCAATATGAGACCGAGTCGCTTTGTTTTGCAAAGTTGCCAAAGAGCGGGAACCTATGAAAGCCATTGAAATTTCCACCTATGGAGGGCCTGAGGTCCTGCATTTGGTAGATCGAGATAAACCAATCGCCGCTGCGGGTGAGGCCTTGATACGGGTGACTGCAAGTGGGGTCAACCGTCCTGATGTGATTCAACGAAAAGGCCATTATCCGGTGCCTCCCGGCGCATCCGATTTGCCTGGTCTAGAGGTGGCTGGAGTGATTGAGGCCGGTGATGAAAGTGCTTTGGCCGCCAAGGGTCTTCGCATCGGCGAGCGTGTTTGCGCGCTGATTGCTGGTGGTGGTTATGCCCAATGGTGCGTTGCTCCAATCGATCAATGTTTGCCAGTGCCTAAGGGCTTGACCGATGAGCAAGCTGCCAGTTTGCCAGAGACGTTCTTTACGGTCTGGAGCAACGTTTTTGATCGCGGTCAACTCAAGGCTGGTGAAAGCCTTTTGATTCAAGGCGGTACAAGCGGGATTGGTGTGACTGCCATTCAAATGGCCAAGGCGTTTGGTGCTCATGTGATTGTCACGGCAGGCTCAGACGCAAAATGTGCGGCCTGCTTAGACTTGGGGGCGGATATTGCCATCAATTACAAGACCCACGACTTTGCAGCTGAGGTCAAGAGGTTGGGCCCTAAATCGGGGGTCAATGTGATTTTGGACATGGTGGCAGGTGACTATATTGCCAAAGAAGTTGAATTGTTGGCAGAGGATGGTCGCTTGGTGATAATCGCCGTACAAGGTGGAATTGAATCTAAATTCAACGCGGGTTTGGTTTTGAGAAAACGCTTGATGATCACGGGCTCAACACTCAGGCCTCGTTCAGTCGCGTTCAAAGCTCAAATTGCAGAGGCTTTGAGGAGCAAAATTTGGCCTTTGCTTGAAAAAGGGGTGATCAAACCGGTGATCTTTAAGCGCTTTGATGCTCATTTGCCTGAAGCGGGTGCTCTTGCTCACGAGCTGATGGAGTCCAATCAGCATACGGGCAAGTTGGTTCTTTTGTGGGCCTGAGATTAGAGATGCGAAAAAAATTAATAGCTGGAAATTGGAAGATGAATGGCTCCAAATCCTTCAATGTGGACTGGTTCAAGGGTTTCAATGCGGCTTTTTCTCAATTGGGATCCAACACACAATCAGATGTCATGGTTTGTGTACCATCGCCTTATTTGTCTCAAATGAGTGCCTTGCTGGAGGGAACGCAAGTGGCCCTTGGGGCTCAAGATGTGAGTGCGCATGTCAAGGGCGCATACACCGGGGAGATTTCTTTGGGGATGCTTGAGGATTTAGGTGTTCAAGGCGTCATCATCGGTCACTCAGAGAGGCGTGCATACCACGCTGAAAGTGATGAAATGGTTGGGAAAAAAGTCCAAGCAACCGTCTCTTCAACTTTGATGCCAATTGTTTGCTTGGGCGAGACTCAGGCGCAAAGGCTGGCAGGTCTTACAAATTCGGTGATTGCTGCTCAATTAAAGGCGGTCACGGATGTATTGGAGCAAGATTTTGATCGGCTTGTGATTGCCTATGAACCGGTCTGGGCCATTGGAACGGGACTGACAGCGAGCCCTGAGCAAGCTCAAGAGGTGCATGCATTCATTCGAGCCCAATTGAGTCAAAAAACATGTCATGCCAATGCGCTGAAAATACTCTATGGCGGGAGTATGAACGCGCAAAATGCTTCATCCCTATTGGGTTTGCCCGATGTGGATGGGGGTTTAATTGGTGGGGCTTCTTTGATGGCCCAAGATTTTGTAAACATCATCCACGCTGCGGGCAGTATTTGAAGCAATTGTTCATTTAAAACACTTAGAAATTAACTAGAGAAATTACGGAGTAACAACAAGATGGCAATGATCACGAACATCATATTACTGGTCCAAATTCTTTCAGCTTTGGCCATGATCGGTTTGATATTGATACAGCACGGGAAAGGTGCTGACATGGGTGCTGCATTTGGTTCCGGCAGCTCAGGCAGTTTGTTTGGTGCTACTGGAGGTGCAAATTTTCTCTCTCGCTCAACGGCGGTGTTGGCGGCAATTTTCTTTATTGCAACACTGGCCTTGGCCTATATTGGCGGGGCAAAAAAAGATGTGCCGTCGGGCAGCGTTTTAGAGAGCGTTCAGATGCAAAGCGCACCTGCTGAGAAATCTGCTTCTCCTGATGCCTTAATCCCTACACCCAAAGATGAAGTCAAGTCGAATGTGGGTGCCCAATCGGATGCCTCTGTTCCATCGATGCCTGTGAGCAAGTCGGCAAATGAAAAAGCACCAGGCGCAGCCAATCAAATCCCATCTAAGTGAGTCATAAAATACCCAAAAAAAGACTTTCCAAGTCACTTATATTGTGTTTTCGAGGTAAACTCTAGAGCTAACTTGAACAGCCTTATTCCTCTTGTTTGAGTAGAGTTTTTGCATTTTTTTGGCCGTCGTGGTGAAATTGGTAGACACGCTATCTTGAGGGGGTAGTGGCGAAAGCTGTGCGAGTTCGAGTCTCGCCGACGGCACCAAATAAAGTGTTTGTAACCCTGGTGTCAACCAGTTCGTGCACACTACAGGTTGATCAAGCAGTCATAATTCGAGATTGAGATGAGCCTTTACTCTTACTTGCCGGTTTTACTGTTCATTCTTGTGGGTCTTGCTGTAGGCGTGGTCCCTCAACTCCTCGGCTACCTTTTGGGCCCCAAGCGGCCTTACGCATCTAAAAACTCCCCTTATGAGTGTGGCTTCGAAGCATTTGAAGATGCTCGCATGAAGTTTGATGTTCGATATTATTTGGTTGCAATTTTGTTCATCCTCTTTGATCTTGAAATTGCATTTCTTTTCCCATGGGCGGTCTCTTTAAAGCAAATTGGTGCTGTTGGCTTTTGGGCCATGATGATGTTCTTGGGTATTTTGGTGGTTGGATTTGCCTATGAGTGGAAAAAAGGCGCACTCGACTGGGAATAAAAACATGTCTATGGATGGTGTAATTAAAGAAGGTTTTATCACGACGTCGGTTGATTCCGTGGTCAATTGGGCCAAGACGGGTTCCTTGTGGCCCATGACGTTTGGCTTGGCGTGTTGCGCCGTTGAGATGATGCACGCGGGTGCTGCAAGGTATGACATTGATCGTTTTGGAATGCTCTTTCGCCCAAGTCCCAGGCAGTCTGATTTGATGATAGTTGCGGGTACTTTGTGTAACAAAATGGCGCCAGCGCTTAGGAAGGTCTATGACCAAATGTCTGAGCCGCGTTGGGTGCTTTCTATGGGCTCATGTGCAAATGGTGGGGGCTACTATCACTACAGCTATTCTGTGGTTCGGGGGTGCGACAGAATCGTACCCGTTGATGTCTATGTTCCAGGCTGTCCGCCTACGGCTGAGGCGCTTTTGTATGGGGTGCTTCAGTTGCAAACAAAAATTCGTCGTGAAAACACAATTGCCAGATGAGTTTAAGGTAACGAATCAATGAGCTCACCCAATCAACAACTCTGTGCCTTGGTCAACCAGATTTTTGGGGACCGTGTGCAAAGCCTTCAGTATTATCTCAATGAAGTAACCTTGAGTGTGAAGGCCCAGGATTATTTAGAAGTTGCTCAAACTCTCAAAATACATCCAGAGCTGGCATTTGAGCAGTTGATTGATTTGTGTGGCGTTGATTATTCGGATTACAAGCAAGGATATGAAAGTGCCTTTTCATCAGGGCCCAGGTTTGCTGCCGTGTCTCATCTTTTGTCGATTGTTCACAATTGGCGAATTCGTTTACGGGTGTTTGCGCCGGATGATGAGATGCCAATCCTTCCCTCGGTGTGCTCTATTTGGTCCTCGGTCAATTGGTTTGAGCGTGAAGCGTTTGATTTGTTTGGGTTGATTTTTGAAGGGCATGAAGATTTGCGCCGCATATTGACTGACTACGGTTTTATTGGTCATCCCTTTAGAAAAGACTTCCCCTTGTCCGGTCACGTAGAGATGAGGTATGACTCTGAGCAATCCAGAGTGGTATATCAACCCGTCACGATTGAGCCGCGCGAGAATACGCCACGTATTATTCGAGAAGAGCATTACGGTGGATTGTGATAAGAGAATAAAATGGCCGAAATTAAAAATTACACGCTTAACTTAGGACCACAGCATCCTGCTGCGCATGGTGTACTTCGTTTGGTGCTGGAGCTTGATGGTGAGGTGGTCCAGCGTGCAGATCCGCACATTGGATTGTTGCACCGTGCAACAGAAAAGTTGGCCGAGAGTAAAACCTACATTCAGTCTCTTCCCTATATGGATCGTTTGGACTACGTGTCCATGATGAGCAATGAGCATGCTTATTGTTTGGCCATCGAACGCATGCTGGGTTTGGAAGTCCCCATTCGTGCCCAGTACATCCGCGTCATGTTTGCAGAGATCACCAGGCTCTTGAATCATTTGCTTTGGCTAGGATGTCATGGGTTCGATTGTGGGGCGATGAATATTTTGATTTATTGTTTTAGAGAGCGTGAAGACCTCTTTGACATGTATGAGGCTGTGTCTGGTGCTCGCATGCACGCAGCTTATTTCAGGCCCGGTGGTGTTTATAGGGATTTGCCAGCTGATATGCCCCAATATCAAGCCAGTAAGATCAAAAATGCAAAGACCATCGCTCGGTTGAATGAAAATAGGCAGGGCTCCTTGCTTGATTTCATTGAAGACTTTACCAACCGTTTCCCTAAGCTGGTTGATGAGTATGAGACTTTGTTGACCGACAACAGAATTTGGAAGCAAAGAACAGTTGGTGTCGGTGTCGTGTCGCCAGACAGGGCTAAGAACTTAGGATTTACTGGCGCCATGTTGCGTGGCTCAGGGATTGCATGGGATTTGAGAAAACAGCAGCCGTATGATGTGTACAGTCAAATGGATTTTGACATTCCCATAGGTAAAACTGGGGATTGTTACGACCGTTATTTGGTTCGCGTTGAAGAAATGCGTCAATCCAACAAGATCATTCAACAGTGTATCCATTGGCTAAAGCATAACCCTGGTCCTGTGATTACTGACAATCACAAGGTTGCCCCTCCAAGCAGAGTGGCCATGAAGTCCAGTATGGAAGAGTTGATCCATCACTTTAAACTTTTCACAGAAGGGTTTCACGTGCCTGAGGGCGAAGCCTATGCTGCAGTTGAGCATCCAAAAGGTGAGTTTGGAATTTATCTGATCAGTGATGGGGCCAACAAGCCGTACCGATTGAAAATTCGTGCTCCTGGATTTGCGCATTTGGCGGCCATGGACGAAATGGCACGCGGGCACATGATTGCCGATGCTGTTGCCATCATCGGCACCATGGACATTGTTTTTGGAGAGATTGATCGATGAGTGCATCACCAGATAAAACCGTGTTCAGCTCGGAGTTGATCAGTGCCTTTGATCGTGAAACGGCGAAATATCCTGTTGAGCAAAGACAGTCTGCTGTCATGGCCTGTTTGACCCATGTTCAGCAAACCTTTGGATACGTGAGCGCTCAAAGCGAGTCGGCTTTGGCTGATTATTTGGGTATGCCAGCTATTGCGGTGCATGAGGTCACGACTTTTTACAATATGTACAACCAAACTCCTGTGGGTCGTTTCAAGATCAACGTGTGCACCAACTTGCCATGTCAGTTAAGGGGTGCCCAAGAAGCATTGATGCATTTGTGTCAAAAGTTGTCAATTGAACCAGGACAAACCACCCAGGACGGCTTGATCACTTTGCAGCCTGCCGAATGCATGGGGGCGTGTGCCGATGCACCTGTGTTGTTGGTCAATGATGTGAATATGTGCAGTTTCATGGAGCACGACAAAATTGATCGGCTTATTGAAGGTTTAAAACAAGAGGCCCACTCATGAGTTTGGAGTCATTGATCAAATCTTTTCAGGCCTCCGGTAAAGAGACCTGTTTTCACGACAGACATATCAACCCACAAATCTATGCTGGCTTGAATGGTCAGAATTGGTCCATCAAAGATTATGAGGCCCGTGGGGGCTATCAAGCCTTGCGAAAGATTTTGGGCTTGGATGGCTCAGAGCCCATGACGCAAGACCAAGTCATTGCAATGGTCAAAGAGTCGGGTTTAAGGGGGCGTGGTGGAGCGGGCTTTCCCACGGGCTTGAAGTGGAGTTTTATGCCACGTCAGTTTCCTGGCCAAAAGTATTTGGTTTGCAATTCCGATGAGGGTGAGCCAGGAACGTGCAAAGACAGGGATATTTTAGAATTCAACCCGCATATCGTCATTGAAGGCATGGCCATTGCAGCATATGCCATGGGCATCACTGTTGGCTACAACTACATTCATGGTGAAATATTTAAGTCCTATGAACGCTTTGAAACAGCCCTTGAAGAGGCCAGGGCACATGGTTATTTGGGGCAACATATTTTAGGCAGTGGTTTTTCCTTTCAGTTGCATGCAACCCATGGTTTTGGCGCTTACATCTGTGGTGAAGAAACCGCTTTGCTTGAGTCTTTGGAGGGTAAAAAAGGACAACCTAGGTTCAAGCCTCCTTTTCCAGCAAGTTTTGGCCTTTACGGAAAGCCGACAACGATCAACAATACGGAAACCTTTGCAGCCGTGCCTTGGATCATCAGAAATGGTGGGGCGGCTTATTTGGCTTGTGGAAAGCCCAATAATGGTGGGACGAAGATTTTTTCCATCAGTGGTGATGTAGAACAGCCAGGTAATTATGAAATCCCAATGGGAACACCATTTTCTAAACTGCTTGAGCTTGCAGGTGGGGTTCGGGGTGGTCGTGCTTTGAAGGCGGTGATTCCAGGGGGCTCATCTGCACCTGTTTTGCCCGCTCAAATTGCGATGGAAATTACCATGGATTATGACTCCATTGCCAAAGCTGGATCGATGTTAGGTTCTGGTGCTGTGATCGTAATGGATGAGACGCGTTGCATGGTTAACAGTCTTCAACGTTTGAGTTACTTTTACATGCACGAGTCTTGTGGCCAGTGTACGCCTTGCCGCGAGGGCACTGGTTGGCTTTGGAGGGTGGTCGATCGAATTGAGAGCGGACAAGGTCGACAAAGTGATCTGGACATGTTGGACAATGTGGCCGAGAACATCATGGGGCGAACCATTTGCGCATTGGGTGATGCAGCTGCGATGCCCGTTAGAGGCATGCTCAAACATTTTCGTGCTGAGTTTGAACACCATATTGAGCATAAATGTTGTGTCGTTCACTCCACCGTATAAGGCAAAAAACAAATCATGGTTGAAATTGAACTTGACGGTAAAAAAATTGAAGTGCTAGAAGGTAGCATGGTGATGCATGCTGCTGAAAAAGCTGGGACCTTCATTCCTCATTTTTGTTACCATAAAAAGTTAAGCATTGCGGCAAACTGTCGGATGTGTTTGGTTGAAGTTGAGAAGGCACCCAAACCCATGCCTGCATGCGCGACCCCTGTGACGCAGGGAATGGTTGTGAGAACGCAGTCAGAAAAAGCCTCGAAGGCGCAGAAGTCGGTGATGGAGTTTTTACTGATCAACCATCCCTTGGATTGTCCAATCTGTGACCAAGGGGGTGAATGTCAATTGCAAGACCTGGCTGTTGGTTATGGTGGTTCGGCTTCTAGGTATCAAGAAGAAAAACGCGTCGTCTTTCACAAAGATGTAGGCCCTTTGGTAAGCATGCAAGAGATGAGTCGATGTATTCATTGCACAAGGTGTGTGCGTTTTGGGCAAGAGATAGCTGGTGTCATGGAGCTAGGCATGACTCACCGTGGTGAGCATTCAGAGATTGAAAGTTTTCTTGGCACGACCGTCGACTCAGAATTGTCTGGCAACATGATTGATATTTGTCCAGTCGGAGCGTTGACCAGTAAACCTTTCAGGTATCAAGCCAGGACTTGGGAGTTGAGCCGTCGCAAATCGATCAGTCCTCATGATGCAACGGGTACCAATTTGGTCATGCAGGTCAAAAATCATCAAGTTCTCAGAGTGGTTCCATTGGAAAATGAAGCGATCAATGAGTGTTGGATTGCCGATAGAGATCGCTTTTCTTATGAGGCCTTGAATTCTGTTGATCGATTGAAATTACCGATGATCAAACAAGCTGGTGTTTGGAGTGAAGTTGATTGGCAGACAGCGCTTAACTTTATTTCGCACGGATTAAAGGATATCAAAGCCACGCATGGAGCGCATTCAATGGGAACATTGATTGGCCCATCTAGTACGCTTGAAGAGTTGTATCTTGCTGGCGAGTTCACCCGAGCCTTTGGGAGTCAAAACATCGATGCCAGGCTTAGGGCGACAGACTTTCACCATGAAGGACTTGTGCATTGGTTGGGAACATCGATTGCCTCTTTGACCCAGATGCAACGTATTTTGGTCATTGGATCCAATATTCGAAAAGAGCAACCCCTTTTGGCGCAGCGAATTCGACAAGCATCAAAAGTGGGAGGCCAGGTCTTTAGCATCAATGCATTCAAACCAGATTGGGCCATGAGCGTTCAAGAGGCAGTGATGGTGCCCACCAAAGACTGGAGTTACACACTGGCCATGCTTTGTCAAGAAGTCTCTAAATTGACTCAAGTCGCACTTCCCAAGGAACTTCATTTCTTTGCGGCAAAAGGAGATGATGCCTCGATTTCTAAGATCGCTCAATCTTTGACCGATGTTCAAGGAAAGAAGTGTATATTGCTTGGCAATGTCTTTGCACATCATCCCAACGCAAGCAGTTTGTTGGCCATGGTCAATTGGATTGCGCAAGCAACGGGCTGCACCTTTGGCTTCCTTGGTGAGAGTGCCAATACGGTGGGTGCCCAGTACGTTGGGGCTAGGCCTGCTGTGAATTCCAAAGGTTTGAATACGCAACAAATGTTGTCGCCTGGGGCTTTAAAGGCTGCACTGCTCGTAAATTTGGAGCCGCAATATGACTGTGCCAATCCTACGCAGGCAATTGAAGCATTAAGTCAAATGGACTTGGTCGTGAGCTTGTCGCCCTTCAAGACCAATTTAGAGTTCAGTGATGTGCTGTTGCCCATTGCGCCTTTTAGCGAAACGCCTGGTTCCTTCATGAATACGGAAGGACTCGCTCAAACTTTTCATGCAGTGGTCAAACCCTTGGCTGAGGCAAGACCGGCTTGGAAGGTGTTGCGTGTCTTGGCAAATGTCCTAGATTTGTCCGGTTTTGACTACGAGAGCGTCGAAGACTTGAGGGTGAAAATGCAATCAAGCTTGCCCGCTATTACAAGCGTTTTATCCAATGCGACCCAGGCGATCATTGATCTCTCAACCAGCGACTTGGAGCCCTGTGTAAGCCCTAGTTATCAGCTCGATGGATTGGTCAGACGATCCTCGTCCTTGCAGTTGACGGCAGACGCTAGGATGGGGAGATAAGGGCCATGGTGGATTTGATCTTTCAAATCGGTTTGGATTTGGTCCCCGCTACGTGGTGGAGTCAAATCGTTTGGCCCATTGTTTGGAATTTAATGAAAATTGTGGCCCTTTTAATTCCATTGATGTTGTGCGTAGCGTATTTGACACTTTGGGAAAGAAAGGCGATTGGTTTTACGCAGATTCGTGTCGGCCCCAATCGCACGGGCCCCTTTGGTTTATTGCAACCCATTGCTGATGCATTAAAGCTCTTGACCAAAGAGATTATCATGCCAACGCAAGCTCATTCGGGCTTATTTTTATTGGGTCCGATCATGACCATCATGCCCTCGCTGGCTGCTTGGGCTGTCGTGCCTTTTGGCCCAGAGGTTGCTCTTGCCAACGTCAATGCGGGATTGTTGTTTTTGATGGCGATCACTTCCTTGGAAGTTTACGGTGTGATCATTGCAGGCTGGGCATCGAATTCCAAGTATGCATTCTTAGGGGCCATGAGGGCTTCGGCGCAAATGGTGAGTTATGAGATTGCAATGGGATTTTGTTTGGTGGTGGTCTTGATGGTGACAGGCTCAATGAACATGTCTGAAATTGTGCTTGGACAAAATAAAGGTGTGTTTTCATCCATGGGCTTGGGTTTTTTGTCTTGGAACTGGTTGCCTTTGCTTCCGATTTTTGTGGTGTACTTTATTGCAGGTCTGGCTGAAACGAATCGACATCCCTTTGATGTGGTTGAAGGTGAGTCCGAAATTGTTGCAGGGCATATGATTGAGTACTCAGGAATGTCATTTGCGATGTTCTTTTTGGCTGAATACGCCAACATGATTTTGGTCTCCTCCATGTCGGTGATCATGTTCCTTGGCGGATGGTTGCCTCCTATTGAAAGCGAACTCTTGGCATGGATACCTGGTTGGATCTGGATGGGTCTCAAGACCTTTGTGGTCGTGACCATGTTTGTATGGGTAAGAGCAACCTTTCCCCGTTTTAGATACGATCAAATCATGCGCTTGGGCTGGAAGATATTTATACCAATCACCTTGGTTTGGTTGGTGGTGGTCGGCCTTTGGATGCAAACACCATGGAATATCTGGAACTAATAAGTCTGGAACAAATTGAGATGACCCCCCTTTCATTAAGCAGTGTTCGATCAGCCTTTTCATGGCGCGATTTTCTGTCAAGTTTTTTGTTACTTGAGTTGTTCAAGGGCATGGCGCTGACAGGCAAATATATGTTTGCGAGAAAAATCACAATACAGTTTCCTGAAGAAAAAACTCCAGCGAGCCCGCGTTTTAGAGGCTTGCATGCTCTAAGACGTTATGAAAATGGAGAAGAGAGGTGCATTGCGTGTAAATTGTGCGAGGCGGTCTGTCCTGCAATGGCCATCACCATCGAGTCCGATGTAAGAGATGATGGGACCAGAAGAACCACTAGATACGATATCGATTTGACCAAATGTATATTTTGTGGCTTTTGCGAGGAAAGCTGTCCAGTTGACTCAATTGTTGAGACACATATTTTTGAATACCATGGTGAAAAAAGAGGGGATTTGTATTTCACCAAGGAAATGCTTTTGGCCGTTGGAGATAAATATGAGGCTGAAATCGCAAAGAACAGAGCAGCTGATGCCATTTATCGTTGACTCACAGTATCAATCAAAAAAATAAGATACATACCACTTAAATCTATGGATCCTCAGTCAGCTCTTTTTTATATATTTTCTGCCATTCTATTGGCGGCTGCATTTCGCGTGATTACGGTCAGTAATCCCGTGCATGCGGCCCTTTTCTTGGTCTTGAGTTTTTTCCAAGCCTCAGGCATTTGGATGCTTTTACAGGCCGAGTTTTTATCCATCACATTGGTCCTGGTTTATGTCGGGGCTGTCATGGTGTTATTTTTGTTCGTTGTCATGATGCTGGACATTGATATAGAGGCCATGAGAAGAGGTTTTTGGAGCAACTTTCCCCTTGCTGCTACGATTGGTTCAGTGATTGCCTTGGAGTTGGCAGCTGTGTTGATGGGCGGCTTTAGGTTAAGTCGACCGGCCAAACCGTTAATGGCGGATGCGCTCTCCGGTGTTCAATACTCAAACACACAGGAGTTGGGAATTTCTTTGTACACAGATTATTTGTACCCATTGGAGTTGGCTGCGGTAATTTTGTTGGTTGCCATCATTGCTGCGATTGCGTTGACCCTCAGAGAAAGAAAAGACAGTAAATATCAAAACCCATCTGAGCAAGTGCGCGTTCGCTCGTCGGATCGTTTGACCATCGTGAAAATCAAAGCAGTGCAGCCTGTCGCTGACGAAGTACCACTCAAAGAGGCGCAGGACGCTGCAGCACCTTTAATGAGCAAAGATTCGGAGCTAAAAAAATGACCGTGACACTTGGGCATTATTTAACCCTTGGAGCAATTTTATTCGCTCTATCGGTGACGGGTATCTTTTTAAATCGCAAAAACATCATTGTGTTGCTGATGGCCATTGAGTTGATGCTGCTTGCAGTGAATATGAATTTCATTGCCTTTTCGCATTACCTCAATGATATTCAGGGACAAGTTTTTGTGTTTTTTATCTTGACGGTCGCAGCTGCAGAGTCTGCAATTGGGTTGGCTATTTTGGTTCTATTATTTAGAAACAGGTCTACCATCAACGTTGATGAACTCAATACCCTCAAAGGTTGATTGAGTTATTTAACCCAACATACATTGAATTCATGAGTCAAACCCTTAATCTCACAACCCTAACGCTTATCCCCATGGCGCCCCTAGTGGGCTCCATCTTATCGGGCGTGTTGGGGACTCGCATGGGTGGAAATCTTTTTGGTCGAAGCGCCTCACACGGCGTGACCATCTTGGGCGTATTTATCGCCTTTGTGCTCTCTGCGCTTACCTTGCAGAGTGTGGCAATCGACGGTGCGCGCTTTGAGGAGACGCTTTACACATGGATGCAAGTCGGTGATTTGAAGATGGAGATTGGTTTCTTGATTGATGGACTGACCGCACTCATGATGTGTGTGGTGACCTTTGTGTCATTGATGGTGCACATCTACACCATTGGATACATGCATGAGGACGAGGGATATAACCGTTTCTTTTCATACATCTCTTTATTTACTTTCGCCATGTTGATGCTTGTGATGAGCAACAACTTGTTGCAATTGTTTTTTGGTTGGGAGGGTGTGGGCCTGGTGTCATATTTGTTGATCGGTTTTTGGTTCAATAAGCCAACAGCCATTTTTGCAAATATGAAAGCTTTTTTGGTCAATCGTGTGGGCGATTTTGGCTTTATATTGGGGATTGGCTTGATTGCCGCCTACACGGGCAGTTTGAATTACTTGGAAATATTCGACAAAATCGCTTTGCAATCTCAAACACTGTTACCTGGCACAGACTGGTTGTTGGTCACAGTCATCTCCATTTGTCTGTTCATCGGTGCGATGGGTAAAAGCGCACAATTTCCTTTGCATGTATGGTTGCCCGATTCGATGGAAGGCCCCACACCTATTTCAGCCTTGATTCACGCGGCGACCATGGTCACAGCTGGTATTTTTATGGTGACTCGAATGTCGTCGATTTTTGAGTTAAGCGATGTGGCTTTGAATTTTGTGCTGGTGATCGGTTCGATCACAGCCTTGTTCATGGGTTTTTTAGGCATCATTCAAAACGATATCAAAAGGGTGGTGGCTTACTCGACCTTGTCACAATTGGGCTACATGACCGTGGCTTTAGGTGTGTCAGCCTATCCGGTATCTATTTTCCATCTGATGACCCACGCTTTCTTTAAAGCCTTGCTGTTCTTGGCCGCTGGTTCAGTCATCATGGGTGTGCATCACAATCAAGATATTCGTTGGATGGGTGGACTTAGAAAATACATGCCCATTACCTGGATCACCTCTCTTTTGGGCTCATTGGCTTTGATTGGGACACCTTTTTTTGCTGGATTTTATTCCAAGGACAGCATCATTGAAGCTGTCGCAGAAAGTCATCTCCCAGGGTCAAGCTTTGCTTATTTTGCAGTTTTGGCGGGTGTCTTTGTGACGGCCTTTTATTCCTTTAGGATGTATTTCTTGGTCTTTCATGGAGAAGAGCGTTTTCATTTGAATCCAGAGTCTCACCACGGGCATGATGATCATGTTCACGATGCGCGTCCTCACGAGTCACCTTGGGTCGTGACCTTGCCTTTGATTTTGCTGGCCATTCCCTCTGTCGTCATTGGATATCTAACGATTGAAGGGGTGTTATTCACTGAGTTTTTGACGGACGCCATTCGCATTCAAAACGAGCATCATCCTGTCATGCATGAATTGGCTGAAAAGTTTGAAGGCCCGTTTGCGATGGGCGCCATTGCTTGGAAATCTCTGCCTTTTTGGTTGGCACTTGCAGGTGTGTTTTCTGCCTTTTATTTCTATTTGGTCAACCCCGCTATTGCGACTTGGTTCAAAGCCAGATTATCCATCGTGCAAAACATACTTGAAAATAAATATTACATGGACTGGTTCAACGAACACGTGCTTGCCCGAGGCGGTCGCGCTTTGGGTGGCGTGCTATGGAAAACCGGCGATCAACGCATTATCGATGGTTGGATCGTCAACGGTGCATGGAGACTGATGGGCAAGTTGTCTGTGTTGATTCGTCCTTTGCAGACTGGTTTTTTGTACCACTACGCTTTGGTGATGATACTTGGCGTATTTTTGTTGATGTCTTGGTTCGTGTGGATTAAGCCAATACTGTGATTGAATCGTTAAAGACGAAAAAAATAGAGAGAATCAAAACAACATGGGACTGTTAAGCATAGCGATCTGGACACCGATTATTTTCGGTTTGGTCTTGCTTCTTTTTGGACGCGATCAGCATGCCGTGGTTGTTCGTTGGTTGGCCCTTGTTGGTGCGTTGTTCAGTTTGCTAGCAACCATTCCACTTTATTTGCATTTTGATCCCTCTCAGTCGCAGATGCAGTATGTAGAACATATTTCTTGGATAGAGCGCTTTCATGTGTTTTATCACTTGGGCATCGACGGCATCTCTATTTGGTTTATTGTATTGACCGCCTTCATTACCTTGATCGTGGTGATCTCTGCGTGGGAAGTGATCACTGAACGCGTGAATCAGTATATGGGCGCTTTTCTCATCTTGAGTGGTCTCATGATGGGCGTTTTTGCTGCTATGGATGCTTTGCTTTTTTATGTCTTTTTTGAAGCGACTTTGATCCCCATGTATTTGATCATTGGTGTTTGGGGTGGTCCAAGAAAAATATATGCCGCCTTCAAGTTCTTTTTGTACACCTTGCTAGGTTCGGTATTGATGCTGGTCGCATTGATCTATTTGTATGTTCAGTCCGGTGGCAGTTTTGAGTTGATGCGTTGGTACCAATTGCCATTGGATGCGCATGTGCAAACTTTGCTGTTTTTTGCGTTCTTTGCTGCTTTTGCGGTGAAGGTGCCGATGTGGCCAGTGCATACTTGGTTGCCTGACGTGCATGTGGAAGCACCGACTGGTGGATCAGCCATTTTGGCCGCTATCATGTTGAAGTTGGGTGCTTATGGCTTTATTCGTTTTTCCTTGCCCATACTCCCTGACGCTTCACACGCTTGGGCGCCTTTGATGCTGGGCTTGTCCTTGGTGGCTGTGATTTACGTGGGCTTGGTGGCCTTGGTTCAAGAGGATATGAAGAAACTGGTTGCCTATTCTTCGGTCGCTCACATGGGATTTGTGAGTTTGGGTATTTTTCTCTTTACCCCATTAGGCCTTGAGGGCGCACTTGTTCAAATGATCGCACACGGCTTTGTCTCAGGTGCTATGTTTTTGTGTATAGGTGTTTTGTATGACCGTGTCCACTCAAGAGAGATTGCGTCTTATGGGGGTGTGATCAATACCATGCCAAAGTTTGCTGCATTTGCCCTTTTGTTCTCCATGGCCAATTGTGGACTTCCCGGTACGGCTGGTTTTGTGGGTGAGTGGATGGTCATTTTGGCCAGTGTCAGAGAGAATTTTTGGCTTGGTCTGGGGGCTGCAACTGCTTTGATTTTTGGAGCTGCCTATACTCTTTGGATGGTCAAGCGCGTTTTCTTGGGCGCCGTGACCAAGACCGAGGTGGCCGAGTTAGAAGATATCAACTCAAGGGAATTTGTCATGCTGCTCCTTTTGGCGGTGGCTGTGTTGGCAATGGGTGTGAATCCCAAGCCCTTTACAGATGTCATGGGCAGCTCAGTCGATGAGTTGCTCAGATGGGCTTCATTGAGCAAAATTCCAACATGAACCTTCTTCAAACATCATTAATTATTCAAAGAGCGGAACACTAACATGATCAACGTTTCAAGTTGGATCAGTATCAGTCCTGAAGTGATTTTGTTGCTCATGACATGTGTCATTTCACTGGTTGACCTTGGGGTTAAGTCTTTGAAGCGAACACTCACCTTTGTGCTGACAGTGTTGACACTTTTAATCGTGAGTGTGATAGAGATCATGTTGGCCAATGAGGGTACTGTGAGCTTTGGGTTTTCTCATATGGTGGTCTTCGATCCCATGGGTCATTGGCTCAAGGCGTTTTCATGCTTGGCTGTGTTGTGCACGTTTGTCTACGCTCGCCCCTACGCGCTCGATCGCGGCATGTTAAAGGGTGGAGAGTTATTTACTCTGGGTCTTTTTGCGCTTTTAGGGATGATGGTGATGATTTCAGGTAATCACTTCTTGGTGATTTATTTGGGGTTAGAGATGTTGACACTTTGTAGCTATGCTTTGGTGGCCTTGAGGAGAGACCATGCGGCGGCCACAGAGGCGGCGATGAAGTATTTTGTATTGGGTGCTTTGGCCAGTGGATTCTTGCTTTATGGTTTGTCAATGCTATATGGAGCCACGGGCTCACTTGATATCAGTCGGGTCTATGAGAGCATCTCTTCTGGTCAAATCCAGCCAAAAGTTTTGGTGCTTGGACTGGTCTTTGTCGTTTGCGCTCTGGCCTTCAAGTTGAGTGTGGTTCCTTTTCACATGTGGGTGCCAGACGTCTATCAAGGTGCACCAACTGCAGTGACTTTGATGGTTGCTGGAGCGCCTAAGCTTGCTGCTTTTGCCATCACGATTCGGATATTGGTCAGTGGCCTCTTGCCCATGGCGCATGATTGGCAGCAAATGTTGATCATCTTGAGTGTATGTTCATTGGCTGTTGGGAACTTGGCTGCAATTGCCCAGACCAATTTGAAGAGAATGCTTGCTTTTTCGACCATCTCACAAATGGGTTTTGTATTGATTGGTTTGTACTGTGGCGTTTTTGAAGGTGGAAGCGCCGATGCCGCCAATGCTTACAGCTCCTCTATGTTTTATGTGATCACTTATGTGATTACAACATTGGCTGCATTTGGTGTCATTTTGTTGCTGGCCAGAGAAGGTTTTGAGAGCGAAGAAATCTCTGATTTTGCGGGTCTGAATCAACGCAGTCCCTTGTATGCTGCAGTCATGGCCATTTGTTTATTTTCGCTTGCCGGTGTTCCTCCCTTGGTGGGCTTTTATGCCAAACTATCTGTTTTACAGGCGCTCTTGGCCTCGCAATTGTTCGGTGCGACCTATTTGGTGATCTTTGCATTGATCATGTCCTTGCTTGCAGCCTTTTATTACATAAGGGTCATCAAGGTCATGTATTTTGACCAACCATTGACGGTTAGCAATGTCTCGGCTTCATGGGAGGTGCGTTGGTTGTTGAGTATCAATGGCCTTTTGATTTTGGCGCTGGGTCTATTCCCTGGTGGTTTGATGTCGCTATGTGCCCAGGCCATTGTCAAGTCCTTGGGTTGATTTTGTCCAGACCCTTTTCTTGTTGCCTTGCAGCTGGCTTTGATCTTTGATAGAAAGCCGATCATTAAAAATCCATTATTCGTCTATTTTGTTTTTTTAATTGGAGATTGGGTCATTTTTAAGTCATAATTTCTACATGAAAGTCTTAGATCTCCAGTGTTCACAATCGCACCAATTTGAGGGTTGGTTTGCTTCTGAGCACGATTTCCAAAGTCAATTGTCTCGTGGCTTGGTGGAGTGCCCTATGTGTGGTCAAATTGATATCACCAAGCTCCTGAGCGCGCCTAGGTTGAATTTATTGTCATCAAAAACATCGAGAACTCAAGGCCTGTCGTTGGCACAGTCTAAAGCGAGTGGCTTGCCTGCTGATCAAGACCCAAATAGCGTTGAGGCGGGTGCGTCTTCCTCCGCACAAGTTCCAGTGTCCAATGAGGTGGCCTTGTCCAATGATGCCCACACCTTGGAGGTGCAACAACAAATTCAAGCCAATTGGCTCAAGATGATTCAGCAAGTCATTGCGAATACCGATGATGTTGGCCATCAGTTTGCAGATGAAGCGCGCAAGATGCATTATGGTGAAACCCAAGAGCGCAACATTCGCGGACAAGTCAGCGCCGAGGAGTCCATGGAGCTTTTGGAAGAGGGCATCCCTGTGATGCCACTGATGATCCCGGCGGCCTTGAAGGGCTCTGTTCATTGATTCAATTGCGGGTTTAAAAGCTCCAAGGGATTTTTGAGCGCTGAGTCCTTATTGCCTCTCTTGTCTTGACAGAGACCTTGACAAAAAGCTTTCAGTAACTTCGAGTCAAGACATATAAATAGATCCTTTTATTGTTCCCGCTTAAAGCCAATGGTTTTAACGACCTCATTCCACTGACTTCTCTCTGTAGCCAATAAGCGGCTGAATTCCGCAGGCGTGCTAGTTTGAGCTTCAATGCCTTGGGACTGCATATTCTCTCTTACAACTGCCCCCTTTGCTGCTTGTGCAATGGTTCTTGCTATTTTTTCAGCCAACTCGCTTTGCATATGGGCGGGTCCAATCAGACCATACCAAGTACCAATTGCGACACCTTGAACACCTTGTTCACCAAAGGTCGCTACATCGGGCATCAATGTCGACCTGATCAGCGTGGCCATGGCCAAGGGTTTGAGCCGATTGGTTCTAATGTGTTGTAACACCGCTGGAGGCGTTGAGAAGGTCATTTGAACGCGAGAGGCCAAGAGATCAACCAATGCAGGTCCCGAACCTTTATAAGGGATGTGAGTGGCTTGAATACCCGACTTGTTCAAAAATACCTCCATGGCCAAATGCGTCAAACCTCCACTGCCGCCAGAGGAATAACTTATTTCGCCAGGATGGGATTTGGCAAACGCCAGCAATGCTGGCAATGAATTCAAACCCGATGTGGCATTGACCACCAAGACCAAAGGCGTGGAAGCCAAAATGCTGATCGGTGTGAAGTCCTTGGAGGGATCGAAGCTGAACTTTTGCAACAGCAAAGCATCAATGAATTGAGAGACGCTGATAAAACCCATGGTGTATCCATCGGCAGGTGCTTGGGCAATTAAATCCAGCCCAATCATGCCAGAGGCACCTGAGCGGTTATCGACAATCACCGACTGCTGCCAAGCTTCACTTGCAATTTGTGCAAATTTTCTCGCTGTGAAGTCCGTGCCTGCTCCGGGTGCGGTGGGAACAATCCATCTGATCGGTTTATTGGGAAAATCGCTGACCAAGGTTGCAGAATTACCAGCAGCAAAGCATCCCAAAGATAGCGCAGTCGCAAACCCGAAAAAGCATAGTTTTTGAAAACCTAGAAAGGGTGTTTTTTGTTGCAGCATGAACTCAAGTCTTGTTGGGTTGAGAGGTAATTTCAAATATAAGATTGATAAAGCATCATAGTTTTAAATCAATCAATAGCTTGCCGTGATCTTAAAATTACGTGCAATGGGTTGTTGTGCTTTAGTGCCAAACCAATTGTTCCAAATTTCAAGGGCTTCACCAGAAGATTCGATCTCCAGGAGTTTTTGGTTGACCAAAGCTTTGAATCGGTCCTCCCCTTTTTTTAAAGCAAACCCCACATCTCTGGACTTTGTGAAATCATGCAAGAACCTGTATTGCTCAGGATGACCATCTTCTTTCAAGATCGCGGACAAGACGGTTTCGTCGGTGGTAAAGGCATCTACCTGTCCATTTTTTAATTCAGAAAAAGCAAGAAAGTAATCTCGAACATACTTGATCTTCACCAAGGGTTGTGCGTCGAGTAAATTGCCACCGGCAGTGGAGGTGTTGACAGAGGCTGCCCATTTACCTTCAAGGTGCTTGATGGAGGTGATAGAAGAGGTGTTCTTTACAATCACGGCGTGGGGAGTTACAAAGTAAATATAACTGAAGTCAATTTCTTTGAGCCTGTCTTTGGTACGCGTCATTGAGGTTGCTACAAAATCCAATTGTCCTTCTTGCAACAATGGAATTCTTTGTGCGCTGTTCACAGGCGTCATGACTAGATTGAGGTTCATTCTTTTGGCCACCGATTTTACCAAGTCAATGTCATAGCCATCGAGCTGTTCATTTTGATTTTTAAAGCTAAATGGGGGCGTGGTATCGCTCACGCCCACTTTTAAAACACCTCGCGCCAAGACTTCATCGAGCCGATCGGCCATCGCCATCGTCCAAGAGCAACTCAGAAAAAGACATCCTATGGCTGAGATAAAGGTTGGAGAGTTCATATTGAATTGAAGTTGTTGATCAAGCGGTAAGAGCTAGTCAGAGGGCACAATTGCGTTTCGTTTGATAAAGGTGGCATAGTTGTCGCGTTCTTTTTTCATCGAGTTAAATAAACCACTTAAAGACTCAGTTTCAGCAATCAGCCCTTGCGCTTCGACTTTGCTAGAAAAGGCGGCTGACTTGGTGATTGACATCAGTTCTTTGTGCATTTTTTCAATGATCGGTGGTGGTGTACCACTGGGCGCGACCAAGCTGAAAGAGCTGTTGGTATTGACCTCGGGGTAGCCCGCATCAGACATGTTGGGTAAGTTGGGGATGAGGGGGGTTTTGTATTCGCTCACAATGGGGATGATTTTTCCCGATTTGATCAACTGCAATCCAGAGGCGACATCAGGCATCATGAATTGAATTTGCCCAGCCAGCAAGTCTTGGTAAGCTGGCGCAACACCTTTGTAAGGAACATGCAAAAATTTTGCTCCGGTTTTTTCCTCTAACATCCTGATACCCAAATAAGTGGTGCTCCCTGTCCCAGCGGAGCCAAAGGATAATTTATTGGGTTCGCGTTTGCCGATCTCTATCAAGTCTTGTAAACTTTTGATTTTAGAGCTGGGGTGAACCACAATCACCAAGGGGCCCAGAGCACGAACGATGGGGATAAAATCTTTTTCAGCATCGTAGCTGAGGTTCTTATAAAGGCTGCCATTGATCGTGAGAGAGGTATTGGCAGACACTAAAAAGGTGTATCCATCGGCAGGAGATTTGGCGGCCGCACTGGCCCCTATGTTGCCACTGGCTCCTGGCCTATTGTCTACAATGAACTGCTGCTTGAAGGAGTCACTCAAAGATTGTGCAAGCATGCGTGCGTACATGTCTGTTCCCCCGCCTGCAGAGGAGGAGACGATGAGTTTGACGGGGCGTTCAGGCCAATTTTCTTGGGCGTATGCAGTCAAGCCAATGAGTGAAAAAGAGATAGAAATGGTTATTGCAAGAAGGTTGTTTTTGATCATAATGCGATGAAAAAATGTTGATGAGACTGTGTAGCAATTTCAGATCTGAGGGACAAAGCGATACCTCATAGTTCACGACCGATTTTTCTATCCAAAGACAGAGGTCCTCCGCCCCTTAGCGCAATGGCCAAAGCAATCAGTCCCCAAAGCAATACAAACTCATAGCCGCGGTTAAGCCAAGAAAAACCATTGGGTAGGTATTGAGTCAAAAAGATCACCCCCATTTCGATGGTGATGGCCAAAGCAAAAAAACGGGTAAAGAGTCCCATGGCCACGCACAATCCGCCAAAGAACTCCACGAAAATAAGTAAGTATACGATTTCAAGTGCTGGAGTGAACCCCAGTTTTTCAAAATTTGGTGCGACCACCTCTGCACCCTTTGCAATTTTCCCCCAACCATGGACTGCCAAAATCAAGCCGCATGCGCAACGGACAATGAGCCAAGATAAGGGCTCTAAGCGTTTGTAAACAGAGGCAAGTTGTGGAATGAAGAGTTCGGGTGAGATGTGATCCTGATTCTTATCCTGATCGCTTGAGAGGTCTATGCTTTTCTCGCTTGTATTTGAGTTCATGATAAGTCTATTCGAATTTTTAAAGAATTAGATGATGCCCTACATTGCAAGTACTTGCATAAGGGATCTTACCTATGTGTTCATTCATGCATTGAATTGTTGATGGAGAATGAAGTTAAGCGTGCTTGCAATCAGGGTATTAAATGGTTGCAAAAAACAACTATTTATGCATAATGCGGTGATGCAAACGAAATTAACCAAATTGATCGGCATAGAGCACCCGATCATTCAAGCGGGCATGAGCTGGGCCTCTTCAAGTGCAGCCTTGCCCGCAGCTGTTTCCAATGCGGGAGGCTTAGGTGTATTGGCCGCTGGGCCCATGTATGTGGACGATTTGGAGCAAGAATTGCTGAAATTAAAAAAAGCAAGTTTGCATCCTTTTGGTTTAAACATACCCCTTTACGGTCCCAAGTCAAGAGACTTTTTATCGCTTGCGCTGAAGCATCAAGTACCTGTTGTGATCGCATCGCAAGGTGGTCCCAAGCCTCATATTCAGGCATTCAAAGATCAGGGTATCTTGTGGTTTCATGTCGTAGCCTCTTTAGAGCATGCCTTAAAAGCGCAAGAAGCTGGGGTAGACGCTGTGGTCGTCGTGGGTGCGGAGGCTGGTGGACATCCGCCAGGCAATGATGTCAGCACCTTGATCAACGTCAGGCACGTGCTTAAAAATATAACTATTCCAGTTATCGCGGGTGGTGGCGTTGCCGATGGTTGGGGAATTGCTTCTTTACTTGCTTTGGGTGCAGATGCCGTTCAACTGGGCACAAGATTTTTAATGACACAAGAAGCATGGGTTCATGAAAATTACAAGCAGCAGGTCTTAAAAACTCGGGTACACGAGACCTTGATGGTTGGTCGTAGCATGCAGCCGGTTCGAATGATCAATAATGCTTTTGCTCAAGCTGTGATACAAGCTGAAAAAGATGGTTTAGACCAAGACCAAATTTCTGAACTTTTCAAGCACGGGACCTTAAAAAAAGCTGCGCTAGAGGGTGATATGCAATGGGGCAAGGTTGAACTGGGTCAAAGCGCGGGTTTGATTGAGGATGTTTTAAGCGTCAAAGCGCTGATGGCGCAATTGGTGCAAGAGTTGAACAATGCGACGCAAAGAATTTTAATCTTGAGTCATCAAGACTGAATATTGATTAAGGATAAAAACATGAATGTATTATTGAGCGAAAAAACAGATGGCGTTTTGGTATTGACCATGAATCGCCCGCAAAAGCACAATGCTTTGAACACCGATCTTACTCAACAGCTATTGGACGCAATCACTGCAAGTGAGTTTGATCCTCTGGTTCGGTCTTTGGTACTGGTGGGTCAAGCACCCTCGTTTTGTGCCGGTGCGGACACCACCGAGTTTTCATCCTTGACGCCTCAAGACTCGCAAGCAGTTCAAGCTCGCGCCGATTTAACAATGGCTTTGCATTTGTCGTTTTCAAAAATTTCTAAACCCGTCATTGCTGCCGTGACGGGAAACGCTTTAGGAGGCGGTGCAGGCTTGGCTTTGGCCTGCGACATGGTGGTGATTGCAGAGAATGCAAAATTTGGTTACCCAGAGCTCAAACATGGTATTGTTGCTGCTGTTGTATTGGCCAACTTGGTGCGACAACTTGGACCTAAAAAAGCGTTTGAATTGGTAGCGAGTGCAAAGCCTATCGATGGGTTAAAGGCCCATGAGTATGGTCTGGCCAATCAGGTCGTGCCTGCTGAGCGAGTTCTGTCTACTGCGATCGAATGTGCCCGTAGTTTGGCGGCTTGGAGCCCCATTGCAATGGCCGCCACTAAGCGGACATTTTACCGAGCAATGGATTTGAGTCTTTCACAAGCGCTTGAAGTCGGTCGAGATGCCAACATCATGATGCGAGGTTTTCAAGCGGCCAAAACACATGTTTGAATTAAACCCACTCCAGCAAGGGCTGTACACTAAAAAAGAGGTGAGTGCATGAGGCCACTAGAGGGAATCAAAATATTGGATCTGTCAAGAGTTTTGGCTGGACCCTTTGCAAGCATGATCATGGCCGAACTCGGTGCGCAGGTGATCAAAGTTGAGCAACCGATTCAAGGCGATGAAACCCGTGGTTATGAGCCCTTTGTAAAGGGTGAAAAAGAGTCCGTCTCAGCTTATTTTATGGCGTTCAATCGAACAAAGAAATCGATTACAGTCAATCTGCGACACGCGCAAGGCCAACAATTGATCAAGCAACTGTCAACAAAAGTTGATGTGGTGCTGGAGAATTTTCCAGTTGGTACGCTTAAGAAATATGGGCTTGACTATGCGTCCTTAAATGCGGTCAATCCTCTGTTGCTCTACATCTCTTGCACCGGTTTTGGCGAAACGGGGCCCTATGCGTCTAGAAAAGGATATGACACCGTGTTTCAGGCAATGGGTGGAATCATGAGTTTGACGGGTGAGCGAGGGGGAGGGCCGGTAAAGCCAGGTTTGCCCGTGGCAGATTTGACCTCCGGTTTGTGGTTGTGCATTGCAGTTCTCTCAACGATCATTGGACGCCAAACCAGCAAAGTTGGAGCCCACGTTGATTTTTCCATGTTGGATGGTCAAGTCGGTCTTTTGTCCTTGGCTGCGGCACGGTTCTTTGCTTTAGGCGAGGTGCCACAAAGAATGGGCACAGAGCATCCAGGGCGAATTCCTTCATCTGCCTTCGTGTGCGCAGATGGTAAATGGGTGCAAATTACTGGCGCAGATCAGCATTGGGTACCCCTTTGCAATTTGTTAGGCCTAGAGGCGTGGGCGAACGATCCAACCTTGGCCAAAAATTCAAATCGCATCAAGCGGCGCGATGAAGTGCTAAAAGGCTTGTCGAGTGCGATCTCTTTGCTGGACCGCGATGAGATGTGTCGTCGCTGCGATGCAGTAGGTGTTCCAGCGGGGCCCATTTTGCAAGTAGATGAAATATTGAGCAATGAGCACGTTCAAGCTCGGGAAGTGGTTGGCGAGTTTTCCCATCCATTGATTGGAGTATTTCCATATTTGAAAGTGCCTTTTAAGTTTGAAGGCTTTGACCCTGTTCAGGCAAGCTATCCACCCTTATTGGGAGAGCATACCGATGAGGTGTTGGGCGATCTTTTGGGTTTAGATCCAAGAGCCATTGAGGCGTTGAGGGCAGACCATGCGATCTGATTTTTTTTAATCAAGAGTAACAATATTCAAGGAGACCGATATGAGAAAATTATGCAATACAGGGTTCAATTTAGCGCTGATGGCGCTGATGGCGCTGAGTACACCTTTGGTTTGGGCGCAAGCCATCTTTCCCAATAAGCCCATCGTCTTGATTAACCCCTATGCGGCTGGAGGTCCAACAGACATGATCAGTCGAGTCATGTCCAAAGTCTTGGGTGATCAACTGGGTCAAAGTGTGGTTGTTGAAAATAAGGCAGGAGGGGGAGCCTCTATTGGTGCAAGTTTCGTAGCAAAAGCTCCTGCCGATGGCTATACGTTGTTGATGGGTACATCGGCTGCTCATGTGGTAACACCCATGGCCACAAATGTATCGTACGATGGATTAAAGAGTTTTGAATTCATTGGAATCATTTGCAATATACCCAATATTTTGACTGTTCATCCCAGTGTCAAAGTGGACAACTTAAAGGAGTTTGTGGCTCTGGCCAAATCCAAGCCTGGTCTGTTGAGTTATGGCTCAGCTGGTATGGGCAGCTCACCTCACATAGGTGCGGAAATGTTCAAGTACAAAGCCGGCATCGAGATGACGCACATACCATACCGTGGTGCGGGGCCTGCAATCACTGACATGATTGCAGGATCGGTGCCCGTGGGCATGTTAAATATTTCAGTCGTTCAGCAGTATGTTAAGAATGGTCAACTCAAGGCCTTGGCCTTTGCCAGCAGCAAGCGCTCACCGACCCTTCCTGATGTACCTACCTTTACAGAAGCGGGTCTTTCTGGATTTGTATCGGGCAGTTGGTACAGCCTTGCTGCTCCTGCAAATACGCCTGCTGTGGTGATTGAAAAATTGGCCAAAGCATTTGTGGCTGTGCAAAACAGTCCTGAGTTTCAATCAGCTATGGCAATGCAAAACGGTGAGATTTTTTATTTGAATCGGGCAGAAACATCGAAGTTCTTGCAAGATGACACCAAGGCGATGCAGGACTTGATCAGGTCTACTGGCATGAAGTTGATGGATTGATCAAGTAAGGTTACTCACATGAATTTTGAAACGATTGAATTGATCATTGAAGATCACATTGCAACCTTGAGCCTTAGCCGTGAAGAGAGCAAAAATGCCTTGAATCTAAAAATGTGTATTGAGTTGACTCAAGCATGCCGCTTACTCAACGACAACGAGCAAGTCCATGTGGTCAAAATCAATGCACGTGGGAACGTGTTTTGCGCAGGAGCGGATTTAAAAGAGCGCCCCCACATGAATGAACAAGAAATTGTTGCTCGCAGAGTGGCCGGTTTCACAGCGTATGCAAGCATTGAGGCCCTTCAAATGCCTGTGATCTGTGTGGTTCAAGGTGCTGCTTTTGGTTCGGGGTGCGAAATTGCGGCTGCCAGTGATTGGATCATCGCAAGCCTTCAGGCTAAATTCAAATATCCAGAAGTTGGTTGGGGAACTGTAGGTGCAACCCAACGCCTTCCTCGCATCGTTGGTCGTCGCATGGCCAAAGAGTTGCTTTTTACATCCAGAACATTTGATGCGCAAGAAGCCTTGGAGTTGGGCTTGGTCAATCACATTTATGAATTGGCTGATCTTGAGCCTCAAGCCGATGCGCTTGCAAAGCATATCAGTCAATGCAACCCATTGACAGTAAGGCTTACTAAAAAATGTATCGATCAGGGTTTAGAGACAACGCGTGAAGGAGCTATGGCCGTTGAACTTTTGGCCATCCAAGAGAATTTACAAAAAACAGATTGGAAAGCGGCTATTTCTAAATTCAGTGGCAACAACAAGCCATGAGTGAAGTGGATCTTCATCCCATTTGTTTAAAGGATGCCTTGACTCAGACCGCGTTCAAATATCCCCATCAAGAATCCTATGTCGGTCCTGATGCAAGACGCACTTGGCAGCAAACCTTGGACAACAGTAAAAACTTGGCAAAGGCGCTCCTTGCGTTAGGGTTGCAAAGAGGTGACCATGTAGGCATCTTGCTTGGTAACTGTTCTCAATGGATTGAAATTTTCTTTGGTTGCGCAATGATAGGAGCAGTGACCGTACCGATCAACACTCGATTTAAAAAAAATGAGCTTGAATACTGTTTAAAGCAATCAGATGTCAAGGTGCTTTTTTTTATAGATCAGTTTTTAAACATAGATTTTGCAAGCATGCTCAAATCGGTGGAGCCCGCACTTGGAAGCGCTTTTACGGCACAAGTGTTGCCGAAATTAAGGCACTGTATCTCATGCTCAATCAGTCCTCAGATGGATGGCGTCATGGGCATGCACGCACTCATGAATTTGGGTCTCGGCGTGACAGACCAAGAGTTTGAATTAAGGAGTGGTGAGGTCACACCTAGCGATGTGCTATTGATTCAATTCACCTCTGGGACCACCTCTTTTCCAAAGGGGGTCATGCTGACACATAGCAATATGCTGCTCAATGCACGTGCTGTTGGCAGTCGAATGAAAGTGAGCAGTCAAGATCGGTATTTCAGCATTCGCCCGTATTTTCATGTGGCCGGTAGTACGTTGTCGATATTGGTGAGTTTGAATACAGGCTGCTGTTTGTTGACCTTACCCAAGTTTGATGTCAAAGAAAATCTAAAAGTACTCTTTGAGGAAAAATGTACTTTAATTTCAGGAAATGACACTATTTTTCTGTCTTTGATTGGAGATAGCGATTTTGATGCAAATCGTCTCTTTTTAACGGGTGGATGGGCAGCAGTCGATCCTGGTGTCATGCAAAAAATTCACGATCAAATGGGGCTTAAAAGTATTTGCAATGCCTATGGGCAATCTGAGGCTTCTCCGAATGTTTTGTTTTCACATTGCGATGAGCCATTTGAGCTTCGCAAAGCTGGTTTTGCAAAGCCCCTGCTTGGTGTAGAAGTCCGCTTGGCCGACCCGTTGACCGATGAGGAGGTAAATGGCTTTGAAACTGGAGAAATTCAAGTCAAGGGCTGGAACGTCATGAAGGGCTATTACAACATGCCCAGGGAAACGGCCAAAGCATTTACTTCAGACGGTTGGCTTAAAACAGGTGATTTGGGCGAATGTGACGCGGACAAGCGATTCAGAATGGTGGGGCGTTTAAAGGATATCTTTAGAGTCGGAGGGGAAAACGTTGCTCCATCAGAAGTGGAAGAGGTGTTGCACGCTCACCCCGGCATACAACAAGCTCAAGTCGTGGGGGTGCCCGATCAAAGGCTTGGTGAAGTCTGCGCTGCTTTTGTGATTTCAAATGGGGTTCAAAATGTCACTGAAGAGGACTTGATTCTTTGGTGCAAAGAGCGATGTGCAAACTTCAAAGTGCCAAAGTATGTGGCATTTGTGGATTCCTTTGACCGCATTGGTATGACTGGGAGCTCAAAGGTGCAAAAAAATAAGCTTATTGACTATGCGATTGAACTTTGGAGCCTAGCTCCAAGGAGTTAGATGAATTGAAATTTTTATGAGCGTGATCCATGATAATAAAAAATTTTAAAGACTTGCTGACATACCGCATTAATGTATTGGCAAATTTGTCAAGCAAAATTGCGACCCATTTAAACCAAGTTGAGTTTCAATTGGCGCCCAGAGAGTGGAGGATCATTGGGCTTTTGGGGCAACTGGAAAAAGTATCTTTGCAGCGTTTAGCGATTGAGGTGGATGTGGATAAAAGTCAAGCCAGTCGAATGGTCTCCTCATTGATTGAACGTGGCTATCTCAAGCGCGTGATAGATGCCAAGGATGCAAGGGGCATATTGCTTTTTTTGACAGCCAAGGGGTTAGCAACTTTTGAGCGTGCATTCCCTAGTGCCATTGATCGCAATGAGGCCTTGCTTAAAGTGTTGACCTTGCAAGAGAGGATTGTTTTTGAGCGCTGTCTAGATAAGTTGACGCTTCATGCAAGGGCGCAACTTGAGCAAATGAGAGAGTCGGTACAAGTGCCGTGACTTTCTCTGGCAAGTCAGTTGAAATATACAAATGGAGAATTTTAAAATGAGTACATTCAATTTAACCGCCGAGTCCCCATTGGGTGTATTTAAACAATTTTGTGAAGAAGGCAAGTTGGCCTATCAAGTCACACCGAGTGGTCAAGCAGTTTTTTATCCCAGAATTGTGGCGCCCCAAACAGGAGAGACTTTGAGCTGGCAAATTTCAAAGGGCGAGGGAACTGTGTATTCCACCTCTGTGATCCATTTAAAAGGCTTTGAGCCCTATAACATCGCCTTGATCGATTTGGATGAGGGCTTTAGGATGATGAGTCGAGTCGAAGAGATGCCCCCTGAACACGTGAGTATTGGTATGCGAGTTAAGATGAAAATGTCCAAGGACAAGGAGGGCCGTGCCTTACCTGTCTTTGTCCAAGGAGACTCAAAATGAGGGGGCTTAAGTCTGCGAGTGTGGCCATCGTCGGAGCTGCAGAGTCGGATTTGGGTTTGTGTGCACCTGGAACCAGTCCGATCGACTTGATGGCTCAAGCAACTCTTAGGGCTTTGGAGGACAGTGGGCTCAAAATATCTGATATTGATGCAATATTTTCTGCTTCCACGCAAACACGCTATACGACCTTGGCTTTGAAAGAGTATTTAGGTTTAGAGTCAAGTTACCATGACAACTCTCACATCGGTGGCGCTTCTTTCATGACCCATGTGGCGCATGCCATGATGGCACTGGAGCAAGGATTGTGCAAAGTGGCATTGATCACCTATGGAAGTACCCAAAAGTCAGTGAGTCGTGCTGCGGCCTCTCCAAGGGAGTACAACCCCTATGAAACTCCCTACAGTCCATTTCTACCCGCGGCTGCATATGCCATGGCCGCGGCAAGGCATATGCATCAATACGGAACGACAAGAGAGCATTTGGCCCAAGTTGCGGTCTCTGCAAGGCAATGGGCCCTTAAGAACCCAGTTGCTTGGGAGAAGACACCGCTAAGCATAGAGGATGCATTAAGCGCCAAGATGGTCAGTTATCCGCTCACGGTCAGAGACTGTTGTTTGGTCTCCGATGGCGGTGGCGCCATCCTATTGACCTTGAGCGATCGTGCACGCGATTTGAGGAAAAAGCCCGTCTATGTGTTGGGGGTGGGTGAGGCCTTGTCGCATTTGAATATTTCCAATATGCCGGATTTGACCGTGACTGCAGCGACACGTTCTGGTCCTTTGGCTTTCAATATGGCCAAGTTGGGCGTGAAGGACGTGGATGTCGCTTTGCTTTATGATGCTTTTAGCATCAATACCATTTTGTTTTTAGAGGATTTGGGTTTTTGTCCCAAAGGAGAGGGGGGCCGTTTTGTCCAAGGGGGAGCCATCTCCCCGGGTGGTTCATGTCCTGTCAATACCAATGGAGGTGGTTTGTCCTATTGTCATCCAGGGATGTATGGGCTGATGCTTTTGATTGAAGCGACTCGACAAATTCGGGGTGAGTGTGGAGACAGACAAATCAGCGGTTGTGAGGTTGCCCTTGCCCACGGCAATGGAGGGGTGCTTTCAAGCCAAGCCACAGTTATTTTGGGTGCTCAGCCGTGAATGTTTAGTTTTATAAGCGGGAAGTTGGTTTTTACTTTTTGAGTTGTAAATCAACGGCTTTTTGTCTCAAAGAGGCATCGGCGCGTAAAACAGCTTTGGCGACTTTATTGGTGGGCGTGTAGGGTAATGCATCCAAGAAAATAACAAAGCGAGGCACTTTCATGGCAGAGAGTTTTTGGGCACACCAATCTGCCACATCTTGATGGCTCATGTGTAAGTCTTTTTTCAATACCACGGCAACTAAAATCTCATCTTCACCCAGTTCTGCTGGTACAGCAATGGTTGCAACTTCTGCAACGTTTGGATGCTCTAAAATCACGCGATCAAGCTCTGCGCCAGCAATATTTTCTCCACGTCGACGAATGATGTCCTTTTTTCTAGATACAAAAGTATAGTAACCATCTTCATCGCAAGTGACCAAATCTCCAGTTAAAAACCAACCATCTCTAAACGCTTGCTCAGTTTGTACTTCATCTCTAAAGTAACCTTGTGTCACGATCGGAGTTTGAACAATCAATTCACCGACTTGACCAGTTGCAACTTCTTGGCCTAGATCGTCCACAACTTTGCATTTCGCCCATGTTTGCTCTGGATCAGGATGTTTGCCCTCAGGCCCCATGCTTCCTGCCTTTTGCAGTCCACCATAGGGGCTGCAAGTCACGCCCGGAATTTCAGTCATGCCGTAACCGCTCACGAAATAGGGTACTTTGAATTCGTCTCGAAATGCAGCTTGTGCGCTTTGTCGCACGCCATAGGCGCAGCGCAAATGATGGTCCTCGCGAAACTCACTTCTTGAGCGTGCCTTTAAAATGTTGCATGCAGCCTCAATGATGTTGACCACTGTGGCCTTGTTGTGAGTGGCTTGAATCCAAAATTCAGAAGCGGAAAATCTAGTTTGGATGATCATGGTGCACCCGCTGGCAATGACCCCTGAGACGGAGTAAAACAAGGCATTCATGTGAAACATGGGTAAAACAATCATTACTCGGTCATTGGGCTGAAGGTAGACGCGCTCTACAAAGGCTTCACCAGTCAAAATAAAGCTGCGCTGGCTGTGCATCACGCCCTTGGGAAAACCTGTGGTCCCGGATGTATAAATGATGATGCAGGTGTCATCTGGCAAAGCTTGGGTTGCCAATGGTGCTTGAGGTGTCATGGTCTCCAAAAGTTCCTTGAATTTAGGAATCGTTTGAGTGGCTTGTTTATCGGTTTGAATGAGAGAGATTAGCCAAGGGTTTAGATTCTTTTCTTTAATAGCCAAAAGGGCATTGTCTATGCCGTGTTCATCAAGTGCCAATCCAAAGAGATCTGCATGGTTGATCACGTAGCTGGCTTCACCCACAGAGAAGTCAGGATTGATAGGCACCATGATTGCGCAAAGCTTAGACAGAGCAAAAAGAATGACAATGTGGGCGTATTGATTTCTTGCCATGACCCCGAATCGGTCTCCCTTTTTGATCCCTTGATTTTTAAACAAGTGACAGGCTTTGTTGACATCGTCATGAAACTGCTGCCAGGTGTAGGTTTGGCCCGCATAGATACAAAACAATTTTTGCGGATCTTTTTCAAGTCGACTGCTCAATGCATCGCAGAGTGTGAAGTCATTTTTTCTGTAAAGTCTTAAAACCTCTAGTGCTGGGGTGAGCGGCGCGGTCGGATTGGATTGCATATGTTGAGTCGCTAGCGATTGGTTCAAAGGCCACGATTTTAATATTGATCCCGGCCTTGGTTAAGCTCAAGTGCGAGACGTGTGCTCACAAAGTCAAATGAAAATGAACTTTGATAAGGGTATTCACCAACATGATGATCAATGTGTCGATACGCGGAGGTCTTAAAATGATAAGCATACCATCAGACATTCATAATCAAATTGAGACCACCAGCCCTCTTAGCATTTTGTGAAGCACTTCAGGATACGGAGTTGAGTCAAGCTATTCAAAATAAGTCTGACTTGATTGCGTTTTTGCAAAGTCTTCATATTTTAGCGATCTCTGTCATTCTCATTGCCATGTTGGTTTTTAACTTTAGGCTCATCTCCAACAAACTTGGCGATAGTCTTTTTTTGAGTGGTTTTAAATACAACGCCATTGTCAGCTTGCCAGTCTTGTTGGTGACAGGTGTTTTTTTGATCATCGCTGAGCCTGCGAGATCTCTGGCCAATGAGGCTTTTCAAATAAAAATGATATTGTTGGTGATTGTGTTGAGTATTTATCGCTATCTCAATCAGACGGTGTTTTCTACCGCAGATTTTCCCAATTCAAGTGTACAGGTATCTTTGATTTCAAAGTTATGGGCCACCTTATCGATTTTGATTTGGGTTGGCATTGTCTTTGCTGGTCGCTGGATCGCTTATCTTTGAGTATGTACTATGAATGAATTGAGCTACATTTTTAAATTTCTCAATGACTCTAATGTTGGGGTAGCCATTCGTGAAAATGACTACCTTTTCCCGATGATCGAGTCTTTGCATGTTCTATCTGATGTCATTGTTTTCGGCTCGATCATGATGCTTGACCTGCATTTATTGGGCTTGACTTTCAGACGCAGTGATTTCAATAAAGTATCTTCTGAGCTGCTTCCGTTTACTTGGGTTGCGTTTGTTTTGGCGCTTATCAGTGGTGTATTTTTATTTATTTCAAATGCAGTGAATTATTCAGCAAATACTTTTTTTCAATTCAAAATGGTTCTTCTTGTTTTGGCTGGGATCAACATGCTGATCTTTCAGTACCTGATCAGCCAAGATCATCATCGCTGGGCTCAGCAGTCCCAAATTCCAAGAACTGCCAGGTTGGCTGGTTTGATTTCCCTGACTTTGTGGCTTGGTGTAGTTTTGTGTGGTCGCTGGATAGGTTTCACCATTGAGCCTGTTTTGGCTAATTAACAAATGAGGTTTTTTAAATGAGAATTGTTCATCAAGCTTTGGCAACTGTTCTAGCAGTTGTTTTTTTAATGAGCACATCAACTCTGAGTTTTTCTCAAGTGGGCAGCAAACCGGGCTTTAATGTGACTCCTTCTGCTAAAGATTGGCAGGATTTGGCAAAATTGCCTGATTGGAGTGGGACTTGGAATCCTAAGATAACGGATCAAGACCAGCAGATAAAGACCAATATGCCACCTTGGAAGCCAGAGATAGCTGAAATCATCAAGTTTCAACTGGCTGAGGAAAAAGCCGGTCGGCCCACTCCATTGTTTGTCAATTGTTTGCCTGAGGGCATGCCATCGTGGATGCTCATTTCTCACAATTCAATGGAGGTGTTGTTTACGCCTGGTCGGGTCACCATGCTGGGTGAATCCGATGGAAACAGATTGCGTCGTATTTATACCGACGGTCGCAAACACCCAGAGGAGTCAGACCCTACCTTTCATGGTCATTCGATCGGCCACTGGGAAGGAGACACTTTGGTCGTCGATACCGTGTCCATATTGCCGCAAGCTATTTTTGCCATCAGTGAGGCCGCGGGCGTTCCCCACAATGGGGACATTCATATCACAGAGAGAATTCGTTTGGTGGGCAAAGACCAATTGCATGATGAGTTGGTGATCACCGCACCGCATTTGTTGACCAAACCGTGGAAGACGAATCGGATCTCATTTAGGCAACGTGCCCAAAAATTTGATATCGTGGAGGGTGTTTGTATAGAAGGCACCTTTAGAGCGGCCAAAGACGCCAAAGGTTTTGATATTTATGTGCCTATTCCCATAGACATTGGCGGCAATAGAATTCCTCCTCAATAATACTTAAAGGATAGAAAATGAAACAAATAATTAAATATACAGGATTTGTTTTTTCAGCTCTATTGAGCTTTGCTTGGGTCCCTTTGGTCCAAGCGCATCATTCGACAACCATGTTTGATCATGCACAAAGTGTCACAATCACGGGTGTGATCAAAGAGGTTCAGTGGACCAATCCCCATGTGGCTATTTTTGTTGCAGGAACAATCAAGGAAGAGGAGCCAACAGTTTGGTTAATGGAGATGACCAGCCCCGGAAATTTGACCCGGGTGAGTAACTGGACTCGAAATTCTGCAAAAGTAGGAGATAAAGTAGTGATTGCATTTAGTCCGCTTCGCAACGGCAAAAAGGGAGGGGCTTTGAAAAGACTAACACTTGAAGACGGACGTGTGTTGACCACAGATATCCGTGCTCAAGAGTCTGCCAATTTGGAAGAAAATCAAAAAGCCAAATAATTCAGAAGGTTTTTTTGCGTTCTATTTTTCAATGCCCTGATGGGTGTGAGTTGCACTATGAAGTCAATGACTTTACCGATCCGTGGCTAGAGGCGCCAGTGGTGGTCTTGATTCATGGTTTTGCTGAAAGCCGGCAAGCCTGGCGCTCCTGGATACCCACTTTAAGTAAAAAATTCAAAGTCATTCGTTTAGATCTGCGTGGCTTTGGTGCCTCAACGCCCATGCTCGAATCTTTTCCTTGGTCCATGCAGGTGGTGATGAATGATTTGCATGCATTCATTACAAAGTGCACTTCAAGCGCGGTCCATTTGATTGGAGCGAAAAGTGGGGGTACGTTCGCGTTGGAATTTGCCAGTCGATTTCCAAAACTCGTTCAAACCGTCATTGGCGTCACCCCGCCGGTGATTGCTGCAAGTGGTGTACAGACTTGGATTGATGACCTCAACGACATTGGTGTGCAGGCTTGGGCTGCCAAAACCATGCGTGGTCGCCTGGGAAGCCAAGTCAGTGAGCAAGAAATTGACTGGTGGGTCCAATGCGTTCAAGGTCAAACCTCAAAGCCATCTCTTTTAGGATATCTCAAATGGATTCCCAGTTTAGATATCCGCCAAAGCATACAAAAAATCTTACCCCCCTCTTTGGTCATCACTACGACTGGCAGTGGACTTAGAAGTGTGAACAGCGTCAAAGAGTGGCATGCCAGCATGAAAAATTCCGAGTTGTTCATCATTGAAGGCGATGCTTGGCATGCAGCAGGCGCATATCCAGATCGGTGTGCACAAATTTGTCTGGATTTCATTGATGAAAAACGTGAAAAGGTTTGAATGAAATTTTCCAGATATTCAAATGCACTTTTGCTATGTTTGTTCTTTTGCATGCCTGTCGCCTTTGCTCAAAGTGGTTTTCCAAATAAACCCATCAAGATCTTGGTGGGATACCCTGCCGGTGGACCTGTTGATGTTTTGGCTCGTATCTATGGCATGCGTTTGTCAAAAAGTATCGATCAACCGGTGATCGTTGAAAACAAGCCAGGTGCCAGTGGCTCCATGGCTGCCGATCAAATGGTCAAATCTCCTGGTGACGGCTATACGCTTCTTTTAGCTCCAGTGACCATTGCCATCATTTCTAGTTTGATCCCTAAATTGCCCTATGAGACCAGCACCGATCTGCAAGCTGTGGCTTGGATTGCATCGGCGCCTTTTGTCTTGGTCTCACATCCAAAGTTGGGACTGAAAAATATTCCCGAACTCATTGCATACGCCAAGAATCACTCGGGTGAAATCAATTTTGCTTCTGGGAGTGCAGGCGGTATTCCGCATTTGGCTGGCGAGATGTTTAGCACCATGGCGGGTATCAAGATGACGCATGTTCCTTACAAGGGAGCGGCTCCTGCAACGACAGACCTGTTATCTGGTCAGGTCAACTTGATGTTTGACAGTGTGGTTTTTGCGCTTCCCTACATCAAATCCAATCGGTTGATTCCACTTGGTGTCACAGGACCTAAGAGACTCGCCTTGATGTCAGAGGTGCCTTCTATTTCTGAATACCTTCATGGCTACGAGGCCAATGGATGGTATGGTTTTTTTACACAAAAAGAAGTCCCCAAGCAAATCGTACAACGTTTGAATCAAGAGATCAATCAGTTGAGCAAAACCACTGAAGTTGATCAATTGATCAAAAGCAATGGTTTGGATCCAGTGGTGACAACGCCAGTTGAATTCGCTGCTTATTTCGCAAGTGAAATTACCAAGTGGAGACGAACGGTTCGCTCCTCAGATATCAAGGCAGACTAAAAGGGCTCAGCCCTTTTTTTAGAGCGAGGGATTCAATCGATTGTGAGGGTCTTTAGGTGTTTAAAGTTCAGTACGCGATCCATGATTTGTTGAGCTTGTTCTTTTGACAATCGCGTTTCAAGCTCTTGGGACAACTTGATCAGGTGATCGCTCAATTCATAGGGTCTAGAAGCACTTCCCTTGGGTGCTTTGATGAATTGGCTCACTTTAGTTTGATTTTTTAGAGTGATGCTTAACTTTGCACTTACAGACTCTTGAGTGCTAGTGGACTCAACCTCCTCGTCTAGATGACAGTGGACCTTTGCACACAAAGCCCTCACTTGTACGTGTTCAATATGGTTTTCAAAGTCATCCATATTGATCGATTGAGTGGTATTTTTTTTCAAATACAAAGCCAGTGAGACGCAAAAGGGAGCTGACATTTGTGCAGCTTGGACATCTTGGGGTGTCGTAGAGGTGAGTCGCCCAAAAATGACTTTGGGCACACCCAAGTCAATTCGTTCGATGTCTTGAGAATTGAATGCATGGTTTTGTACCAAGCTCAACGCTGCTTCAATGGCCGAGAGCACACGAGCTGAGCTGGCGTGGGGTTTGATGGCGACTCCCGAGGTTTCAAAATGCGTGCCCAAGCCTAGGAGAAGTTTGTCGGTATCAAGGGTATCAGAATAAGCTCTAAAAAATCCATCTTCACCTTCCAAGATGTCGCTCGGACCCATGAACCCGGCGTCTACCAAGAGTGCAGCTTTGACCCCTGAGCTTGCTGCTTGAGCAGCGTGGAGTCGTTTAACGGTAGAGCCCGAATGAAAGAATTGCGTTAAGCCGCCACAAAAGGACGCGGCAATACCTAGCGTTTGAGCCACTTTTTCAGCGCAATCTGAGCCTTCAAACATGAGCTTGGCCGCGGTCACTGCTGCGCCTAAAACACCGCAGGTTGAGGTGCTTTGAAATCCTCTGTTGAAGTGTCCAGGTTGAATAGCAAGTCCTAAGCGAATCATGCTTTCATAGCCTACCAAAATCGCATCCAGTGTTTCAAGACCTGTTTTCCCTCTGTCTTGAGCAACGGCCAGTGCGCTGGAGATGACAATGCAACCAGGATGAAGCATGGCGCCCACATGCACATCATCGGCGTCTACGCTACCCGAATAGATCGTATTCAAAAAGGTACTGCTTAACGCGTCAAGGCTCAGTTCACTAAAGAGCACTTTGCTAGAGCCAGGGTGACTGGTTTTGGCGCAAAAGGCCTCGCTCCATCTGCTCCAAGGCATTCTTTGCCCAATGGACGCCACGCGAAAGTAGTCCAGTAAGCAAGCAATCAGTTGATCTTGGATGGCTTGAGGGGCTTGGAGATAGGTGGTCTTGGATACGAATTGCGACAATTCAAGTGTGGGTCTACTCATTGCTTTAATCTTAGAGTCATCAAGGGGTCTATGTTCTTTAAACTCGCAACGTCTTTCGTTGACTCAAGCCAATCAAGGCATTCTTGATGGCCCACTTTATGTTCAGACAGATGGATGAATCGGTTTGAAATATGGTCTAGCCGCATGGGATTGGCTGGACAGCCCAAGGGATGCTCAATAAAGTGTTCAAACTGTGATCCATTTTTCATTTGACAAAGTACACGGGCGGCGACAGATTCGAGAGTTGTCTTTTCTTCGACTTCCTTGTCTTCATGGCAAGTAATTTTTGCAGACAAGTTCATGACATCCGAGTTTGAAAAAGCGTTTGCAAAGTCATCAATGGACAAAGAGATCTCACTTCCTTTGAATTGACGATAGTAAAACGCCATGGCCACTGCAAAGGGCGTGCTCAGTTGAGCTTGCTGATGATCAACGGGCTGGTTGGCCGTGAGTTTGCCCACCATGGCAGGGTGCACGCCAATTTCAATGTGCGAGATATCTTCAACGCTAATTGTTTGCTTTTTTGCAATGTACAAAGCACATTCAATGGCACTTTGCATACGTACGCTTCCAGCGTGGGGTTTGAGAGAGATTTTTTCAATTTCAAAGGCGTCCCCCAGTCGCTTTAGAATCGTTTGCTCATCGAATCGATCGGAGAAGGCATGGCAAAATCCCTGTACGCCCTCAATTGCATCTGGAGGTCCACTCAGGCCTTGATGGGCCAAAAGTGCAGCCTCCACGCCATTCATGGCGGCTTTGCCAGCGTGGAATCGTTTGATGTCAGAGCCAGATACAAAAAACTGTGAAATCCCACATGCAAACGTGGCCGCAATGCCCAAGGCATTGCGGTGTTGTTCAACGGAGAGTTTGAGCAGTTTTGCGCAAGCCGCAGCGGCGCCAAACGCGCCGCAAGTGGGAGTGCCTTGGAAGCCCCGCAATGAATGCTCAGGTTGAATGGACATGCCGACTCGAATGGCTGTTTCATAACCGACCACACAAGCTTCAAGCAACTCTTGTCCAGTTGCTTGGGTGACTTGGGCCATGGCGATGGCTGCAGGCCATACGCAAACACCTGGATGAATGATTGCCGCCACATGCGAGTCATCCCAGTCTAAGCTGCCACACGCAGTTGCGTTGATGAATGCAGCTTTGGCCACATCGACTTGCAGGTCGTGCAAAAGAACGTGAGCGTTTCGATCTGAACGGTGGTGTTGATAAAGCGATAGGATGTCTTGAGTCCATGCACGATCGATACCACCCGCTGAGGCACGAAAAATATCGATCATCAAAACATGCAGGGTCTCCTTCACGCGGATTGGAACTTGTGCCCAGCGAAGATCGTGGCCAAACTGCGCCAATGCGTGTGTTGCACCCATGCTGGCTAAGGGGGGACTTGTTAGATTATTGGTTTTTGATGTTGGCATGTTTAATGACTTTTTCCCATTTGCTGTAGTCCGCTCTTAAGTACTGATTGAGTTGTGCGGGTGTGCCACCCATGAGCTCAATCGATTCTTCTGAAAATCGTTTTTTGGTTTCTTTGTTGGATAAAATCTTATTCATCTCGACATTGAGCTTGCCTACGATGGCGCTATTTAAGTTGGGCGGACCATACAAGCCCCACCATTGATTGGACTCAAACCCCTTGAGCCCACTCTCAGACAACGTGGGGATGTCTGGTGCAATTTCTAAGCGATTCAGACTGGTCACGCCAATCAGTTTAAGTTTGCCAGCTTTGACCATCCCATTGACACTGGCATAGGCTGCAAACAAGGCGTTGACCTGACCGCCTATGGTGTCTGCAACGGCAGGGGCGGCGCCTTTGTAGGGGACATGCAACAGTGTCACGCCAGCGTATTGATTAAAAAGCTCACCCGTGAGGTGACTTAACGTGCCCGCTCCATTAGAGGCAAAACTGAATTGGGTTGGTTTTGCTTTGGCCTGAGAGATCAAGTCGTTTAAGGTATTGATGTTCTCTTTGGCATTGACCACCAAGACGTTGGGGGATGAACCAATCAAGACGATGGCTGTAAAGTCAGTAAAGGGGTTATAGAGGGACTTTTCTCCTAAAAGAGGGTTGATGGACATGGCGCTGCTGGAGGTGAGCAGCAAGGTGTATCCATCCGCTTCAGCTTTTGCAACATAAAGGCTACCAATTCCCCCGCCAGCCCCCGCTTTGTTTTCGACCACAAAAGGAGTTCCCAGAGCCTCGGATAATTTTTGTGTCACTAAGCGAAGTACCACATCGGCTGCACCACCCGCTGGGAAAGGGGTGATGACGTGAACCGCTCGATCGGGATAGGCCAGCGCATTGAGCGATGAAATTGAAAAAATAAACAGCACCCCAAGGGTGATTTGATGCATGCGAGTTAAAAGGTGAGTCATGAGTGTCTTAAGGAGTTCTGGGTCGCGAGCTGGGATAAATTTCTTAGCGAGAATTTGAAGTCGGCTTTTTTTGGTATACATTTCAAGCTCTATTGTAGAAATAAATACTTACATAGAAATAAATACTTACACCAAGGCGATTGACGGTGTCTAGGGTGCTAAGGGGAAATCATTGTAAAAAGAAGTTGGGCTTATGAAAAAAAGATGGACGATCAGGCCCCAGGGCTCAAATTGGGGCGAATTTGGTGAAGACGATCAATGCGGTCGCATGAATCTCATTACCCCTGAAATTCGACTTCAAGCCATCCAAGAGGTGATCACAGGAGAAATATTTTGTTTGAGCTTGCCACTGGACAAACCTGGCGGACAAGTTTTGAATGCACATCGGTGTGCACCCATTTTCAAGCCGGTCACCAATGCCCAAGGACACAAGATTTTTAATTTTGCGCTCAATGAGTTGGATCAAAGACTGACCGACGTCTCTAGCGATGAGGCAGTGCTTTTATACAGTCAGTATTCCACGCAGTGGGACAGCTTTTCGCACAAAGGTTCATGGTTTGATGTAGACGGTGAGGGCCAGGCTAAAAAAGTTTTTTACAACGGATGGTCCATTGTGGATCCGCATGGTCAAGGCTTGCAAGGTGAATTGGGGGCAAAAGCCTTGTCCATTGCCAAAATGGCCGAAAAAGGCGTTCAGGGACGAGGGGTGATGATTGATTTACATCGACACTTTGGAGATAAAAGAGTGCATGTGAATTTGGAGATGCTTTTATCGATCATGGCACAAGAGAAGATTCAAGTCCAAGAAGGCGATATGGTTTGTTTTCACACGGGCTTGGATGACTTGATCATGCAAAGCGCCCCCAGCGGGCCCAACGAAACCATCAGAACAGCCTGCGCTGTTTTGGATGGGAAGGATGAGGGGCTCCTGAATTGGATCACGCAAAGTCGTTTGAGTGCCATCGTATCGGATAACTTGGCCATTGAAGCGTCTTCCACCTTAGGCATTCGCCATGGCTTAGGCGAGAGCGGTGCGGTCTTGCCACTGCATGAACACTGCTTATTTAAATTGGGCGTTCACCTTGGTGAGCTTTGGTATTTGAGTGAGCTTTCTAGTTGGCTTCATCAAAATCAACGCCATCGATTTTTGTTGACTGCACCCCCATTGCGTCTGCCTGGTGCAGCGGGTTCACCCGTCACACCTGTTGCAACGGTTTAGTTTGCCTGCGTGGAGCTTTGGTGCTCCATTGCCTCTAGAAAGTCAAGGACTTGATCGGTGCATTCTTTGACATGGGTCAAATGAATCATGTGAAAGGGCGTTTGGATGTGTTCAATTCGAATGTTCTGAATGTGTTTTTCTATTAGGGCCTCTTGCTCGGTATCGGTGATTTGTCCATTGCTTGGCATGATCGCAAGTGTTGGGCATTGAATGCGCGCGAGGAAGTCTTTGGCATTGGCTGAATTCACAAGCTCAGAGTAGCGCACCAACACGTCGGGTTGCCCCTTTGCAAACTCTTCGACGTACCAGTCAATGAGATGGGGGTCTGTATCTGGTGCAAATCGGGTCAAGACACTGGTTTCTCGAACCCAGTTTTTGATGCCCATTTTTTTCATCGCGTCCAATCTAGATCCGTGCCCCATGGCATAGCGAGATTTCATGGCGTCACTGATATAGACGGGTGTGGCAACTAGGATCAGTGCTTTGACCCGCTCAGGGTGCAAGCTTGCCAAAGCCATGCCCAAGATGCCGCCCATGGACTCGCCGCAAAAATAAACAGGTGCATCACTGAGGTGTTGAATCAGTTGGACCAAGTCGCTGACACAATGCTCGATGGAAATATCATCCTGGGTGTTTTCAATGGGTGAGGACTGTCCCACACCTCTCATGTCAGCGCGAACAATTTTAAAGTGCCGGCTTAGATAAGGGATCCATCTGTACCAAAACGCACTGCTCCTGCCGTTGCCGTGTTGAAGCAGGAGTGTTGGTCGATGTTGCCACGGATTGGTGAAATCGTCTTCTTGATAAAAAATGTCAATGTCTTTGGCAACTTGAAGTTTAGGCATGGGTTCAGTCCAGAGTGATTTTGATTTTTTGTGTAAGCTCTAACCACTGCTTTTTATCGCGATTGAAAAAGTCAGCAAACTCTTTAGGAGTACTTCCAACCGCAATTGCACCATCCTTGCTCAGTCGCTGCAGTACCTCAGCATCTTTGAGCGCCTTTGCGATTTCTGATGAAAGTTTGTTCACTGTGCTTGTGGGCGTTTTGGCGGGCACAAAGACACCATACCATCCATCGACTTGGTACTTGGGGTAGCCCAACTCTTTGATGGTCGGCACATCGGGCAAGGCCTTAGATCTGTGCTCGCTGGTGATGGCCAAGACCTTGAGTTTTTGAGCTCGAATCAAGGCGCCACCCGCCAAAAGATTGTTGAGCATGGCTTGAACTTGACCGCTGATCAAATCGTTGTTCGCCGGTGCCGCACCTTTGTAGGGAACGTGAATGAGCTCCATGCCCGTGATCTCTTCTAGCAACTCCATTCCCAAATGTGGGCCACTGCCCGTGCCAGAAGACGCGTAGCTGATTTGCCCTGGATGCAGTTTGGCATAGTCAATGAATTCTTTAAAGGAGTGAAGGGGTGAACTTTGGGGGATGGTAAAGAGATAGGGGTAGAGTGCAACCAAGCTCACCGCCGTAAAATCTTGATCTGTGTTGTAGGGCAAGCTTTTGTAGATGGCTGGTGCAATCGAGTGAGAGGCGATGGTCAACAAAATCGTCAATCCATCAGGCGTTGAATGAGCCACGTAGTCTGCGCCAATGACGCCATTGGCGCCGGACTTGTTTTCAACGATGACGGGTTTGCCCACTTGAAGACTTAATTTATTGGCAAGAGCTCTGGCCACAGCATCCGTTCCACCAGCAGCGGGAAAGGGCACAATCATCTTGATGGGTTTGCTTGGCCATTCAGTGCTGTCTTGAGCAAGACACGGTGCTGTTGTGAGTGCCAGTTGTACCAAAGCCATGACCATCAAATCCAGGCAAGGGCATTTGAAAAGAGTTCGGTAAAGGGACAAAGTATATTCCAGTGGATGTTGAGTAAGAGATGACAAAGACAGTTTGAAAAAGGAAAGTTCAAGGCTTGAAGGTTTGGACGCTCTGGAGTTCTTTGAGCAACTCTTGGCTCCACCACTTGGCCTGTCCCGTGGTGCCATGACCAGAGGTTTGGTCGCTGGAGGGGATCAGATGTAAGCGTGCATTTTTGAGTTGCTTGAGGACTTGTTCCATGCGGCCCAGCTCGGGCGGATTTCTCTCATCATCCTCTGCGTTGATAATCAGCACGCGGGCTTTGATATTTTTTAAGAAGGGCTGGGGATCGTAATCGGCTGAGTACTCCCATTGATACAAGTTGTCATTGGCATCTGCAGCCATAGGTTCATTCAATTTGGAATTGACAAAGGCGTCTGCCTTTTCTCTGGTGGATCCTATTTTTTGCATTGCTTTGGTCCCCCCACTTGTGGCGAGTGAGAAAAAAGTGGATGCAAATTTCAAACTTTTGGGCTGTTCGGTGTAGTTGCCATGGTTCCATGTGGGATCGTTTTGAATGGCGTCGATGATGAGCCGGCGCATCATCCAGTTTCTTCCAGACATGGCACTAGGGGTCGAGGCCAAGGGGGCAAGCACATCCATGAATTCAGGGTATTTGATGCCCCAGATCCAAGTTTGCATGCCGCCCATGGAATTGCCAGACACAAGTCGAAGGTGCTCAATTCCAAGGCCCTGTGTCACAAGTCTGTATTGGGCTTGAACCATGTCGTCGTAGTTGTACCTTGGAAACTGTCTTTTTAAGCCGTCGGAAGGTTTGCTGGAGAGACCCACTCCAATGCTGTCAGGCAAGATGATGAAGTATTTTTTGGCATCCAGGGCTTGACCAGGGCCAAACAACTCACCGGCAAAATTCATATTGAGCAGTGACTTGGCGCTTCCAGCAGTGCCATGCAACATCAAGACAGGGAGGCCGCTTGGCTCGCCCACGGTTTGGTAGCCAATTTTGAGTTCTTTGAAAGTTTCACCCGTGTGAAATTTAAAGTCTTTGGCAACCCACGAACCCTCAACGGGTTGTGGATAGTTTTGTGCGTGCGCACCGATCACATGGGCCATGAGTAAAAATAAAAAAACAAACCAAGCCATGGGCAAATGAAAAAAGTGGGCTTTAGAGATAAGAGATCATCCAGTATATTTTAACTGAACAGCCCTTGGCACGATTGGGTTAATGGCTTTTCTTCTTGCAAAGCTTTTCTGCTGGTCTGAGCATTTGATTCATCTCCAGTGTTTTTTGATGCTCAAGAAACTGTTTCATCAACGGGCATGGATCATCGCTGAAACATTGATGCTCTGTGATGCAGGCCTCAAAGCCATGAGCGGTTTGAATATGGGTTTGGACGTTGGGGCAAAAGTGAAGAGTTTGGTTTTTTTTCATCTGAATCTTTCTAAAGTGGCTCAGATGTTCAATGTAGCTTTTTCTCTTTGGGGGTTCTTTGATCCTTGTCAATCAACCAAAACAAAGCGTTGTCTTGGGATACCCAAGTACGCGTTGGCTCGTCAAGCGCCTGGGGTCCATGAGTCTTTCAAGCCAGTGATGCGATTAAAGACAGGAGACAGTTCGCTGTGATCTTTGAGATCGCTTACAAAGTAGCCATGCCTCTCAAATTGAAAGCCCTTGCCGGCTTGAATCGCTTTCAAGCTCGGCTCAACTTTGCCGCGAGAGATTTTTAAGCTCTGTGGATTGAGGGCCATGAGGAAATCTTTGCCTCCGGCATCAGGTTGTGAGTCGTTAAAGAGGCGATCATAAATTCGGACCTCCGCGCTCAAAGCGTCGAGTTGACTCACCCAAGTGAGAACTCCTTTGACTTTGATGGTGTTGGCGCCAGGTGTACCACTTTTCGTATCCGCAACGATATTGGCCAAGACCTCCGTCACCTCCCCTTGCTCGTTGGTCACACATCCTACACACTCAACGACATAACCGTATTTGAGGCGCACTTTGTTGCCCGGGAAAAGTCTAAAAAAACCTTTGGGCGGAGTTTGTGCAAAGTCGGACTTTTCAATCCACAGGCGAGGGCTGAATAAAAATTCACGCTGCCCCCATTCGGGGTGATTGGGGTGCATGGGTGCTGTGACGCTGATGTGGGGCTCATCGCCCATGACTTCACGCCAGTTGCTTAGAGTCAGTTGAATGGGTTCCAAGACAGCCATGGCCCTTGGGGCCTTGTCCTCCAAGTCCTCCCTCAAGCAGCCTTCAAGGGTGCTGTACTCAATCCAACTGTCGCTTTTCGTCACGCCAATGCGATCTACAAATGTACGGATGCTTTGTGGTGTGTAGCCCCTTCTGCGAAGTCCCACGATGGTGGGCATTCTGGGGTCATCCCAACCACTCACATGGTGCTCGTTGACCAGTTGCGCGAGTTTTCTTTTGCTGGTGATCACATAGGTCAAATTCAGCCGAGCAAACTCGTACTGTTTGGGTGCGGGTGCACTCAGCAAGTTCAAGCCAATGAGTTTATCTAGAAGCCAATCGTAAAAGGGACGTTGGTCCTCAAATTCAAGGGTGCAAAAGCTGTGTGTGATTTGCTCCAGCGCATCTTCAATGGGGTGAGCAAAGGTGTACATTGGATAAATGCACCAACGGTTTGCGGTGCGGTGGTGATGCGCTCGGCGAATGCGATAAATCGCCGGATCACGCATGTTTAAATTGGGCGAAGCCATGTCAATTTTGGCTCTGAGCACGGCGCTTCCATCGGCCAAGAGCCCGTCTTTCATGGCCGTGAAACGCGCGAGATTGTCTTGTGGGCTTCTATCGCGATGGGGGCTGTTGATGCCTGCAGTAGAGAAGTCTCCTCGCATGCTCCTCATCTCTTCAGCACTTTGTTCATCGACGTAGGCGTTGCCAGACTCAATGAGTGCCAGTGCGGCGGCATACATGAACTCAAAATAGGAGCTTGCCTCATAGAGGTGTGAGACCGTCTTGCCGTTGATTTCTTGGCTCCAATCAAACCCTAGCCATTTCACCGCATCCAAAATGGAGTTGACGTACTCGGTGTCTTCTTTTTCTGGATTGGTGTCGTCAAAACGCATGTGACACACGCCGTGGTAGTCCTGTGCTAGACCAAAATTGATACAAATGCTTTTGGCGTGACCGATGTGCAAGTAACCGTTGGGCTCTGGTGGAAAGCGTGTGCGAATGGACGCGGTGTCTAAAGCGCCTTGATCTTGGTGCGCTTTGGAGCCTGGAGAGCCAGCCCATTTGCGCGTGCTGTACGCACCTTTGGACAAATCGTGTTCAATGATTTGACGTAAAAAATTACTTGGTTTTTCGATGGGATCAGGCGACGCAGTTTGGTTTGACGTCTTGGGGACATGGGGTGAGGATGTATCTTTGGCGCTCATGGCCTGATTTTAGGCGTGTCTGGGTGCATAAGTGCCAACCAGGGCTGGTAAATGTATATTTTTTTGCATTCATGCATCAAAGAGTGCACTTGCAAAGCATAATTGGCACGCTTTGCTTGCAATGTGCTCAAAGCACCACAATGACTTTTGAACCGAGGATTGAGTGTGGAAATAGACGTGATACTTTTGCTAAAAGCGCTGCTGATGGGTGTGGTTGAAGGGTTGACGGAATTTTTACCCATTTCCTCAACGGGACATTTGGTATTGGTTGGGTCGTTGATTGAGTTTGACGACGAGCGTGCGAAAGTGTTTGATATCGCGATTCAATCGGGCGCCATTTTTGCGGTGGTCTTGGTCTTTTGGGCAAAGATCAAAAACACCTTTCTTTCTTTGCCCAGGTCGAGAACGGCTCAGCGCTTGACCATCAATGTGTGCATAGCCTTTGTGCCAGCGGTCATCATGGGTCTTCTTTTTGGTCATTGGATCAAGGCGCATTTGTTCACGCCTTGGGTGGTCGCGAGCACCTTTATCATTGGCGGCTTTGTGATTTTATGGGTTGAAGGTTGGGGCCGGCCCAAGCCCTTGGATGAGCACCCCAACGATCGCTTTCGAGTTCTCAATGTGGAGTCCATGTCTGGCTTGGATGCTTTGAGGGTGGGATTGGTTCAGTGCTTGGCCATGCTGCCAGGGACGTCCAGATCGGGTGCGACGATCATTGGTGGCATGTGGTTTGGTTTGAGCCGTCAAGTGGCCACTGAGTTTTCGTTTTTTCTGGCCATTCCCACATTGCTTGGAGCGGGCGTTTATAGTTTGTACAAGGAGCGAGCGCTCTTGAGCGTCCATGATGCGCCCTTGTTTTTGGTGGGCTTGGTGATGTCATTTTTAAGCGCCTGGGTTTGTGTGAGATGGTTACTCAAGTTCATCTCAACCCACGACTTTATCGCTTTTGCTTACTATCGCATTGCGTTTGGTGTATTGATATTGATCTCGGCCCATTACCAGTGGGTTCAATGGTCGCATTGATTGATTTGCGATAAGGCTTTTCGCAAAGTTTAAAGCAATTTCTTAAGTGCATACAAGGCGTCGAGCGCCTCTTTGGGAGAGAGTTGGTCGGGGTCAATGTCTTTGAGTTTGCTTTCAACTGCGCTCATGTTGAAAAGCTCCTCATGTTCAGGCGTGCTAAAGAGGTCCACTTGCTTTTCTTGCTGCTGTGCAAGGGATTCAAGGGCGCCTAAAACCTGTTTGGCATGGTTCAAGACAGACTGTGGGATGCCTGCCAGTTTGGCCACTTGAATGCCATAACTTTGTGAGGCAGGACCGGGTTCGATCTCATGCAAGAAGACAATGTGCGAGCCTGTTTCACTGGCACCCAAGTGAATATTGATCGACTGCTGATGGTGATTTGGAAAATCGGTCAACTCAAAGTAGTGGGTGGCAAACAAGGTAAAAGACTGACATTTGTTGTGCAGTTGTGTGGCGATGGCTGAGGCCAGTGACAAACCATCAAAGGTGGAGGTGCCTCTTCCTATTTCATCCATCAAGACCAAGCTGTGAGCGCTGGCGTTGTGCAAGATAAATGCCGCCTCGGTCATCTCCATCATGAACGTGGACTGCGCGTTGGCCAAATCATCGGCGGCTCCAATGCGCGTGTAAATGGCATCAATGGGCCCAATGCTGCACGCCAAGGCCGGGACGTGACTGCCCATGCATGCCAAGAGCACGATCAATGCAACTTGTCTCATGTAGGTGGACTTGCCCCCCATATTGGGTCCGGTGATGATGTGCAAGCGTTGCTTGCTGCTCATGGAGGTGTTGTTGGCGATGAATGCCTTGTTGGCGCTTTCTTGCAAGCGAGCTTCAACCACAGGGTGCCTGCCTTTGAGGATCTCAATGCAAGGATGGTTCACAAAGGTCGGTGCACACCACCCCAAGGTTTGAGCGCGCTCACTCAAGGTCAATAGGCAATCGAGTTGAGCCAGCGCTTTGGCCATGGTGGCAAGAAGAGGGACGGTGTCTTGAAGGGTATCGAGCAGTTGCTCATAGAGCCATTTTTCTCTTGCCAGACCTCTTTCTTGTGCGGACAAGGCTTTGTCTTCAAACTCCTTGAGCTCAGGGGTGATGAAGCGCTCCGCGTTTTTAAGGGTTTGTCGCCTTCTGTAATTATCGGGAATGCGGTCCAACTGACCTTGAGTGACTTCGATAAAGAAGCCGTGAACCTTGTTGAATTGAACCCTTAAATTGTGGATGCCCGTTCGAGCCCTTTCTTTGGTTTCCAAGTCCAAGAGAAACGCGTCGCAATTGTTTTGAATGCCTCTTAACTCATCCAAGCTTTCATCGTACCCATCGGCCATGACCCCCCCATCGCGCACCAACACCGAGGGCTCAGGGGCAATGGCTCTGCCAATGAGCTCGCACCAGCGCGTATCGATCTCAAGCTGTGCTTGGAGTTGCACCAAAAGGTCGGTCGCACCAAGAGCTTGCAACTGCGCTCTAAGGACGTGGGCCCTCTCAAGTGAACGGGTCAAAGCGATCAGCTCTCGGGGTTTGACTTGCCGCAAAGCAATGCGCGCGCTGATGCGTTGGACATCGGCCATGCCTTTAAAGTGTTCTCTCAATTGCACAAAATTCGACTGGGCTTGTCCTTGCATCAACACATCAATGGCTTGAAGTCGACGCCGTGGAGCGTCCCTGGATCTGGAGAGCTCAAGCATCCAGCGCTTGAGCTCTCTAGAGCCCATTGAACTCTGGCAGGTGTCAAGCAAGGAGAACAAAGTCGGTGAGTCCTCGCCTTTGAGGGTTTGGTTGAGCTCAAGATTTCTTCGAGTACTGGGCGGCAGATCAATCAAATCGTCTTGCAAGATCACTTGCAAGGATTTGATGTGCGGCAGGCTTTGCCCTTGCGTGTGTTCGGCATAACTGAGCAAGGCACTGGCTGCGGCATGTGCAGCCGTCAAATGCTGTGCATGCCAGGCTTCAAGGGACTGGGTTTGCAGCTGTTCTTGGAGCTTTCTAACGCCCAAGGCCGCTTCAAATTGCCACTCTGTGCGTTGGGTCAGCACATGGGGCCCTGAGATGCTGGCCCTCAAAGCCGCTGGCAAAGATTGAGAGCAAATCACTTCGCTTGGAGAGATGCGGTTGACCCATTCGTTGAGCTCGGAGCTGGCGCATTGTGTGAGATAGATTTCGTTTTGGGTAAGGCTCATCCAAGCCAAGCCACATCCTTGCCCTGAAGAGGCGCGTTCACTGGCATAGACCGACAGCAGGTACGATTCTGTTTTGTCAGCCAGGAGCTCCGTGTCAGTCAAGGTCCCAGGGGTCAAGACCCGAACGACTTTTCGCTCTACAGGACCTTTGCCGGTGATCTCTCCGACTTGCTCGCAAATGGCCACCGACTCACCGCGCTTGAGGAGCTTGGCAAGGTAGCCTTCTGCAGAGTGAAAGGGCACGCCTGCCATGGCAATGGGTTGGCCAGCACTGTGGCCGCGGTGCGTTAAGGTGATGCCAAGCAAATCACTGGCTTTGTGCGCATCGTCATAGAATAGTTCATAAAAGTCCCCCATCCTGTAGAACACAAGCGTATCAGGATACTGGGCCTTGATCGCCTTGTATTGCTGCATCATGGGCGTATCGGTGTCGCCTTTGGCCAAGACCTCTTTGATCGATTTGCTGCTGTCCTCTTTCATTCGATTCCATTGAACTTGGGTGTTGAGTGCGAAAGGCTCAAGGGTTTGACTTCAATACAAAAAGCTCTGGGCAACTTAACGGCCCTGAGGCGCGCGAAGTTTTTTCAGCGCCATGGATGTTGGCGAATTAGACGCTTTGAGAGACACGGTGCCTGTTTGCGCAACTCTGTCGCCACTGATGTGATCTGCTGAGTTGTTTGAACTTGTGTTGAATTTGGAGTAAGGCTTTAAAAGTGGCACCATTTGTGCATAAATTTTAGGGCTCGCAGCCATGATTTCTTGGGCGTCTAGATACGGCGCCTCTCCGCTGTAGTTGCCAATGAGGCCGCCCGCTTCAGTGACCAACAAGCAACCTGCTGCAATGTCCCAAGGCGCGAGACCTGTTTCGAAAAATCCATCGGTGTAGCCCGCAGCCAAATAGGCCAAATCCAGCGCCGCAGAGCCCGGTCGTCTAAGCGCGGAGGTTTTGGGAATGATGTCTCTCAAAATGTTGAAATAAGCTTCCAGGTCATCCTCTGCTCGAAACGGAAAGCCCGTGCTGAGCATGCAATCTTTGAGTTGCGTGCGCTTGCTCACTCGCATGCGTCGGTCATTGACAAAGGCGCCGCGTCCCTTGGTGGCGGTAAAGAGGTCATTGCGAGTGGGGTCGTAAATCACCGCTTGCTCAATCTTGCCTCGAACTTGAAGCGCAACGCTCACGCAATAAATTGGAAAGCCATGAATGAAATTGGTGGTGCCATCCAAAGGATCAATGATCCAGATGTGATCGCTAGAAGGCGAGCCGTGCGTGGAGCCTGACTCTTCAGCCAAAATGCCGTGATCGGGATAAGCACCTAAAAGAGTTTCAATGATGATTTGCTCACTTTCGTGGTCAATTTCTGTCACAAAATCATTGATGTTTTTCTCGGAAATGCGCACAGACTCCACATCCAAAGCGGCTCTATTGATGACACCCCCAGCTGCTCGAGCTGCTTTAATGGCCACATTGAGCATGGGGTGTAGGGAGTTGGAGGGCATCATAAAAGAACAATCGTGGGTTTCAATGGAGCGTTATTGCGTGTGGCGGATCTCAATGCAAATCCAGTGGGCTTGAAAAGAAAGTCACCCTTAAGGGGTCAAAGAGCCTTGATACATCTTTAAAATGGAGTTTGAACCACAGTTGAGGTGCAAATGTCAGCCATTGGCTCCAGGGCTTTAAAAGGATGCAGAGCTATGTGGAGTTCATGCGCGCTATTTTAAGTCATCCCTAGGGTGAAGTTGATTTTTTTTCTCGCGCGTGCGCCCTCTTAAGCCTGTCTTTGACGTCTCATTAACAGTTAAGCCTTCATGAAAACCCGTTTTATATTGATTCAGACCAGCCATGCAGGCAATGTAGGGGGGGTGGCCAGGGCCATGAAAGTCATGGGTTTTGATGATTTGGTCTTGGTCGATCCTCGATTTGAGAATGTGCTCAGGCGTGAAGAGACCAAGCAGCGCGCCAGTGGCGCTCAAGATATCTTGGAGCGCGCTCGGGTGGTGTCAACGCTGCAAGAGGCCTTGGAGGGGATCACCCATGTGTGCGCAACGGCCATGACGCCAAGAGATTTTGGCCCGCCAACGCGTTTTCCAAGAGAGCATTTTCAAGCGCTTTTGGCCCCAAACCAGAGCACGCCCTTGGGCATTGCTTTTTTGTTTGGCTCGGAGCGCTTTGGCATGCTCAACGAGGATGTTTATCGCTGTCATGTGGCTTTGAGCATTCCTACGAACCCAGATTTTGGATCCTTGAATTTGGCCAGTGCCGCACAAGTCTTGGCCTATGAGTGGCGCATGGCTTTGGGCGGCTATGGTGCAAATGGGGAGGTGGCTTATGCCAATTTTGAGCCCCTTGGTCAAGAACGGGTTCAAGCAGATGCGAAAGAAATTGCAGGACTGATCGGTCACTGGCAAGAGTCGCTTGTGAGAATTGGTTTTCTTGATCCCTTGGCCCCCAAAAAGCTGATGCCCAGATTGCAGCAAATATTTAATCGAGCCCAACTCTCACCTGAAGAAGTCCACATTCTAAGAGGTGTTGCTAAGCAAATGGTCGCCAAAGATGCCATAAAAAGAATAGACTAGAGCACTATGTTTTCAAGAATTAGAGACGATATCGAGTGCATTTTTGAGCGCGACCCTGCAGCCAAGAGCCGCTGGGAAGTGCTCACGTGTTACCCAGGCTTGCATGCTTTGATTTTGCACCGCTTGGCCCATGCCCTTTGGGCAATGGGTTTGTGGTGGTTGGGTCGCTTCATATCGCATGTGAGTCGGTTTTTAACGGGCATTGAAATCCATCCTGCAGCCAAAATTGGCAAGCGTGTATTTTTCGATCACGCCATGGGCGTGGTGGTGGGAGAGACGGCTGAAATTGGAGACGGGTGCACCATCTATCAAGGGGTCACGCTGGGTGGAACGAGTTTGTACAAAGGCACCAAACGGCATCCAACTTTGGGCTGTGATGTGGTGGTCGGGGCAGGTGCCAAAGTGTTGGGGGGTTTTGAGGTCGGCGCAGGAGCTCGCATTGGGAGCAACGCAGTGGTCACCAAACCCGTGCCTGCGGGTGCCACGGCCGTTGGCAATCCCGCTCGCATCATTGAGTCGCAGCCCGCAAGCGCAGTCAGCCCCGTGTCCTCAGAGCCAAGATTGCGAGCTGAACGCATGGGCCCTCAAGCAACAGACCTGAACTCGCCCCCATTGGATGCTCAAGTAAACGCTCCTCACACAAGCGAGTCTATTTTTTCAGCCTATGGCGTCACTCAGGCCGATGACCCCGTGGCCCAATCGATCAAAGAATTGAGCGATCGCACCTTGGCGCAAGAGCATTTGATCAAAGCCTTGCAAGTGGAGTTGGAGGCGATGAAAGGCCAGGCCAGGCACTGACCCCTTTGAGGCGAGCGCTGTTTTTTTTGGCGAGTCATCTTCTTTTAGAGTGCAGTGCAGTTTTGGGTCTGAAGGCTTTGCAAAACTCGTCTTTGCATTCCATATAGGGGCCACCAATGAGGTCGATGCAATAGGGCACGGCGGCAAAAATTCCATGGACCAAGCCAGCACCTTGTGGGTCTTTCAAGCCACCCAAAGTCTCTTCAATGGATTTGGGTTGCCCGGGCAAGTTGATGATCAAGGTTTGGTCTTTGATCACCGCCACTTGCCTTGACAAAATAGCGGTTGCGACAAAGTGCAAGCTGATTTGTCGCATTTGCTCTCCAAACCCAGGCATCTCCTTGCCCTGAACAGCCAAAGTGGCTTCAGGGGTGACATCCCTTGCAGCCGGTCCAGTCCCACCGGTTGTCAAAATGAGGTGGCAGCCCTTTTTGACCAACTCAAGCAAGTTTGAGGTGATCAAGCTTGCCTCATCTGGGATCACCGCCTGATGCCAAACAATGGGGTTCCAAAGGGCTTGGGTGAGCCAGTCTTTGAGAGCCGGAATGCCCTTGTCTTCATAAGCACCACTTGAGGCTCGGTCACTGATCGAGAGCAATCCAATGGTGAGGGTGTCACATCGAGGGTCAATTTGCGGCGTGGTGGTCATGGCAAACACTTAAAAAATGAAGCGGTCTTGAAATTTGGGCGTTTGGATGGCGCGTTTGGCAGTCTCAATGCGCCATGTCTTCGGTATCGTTGGGCGCAGCCAAGGGCGTTTGATGTGCAGGGTTCATGGCGCTTCGGATCCATTGAAAGATTTCTCTGTAGGCTCGAGATTGTCTGGGCGCTAGACCCATGGAGACTTCCCTTTGGCCCAGTGGCACAGCATCTTTGCGAGCTTGTCTGATGAGGGCTCGAAGTTGTTGAGCATCCGTTTGTGGAAAGAGCTCTATCCACTTGGCCAGTGCCTCCTCATCGCGAATCAATCTCTCGCGCCACAACTCCGCCTCATGCAAGGCCTGAGTCTCGGCTGCAGAGCCACCGTGTTGGAGTTGAAGGCTCTCTTGGATGCGTTCAATGTCCTCTTCAGAGAGCTTTCTCATGAGTTTTCCGACATACTGCATTTGACGCCTTTTGCCTTCAAAGTCAGTGATTTTTTTTGCAGCAGCCAAAGCGTCAACCAAGCTGCCTGAGAGATGACCTTGATCGAGCAACTTTTGTTTGAGATCGGTCCTAAGCTCGAGCAACTCAACGCCGAGTTTTTGCCGCTCAGTGCTTTCGCGTTTGAGATCGGTTTTGCTCGCGCTGTCGCTGCCTTTGAGTTCGCGTTTATAGGCCAAATCAAGCTCACTGCCTTCAGCAACGAACTCTCCTCGAACGTAGTAGCCTTTTTTGGGTTTTCTTGACATCTTGGGGTGAATTATCGCCTGCATTGCGAGAAGGTCAAAGGCGACAGTATCATATACGTTCATGAAAAAACTAAAATCCACCCCACTTTCCTCCCCCAAAGACGCTTTGAGGGGATTTTCATACACCAGGGCACATTTTGAGTCATTGGTGGACCATGCGCTTGCGCACGCGCTCAAACTGGGTGCAACGGATGCCGGCGCAGAGGCCTCTGAGGGGTGCGGCCTGAGCGTGTCAGTTCGAAAGGGCTCGCTTGAAACGGTGGAGAGAAACCGTGACAAGGGCCTGGGTGTCACGGTGTATTTGGGTGCTCGACGAGGAAACGCGAGCACCTCGGACTTCTCTTTTGCTGCGATTGAGCGCACGGTGCAAGCCGCCTATGACATTGCTCGCTTCACGGCACAAGATCCGGCCGCTGGGCTGCCGGATGCAAGAGATATCTGTAAAAGTTACAAGGACTTGGCCTTGTTCTATCCTTGGCAAATTTCTGCTGAGAAAGCGTGTGACTTGGCCATCGAGTGTGAGCAAGCCGCGTTCAAGACGGACAAGCGCATCAGCAACAGCGAGGGGGCCTCTGTCTCGGCGCAACAAAGTCACTTCTTTAGTAGCCACACACGCGGCTTTAGAGGCGGTTATGCCAGCTCCAGGCACAGCATCTCTGTGGCACCCATCGCTGGCAAAGGCGATCAGATGCAAAGAGACGCTTGGTACAGCTCCATGCGCGATCCTGCAATGTTGGCAAACCCCCAGTCCGTGGGTCGTTATGCAGCAGAGCGTGCACTGAGCCGTTTGAAGTCAAGAAAAATCTCAACGATTGAGTGCCCCGTGCTTTTTGAATCCAGTCTGGCCTCTGGACTTTTGGGCCACTTTGTCCAAGCGGTGAGTGGTGGTGCTTTGTACCGAAAAAGCACATTTTTGTTGGACTCCATGGGACGACAAGTCTTTCCAAAGGATATCTATTTGGATGAGGATCCCTTTGTTTTAGGGGGCAAAGGCAGCGCGCCCTTTGATGACGAGGGGGTCAAAACCCACGCCAGGCGGGTGATCGATGCCGGGCGAGTTCAGGGGTATTTTCTAGGAACTTATTCGGCTCGCAAATTGGGGCTGAGAACCACAGGAAATGCAGGCGGCTCGCACAATTTGGTCTTGAGCTCCAAGCACACGCGCGCAAGCGATGACTTAAAGCGCATGATTGAAAAGTTAGGCACGGGCTTGTTTGTGATTGAATTGATGGGGCAGGG